>JADFNV010000043.1 GCA_022563195.1 Pseudomonadota bacterium
TCAGTCGTTTCATGGTGCTTAAAGGAATCAGTTGATCGGCCGCTTAGGCCGTGCCTGAGTGACCGAACCCTCCCGCCCCTCGCTTGCTGACGTCGAACTCATCGACAACACGAAACTGCACCTGTTCGACCGGAATAAATACCATCTGCGCGATCCGCTCACCCGGTTGCACATCGTAGCTTTTTGAGCTGCGGTTCCAGCACGATATATACACCTGACCCTGGTAATCGGAATCAATGAGTCCGGTCAGGTTACCGAGCACGAGTCCATGCTTGTGCCCAAGCCCGGAGCGTGGCAAAAGAACGGCGGCAAGAGATGCATCACCAATGTGAATCGCAAGACCCGTCGGCATCAATACCGTATCGCCCGGCTTAACGGTCACCACCGTATCGATGCAGGCTCGCATATCGAGGCCGGCGGAACCGTCAGTCGTATAGTGGGGCAGTGGTATCGAGTCCCCGAGCCGCGGATCCAAAATCTTCAGTTCAATGGAGCGCAAAGCATTAACTCTTGGTTTTGTTCGACGAGATTAACGATAGCCTGGGTTGCGCACCCGCGGCGGATGTCGATGCATAGCGCTCGGCGATGAGCATTACGACTTGCCGCGCAAGTTCAGTTTTAGAGGTTTTTCCGAACGCCTGTTCACCGCCATTCCAAAACACTTCAACAGCATTGTCGTCGTAGCCAAATCCGCAATCTTCTCCGACTCGATTCGCCACGATCATGTCAAGTTTCTTCTTATCGAGCTTGCCGAGCGCGTACTCACGTACTTTCTCTGTCTCAGCGGCGAAGCCAACCGTAAAAGGTGCGTCCTCGAGCTGCGCGACCGATGCCAGGATGTCGGGCGACCGGACGAGATCGATGCGCATCGAGGCGTCGTCCTTCTTAATCTTTTGGGCTCGCATTTTGACCGGACGATAGTCAGAGACCGCTGCGGCAGCAATGAAAATATCCACACCATCGATATGGTCGTGAGTTTCACGATACATCTCTTGCGCCGTCCGTACGCTGTGTATGTCGACACCAGGTGGGGCAGCAATTGACACAGGACCACTCACGACAATGACTTTCGCTCCCTGCTCGAGCGCCGCCGCCGCAATTGCGTAGCCCATTTTTCCTGAGCTGCGATTCGATATGTAGCGTACCGGATCGATTGGTTCGTGCGTCGGTCCGACCGTAACCAGTACCGTTTTACCCTGCAGGGCCTTGCCGCCGAAAATTGCTGCATCCTGCGTATCACAGACGATCTCTGCGATAGCATCGGGATCGAGCATGCGTCCTGCGCCGGTCTCACCGCATGCCTGCGAGCCATCCCCGGGCCCTAGTATTCTGACGCCGCGCTTTTCGAGCGTCTTGCGATTTGCCTGCACGGCGGGATTGCTCCACATCACACGATTCATCGCCGGCGCGATCGCAAGCGGCGCCTCAGTGGCCAGGCAAAGTGTTGTCAGCAGATCCGGCGCCGCACCGCCTGCGAGGCGCGCCATGATCTCAGCGGTTGCCGGCGCAATCAGAACGATGTCGGCCCAGCGGGCCAGCTCAATATGGCTCATTGACGCCTCGGCCTCCTTATCCCAGAGATTGGTCCGTATCGGCCGTCCAGACACGGCCTGCAATGCCGTCGGCGTAACAAATTCCTCGGCAGAGGCTGTCATGACGATTTGCACATTGGCGCCACGCTCGCGCAGGCGTCGCACCAGTTCAGGTGTCTTGTACGCGGCAATGCCGCCCGTGATGCCAAGAACAACGTTCATCCAGGTTCGATCCTTTCGTCTTGCTTTGCACTGACTGCGTGAGCTTAGCCCGTAGCTCGGCCGAATTTCCACCAAATCCGGACAACAATCCCCGATTGATGTATTGCCACGCGGCGCGTCATTGGCAGAATAGCCTGCTAATGCAAGAACGATCCGACCATTCTTCAATATGCGATGCTGAACTTCTGGCGAAGTTGCTGCCGGGCGGCAGACGGCCAGCGCTGGATCTTGCGCGCAGCCTGTTGGCGCGATTCGGTGGTCTGCGCCGCCTTCTGCATGCAGACCCACAGCTAATCGTTACAGAAAAGGGCATCGGTAATACCGGGGCTGCGGCCCTGTGCGCGATACCTGAACTTGCTCGACGCTACTTTGCGGAGTCGTTACCTGTGGGTAAGACCATCCGCTGCCCGTCCGATACCCGGGCATTCATGCACGCGAAGATCCAGCACCTCGGACACGAGGTCTTTTGCTGCCTGTACCTCGACAACCGCCACCGTGTGCTCCGTTTTGATGAGCTTTTCCGGGGCACCATCGACGGCACCAGTGTCTATCCGCGAGAAGTCGTCAAAGAGGCACTGGCCATAAATGCGGCCGCCGTCATCCTCGCTCACAATCACGATCTAGAGGTTAAATTATTGTTTCTATTAGTTTTTAACTCGATCAATGCTCATTGATACCCGCAAGAGTACCCGCATTAACAAACTCCGACCCTTGAATTTGGGACATTTCAGGCCCCCAAACCACTCACTGACAAGACTGAAAGAAGGTCTCTTTGACAAGAATCGACATTAGTCATCTATGGCGACCATCAACCACAAATAAGCTAGATCAGCCTTCTGACCATTAATCTGCCCCTCAAGAAACGCCTGTTCTATCAGATCAACCAGCTCAGCATCGGGTGGCCTGGTTCGCTCGAGTAATTCGGATAGATCACATGACATTCTGTGAGCATGATCGGACTGAGCATTGCTTGCCTGTCTAGAAATTAGCCTGTTCTTGCTGAAATGGGTTCATGGAGCAAGGGGTGGAGGGCAAATTCCCGATTCGCGATTAGTGTCATGACCCCGTTTGTCATGGTTGAGCAAAAACAAAGAAGACTTTTCCAAAATTTTTGGGAATAAAAAATGAAGAACGTCCGCTTTACCCCCGCAAGCAGCCGTTGAGCTAGAATGCGAGTGAAGGGCCGCTAATGACCCAAAGCAGACATAGGTGACAGGCTGTCGATCCACCAAGTAGCTACTATATTTAGTTCACGAGCAACAGCGATAAAGCCAAACTCGCCTAAAGACGGGCACGACTTCCCGATTCCAGTTCATTGCGTCCGGTGATGTCGTAAACGACGCAGCTCACGCCCACGATCGTGCCATCCTTGTTCTTGTCCGGATAGTAGTTGTGCATGTAGTGCCTCGACTCTCCTGGATGAGCCGGTGTCTCCGCTTCGACCGTCCCTTCGATAATCGGCTCCCCCGTTTGGAGCACGTGGCGGAGTTGCGGCACGACACCAGTTGCAACGTCTTTAAGCAGCTCGTCGATTGTTTTTCCTAGGTGTGCTTTCACCGAAAGGCCATTGATGCGGGCTAGCCACTCGTTGATATAGAGGAATCGCAGGTCCGTATCGAAATAGCAGAGTCCGACTGGCGCAATAGAGTATAGATGCTCTATTCGATTGCTCACCGTATTATCAATCATGAAACCCCGAAGTAGCTGAGGCACGCCATCCTCAATCTCAACATGGACGATGTCACGCAGCCAGATCACATCCCCGTCGGCCTTGACCATACGGTACTCAAATTCGAAATCGCTAAGTCTCTTGGTCGACGATTCGCAAAAATTTATCGCGAATTCTCGGTCTTCCGGCAATATGGTCGACGTCCAGAAATCTTTCTCATACCACTGATCGCGCGGATAACCCAGCAGCCTCTCAACCTGTAAACCGACATACGTGAACTGCCAGGTTTGAGGATCTGCCTCCCACGGGATGATGTTGGCAGCGTCCAACATACGTTGGATGTGCCCATCATTTGCCATCAAATAATTACTCTTGCGCTCGGTCTTGCTAAGCTCATGATCGAAAGCGTAGACATCGCGAACAGTCCCATCTGAGCCGACGTTGGGTCAGACGTGTTGCTTGAGCGCGTGCTTACCGTCCACACCATTCGGTAAGGCAGCCTCGAAGTTCGCTGCTCGTCCGGACAACGCGATCTCAAACTGCGGCTGTATGAGCGCAATCGAATCGTCACCGACTATTTCTCATCTTGCCTTCCAATGAGCCGTTCTCACGGAAGCCCAACCAGCTTCGCGTACTGTTTACTGACGAAGAGATAACGGAGATCAAGATCAAGACAGGCGGGACATAAAAGCTCATAGTGATTCCTTAGACGTACATTATGCAGCCTACTGGCTCTCAATTCGTAGGGTTTTCCTAAGTTTCTTTCGAGGAGACTAGTAATTTTACGAGTTTTTTAACGGAAATGATGCATTCACTCTTACGGGTCGCTGAAATTTGACACTCAGGATGCTGTGGTGATCAGTTGGCAATTGTTGCCAGATTCCCCAGCAATCGATCGGATTTCGTGATTCTCGGGTGAGCTTACAGCTAAATTTCTATTCTTCTTGTTGGCGAACGCAGCTTTGACGGCCAGATGGTAAGGAAATTCTCATCGGCATTTAATCACCAATAATTCCAACAACTAGTAATTTTCCGAGTTCCAGTCTGTCCGTATTAGTCTGAAAATTCTGTTAGTCCGTAACACAGAAAAAAGACAATAATATATCAGGGGCATCATGTTCACATCTGGGGGAATGCCTGCCAAAAGCACTGGTAGCCGAGTTCACCGCCAAGTTGCGGGAGACACACCCGCACGCGGCGAGGTCGCGGTATGGCAAACCGAGCGGCATTCTTCGTTCGAAATCTTCCTCGCCGAGTTTTCTGCCGATTTCGCGGTCGTTGCACCGGACGATATGGAGAACACAATCGGACGGTGGCTCGATCAACTTGCTCACCAGCTGGGCGCGGAGCGATGCACGGTCGCTGAATTCTCCGCTCTAGACAAGCAGCCGGGCTTTCACATGCAGTGGTTAGTGGGTAAGCAGCCGCTGCCATTTATCGGCCCCGAAGATTCCTGGATCCGGGACGAATTGGCTGGTGGGCAATTGATATCGATCTCGACCCTCGCTGACCTTCCCGCCGAAGCCTTCTCGACACGACAGCAACTAGAAGAGATGGGGATATGCTCGGGTCTCTGGGTACCGATAATGGCCGAGGGCTCCGCAATTGGCGGAATTGGCCTCTGCGTGAAGAGCCACGAGCAGCACTGGCCGGCGCTTGTTGTCCGGCGATGCCAGATAGTGGGCGATATTTTCGGCAATGCGTTTCTGAGACGGCGTAAAGCCAGAGACATTGAAGAACGCTTAAAGTTTGAAGCTCTCATCGCTAATTTCTCGAATAGACTCATCGACGGCGTCGAGGACATTGATGCGATAACTGATGAGATCCTCAGCGAGTTAGGACTATTTCTGGGGGCGGACAGGGCGGGCTATCTGGAAGTAGATTCCGGATTGCAAGAACTTGTCCCGACCCGGCTGTGGTCTGATAAATCAGTTGATCAGGATGAATCCGTTCAAGACGTTGATGTCTCGGCGCAGTTTCCATGGCTGACGGCGAAAATCCTTAAGAACGAGGCAGTAACAATCGATGAGATGGCGGAGTTTCCCGACGAAGCAGCGAATGAAAGGCAGTATTGTGAAAGTATGGGCATCCAGTCATTTGTAATGGTCCCGGCGGTGCTCCGCGGAACGGTTACAGTGGCAGCGGCCGTATCTCTCGATAGTATTCATGAGCCCCGAATCTGGGACGCTAGTACCGTGCAGCGCTTGCAGATCGTTGCCAGGATGATCGCAAGTGCGCAGGATCGGTCGCGTCGGCGGTGCGAGATCGAAGTGTTGCAGCGATTCGAACGTGCGTTATCCGATATCTCCACTGCATTCGTCAATCTCGCGCCTGAGATGGTGGACGGCCAGATCGAAACGGGACTGGCGACGGCAGGGCAAGCGCTCAACGCCGACCTCGTCACGTTATTGCAGCCGTTGGACGACGACGACTTTGAAGTTACGCACGAATGGGCCTCGGAGAGGTGGGACCGCGAGGCGTTCAAGGGCGTCCATGTCGCGCAGCACTTTCCCTGGCTTGCCGAGCAGCTATTGCAGAACGAGGCATTACCCATTTCTGCACTATCTGATCTCCGTGCGGAGGCTACTGAGGATCGCGTCAGCATGGAACAAGCGGGGCTCGAGTCCGTAATCTTTGTGCCGTTCAATGTAAGGGGCGAATTGGCGGGCTACGTGGCCATCAACAATGTCCAGCCAACGACGTGGTCGGAAAGTCTGGTGCAACAACTGCGGCTTTTGGGCGAGGTTTTCGGCGGGGCACTTAGCCGCCGGGACGCCGAGCTCAAGTTGCAGAGCTCACTTGATAAGATCAAATCGCTCCAGGGGCAACTGCAGCAAGAGAATCTCTACTTGCGCGATGAAGCCAGGCTGACGCACATTCACGGCGAGATCATTGGAGACAGCGCCTCATTGCGGGCGGCTTTGACAAAGGTAGAGCAGGTAGCAACGACAGACTCGACGGTGCTGATTCTCGGCGAGACCGGCACGGGCAAAGAGCTTCTGGCGCGGGCGATCCACAATCTCAGTTCCCGCAAAGATAAAGTCATGGTCAAGGTCAACTGTGCCGCGCTGCCTTCGAGCCTGGTGGAGGCGGAGTTGTTCGGTCGTGAGAAAGGGGCCTACACCGGTGCCCTGACCCGGGAGCTTGGGCGTTTCGAGATTGCGGACGGTTCGACGATTTTGCTCGATGAGATCGCTGAGTTGTCTCTGGAGCTGCAAGCTAAGCTGTTGCGGGTGCTGCAGGATGGAGAGTTCGAGCGTTTGGGCAGCTCTAAGACCCGGAAGACGGATGTTCGGGTGCTAGCGGCCACCAACCGGAACTTGGCTGAGGCCGTCGAAAACAAGAAATTTCGTGAGGACCTGTTCTACCGGCTAAACGTGTTCCCGATCACGGTACCTCCACTGAGGGATCGGGTCGAAGACATTCCACAGCTGGTGTGGGCTTTCGTGCAGGAGTTCTCGGAGGCCATGGGCAAGACCATCGAGTCGATACCAGTCGCCGTAATGGACTCACTCAAGGCATACGCCTGGCCCGGCAACGTCCGCGAGGTCAGGAATATTATTGAGCGAGCCATGATCATCAGCACGAGACCAACGCTGAAGATCGATCTGGAGGACAACACTTCGAAGGTCGCGAACTCCAAACGTCTCGCCGATGTCGAGCGTGACCATATCCAGGCGGTGGTGCAGGCCACGGGTTGGCGCATTCGAGGTGTGGGCGGGGCGGCAGAAATACTTGGGTTGAAAGCCACAACACTCGAAGCGCGCATGAAGAAGCTGGGAATCCAACGTACCAGCACTCGGTAACGTCTTACATAGTCGAATGATCATCCTGGGCAGATGGGCCCCATTTGCCTTTCTGCGCATAGCCTCCAAGATTTCGGAACATCCCCAACATGCTGGACTGAGTGCCCGAAACTCCGCGAGTTAGCCGATCGAATTGGCTGCAGTACTGGATGTTCAGGCGTTGCTCGATTGGCATGCATGTTGCATTTAGTCTGTTGCAATTCGCGCTGCCTGACCGCCGAGGGACCGCTTTGATTACGTCAACAATTCGAATAACTGCGTCCGATAGATTAAACGGCGAAATTGTTCGCCTGCTCCGTTCGCTGATCGAGCCAACGCGTGTCGAGACGGGTTGCATCAGTTGCGGCCTCTATAAGGACTTGCACGACCCAGACATCCTGATTTGGGTGGAGGATTGGAATACCCAGGATGACCTTGAGCGCCACCTCAGATCGACGCAGTATAAAAAAGTCCTGGCGGCACTCGATATGTCAGATGCGCAACCCGAAATGCGCTTCAACACGGTGGTCGAGACCAAGGGCATGCAGCTCATCGCAGAAGCCAGAGGCAAAAAAAATTGAATGACCTCGTGAGACGCGAGTTCAAAGGGTGCCGAAATGAACATGACCAAAACCACTGGAGGTTAGAAATGTTGAATATTCGTTTTAATATCATGGGGGCGTTGTGTGGACTCTGCCTGGCCGCGACCAGTATCGCCGATGAACTGATGATATTCCCGAATACCGATCAGACGTCCGAGCAACAGGAACAGGACAAATTTGCCTGTTACACCTGGGCTAAGGACCAATCGGACTTCGATCCAATGGCGCCACCAACGGCGACTGAACCACCGCCTCAACAGCAGGCGAAAAAAGGCGGTGTCGGAAAGGGACTGGTCCGCGGCGCGGCGGTTGGTCAGATCGCGGGAGGTGATTCTAAGAGCACGCGAAGAGGGGCTGCCGCAGGCGTGGCCATCGGCGGCATGCGGCGCCAGGATCAAAAGCGTAAAGAAGCTCAGGCTCGCGAGCAATGGGAACAGGAGCAAGTGCGCATCTATACGGAAAGTCGCAATCGTTACAATCGTGCCTATGCTGCCTGTCTGGAAGGCAAGAATTACACCGTTCGCTAACAGCACAGGAGAATAGCAACATGAAAGTTTTTGGAAAACAGGTTTTTGTTTTTGTGGCGAGCATTTTCGGTGTGGCGGCAATTGCCGCTGACTTCGACGGCTCGGAACCACTTATGTGTTCTTTTGGCCAGGTTCTTGAATGTGATGCCGGTTCCGACTGTCGCGCCGTTACTAACGAGAGTGTGGATGCACCTGACTTCATCAAGCTGGATTTCAGGAGAAATCAACTCGTATCGCTCACCGCCGGTGAAGAAAGCTCTGCGGACGACATGAGCGTAGTTGACACCACAACCTACCTCGTCGTCCAGGGCGTCCAGGGCGTCGGTGAAGGCGTCGTCAGTACGCTTGGTTGGTCGCTATCGATCGACCAGGCTAATGGGCAGATGGTTGCTGCCGGTGCCGGAGAGAATGCAGGGTTCATTATTTTCGGAGCATGTACACCTATCTAGGAGTTAAAAATGAATATCAGGAAAATTGTAATTTGTGCAGCGGTGGCGAGTACTGCGTTGCTGTTCTCCAGCGCTCAGGCTGACGAGCTGATCTACTCCGGGTTCATGTCCGACTATACACAGCTTGAAAAAGTAACAGATGGCTCGGCCGACTATCGTTACCTGGCTCCCGACGCTACGAATCGGATGATCAAATACAACGCAGTCATGATCGATCAACCGGAGATCTTCATCGCCAATGATTCGCAATATCGGGGGGTAAAGCCCAAGCACTTAAACGCGCTCGCGGAGTCATTGCGTGCAGGACTCGCGGCAGGACTCGGCGAACACGTGTACGTCGTTGACCGGCCAATGGAGAACGTCCTATACCTGAGCGTTGCGATTACGAACCTCAAACTTCACAAGATCAAGAAGAAACCGTACAACTACGTTCCGGTGGCATTCGTGGTGGGTAAAGTCAAAGGCGCCGCGACGTCAGACATAGCGAAGAAAGCCAATTTCGACGGTCTTGTCTTTGAACTCGAGGCGTTTGACAGTGTGAGCGAGGAGCGGCTGGTCGCCCTTATCGACCATTTTGGTGGTGTCACCGAAGAACCGGAGTCGTGGGAAGACGTCGACGCGCTCATGATCGCCTACGGCGAACTTATTGCATGTCGTTTCAACAACGCGAGACTGCCGGTCGAGCAGCGAGTAGATTGTCTGGCAGCGGACTGATTCGGGAGATCACCAGCGCCGGACACGGCCCGTGTCAATGGGCACGAAGTTGGATTTCTTGTAGAAACCGACGCCGCCTCTTTGCATCGAAAGTGCTGCGTCCCTGAGCACCTCGATAGGGATGTCTTCGAGCCTCACGTCAATTGCCGTGCCGAGCAGGTGCTGGCTGTTCCGCGCAACACCACCGCCCATCGCGTGCAGCATTTCATTCGTTTTTGGTGAGCGGTAGGCGGAAATAACCTCGTAGGTTCCGCGGCTCCCGAGCGTTTCCCGGATGTCATAGATCAGATCGAGCAGCCCCGGGTCCATGGCGGTCATGTCGCCGGTTCGAAAATCCCCAAGGTAACGATTGATTTCCTTTAGGGCCGAAGCGACGTACTCGCCGTTCTCAAAATAGACTATGTCCAGCTTTTCTTTGGTATGTGTGTGGTAAAACGACAATTGTTTTACGTCGAGGGCACCAGCGTCGCTCAAGTGCATCGTCGCTGTCGGCAGTCCTACCGAAATCAAACAGATAAGAATTCGTTGTTGCACAGGATTCATAGTGGTCCCAATCGTGCGAATGTGCTGTTATCGTCAGGACTCGGAATTCTAACATCGCGACGATCGTGTGCCGCCCGATGAAAACGAATTTCAAAGTATTATCGAGATCCAGTTGCCCATCCATATGCGACCGATATCCGGGAGTTGATCAAAATGGCCAGAGTGTTTAAGTGGGAAATCACTGCTTTGTTTTTCGCCCTTTGCCTGCCTGTATTGGCGGACGATGGTGAAGACCGCGAAGCGCTTCGAATTGAAATAGAGCAGTTGCGCGAGTCCGGGCGGCTCAGCATCGGTGGGATCGATGTGGCATCCGGCAATCTGCTTGCAGATTTCTACGAACGCCGCGGATTCTCACCGGCATGGACTGGTACCGGCAAAATAGAATCCCTCATAGAAGTGATCAAGGCGACCGCAAAGGATGGTCTCGATCCCACCGATTATCACCTTGAAAAAATCGAATATGTAAAAGGCTTGCTCGAAAACGGAAAGCAATTGGCAGCAGACGAGCGGGCGGCGCTCGACATCGCACTGACAGACAGTCTTATCAGGCTTGGATACCATCAGCGATTCGGCAAGGTGGATCCGTATGATCTCGGTCCGGAGTGGAATTTCACCCGGGAACTCGGCGGTAAAGATCCGGCAAAAGCTATTCAGGAGGCCATCGATGCCGAGTCGCTTTCCGACTATCTCGCCGCGATTTTTCCGCGCGTAGAACTCTATCGGCGCCTGCGATCCTACCTCGAGGAGTATCGCAAGGTGGCGGCGGCGGGCGGTTGGCCGCGCGTGCCGGAAGGGGTGACGCTGAAGCCGGGGGCTGTAGACGAACGACTACCGATACTCGCCCGCCGCCTGGCGGTTACCGGCGACCTTCCGGCGGCAGCAGCCGCGGCACCGTTTTCCGTCTACGCTGATGCGCTCGAGTCTGCCGTCCGTAATTTCCAGGAACGGCACGGTCTTGACGCTGACGGCGTCGTCGGTCCTGCCACGCTGCGCGCGCTTAACGTGCCTGTTGAGGATCGCGTCAACCAGATTCGTCTGAACCTCGAGCGTGGGCGCTGGATCCTCGACAATCTGGAAGACGATTTCGTTGTCGTGAACATCGCCGCCTTCAGGGCCTACCTTTACCGCGATCGAAAACCCGTCTGGTCCACCCGTGTCGTCGTCGGCAAGACTTATCACAAAACGCCTGTATTCCGCTCTACGCTTAAGTACATCGTCTTCAATCCTACCTGGACAGTGCCTTACAGCATTGCGACCAAGGAAATGTTACCGGCCATTCAACAGGACACAAATTACCTGTCTGCAAGAAACTTCGATGTGAAGGATCGAAACGGTGACATCATCGACCCGGCCAGCGTGGACTGGTCACAAGTGACGCGGCGCAATTTCGGTTACACGTTTGTACAGCGACCCGGGTTATCGAACGCCCTCGGCGAGATCAAGTTCATTTTTCCCAATCAGTTCTCGGTCTATCTGCACGACACGCCGAGCAAATCTTTGTTCGCAAGGGCCGAACGGACATTCAGCCACGGCTGCATCCGTGTGCAGCAACCATTTGATTTCGCCGAAGTACTGCTGCAAGCCGATGGCTGGACCAGCGAGATGATCCAGGCAGAACGGGCGACCCGAAAAACCCGAAGCGTGTTTCTTTCGGAGCCCCTGCCGGTGCTCTTGTTGTACTGGACCGCCACAATCGGCGAAGACGGGCAGATACATTTTTTCGATGACGTGTATGAGCGGGACCAGAAGATTCTGACCGCTTTGGACTCGCCATACAGGGTCAATATTCCAGAATTGTAGGCCTGCTCCGAGCATCGTGGTCCGACGATGGCGCGGGGGCACGGTCCGAAATCTTGGAGTGACTACAATATCTTGGAGCAAACCTGATGCCAAATGCTCCGCCGACATTCTGAATTCAAGCAAGGTCTTGACAAGCTGATCTTTTCGTCCTTGGCACCGATATTGCAGATTTGTAAGGTGTAGGACTGTGCCTTAAGGGAGAAAGCACCTTATTTACAAACAAAACAATATGCGCAGGATACTTATGATCCGGTGAGACGGCGAACTACAGGGGATCGACAGCGGTAGAGTATGACTGCCAATTTGGAGATACAGCTATGCCCGGAAAGAAGCGTTCGAACTACCACCGAATCAAGGCTGGCCCGGCAGTTCTGATCTTTGTCCTGCTCCTTTTTCTTTCTGCACCGGCAACGATCCTCGCGCAGGATGCGACCAATGACCGGCCTCGTATCGGTCTCGCGCTCAGCGGCGGCGGCGCGCGCGGCGCATCTCATATAGGTGTCCTGAAAGTCCTGGAACGGGAGCGCATCCCGATCGACTACATCGCGGGAACGAGCATGGGCGCCATTGTCGGAGGCATGTACGCTTCCGGCATGTCTCCGGAGGAGATCGAAGCGCAGCTGGTAGCGGTCGACTGGGACGATGTATTCGAAGACAAGGTTGATCGGGAAAATCGTTCATTTCGGCGCAAGACCGATGACCGACTCTGGCTGATCGGTCGCAAACCCGGCTTCAATAACGGCAAGATCTCGTTGCCGCCCGGGCTCGTTCAGGGGCAGAAGATCAACCAGCTTTTGATCATGCTGACACTGCCTGTCGCCGATATCGACAATTTCGACGACCTGGCAATCCCGTTTCGGGCCGTTGCCGCGGATATCCAGACAGGTGAAACAGTTGTGCTGGGTGCAGGGAGTTTGCCTAAGGCTATCCGTGCCAGCATGTCGATTCCGGCGATAATGACACCGGTGCCGTGGGGAGAGCGCAATCTTGTCGACGGCGGTATAGCCAGTAACCTGCCGATCGAGGTAGTACGTGGGATGGGCGCCGATATCGTTATCGCCGTCGATATCAGCACACCGTTGAGCGAAGAAGACGCGGCAACTTCCATCTTGTCCGTCGTCGGGCAATTGACCGGGTTTCTTACCCGGAGAAATACCGAGGCGGAGATAGCGACACTTGCTGCGCAAGACATTCTGCTCATTCCTGATCTGGGCGATATCAAAACCGGAGACTTCGACCGGATGGCCGATGCGGTTCCTACCGGTGTTGCGTCCGCCGAGGAACATCTGACGGAGCTGCGCAGGTACTCACTCGACGAACTGGCGTTTGCTGCGCATGTTGCGGCGCGGCAGATGCCCGAAGGTGAGCGTCCTGTTATCGAATTCGTCCATCTTGAAAACGACACCCGGATTGCAGACGAGTTTCTCCTGAGCAGGCTTCGAGCATCCCAGCCCGGAAAAAAGATTGTCGGCCATCCACTTGATGTCGAACAACTTGAAAGAGGAATTGACGAACTTTACGGACTGGAGATCTTTTCGCACATCGCCTACGCAGTGGTTGAAGAGGATGGCAAGCATGGCCTGCAGATATGGGCGCTCCCCAGGAGCTGGGGCCCGAATTATCTGCAACTCGGCGTCAAGTGGAATACGAGTTTCAACGGTGAAGGCATCTTCAACTTTTCGGCGAGTCTGCTGAAGACCGAGATGAACTCCTGGAATGGAGAGTGGCGAACCGCGGTGTCCATAGGCGAAGAGCCGGGCATACTGACTGACTTCTACCAGCCACTGGGCAGTTCAGGGCGTTGGTTCGCAGGCGCACGGGCTTCTGTCGACCAGTTCAACGTTAACCAATTTGCTGAGGGAACCACAGATATTGAGGAGCAGGCTCGCATCACTCAGTTCGTTGCGTCTGCGTATGCGGGCCGGGAATTCGGCACCTGGGGTCGTAGCAGCCTTAGTTATACGCGCGGCGGGGGTGAACGGGAGATCAGGATCGGTGATCCGAACATTCCGGATCAGGATTTCGATATCGGTGAATTGTCAGTAGTACTGGAAGCCGATCGGCTGGACAATCTCTATTTCCCGAGTCATGGTCATTTCCTGTCGGCGGTGTATCGCATCAACCGAACCGGATTAGGCGCCAGCCAGGATTACGATCAGGCCCTGTTTGCCGCGCTCATCGCGCGATCGCGGGGCAAAAATACCTTTTCACTCGGAGTGGACTTCCGAACAACGACCAGCGGCCAGGCGCCGCCCGAACGCCGTTTCCGGATCGGCGGCCTGTTCAACCTGTCCGGCTTCGAATTCAATCAACTCAGTGGCCAGCACTACGGTCGCGTGATCGGCCAGGTTCGTCGCAAATTCTGGGACGCCGGTATTGCCGATGTCTTTATCGGCACAAGCCTGGAATACGGCAACGTCTGGGAGAGCCGCAATGATATCGATGCCGGCGACGGTCTGTTCGCGGGCAGCCTCTACCTTGCGGCGGATACCATGATTGGTCCACTGTATCTCGGTTACGGAGTTGCCGAGGGAGGCACGGGCAGCTTCTACCTTTACGTCGGCGCCTTGCGCAACACAGCGGCGCTACGATAGCAACTGAATCGCTATCGATCAGATACGGGCTCGAATAAACCAATACGATGACCCCAGCTGCCAGATATTGCCTACTGATGCTGACGGCCGGATTTGTCTCTGGCTGTGCCAGCATCGATTTCGACTACCCAAGAACCGAATCCAGGGCGCTCGACCCGGCGGAAACTGCCGAATCGAATATCGGGCAGACCATGCGCCGATTGCATGGGGCGCATCCTCTCGGTCAATCTGGTTTCTACGTGGTCAGCAACGGTATCGACGCGCTGGCGCTGCGCCTGTTGATGGCAGGCAGGGCGGAACGCACGATCGATGCCCAGTATTACCTCATCAAGGACGATGCTGTCGGCAACCTGTTCATCGAATCACTTCTGGATGCGGCGGATAGGGGGGTCCGCGTACGGCTGCTGGTCGATGACATGTTCACCCAGGGACTTGACGCCGGCATGGCGGCAATCGATTCTCATCCGAATTTCGAGATTCGAATATTCAATCCCTTCGCGCAACGGTCGGCCAGGGCAGTAGACGCTATCACCAGTTTTTCGCGCATCAATCGGCGCATGCATAACAAGTCCTTCACTGTCGATAACCAGATAACGCTGATCGGCGGGCGAAACATTGCCGACGAGTATTTCGGCGCCAGAAAAGACGTAACGTTCGGCGATCTGGATGTCCTCGGAATCGGTCCCGTCGTGACCGACATATCCGATATGTTCGACACCTACTGGAACCACCCGGCCGCGATCCCGGTCCCCGGTTTCGCCAGGATGCCGGACGATCCCGCTTCGATGCTGGCGGAGATGCGCGATAAGCTAAAGGCAAAGCGAGACGGGTTGGAGAACTCTCCCTATGCCGAGGCGGTGCGCAGTCAGATACTTGCTACGATTGCAAAAGGTGCCGACGCATTCACATGGGCGCCGTATACCGTTGCGGTCGATTCGCCTGACAAGAGTATCAAGGCGAAGGCCGAGGATGCCGAATCGATCCGCACGCCACTCATCGAATCGCTGCAAAGCGCGGAGCGTGAGCTGCTGCTGATTTCACCGTACTTCGTGCCGCTAAAGACCGGCATCCGGGAAATTATCGCACTGAGGGAGCGCGGTATAAATGTCGTCATCGTAACCAACTCGCTGGCTGCCAATAATCAGAAAATGGTGCACGGCGGCTACGCGCCGTCGCGAAAACCGTTGTTGCAGGCTGGAGTCCGCATTTTTGAGGTGCGTGCCGATGCAACCGTGAGCGGTTCCGAGTACGTCGCCGAAGAGTCCACCAGGGCAACGCTCCATACGAAAGCTTTTGTGGTTGATCGTCGGCAGTTGTTCATCGGATCTTTCAATTTCGACCCGCGCTCTGCGTTCATTAACACCGAACTTGGGATCATCATCGACTCACCGCGGCTGGCAGAAGAATTCGCCGCGCTCGTCGACGAAGTCCTGCCGACGAAGACCTGGGAAGTGTTCCTGAATGAGGATGGAAAGTTGCGCTGGCGTGGATTGGAAGACGGTCAGGAGAAGATTATCAAGAAAGAGCCACAGACCAGCGCGTGGGAGCGCTTTGTGGCTGGCTTCTATCGTATCCTGCCGGTCCGCGGGCAACTGTAAGCGTCGCCACCTGTACAATCGATCAGGGCAACAGTTCTTCGACAACCTCAACCACGCGGCTGGCCTGATACTCGAAGAACGGGTTGTGCCGCAGACGTAGCAGAAGATCGGCCGGCACGATCAGCACCTGCTTCTCCCCCCGCGGAGAGAATGTCCCGAGGCTAATCTGTTCGCCTCGATTGGTCGACCCGTCTCCGTACCAGACATCATCAGGCGGGAAAGGGATCGCCACGTGAGACAGTGAGTAAACCAGGCGCGGCCACTCGCCTTCGATCGGACGTTCAGAAACATGCCCGTTCAGGCTTGTCCGGGCAAGCACGGTGCTGCTGGCACGCGTGCGGTTGGTTACAAGTGTGAGCCCAAAGCGGCGATTCGTATCATCCCATACGCGTTTGAGCAACGCCTGCTGTTCGGATTTCAGAAACTGGTGGATCCTGCTGGAACGGTTGATGTCGTAGAGGATGAGTTCGTCCTCAGGCCGATTCAGCCGCTGGAACAGATATTTCACCGTGTCCGCAGTCGTAACGGTTGCGTCGACGAGGGACACGAACGCCAACACTGGCGGATAACGTCTCTCAGTTTGCGGTGTGCCGAAACGGCTCAGTTTTTCCTGTACCTGTTGCGTCAGCGCATAGGTTTCGTGCCCGGCGCTTTTCGGAAACGAGTTGTACTTATAGGGGTCGTACTCGGGCAATACGGCCTGCCACTGAAACTTCTCGAAATATGTGAGCCAGCTCAGCGTCCTGTGCCAGGCCGCGAACATCGCGTAGGGCGCGACGCCTATAGCTGGAGACATCAGCACGAGCCGATCCGGCAGTGGGAGGCTGTTATCATTGAGAGCGTCCAGCGCATAGTTCACGGCAAGGACGCCGCCGTTGGAATAACCAACGACAACAAACGGCTGCTCGTCATCGATGACCGAGCGGACGTGCCGGGCGGCCGGTTCGATGACGGCCTGCCAATCCTCTGCGCGCGCATGTCGCAGCGCTCCCGGCGTAGTGCCATGACCCGGCAACCTGAGTACCAGTACGTAAAACCCCTTCGCGCGGAACAGCTCAGCGGTGCTGCGCATGCTGTAAGGTGAGTCGGTGAGGCCGTGCAGCATCAGCACACCGCCAGTCGGTACCTCGGGAATCAGCTCGACGGTACGATTCCAGTTTTTTGCATGATTGTGGGGATTGAACGGACTGTCCTGGCTGTACCGGCTGGGCGCAGCATGTTCCTCGGCCGGCACCTCGGAATAAATCTTCGCGTTCAGCTCATCGAACACTTGCCGCTCCTGAGTCAGGTACGCAGCAAATCCGTCGATATCCCCATCCCGCTGTGCGCGATACTCGCTTGCCAGCTCCACCGTGTGCCAGACGCGAAGTTCCGGAAGCTTGCGGGAATCTATGGCCCGGACGAGGATGATGGTCACAGTAACGATGGCCAGTGCAATACCTACCCTCATTAGCAGTCGAAAGAAAAACCGCATACTTATTGCCTCTGTAATCTGTAGGTCTCAGATCCGGCGATCACGCAAATGTTTGACGAAGCAGATGCGGATGCTCTTCTTACTGCGGCCCTTAAGCGAAAAGATCTCCGCATCCTTGACCTGATAGCCTGATACCCACAGTCCCAGGATCGTCCTGATGAACTCCTGGGTCCTGATCGCAGCTTACGCACTAGCGCCCGTGCGCTTCGTCGATTCTCTCCCGGAGGTCCTTCACCCAGCGGTTGATGACGATCTTGGCATCGCCAGTGTGTGTGAAGCCGGCTTTTAGAATGCGGCTGCCGCTACCCCATCGAATGACTGCCCCAATCTGCTCGCCGGTCACCGAGTCAACCAATTCTCCCTCCATGGCCGCCCCGCCCAGGCCCGCACCAGTGATCTTGGTATAAATCGACAGGTTCAGTACTCCAATCGTATCGTCCACGTCTGTAATGCCGATGCGCAGTCTCGCCGTTCCGGGTGCGTTTGCTTCGACAACCTGATACCCATCGTCTTCGATTAACGCTTTGCGCACCTTGGTCGCGAAGTGTGCTTGGAGATCCGCGAGTTCCTCATCGTCGAATATCCGTTTATCTTCGGGCTGGCGATACAGCATCGCTACCGGTTCGATGATGAACTTCGAATAATTGCCAAAATTGCCACTGTCGTAGACCAGATGATTCTCCTTGATTTCCTCGAGTTTCGAGTAGTCGCTTAGAAAGCCCGTCCGGCCTGGGTCCTGGACCGTTGCACAACCCGCAGCCATGGAACTAACAATGGCTCCAAAACAGATTACTTTGATTACGTGCATCATTATTATCTCCCGTCAAATTAAGGCAGCCGAACCCGGCTTTCCCCTGTAACATCGCCTACGCGCCGTCGCTCTCGGCACCCTGGGCTTGCTCCCGCGTAGATATCGTGGCTGCCGATGGATCGATACGATCCTCCTCGATCACCTCCAGCTCGGTGATTTTCCAAGTGCCATCAACGGCTTTGATCGTCACGATAGCATCATAAAGATTCTGGCGTGTGTGCACGTGCCCCCAGTGACCGACCGTTCCCATGGCAGTCCACTGGCCTCTCAAGGCATATCCGAGCGGCGAGTCATCGAGACGCTCCGCACTCGCGTTCCGGACATTGACCTCCTTGACCTTGGCCTGCGCACCACCGGCCGCCTGTACCGCAAAAGACCTCCGGTTCTCGAGATAGACGTCCGCAAGCAGATCACCTGTGACACTGATCGCAAGTTTGTCGTAGACATCCTCTTCTTCGCGGAAATCGAAGGCGCGGTAGACATTCTTGAGTAACAACTCAAGTAGCGCCGTCGCCTGCTGGTCGTCAAGAGTGCCTGCAATCGCCGCAGGCCTTGCTATCGACACCCGTGCGTAGGGAAAGGACGAAATCCCGGTGACCACCAACGCTGTGGCGACGACAATCGGTATGCGCAGCGGCCCGCCGTTCCTGGCGCGCTTCGAGACCTGCCAGCCCACGGGCACCAGCAAGGCAAGGCAGAGAAGACTGGCAAGCGGAATACTCAGCTGTCCCAACGATCCTGCTATGGCGACTTCCTGCACGGTCGGCAGCTGATAATTCTTCAGGAAGTTGGTCCATGTGTGAACATTATCATCAGGCGTTAAAAAAGTGGGCAGAGGACCCGCGGGGTCGGTGGCAATCGCCGGCACTTGCTGAATCTGATCCGTGAACAACTCCCAGTCGACGACTACTTCCTTGGGGATGCCATCCGTGAGATAGGTAATAATGACGCCGACGATAGCTGTCGAAATTTCCAGACGCTCCGGTTGCTCGAGCAATTGGATGCCGGTCAGTCCGACTTTCACATAGTTAGTGCGATCCAGAATAGGCCTGGCTGCTTGCCCATCTATGCGCACTCTGTTCTTGGTTAGCAAGAACTCGCCGATCCGCTGCTTGAGCGAGTTCAACTCATCGATTTCGATGTACTCATCTCCACGCAGCCCGACCTCCATCCACTCCTCCAGGTCCTTCACCCGCGTGAGAATCTCGTGGCGCACTTCGTAGGGCTCCACATACAAGAATGACATGAGTGCGGATTTGTGGTGTCGCTTCAGATTCGGATTAGCAAATTTCGTGTACCAGGGGTCGTCCCAGTTCAGTGTAACGACGGCCGGCGCACCAAGGTAACGAAAGTCGATGATGGGTACCGCTTTGTGGTAGGCGATAAAGCCGACGGTAACCAACGCCCTGCCTTGCTCGTCGAGGGGCGGCACCATGGTCAGCTGTTTCGGCCTTTCCGTGAATGGATAGGCAATCTCAACATACAGTACACGTTTATCCTCGGGCGCATCCGGTACGCGCTGCCGGGTCATAGGATTGATCATGCCGGCAAACGGCGACTTGCGATCGACCCGCAGCCGTGCCTCGGCCACTTCCAGTCGGCCTTTCAGCTTGTCACCCGTTTCGGTAAT
>JADFNV010000044.1 GCA_022563195.1 Pseudomonadota bacterium
TTCTCGATGCGAGATTCAATCCACTTGATCGGCAGTCCCGTGACGATCGACGCGACGACGGCGATCACGTAGCCCGGATAGATCGGCACCTTGTTGCCGAAGCCACCGCCAATATCGCCACTGATAACACGAATCTTGCTTTCCGGGATTCCGGACAGCATGGCAAGCACGGTGCGAAACAGATGCGGCACCTGCGACGTCACGTTGACCGTCAGCTGACCCGTGACCTTGTCGAACGATGCCACGCAACCGCAGGTCTCGATGGGACACGGATGCACGCGCGGATTGAGGATTTCTTCCTTGACAGTCACCGCGGCGTTGTCGAATACGGCATCGGTCGCGTCCTTGTCGCCCGCTTCCCAGGTAAAGATGTGGTTCGGATGGGTACGCGGGCCGTGACTGACTTCGTCCTTGTCGGCGATGTCTTCGCGAATGATCGGGGCGTCGGCATCCATGGCCTTGTGCGGATCCACGATCGCCGGCAGTTCTTCGTATTCGACTTCGACCATGTCCGCGGCATCGGCGGCGGTGTAACGATCGCTGGCGATCACCATCGCAACTTCCTGCATCTGAAAACAGACTTTTTCGTCCGCGAGCACGGCCTGCGTGTCGCCACCGATCGTCGGCATCCAGTGCAGGCCCAACGGCCTCAAGTCGTCAGCGACCAACACTGCCGTGACGCCCGGCATGGCCAGGGCCTTGTCCTTGTTGATCGACTTGATGCGCGCATGCGCGTACGGGCTGCGTACCATGGCCCCGAACAACATGCCCGGTAGCTTGATGTCATCGATGTAGGTGCCCTGACCGCGGATGAAGCGGGCATCCTCCTTACGCAATCTGGAAACGCCCAGCCCCTGCAGCGCGGCCTCGCGTTCAATCAAATCGGGTGATGCAGCCATGTCGATATCTCCTTAAACGTCCTGGGTTCAGGCCTGCGCCGACGACAACTTCTCTGCCGCGAACTGCACTGCCTTGACGATGTTCTGATAGCCCGTGCAGCGGCACAGGTTGCCCGCCATCCAGTAACGGATGTCCTCTTCGCTCGGGTTGGGGTTCTCCTGCAGCAGCCGGTAGGCACGCGTGATCATGCCCGGCGTGCAATAGCCGCACTGCAATCCGTGCTCCTGCGTGAAACCCTCCTGCAACGCGTGCAATTCCCCGTTTTGCTCGAATCCCTCGATCGTCAGCACCTCTGCATCCTGGCATTGCACGGTCAG
The DNA here is from genome assembly GCA_022563195.1 of Pseudomonadota bacterium. Lineage (GTDB taxonomy): Bacteria > Pseudomonadota > Gammaproteobacteria > Steroidobacterales > Woeseiaceae > UBA1847. Next base: position 1,218 of record JADFNV010000044.1, read on the forward strand.
GACCGTGCAGGACTTGACCGACGCGCCATCGAGATCGACCGTGCAGGCACCGCAATGCGTCGTTTCGCAACCGATGTGCGGACCCGTAGTCGCCAGCCGCTCACGCAGCGTATGAATGAGTAATTCCCGCGCCTCAACGACGACGTCGACGTCATTGCCGTTCAGCTTGAACGACACCGTATGTTTGTTAGCCATAGCTTTGTTCCTTTGTGAACTGACGCGACTATTGGTCGCATGACGCGATTATTGGTCGCATGATGCGACTATTTGGCGCGTTCGCGTGCGGTGCGCAGCGCACGCCGGGTCATTTCGCCGGTCATCGCGGTTTTGTACTCGACGTCGCCGCGCTGATCTTCGGCCGGGTCGCAGATCGACATCGCGAGCCGGGCCGCCTCGGCAATAGCCGCATCGTCAAATTTCTTGCCGCGCAGGGAATCTTCGGCCTCGCGCGCCTTGAGCGCCGTCGCGCCCGCGTTGGTCAGCGCGATAGCGACCTCCTTGACGGTATCGCCTTTCATCGTCAGCAACACGGCCGCGGCGGCCGTCGCGAAGTCGCCGATCTTGCGTTTGAGTTTGGCGTAACACCAGCCGGTATTCTTGGCCAGAACCGGAATGCGGATTTCGGTGAGCACTTCATCGGGCTCAAGCGCCGTGACGTAGGTATCGACAAAGAAATCGTCGGCGGCCACCACGCGTTCGCCGTTACTACCGGCAAGTACGAACGACGCGCCGAGTGCGAGCATGATGGCTGGATGATCGTTACCGGGATCGCCGTGCGATATATCGCCGCCGAGCGTGCCCTTGTAGCGAACTTGAGGGTCTCCAATCAGGCGCGCGGCTTCGACGAGCAAGGGACACTTTTTTTGCACGAGCGTCGACCAGATCAGATCGTTCTCGGTCGTCATTGCGCCGATGCGCAGCTCCTTGCCCTGCTCGCGTATGCCTCTCAGCTCGGCAACCTTGCCGAGATCGACCAGGTGTTCCGGCTCCGCGAAGCGGATTTTCATCATTGGAAGCAGACTGTGGCCGCCCGCAAGCAGCTTGGCCGTGTCGCCGTATTTTTGCAGCAACGCGATTGCCTCAGGCACCGTTTTCGGCGCGTGATATTCGAATGGACGGGGAATCATGAATCGCTCCTCCCGAAGTCTTGTTGTTTGTTAATTAAGGTCTTACGCCGGCATCTCCAATCGCCAGCCGGTTCGTTCGGCAAGCACCTGCATATCGCCCAGTGTATCCAGATCGGTAATGAAGTGCGTGTTGCCGGTGTCGTGAATGTGCACGAGCTCAGGATTATTATCGATCAGGTGACGGCAGGCCAGGTTCGTTTCGCTCGTCAGTATTTGCGCCAGGGCCGTCTCGTCGAGCAAAATGGGGTTGCCGCGTTGCCCATTCACGAACGGAACGACCACATGACCTGCGGCGCGCTTCTTGAATGCGCCGATGAGTTCTACCAGGTCATCTGATTCAACCAACGGTTGGTCGGAGGGCATGACGAACACGGCGTCGAATTCACCGCTCAACGCCGCAAGACCCAAGCGCACGGACCCCTCCTGCCCCTCGGCATGTGACGGGTTGTGCACCACCGTCACGGGAAAGAGCTGCACCTGTTGCTCGACCGCATCACTCGCGTAGCCGGTCACAACGACGACCTCGTCGACACCCGCGCCGCTAAGGGCCACGAGTTTCCGGCTGATCAGCGGCACCCCCTGCAGTCTTATCAGCGGCTTGGCCACACCGCCCATGCGCCGACCCTCACCAGCGGCAAGCAGGACCGCGCCAATGTGCAGCCTCGGATAAAGCCCACCACCCCTTTTAAGCATGCAGCCCATACTTTTAATAGTACGACTGGTCGACGTTGATTGCGAATCCGCCATCGGTGCCTATCTGCGTCGGCCCGAGCGCGTTTGTTAGCGGGCGAGCTTTGCCAGGTAATCATTACCCCAACCTCTCGGCACGATCTCGTTTCCGCTGCGGCCGAAATATCCGTTCTTGATGTGATCCAGATTGGTGGACTCCGCAAACCCCGGGGTTTTGTACAGGCGTTTGAGGTATGACCAAAGCTGCGAATAACCCGTTTCGATCATCGTCTTGTTGCACTTGAATCGAATAAAATAGACCGGATCGAAGCGAAACAGCGTGACGAACACGCGAACGTCGGCCTCGGTCAGCTGGTCGCCGCATAGAAATGCGTTTTCATTCAAAATCGCTTCCAAGCGATCAAGTGCCGCGAATACATCGTCGAACGCAAGCTCGTATGCCTCCTGGGACTCGGCAAATCCGGCTCGATAGACGCCATTGTTCAACTGTTGATACGTCCAGTCATTGCTTGCATCAATATCGTCGCGCAGATGAGAAGGATAAAGGTCGAGATCAGGTTCGCTTACCCAGGCATTAAAAGCGGTGTTGAACATGCGAATTATCTCGGCACTCTCGTTGCTGACGATGCTGCCCGTTTCTTTGTCAAGGACGACCGGGACCGTTGCGCTGCCAGGATAATCCGGATCGGCAATACGGTAGATTTCTCGCATGCCACTGGCACCGTTGACGCGGTCGATCGTACAACCCTCAATTTCGGGCCGAAAAACCCACTCATTGTCATCGCTACGACGATAACCGAGCACATCCATGCTGATGACGTCCTGCAGCCCCTTGAGCTCACGCACCAGCGCGGTACGGTGCGACCAAGGGCAATTACGACTTACATACAGATGGTAGCGACCCGGTTCGGCGACGAACCGGACATCCGGGTTATCGGTCTCGATCCAGGATCTGAAGCCGGCAGATTTGCGTACATATTCGCCGGCTAACGGGGCAGTCTTGTCGGCCATTGTTCATGGTAACGCCGCCCTCAACCCCCCGGCAAACTTCTCCACGATCTCGTCCAGCTCCGAGTCACTGGCGTTGTAGGGTGGTGCCAGAATCGCGACGTCGCCCGAGACACCGTCGAGTGTGCCACTGACGGGGTAACAGATCAGGCCGGCCTCGAGCGTTCGGGCCCGAATTTTCTCAGTAACCTGCATTGACTGATCAAAAGGCTGCTTCGTGTCCCGGTCGGACACGAGTTCGACGCCGATAAAGTAGCCGCGGCCGCGGATATCACCAACGGCCTCGATGCCGCCGATGGCGTCACGCAGATTGGCTAGCAGAATCTCACCCTGGGTCTTAACGCGCTCCACGAGCTGATCGCGAATGATGATCTCCTGCACTTTGGCGGCCGCCGCGCAGGCGAGCGTATGCCCTGTGAAGGTGTGACCCGTATTCGGTCCACCATCGGTCGCGTTGATGAGCTCACCGATCGCGCTCGAATACAGCACGGCGCCAAGGGGTACATATCCACCGCCGAGACTTTTGGCGACAGCCATGATGTCCGGCGTGATGCCGTCATACTCAAGCGCGCGCCAGGTGCCACAACGCCCCGAACCACACATCACCTCATCGGCGATCAGCAATACGCCGTTGCGATCACAGACCTCGCGGACCTTCTGGAAATAGCCCTCAGGCGCCGGCACGACGCCAGCAGCAGCACCTACGACCGGTTCGACGATAAATGCGGCGATGGTCTCTGCGCCCTGCTCCGTGATTTCGCGCTCAAGCTCATCGGCCAGGAACTGCGACAGGTCTTCGTCCCCGCCCTCGATAGCAGGTCGATAGGAATTGGCCAAGGATACGAAGGAACACGGGAAAAGACTGCCTTCGAATTGCTTACGACGTTGCGAGAAATCGGAAACCGCGAGCGCACCGAGCGTATTGCCATGATACGAACGCCGCCGGGCGATAAACCGCGTCCGATCACGCTCACCACGTGTCCAGTGATACTGCAGCGCGATCTTTAACGCCGATTCGTTCGCCTCAGAGCCACTGGAGACGCAAAGAATGTGCTTTAAGCCCAGCCCAATTTGCGAGTGAATCAGTTCACTCAATCGATTCAGCGGATCGCTCGTGAATGTATATCGATAGGCGTGCGCTACCCGATCCAGTTGCTCCTTGATGGCCGCGTTGACTTCCGGGTGTGCGTAACCGAGCGAGAAAAGAGCAGGTCCACCTGAACCGTCAATGTAACGCTTGCCGCTGGTGTCGAATACATAACAGCCCTCGCCGTGCGAAACGGTCGGCAGCGTGTCTGATATGAAGTCGGTTTGGGTTGGGTTTGGCATAGCGGATGGTAGCTCGCAATGGGTACTATTAACCACAATTAGGAGGAATTGATGCACAGCATTTTTCTTGTTGCCGGCCTGACAACAGTTACCGGCCTTTTGCTCACGACGGGTGTGCTCGCAGATCGCGAAACTGTCCTTAAGCAGATCGACGTTCCGCACAACTATTACTACCGCGAAATGTACCTGCCGCAACTCACGTCCGGGCCCAGCTCGCTTACCTGGTCACCCGACGGATCATCACTGATCTATTCAATGCAGGGCAGTCTCTGGCGCCAATACATCGGCTCGGGCGTCGCGGAGCAATTGACGGCGAGTCCGGGCTACGACTACCAGCCGGACTGGTCTCCCGACGGCACGCACATCGCCTTCGTCCGTTACCAAAACGATGCCGTTGAACTGCACATGCTCGACCTCTCTACCGGTACCACCACCGCGTTGACCAATGAAGGTGCCGTGAATCTCGAGCCACGCTGGTCACCGGACGGCTCGAGACTCGCTTTCGTATCGACGCGTGACGAGGGTCGTTTCCATGTGTTTACCGGTGCGGTGGTCGAGGATGTGTTTAGCGCCAGTCGACTGACCGAAGAGCGAAAAAGCGACGTGACCCGCTACTACTACAGTGCCTTCGATCACGAGATAAGCCCGACCTGGTCCCCGGATGGCAAGCAACTCCTTTATATCAGTAACCCGGAGATTCCGTATGGCACAGGCGCAATCTGGCGGCGCTCCATTGAAAGCGATGCAGAACCTCAGCTCGTTCGCATGGAGGAAACGTCCTGGCGGACACGACCTGACTGGTCGCCCGATGGAAAACGGGTCGCGTACGCTTCCTACCTCGGCCGCCAGTGGCATCAGCTTTGGATAACGACCACGGAAGGCAATGCCGAGCCCTTCCCCCTTACCTATGGCGACTTCGACGTTACGTCTCCGCGCTGGTCACCGGACGGGAAACAGATCGCGTATGTCGCGAATGAATCCGGCACATTGGAAATACGCATTCAGGAGATGGTCGGCGGCAAGACCATGCGACTCGACATTGCCGAGCGACGTTTCATCAACCCGGTCGCCAGTCTGCTACTGAACATCGTCGATGAAAACGGCCAATCTATCGCTGCCCGGGTTGCCGTTGTGGCAAGCAATGGTCGCAGCTACGCGCCGGACGATACCTGGTTGCATGCGGATGATGCCTTCGACCGCAGCCAATCCGAATTTGAAACCCAATACTTCCATCTCGATGGCGAAACCGCGCTCACGCTCCCGACTGGTCTTACCAATATCACCGTCTGGCGCGGAATGGAGCACCAAATCAAACGCATCGCGATCAGTTTGTCAGCCGAACAAGACTATGCGCTCACCGTAGAGCTGCAAGCGCTGGACACACCGCAGAACTGGAAAGACTGGGTCAGTGGCGATGTGCATGTGCACATGAATTACGGTGGCACCTACCGCAACACGCCGACACGCCTTGCACGGCAAGCCGATGCCGAAGACCTCGACGTTGTGTTCAACCTGATCGTCAACAAGGAACAGCGCGTTCCCGACATCCGTTATTTCTCCACCGTGCCCGACGCCGTGTCAAATGATGACATCCTGATCATGCATGCCCAGGAGTTTCACACCAGTTTTTGGGGCCACCTGGGCATCATCGGACTGAAAAGCCATCTCCTGCTGCCGGACTACTCGGCCTATCCCGGAACGGGAGCCGCGAGCATCTTCCCCGATAACGCAACGATCCTGCGGCTCGCGCACGAGCAGGATGCTGCCGTCGGCTATGTGCACCCGTTCGACCCGCCTGCACCGAACCCGGCAACGGACGCATCGTTAACCAACGCATTTCCGGTCGATGTCGCCCTCGGCCTGGTCGATTATTACGAGGTGGTCGGTTTCTCCGACTCGCGCACATCGGCCGACGTCTGGTACGGATTGCTGAATTGCGGCATGCGCGTAACCGCGGCGGGCGGCACCGACGCCATGGCGAACTACGCGTCACTGCGTGGGCCGGTCGGCATCAGTCGCACCTACGTTCACGTACCGGGTTTGTCGGCCGACCCCGTAAAAAGACAGGACCAATGGCTGGATGCATTGAAAGCGGGCAATACGATGGCCACCAACGGCCCCATCGTCGGACTGACCATCAATGGCCACGGTCCGGGTGGGGAAATCATGCTGCAAGCAGGCTCACACGAGCTGAGCTTCGATGGCTTCCTGCGGTCGATCGTGCCAGTCGATCATTTTGAGCTCGTCATGAATGGCGAAGTGATTCGATCATTTGAGCTCGACGATTCAAAAACGTCGGTGGACTTCAGCGGCAACGTCCAGGTTGAGCGCAGTGGCTGGCTGTTATTGCGCGCCTGGAACGAAGGCGCGCATCCGCTTGTTTTCGATGCGTACCCGTATGCAACGACAACCCCGGTTTACCTCTCAGTTGGTAACGAAACACCACGGTCGACTGCTGACGCCGACTACTTCATCGCCTGGATCGAGCGTATTCGTGAGTCCGTTGAAGCGCATAGCGATTTCAACAACGACGGCGAGCGCGACTTAATTCTCACCAATCTCAATGCTGCGCAGCAACAATTTGAAGCCTGCCGATAGCCGATCGAACAAAGTCGTCAATGGATCACAGGTAAGATCAACGCCGAAGGATATTGAGTGTTGTGGTGAATCGTGATGTTGGCTATCTGAGATTCGCTCGAAACGCTTTCTGACTGGCCGGTTTGCAGGTTCCTGGACAGGTGCGGCGCAAACGATGCCGAAATCTGCGCCCTGATTCGATGTCCGGCCTTAAACGTGTTGGCGACCATTGTATTGTCAAGGCGAATTTCGTAAACCTGGCCGGGCTCTAATGGTTGCCGGCCGGCCGCCCTGTCGCGATAACTCGCCCGCATTACCTCTGCTCCTGGACTGCGCATATTGATGGCACGACCATCCGGGTAGACGTCCTGGAGTCGAACCCACAGATCCATGTCCCGGCAATCGCATGACAGAAATATTCTGGCGATCACGTTGCCCGCGATAGTGACGTCGCTCAACAGCAATTCGCTGTCAAATGTGAGCAGGTCCGCTCTCTTTTGCAACTCGCTGTAGTCGTGTGGACCAAACGATGGGTACGGATCGGTGACCGGGTTTTTCGGATCTGCAATGAATGTACTGGTCGATAGTTCGTTTTCGTCGGAACACGGCCGAAGCCCGTTGCCGCCAAAACACGATAACTCCTCCGTCGCATCTTCGGGTGGCCAGCTTTGCGCTTTACGCCATTCGTTCGAACCCATGACGAAGTAATTAACCGCTGGTTCGGCGCGCAAACCCGAATCCTCGTTTTTCAAGTACTGATCGAAGAATCGCAGGATAACGGCGTCGTAGTTGATACCGGCATTGGAACCGAAATCCAGATCACCGACTTTGTGCTCGCCCGTTTCGATCACACCGTGTTTCCATGGCCCCATGATCAGGTGACTGCGTGAGTCGCCACTGCGGGAAGCAACCAGGCCGTTGTGGTTAGTGATGGCACCTTCGGGACCATAGGATTCGTCATACCAGCCACTCATGTTCAGAACTGCCGCATCGACGTCCGAATAACGGCCACGAATCTCCGCCCAGTCCCACCATGCATCCTCGGGCGGATGCGCAAGCCACTCGAAATAGTACGGTGCTTCCTCGCGAAGAAACGGCAATTCAATCAATGGCAGATGTCCGAGATAGTCGCCGGCGACTGAATCCCACGTCTCAGCTGCTTCTGCATAAGAAGTAATGCCTGGTATGCCCTGTCGTTCTCGGGCGTCGGGCGCAACGTTAAAGTAGATCCACGGTAACCAGGAAAGATCGAACACGCCGTTCATATAAAAGAAATTGCGTGGCGAGGAAAACGTCATGGCCGGCGCCATTGCCTTCAAACTCGGTGGCGACTCGATAGCCGCAAGCCATTGCGCAGCCCCGGGATACGACAGGCCAAATGTTCCGACGTCACCGTTGGACCAGGATTGCGCTGCAGCCCATTCGATTGTGTCATAACCGTCCGCGCCCTCGTGATAGTAGGGTTCGAACACACCCTCGGATGCATACCGACCGCGAACGTCCTGGAGGACGACGGCATAGCCACGTTCCACGGCCCGCAAATGCGTTTGGTAAGACTCGGCTGCCCCGTGTTTGTTGTAGGGAGTGCGATATACGAGGACCGGGAAGGGCCCCTCACCTGCCGGGCGATAAACATCGGCTCGCAGTACGACGCCATCGCGCATTGGCACCGCCACATCGGGATCGAAAACTATTTCGTCATTTTCAGCGTCGGACGAATTACAACTTGCCAGCTGCAAGAAAACGAGTAAGAGAATGAAGCCAAAGCCGTGTGAAACGGTTGGGTTGGCGTTGCGCATACGGGATTTTATCCCGTAATGGGCAGATAGCGCCACGCGCCGCGCGATTGACGCCTGAAAGATTCAGGCCGACATCAACCCGTGTCTTGGTCGAGGGTTGAATCAGGCCAAGCTGTGATCCAGCATATGCTGGCGGTTACACAGCTGTGTAACATGGTTAAAATCAGCAGAATAACCTGGGTTCCTTAATACATAATAACCTATGTTTTACTTGACATTAAAACCTGTGTTTAATAAAACATATTAACCTATATTTGATATCACACTAAAACCTACGTTTAGCCATGGCCACACCCCAGGAAAAACTCGCTGTATCCCTCGAAGCCCTGCAAACATTGCAGCGCCAGGGGATTGTTGCGATCCGCTCCCGGCACCTGAGCCGAACTCACCGCGAGCGGTTAATCAGGAGCGGCTACCTGGTCGAGATCATGAAAGGCTGGTACATACCCAGTGATCCGGCTGACAAACTGGGTGACAGCACGCCCTGGTATACGTCGTTTTGGGACTTCAGCGCGGCCTATCTGACTGGACGATACGGTGACGATTGGTGCTTGTCCCCCAAGCAATCGTTGTCCCTGCACGCCGGCAACCGCTCAGTGCCATCCCTGCTCAACCTACGCGCCCCGAAAGGCGACAACAAACTGACACAGCTGCCGCACAACACTTCACTATTTGCGGCACGCTATCCGATGCCCGATACCGAACAGATCGTCAAGTTATCGGGCCTGCGCATTTACTCCGTTCCTGTTGCACTGATGACCTGCACAGAAGCTTTTTTCCGGCAGGCACCGACCGACGTTCGAACGGCCATGGCGACGGTAAAAGATGCATCCGACCTCCTGACACCGCTGCTCGCCGGTGGCCACAGCACACTGGCTGGACGAATTGCAGGCGCTTTTCGAAACACGGGTAATGACCGCATCGCCGATGAAATCTCGAAGACGATGCAAGCCGCTGGTTACACGGTTAGAGAGACCGACCCATTCGACGACCAGCCGCATACGGCGATCGTCATCAGAGACGCCTCGCCCTACGTTAATCGACTGCGCCTGATGTGGGAGGACATGCGTGACGTCGTCATCGACGTGTTTCCGCCCGCTCCAGGCCGGCCGAAAAACCAAGACGCCTTCATGCAAGCCGTCAATGACGCCTATGTCAGCGACGCTTACCACTCATTATCAATAGAAGGTTACCGCGTCAGCACAGCGCTCATCGAACGCGTTCGCCACGGCGACTGGAAACCGGACATTGACTCCGACGATCGAGAACAGCGCGATGCCTTGGCCGCTCGAGGCTACTTCGACGCGTTTGAGTCCGTCAAGAACAGTCTGATCAAGGTGCTTGCGGGAGAAAACGCAGGATCGGTCGCAGACAATGACCATACCGATTGGTATCGACAGTTATTCGGCCCCAGCGTCACGGCCGGCATAATCAGCGCCATGGATCTCGCGGGTTATCGAAACGGCCCGGTTTATATTCGGCGATCAATGCACACGCCACCACCGCGCGAGGCCGTGCGCGACTGTATGCCCGCTTTGTTTGACCTGTTGGCCGAGGAGACCGAACCGAGCGTTCGCGCCGTTTTAGGTCACTTCGTTTTCGTCTACATCCATCCCTACATGGATGGCAACGGTCGAATCGGGCGATTCCTGATGAATGTGATGCTGGCGTCGGGGGGTTACCCCTGGACCGTCATGCCGGTGGACAAAAAAGATGAGTACATGGCGACACTGGAAGAGGCCAGCGTTCGCAACAATATCGCTGCTTTTGCCCAGTTACTCAGTAAGCTGGTTCAGTCGAGAATCGATGGAACAGCGCCACCGGGGATTCCAGGTTCATGAACCGCGACATCCGCCAGCGCCGCCTGCAAGTCCTCAGCGAACTAATCACGATCTCATCATTTTCCGAGACACTGGCGTCAAAAACTTAACAGCCAGAGCCGTGTGAGACAGTTGGTACTGTAGTGAAGATGAAGTTGGTTTGGATCGGGTTGGGCCATCAAGGCAGCAGTTCCGGCTTGTTCTTGGCCATCCAGCGGGTGAGGCAACCCTGCAAACTCTCCGTAGCTTCCAAACAAGCGCTAACGGAGCCTGCGTCCACACCATCACCCGTGTAATCGATTGCGTTGCGTTTCACGCGGAAAGTATCCAGTAGCAACATCTGATCGCGATCCAGCTCAATGGTTTGGACCAGGGATTGAATCATCGTCTGGTGATGCCCGGCTGCACTTTTCGACGGCCGATAATTATTCACCCACAATGCGAGCATTGAAAATTGCATGATGGCCCCGTACGCGGCCGTCAGGCGAGTTTCAAGACTTATCGACTCTTGACGGGCATCTTCCAAACTGCGCGCAGCGGCGACCAGCAACTTGCCGACCTGCTTCTTATCAGTGGCATGCTCAACGAGTTGGCCTATCTTTAACAAGTTCTGCAAACTCATGTTCGTCACCTGTCACGAATACTTTCGGCTCCATCAATACGCGCATGGCAAAGCGCTCGTGTTGGTCCAGTTGCGCCAGGAAATTATCAGTGGTCATGGCCACCGGGTTGATCTCGCGACCCAAGGTCTGGCGCAATGGCGATAGTGCTACGACAACTTCGGCCAACGTAACATCGCCCAGCACGAGCACGTCGATATCGCTGGTCGATTTCTGCCGGCCAGTGGCCATTGATCCGAATACGAAAGCAAGCTCTATTTTGTCAGCAAGATCTTCAAGCGCATCGTGCAATAAGTCGGCAAGTCCGATAGTTTTGCGAAAAATCGCGGCAAGCTCCTGGTATATCGGACAGTCCTGGTTGGCGTGATAAAGCACCTGGTTGCCAACCTGTTCGCGGATCAATAACCCGGCCTCCGCCATGACTTTCAGTTCTCGGTGAACCGAGCCCGCTGAATTACCGGTCATTCGACCCAGCTCACGAACGTGGTACCGCTCGCCTGGTCGTAGCAACAACGTAGCCAGCAGCTTGCGCCGATAAGCGCCGAACATTAACTCAATGGGTTGTTTGGGCATACGGAGATCAAACGTTCTCAAATTCGCTACGATTGTAGCTTATTTGAGAACGTTTGCAAGACTTATACTGAGATATCCAACCCCGATTCCAATGATCAGGTTCGCACGGTGGTCTATGACTTGCGTCGCTCTAGTGACCTTGCACCCAGGTCACGTAAGTGATGTGACGGGTACCATCGGGGTCAATACGCATGAAGGTTTCGGTTTGGCCGCGACGCCCAATTGACATGCCCCAGCCGATGTCACCGTTGCGGCCAGGGACCTCGCCCTTGTTGCAGCCTTTGCCCGGCGGCGCATTACAACCATCATTACCACCGCCGCCGCCATCAACACCGTCATCATCCTCGGTATGGTCGTAAATCGTTTCGAGCTGTTCATAGTCATGCGCATTCGGGTATTTCCACGGATCGCTTTGATAATCCATGCAGCTGTCCAGCGATTTATTGTAGAAGTCTACGTCCTGATGGCCCAGGCCGATGTTGTGGCCCAGTTCCTGGCAGGTGACACTTTGCCGCCACGCGTCATCGTTGTAGAAACCGGTGGCAAAGTACGTGTCGTTAAGTTTAGTGTATCCGCTCACGATATGACCCGCCGAGTCGATCGATATACCAGCAAGACCAACCCATCCAGTATTGCCGTAGGCGAGGTTACATATCCTCACCTTGCCGCCCGGGGGCTTGCATCGACGGCGCGTACGGCTCTTGGTATCGCCTTGTTCCCAATGCATGCTGAGAACGCTTGAGACGCTCCAGTCGCCAATAGCCAGGGCTACAAAGGTTGGCCATGTACTCGTCGTACTGTCGACAATCGTCAGGACAAATGGGCTCGATGTGCGGGCCCAATGATAGACACCCCATGAATGACCTGCATAGCTCGCCGTTGATATGACGACTGCGACCAAAGCCGCTATTGCCAACTTAATTTTCATGACACTTTTCTCTGCGCAATTTGCATCAGTATAGGAGTCGATCCAGCCTATTTCCAGCCGGCAATTGACGGATAGATGCTTGGGAAAAACGAGATGAATTATGTAAAATACACCGCCCCGAGATCTGCCGACGCCGCCCGATGACCTCGTGCCTATCCCAGTTCGTTCACCGCGCGATAAGCCATCATCATTGCGGTTTTTGCATCCGCACCGGGGGCCGAGTCGGCATTGGCAATCGTAATTCGGCCAAAGGGTTGTCGGCCTATGCGTGTCGAATCCCCTGGGCCGCCGTTCGCATAACCATGGGCCCAGCGATTCACGGAAATACTCGCAACATCTCTGTCGAAATCGAACAGCTCCTTGGGGAGCATACCGCTCAGGTGACTTCTGATCTCCTGTTCATAGTCCGCAAACTGCAAGCCCAACATCCTGTATCTCGCTTCACGAAATTGCTCGAGTCTTGGTGCGCCAAATTTGCCATACGGACAGCAGATCATCTGAATGACACAGGGGTCGTCGGGGGTCTTGGTAAATTCATAGCCGCCCATGCTCACCGGGAAGTCCATCAGCACGACCTGGTGCATATTGCCAGGTGACATGGCCACGCCAATTCCCAGTTCTTTCATTGCTCTCCAGTTCCTTAAGCCCACAGTCGTGTATTGCAGCGGGCTCTTCGCCTGAAGTTTCAGTGCCGCCGCCTGCTCTTCTGGAAGGCCCGAAACGATATGCGGAATGATCATGTTGTAGCAGGCCATCACGACGCCTCTCGCGTTCACCTGGTAGGACGTGTTGTCGTTGATGTAGTTGACGTCAACGTCACTGGCGTTTTTAGGATCACCGCCATGCTTTACATCGACCACGGTACTGTTCAGCCTGACGCGAACAACATTGCTGGATTTGTCCAACTCGGCATAGTTGAATTTAGCCAGGACTAGCGCTTCGGCGTTGCGTCCCCTGGCTACACCAGGGATCAACTTTTTCACCAACGCACGCGCAATACCGGCATTGCCATCGGGAAAATGATGGATGTACGGATTGTCCTCGTCGTAGACCGCGACAGGCGCGAACCCCAGCGCTCCGCAGCGCTTCGCTGTCGCAATGCTCATCAACTCTGTGCCAGTGCTTGCCCAGTCCAGACCCGAATGCCTGGCCATTCTGAGCACCCCGGGGTCATCAACCCCCAGCGTATCCTTAAGATAATCAAAGTAGGAATGCGTGCGAATATAGGCCCGCAACTCTCCTTCTGGAACCTTAAGCGTATGCAGCCCGCCGTTTAATACTCGAAGCAACTGTTCTTTGCCTTTGTCGCTCAAAGGCGCTTGTTGTGCCGCTTCTGCATTGGAAAGCTTCGCGCCCAGAAGCCCTTCGACATAGTTCGGATAGTTGCAATACGGATGCTGGACGACTTTGTCTTCGCCAAATACTGCCTCATTGAAGAAGGTAACCGCCCCCAGGTCATGCCGCTTGAAGAAGCCGATGTCATAGGCCGTTTTGAAGCGGTCCACGTCGACACCTATAGCTTCGAGCAGATCGCGTACGACTTGATGTGCATGATCCGGTTCTACGAGGGTCTGTGAACCGCCATAGGATATGCAGGTAGTGCCATCCATCGTATGTTCATTGCGCTTGGCATGGCCGCCGAAATCGTCATGATTGTCAAGGATCAGGACCTTCTTATCCGTACCATGCTGCTGCTGATAAAAATAGGCGGCCGCCAGTCCGCTGAGCCCGCCACCGACAACCACCAGGTCGTAGATCTCCGGCAGTATCGTGGTTGGCCCCCAATCCGAACGCCCGGCCCAGGCGCGGCTATGGGCGTGGTCGTTTGATCCCGGGTGACTGCCTCGAAGTCCTGTGAGTGCTGGTGGATAATAGGATGGACTCAGGGCGGCCATGGCGGACTGACCACTCGCTTCGAACGGCAGCATGGAGGTCCCTGCCACCATCAGCGTGCCATTGATGAAATCTCGTCTTGTTATGTCACTCATGGGTCTGGATTATTCGATCCCGATATCGCGTTTACGGGCCAACTCGACATACAGTTTTACATCATCCTCGAGCAGCAGTCGTTTTTCCACCAGGCGCTTTGCCGCTGCTTCAACCTGCTTCACGTAAGCCTCGTGATTCGCATATCGTTCCTCTATAGAGAGCCTGGGATCCTTAAGCCTTTGTCGATCTGATTTCGTCACCCTAAAAGGAATCGTCGAACCGATAACCGAGCAAAGAGATCCTTCGGCGAATCCTTTGCTCCCGAGGTTCCAACCCATGTAGGTCGCAAGTGGCACGCTAACGTCCGGCAGGCGAATACCGGCAATGTCGTTGCCATCCTCATCAACCTTTGGAACATAAACAGGGTAAGGCGAGCCCTCGTTCGGCGGGAACTTTGAATAATCAGTGGCGCGCAAGCCGTTGATGACATCCGGAAACGAAACTCCCGGAATCGATGGGAAGCCTGCACTTTCCTGATCCGGCGGCACTAGCGTCCCATCGGCATGGGATGGAAACTCGCTGTCCGGAGGCTCGACTCCCTCACGAACCCACAGATCGAGCGCATGTAATAGTGCGCGCATCGGGCCGCCATTTTGCAGCGGGCTACCGAGGTTTTGGCAGTATTCGAGTGGGTACGGATCGCCACCGAATCCCTCCGAGTGGGGCGTGCTGGCCATCAGGTACGCGCGCACATTATGCGGCAGTTCGATATCTTTGCCGGTCGTATCCGTCACGACGAGTGACGCGCGTGCCTGCCAGAACTCCGTCGCGGTATCCGTGTGAATTACCTTTGGGCAGGTGTCGGATTCAAGGCAGCGCTTGAGGATGCCGTCCGTCTTTCCCGTGAGAGAGTCCTTCATCACTCCGTAGGTAAATGGGAACTGGTCACCGGGTTGAAGATGGGCCTCGTGTTCCTGCGAATATCGGCCGGGCTGCGCGAACCGATAATTGGTCCAGGTTTTACGCGAACCCGCAACATCCGGCATCAGGCCATCGAAAACCATTCTGCCCTGCTCGTCTTCGTTGAATCCCTGATACAGGAAGTCCCGCACGAAACGACCACTTTGCGAGATGCCCATGCCGTACGTGGTTTGAGTTGCCGGTTTGCCGTCGAGCAGAAGCGGGTTGGCATTGCCAGCGTCATCCTCCGGTTCATATCGAAGAAACGAGATGAGGTCACGCACCGTTGCAAACGCCAGACCCATGACGATCGGATCTCGGGCTTCGTAAGTAAACTCGTAAATAGCGTTCGCGTCGAATCCGGCGGGACGGTGAATGACAATCTGCTCATTCGTGTAGGGTTCAATGCCAGCCCGTGCCGCCATAAAGAACTCAAACGTCAGGTCGTCTGGAGTGACGCGCGGATCCGTTTGTCTGGCACGTACGGTCAGCGTCGCCTTATCGGTGTCCAGGCTGGCCGCCGGATAACTCAGGGTAGCGACGAATGGATCGTAGTTGTGATAGAAAATGAACTCGTCACGCACGGTACCCGTAACGTTCTCCACCACCGGTGCCTGAAGTGTCATGCGGTTTTTCCCGGCTGGCATGTCGCCCTGCCAACCGGACCACACGACCGTATACCCCTCGTTCATCAGATGGCCGTTGGCCACATCCAGCCCGTGGTAATAGCCGACCCACGGAGCATCGTTCATCAGTATGAAGGAAATCTTGTCGCCGCGATTCAGCACCTCGTAAAAGAGCCGACCGCTGCCTTTCGACAGATCAACAGGCCGTAGAATGGCAACATCTGCAATGGCCTCCACCCGGCCGCTTGCATTCGTCGGCACCAGATCGATATCGACGATTCCCGCATTGAGTGCGTGTTCCGGATCGACCGCGAACGTGGCTCTGGCCGTGATCATTTCGTATTGGCCGACGGAGCCGAACGAACGACCGTCGAAGGCGGGCGATTCGATCTCCACAACTTCGAAGCGGACCAGTTCAGCCAAGGTTGGCATCGTGATCAACGCTGCAGCCAGACCGGTCAGTAATTTTTTCATGGAATAACCCACTGCCAATTGTTCTTTGTTTTTGACCGTGAACAGGATACCAAATACTCTATCGTGGCATAGGAGCTTGTCATGACCCGATTCCTTTTGTTGAGTTTAGTCAGTGTTTTCGCGCTGGCGGCGTGCGATTCGAATTCATCGCTTGAACCGCCGGTTGATACCAAGACGGCGATCTCCTGGCCAGGTGAAAGCTGGCAGACATCGACACCCGAGCAGGAGGGTCTCGACGCACAGGCGATCGCACAACTGGACGAAGAATTCCGTGCGGGGAAGCATGGCTATGTCGATTCCATGTTGATCATACGCAACGGACGCCTGGCGTTCGAAGCGTATTACGAAAATGACTATCCGACGATCAACGCAGACCTGATGACGGGTGAATCGGGACCGTACAACTACTTTGATGCAAGCTGGCATCCGTTCTACCAGGGTAGCGATCTGCATACCCTGCAGTCGACAAGCAAGAGTTTCATGTCGGCGCTGGTCGGCATTGCGATTGCACGCGGCGATTTACCCGGGGTCAACGCGACACTGGGAGAACTGCTGCCGCATCGTAATATTTCGGACCCGCAAAAGGCCGCCATCACGCTGGACAATATCCTGACGATGCGATCCGGTTTCGAATGGGAGGAGATCGTGTCCTACCTGGATCCGAGAAACGACGCAATTATCGTCGAGTCGACGGACGACTGGGTCGCCTACCTGCTGGCCAAACCGATCGCGTACGAGCAGGGAACGACTTACTACTACAACAGCATCAGCACCCAACTCCTGTCGGAAATAGTCTCCACGGCAACGGGTCGGGGACTCGACGATTTTGCTGAAGAAGTATTGTTCGGCCCCATCGGCATCAAGGACTATTTCTGGAAGACAGCGCCCGAAGGAACCAAGGACGTGTCGGGAGGTTTGTACCTCAAGCCTCGCGACCTCGCCCGATTTGGCTTGTTATTTGAGCGCAACGGCGAGTGGAACGGAGAGCAGATTGTGCCGGCCGCATGGGTCGCCAAATCATCCGAGCCCATCGTTCAAGATACGTGGCCGGAAAATCCGGATCGCAACAGAGGATACGGCTACCAGTGGTGGATCCACAGGCACGGCGACGATGGCAAGCCATTCATGTACGGCACCTCGGGTTGGGGTGGGCAATACGCGCTGATTGTGCCCGAACTCAAGCTGGTTGGGGTGTTCACGGGCTGGAGAATTTACGATGGGCCGCGGTCCGAATCTGCGGTCCAACTCTTCTACGATCGAGTGGTCGTGCCGACAGCTCAGGCCGGCGGCGGCGGAGAGTGATGCGGACCTGACGAGTGGACGACGCGCCCCCCGACGACCGTGGTCTCCACCTGCACGTCTTTTAGCGCATCCACCGGAATTTCGAAAGGATCCTCCGAGAGAACGATCAGGTCCGCGAGCTTGCCGGGCTCGAGCGATCCCTTGCTGGCTTCCTCGAAACCCGCGTAGGCGGAGTACGTCGTGTAGAGGCGAATCGCCTCCAACACGTCGAGACCTTCCTCGGGGCAGATCGAACGACCGGATCGAGTCTTGCGTGCGACGACGCACCAGATGCTCCACCACGGGTTCAACGCCTCGGGCTCCGTTCCCATGCAGTCGGAATTACCCGGCGGCATGAAACCCTCATCGAGCAACGTTCGATAGGGGACTATCTTTTCGCCCGGGGCAGCGGAATCGAGCCAGGCATCCCCGTACCACCCCAGCGAACTGTACGGTGTCGGAATCGGAATAATCCCCGATTTCTTCAAGCGCGCGAGGCCCTCGGGCCAGTAATCGCCCGCGAAATGTTCGATGCGGTGACGATGATCCGCTCTTGGATATTTGCGCAGCGCGGCTTCGATGGCGCTGATGGCCATCTCCTGGCCCTGGCGCGATGTCGCGTGCATCATCACGCGAATGCCTGCACGGTGGGCACTCTCGACGAGATCATCGAGCCGTTCCTGGTCAATTCGGGGCCATTCCTGCGCAACGCCATTCTCGTCGCGCCCTTCGCCATCGACGAAGATCTTTGCACTGCCGAATTTGATCCAGTCGTTGCCGAAACCGGTCTGCCAGCCGAGATTCAACAAGGAGTCCATCTCAACCGTCTGCATCATGCCCCACACGCAGGGGCAGAGCTGAACGCGCAAGGGCAAATCCCCGTCTCGATGGAGTTCCTGATAGACGCGCGTGCTTTCGGGCCAACT
>JADFNV010000045.1 GCA_022563195.1 Pseudomonadota bacterium
GCCACTGCGATACAGTACGTGATGAAAATGATCGCGTCCCGGGGTCAGCGGTGACACGTGACGCACCAAGCGGCGCACAAAACGCGTCAGGCAATCGAAGACCGGGATCGCAGCAAACCACAGGCAGTAAACGGGTGAGATGAACCTGTCGGGACCCTGGCTGACGCCCAGCGCCACCCAGACGATGATAAAACCGAGAAAGGTGCTACCCGCATCCCCCATGAAAGAGCGCAGGCGACGGTTGCCGTTCACCGGAAAGTTGAATACCAGGAATCCCACGATCGCCGTTGAGGCCAGCAGGGCAATGGCGGTCGACGACGCGCCCGCCCCACCGACGATCGCAACGGCAATCAGCCCGATCAGCACCAGTAAACCGGCAAGTCCATCCGCGCCGTCGACGAAGTTATACGCATTGACTATCGTCACGGTAACGATCACGGTCGCGATCAACGAAAAGCCGTCCAATGACAGGACACCGACGCCAAATGGGTCGCCTATGTCGTGCAGTTGCAGGCCACCAGCGTAGACCATGATTAGCGCGGCGGCGATCTCGGTGGCAAATCGTACTGTCGCGGGCAAACCAAACCTGTCGTCCAGGCCCCCAACGACGACGAGCAAATGACCTTCTCCCCACTGGGTAGCCATTCAAAGAGAGATAAGACATCGTATCAGGCGGCCTTCGCTTCGAACACCGCAGGTGCCTGATAGGCTAAAGAACTGTGTGGTCTTTCGAAGTTGTAATGCTGTCTCCAGTCGCGAATGATCTGTCGAGCATCAGCCAGTGATTTGAACCAGTGTTGATTGAGGCAGCCGTCACGGAAGCGACCATTGAAGCTTTCGACGAACGCATTCTGCGTCGGTTTTCCAGGTTGTATGAAGCACAACTTAACACCTGTTTTCTGAGACCAGAAAGACATTGCTTTACTGGTCAGCTCGGGACCGTTGTCGAGTACGATAGAGCTTGGCATCGGCCTGGTCAGCGCAAGTTCGTCGAGATAACGAGTGAGTCGCAGACCAGAGATCGAAGTATCAACAAGCTGGCCAACGCAAGTTCGTGAGAAGTCATCGATAATGTTGAGAATCCGAATACGCCGACCGTCGGCCAGCTGATCGTGCACAAAGTCCAGCGACCAACGCTCATTGATGCGTGTGGGCAGCGCCATCGGTACGCGCGGTCGCACTAGCTTCTTGCGCCGCTTGGTTCTGACCTGCATGCCAAGCTCTGAGTACACTCGGTACGTTCGTTTTCGGTTGATCACCAGTCCCTCTGACTTCAGTAAGGCGTGCAGCATCAGGTAGCCGTAACGCGGGTAGCGTTCGCCGAGTTCCTTTAACCGCTTTCTAAGCGCGCCATCCTGGCGTGTTACAGGCCGGTAGGCGGCGGCCTTGCGACTGAGCTTTGCCAACCGGCACGCCTTTCGCTGACTCAAGCAATAGGCCGACTGCAGATACGCGACAATGTCGCGCCGTTGTGCCGGCCTCACCACTTTTTTCCAAGAACATCCTCGAGCACCGTCTTGTCCAGCAGCGTCTCGGCTAACAGCCGCTTTAACTTCGCGTTCTCCCGTTCGAGCTCACGCAGACGCTTCGCGTCCGAGACCTCCATGCCGCCGTACTTCGACTTCCAACGGTAGAATGTACCGCTCGCGATGCCATGCTTACGGATCACGTCCTGTGCCGGCATGCCTGCCTCGTTTTCCCTCAGAATGCCGATGATCTGCTCTTCGCTGTAGCGTTTGCCTTTCATGTCGAGACCTCCCGCGGTCAATTTTATGGGAAATCTCTCTTTGACTTAGGCTACCTTTTAGGGGAAAAGGTCAAACATGGGCAGCAGCTATCCGGGACGGTTGTGACGCGGTGACTTGGTTTCTTTTGCTTATTGCGAGAGAATTATATGTTCCTGCCGAGGCTCGTAGCGGATTCCAAGAAATGTCTTTGAAAGATCGAAATCGACGTACAGCTGTCAAATGCCTGGCTGCAATGGCGGCGGCCACTGCGGTGCCGTTTAGATCCGTGTTTGCGTCTGAACAGCGGGATCTCGCTTTCTATCACACCCATACGCGCATGAAACTCTCGATAGTCTATGCTGCCGATGGCGAGTATATTGCCCGAGCCCTGGATCGGATAAACGTTTTTCTGGCGGATTTTCGTAGTGGCGGCATCAAGCGTATCGATCCGCGTCTCCTCGATCTGATTTACGATGTCCGCGAGTCACTCGGGAGCAATGGAACCTACGAAGTGATTTCTGCCTATCGTTCGCCGGAGACGAACGCCCTGCTGCGCGTAAAAAGCAGCGGCGTCGCAAAGAAAAGCCAGCATATGTTGGGCAATGCGATCGACGTGCGGCTGAGTGACGTTAAGACCTCGGAACTCAGAGATGCCGCGCTCGCGATGAAGCGCGGTGGTGTCGGGTATTATAAGGATTCGGATTTCGTTCACATCGATATCGGTCGCGTCAGGCGCTGGTGAGGGTACAACTGCCCCTGCGTTCATACCTCAGCGGAGCATGAAAACCAGCCTCCGGAACCATACGGCTTAGCTCGTCCACCGGGGCCAAGTCGGGAGCTGGCGTCATGTTGCGGGCACCATCGATTCAGTATCTCCATTCATTCCGGCCTCTCTCCGATATATTGGAGAACTCGCCCTGTGCGATCGGCCCCAGAAAGCGAAAATGCTGACCTTGCGCATCGATTATCGAATGCTCTGGGCAAGTTAGAGCGGCTGCCGACAAATCTGGCACGGGGATGCACTATCAATAGATAAGCGCAGAGACGCTTGACGTAGACGCGGAGACGACTGCTCGCGTAAGAGCGAAATTGCTGGTGATAGGCCCCGAATTGGTGGCCTGCGAGCGCGGGGACGGTTCTCGTTGACGAGGTCGTGAGCCAGGCTCTACGCGAGACAGAAACTAAAAAAAAGAAAGGTGGCAGCCGATGAGCGAACAGCATTCAATACTGGCCGTAATTCTATGTGCGGTTTTTCTCTCATCATCCGCGCGTGCGGATATTCAGTTCAGTTCCGTCGGCATTCTCGGTGCCGAGTCGCTGCAGAAATTCGCCGGGATGGGCTAGTATGGCGTGTTACTGGGGTATCGGGTCAGCAGCTGGTCCAAGGTATTCTGGATGCCGAGTAGGCTGGACTTGTCAGCCGGCTGGCTGGAGCGTGGCAGCAATGCGTCTGCATTCGTAAGGGCCGGCCCTTCTTATCGATGGCATATTAACATGAGCGATCAAAGCAAGTGGTTTGTGGATTTCGGCGAGCATCCGACATTTATCAGCCAATCACGCTTCGAAGGGAAGAATCTTGGGGGCGAAGTCTTTTTCACCAGCCACCGCGGACTCGGCGTCTACCTTGGCCGGCAAAGGAAAACCAGCCTCTTGCTTCGATACCAGCACACAACCTATGCGGGACTGAACGATGGAAATCCGGGGGCCGATATGCTCGGACTGGCGCTCAGCTACAATTTCGGTGGTGATCGAATGACGTTGTCCGCCGATAACGCGGACAAGAAATGAAACGGCGCAGGCGCCTCCCGAATCCGGCGCGGGCGCGCCCAACTCTTCCGGCCATCCTCCAACATGTTGTAGAGCTGGCTCTGTGCGGTCAGCCCCGTAGATTGCAAATGCTGATGTTACGCGCCCGTCATCGCGCACTCTCCGGCGGTTAGAGCGGCGGCTGACAATTGTGGCACGGAGATTGCTTTGTTATGACATGAGGGTAGAGACGCTTTGCGAACCTTCGGAGACGATTGCGGACAGAAAAAAAAAGTGGCTGGTTGTAGGCCTCGGACTGATGATCTGCGGCTATGGGACGGTGCTCGCTGACGAGGCCGTGAGCCAGGCGCTGCGTGAGAGGGTCGAGCGACTGCGCGAGACCGGGCAGCTCACGGTCGACGGCGTGTCACTCGCCGCCATCGGCCTGATTCCGGAGATCTACGAGCGACGAGGATTCGAGGCGGCGTGGACCAGACAAAAACAGATTGACGCCCTGGTTCAGGCCGTTGAGGACAGTTACGCTGAGGGCCTGGATCCGGCCGATTACCACATCGATCAAATTCGCTCCGCGGCCAAGTCAATCGCCAGTGGTGAACGCATTGCCCCCACACGTCGTGCTGACATCGACCTGCTGCTGACCGACGCCCTCGCCCGGCTCGGCTATCACCTGCGTTTTGGCAAGGTAAACCCGGAGGAGCTGGATCCCGATTGGAACTTTAATCGTGAGCTCGCTGGTAAGGACCCCTCCACCGTGATCCAAGAGGCCATCGACTCGGATTCCTTGACTACATTCATCGATCGGGTTTTGCCGCGAGGCTTTTTCTATCACCGCCTGAAGACCGCTCTAGCCCAATACCGCGGAATCCAGGCTGCCGGAGGATGGCCCACGGTGGCGGACGGGCCGGCATTGAAGGTCGGCATGACCGACGATCGCGCATCCACGCTGGCGAAGCGACTCCAGGCGAGCGGTGATCTTGATGAATCGTTTGCACCAGCCGATGCCAGGCTCTTCGGCCAAACTGTCGACCAGGCCGTTAAGCGATTTCAGTATCGACACGGGCTATCGGCGGATGGCGTGGTGGGTGCAGGCACTTTGGCGGCGCTCAACGTGCCGGTGGAGGCTCGTGTCGAACAAATCCGGATAAACCTGGAGCGCGCCCGGTGGGTGTTCGACGATATCGAAGATGAATTCATCTTTGTGAATATTGCGGAGTTCCGCGTGTTCCTGGTTCGCAATCGAGAGTACGTTTGGACAGCGCGCGCCCAGGTCGGCAAACCTTATCGCAAGACGCCGGTATTCAAATCCACGTTGAAGTACGTGGTATTCAATCCAACCTGGACGGTTCCACCCGGTATCCTTGCGAAGGACATAATGCCGCAGGCGAAACGGGACCCAGGTTATCTGCAGACCAAGAACATTGATATCCGTGATAATAATGGTGCGGTCGTCGATCCCAAGTCCATCGATTGGGAATCCGTCAGCGCCCGGGGTTTCCCGTATCGACTCGTACAGCGGCCGGGACCCACGAATGCGCTGGGCCAGGTCAAATTCATTTTTCCGAACAAATACTTCGTCTTCCTGCACGACACGCCAAGCAAGGCTCTGTTCGAGCGCCCAGATCGTGCTTTCAGCTCCGGCTGCATACGGGTCGAGTCCCCGCTGGATCTCGCGGCGGTTCTCCTCGAGGGCAAAGGGTGGAATCGCGAGAAGATAGACGCCGTCATCGCATCGCAGAAAACCGAGACTGTCTTTCTGCCTGAGCCGATGACCGTGATGCTCCTGTACCTGACGGTCATCGTCGACGACGACGGCACGATTCGTTTCGAGAAAGATATTTATGAACGAGATCAGCGCATCGGCGATGGGTTGAAAGCCCCGTTCAGGGTGAGCCCGCCACGGAGTTGATTGTGATGAACAGATGGGTCCCGGCCTTGCAATGACACGTTTACATCGACCGGATTGCCACAACCGCCGCAATTGAATGGAAGAAAATACGTGAGTGCCAGACCAGACCACAACCCAAACTCGCTGTCGAGACGCGTATGGTGGGCGTTCATGGTCATGACAGTACTCGCGCCATTGGGGGCGAGGGCAGACTGGATCAATCTCACGGGCGCGGAGACTGCGCCCAACATCGCCGAGATCTACGTGCTCGACGACCGGGTCAAGCTTGTGCTCGAAGTCTACGTCGGCGACCTCGACGTTTTTGCCGATTTGCTGCCGGATGATTGGCTGAAGGATGGTGGCCAGGGGCGGCCCGGCCTCGATGAGCGAATGCGCCGATTCTCTGCCGAACAATTTCAGTTTGTCACCGATACGGGTGAAAAGCTGCGAGGCCGGCTGCTAACGGCCGAGCCACGGTTGCGCGTCGATCGTCAATCGCCCTTTGCCGGCATGATCAATCCGATGACGCGACGGCGCGTACCGGATGCGCCCGAGGATAAACGTGTACTGTATGTTGAGATTGCCTATCCATTCACGGAAAGGCCGAAGCAGCTGACCATGGTGCCGCCCCTCGACGAGCAAGGCAGGGCGTTGGTTACGGTCGGCTTTATCGCCTACCACAAAGCGGTACCCATCATCGACTTTCGTTACCTTGGTGCGCCGGCCGTCGTCACACTGGACTGGGACGACCCCTGGTACACCAAATTTGCCAACCCGAATCTGAAGCGCCACCACAAGTCCGCGCTCATGTCCTTTCTTTATGTGGAGCCCTACGAGGTACGCCACGAAATCCTTACCCGCGTGAAGGACCTGGAGGAGTGGATGGAGGTCGGGCTGCGTGGAGATGAGTACATCGAAATCGATGAGTTGGACTCGCTCAAGCAGCGGATCGGCGAGTTCTTGCTAACCAGGAACCGGGTGAGCATTGATGGACAAGCAGGCAGGCCTATTCTGGATCGCACCAACTACGTGAAAGTTGGACTGACCGGCATCCAGTTGCTCGAACAACCGGAGCGTCTGGAGATATCGACAGCCATTGTCGGCGTTATCATTACCTATCTCACGGATGGCATCCCCAAGGAAGTGGCCGTCGACTGGGAATTGTTCACGGATCAGATCCAGCAAGTGCCGGCCATTGCCACCGACCCTGCGGGACCTCTGCCCACCTTCCTAACGCCTGATGACAATGTTCATACGTGGACCAATTATCTGAAAAATTATCAGCTGCCGACGGTGCAGGAAGTTTCCGTAGCGGGGTCCCTGGGACAGCTGAGTATTCCGGTCGCCAGCCTTCTCTGCCTTGCCTTGCTGGTACCCGTGGGTTGGCAGGTCGCGAAAAGCGCCAGGAGGGGCGGGGCGCTGCCGTGGCCGATTGTCGCCGCCATAACGTTGCTGGTCATCGGAATTTCATCCCTTCCCTATGCGCGGCTATCGATAGCAAGGCCGGCGGCGATTTCAGGTGTTCTTGACGACCAGCAGGCGACGGCGCTACTTGAGGTACTGCTCAGGAACGTCTACCGCGCTTTCGACTTCCGCGAAGAAGAAGATGTCTACGACAAACTTGCGATCAGTGTCACAGGTGATCTGCTGGCGAAGGTCTATCTCGAGAGCCGGCGGTCTTTTGCAGTGCAGGCGGCCGGTGGCGCGCAAGCCAAGGTCAAGGAAGTCAATATCCGGAACGCGAGAGCGGAGCGCCTCGATGAATCGCCGCTCGGGTACACCTTGCGAGGCCAGTGGACCGCCATGGGAACCGTCGGTCACTGGGGGCACGTGCACACGCGTCAGAATCTTTATGATGCCATCGTTACGATCCAAGCCGTTGATGGGGTCTGGAAGATCACCGACCTGGAGGTGATCGAGGAGAATCGTATCGATCCATCGGGAGCCACAATAGCTACACAGGAGCAAGCCCCGACTGCCAAGCACGGCGGCACGTAGTCGATGTTACCGGCGAATCCGGGATCGGCTGCCTCAATTTAACGGGAGATAATGATGACGCAGTTAATTAAGTTAATTTTCTTCGGCGCTATTCTTTGTGCCCTGGCTACAGGTTGCGCAACGGTTCAGGACCCAGGCCAGGCGGGGTTTCTCAGCGACTACTCCAAACTCGAGGAAATCAAGGAGAATCATCTGGTCTACGACAGCGGCAATTTGGGCAACTATTCGAAGTTCATCATCGAACCGGTAGCGATGCTGTATCGCCAGCCCGAAGAAAAACGGAAATTCGCCGACGAGGAACTCGAGGATCTCCAGGCACACTTTGCAACCAAGGTGCGCGAAGCGCTGATCAAAGACGATGGCTATCAGATTGTGGAAGTGCCGGGTCCTGAAACGGCAACACTCCGCATTGGGATAACAGACGTGGATGACACGATCGGCGCACTGAACATCACGATTTATACCAAGATCACAGGTGCGGGCCTGGGCGGAGCGGCCATGGAGGGAGAAGTGGTTGACTCGGTGACAGGCGAGCAGATTGGGGCAGTCATTCGATGGGGTAGCGGCAGCCGCCTTCTAAGAGCCGGCTTCACACACACTGGTGATGCCAAGATTGTTATCGACCGCTGGGCGAAGGACCTCCGGCAGAGAATCGACGAAGCGCACGGACGCTAGTTCGGAGGCAAACATATGCGCTCCTTAATGCGACTGCTCAAGAAGGTGGTTATCGCACTGGCCATCGTTACCATCACCATAATCCTCGTCCGGGCCGTCGATTCTCGCAAGCTTCCGGAACTTCGTGTCTGGCATACGGTGGAGTTGGAAAGCGAGTATCGCGCGCGTCGGGATGGGGATATCGACGGATTTGCTGCGTACCTCGCTCAGGAGCAGCGCCTGTTCGATGAGCTGAACGAAAAGATTTATCCCGACGTGCCGGCCGAGGAACAGGCTGCGCCCAGTCGGTATAGCCAGGCCAGTCCTTTTAATGCCAATAATCATGCAAAGAACTGGAATCGTACCGTTGAGCTGGTGCCCGAGGTACCGACTGGCGGTGTGCTGATGCTGCACGGTCTAACGGACTCGCCCTACAGCATGCGCAGTATGGCCGAGCTGTTCCATGCGAAAGGGTTTTACGTGCTGGTGCTCAGGTTGCCGGGTCATGGGACCACACCGGGAGCGCTGCGACACGTTCACTCCGAGGATTGGCAGGCCGTCATCGAACCGGCCGCCCGGCACGTCCGCTCGATCATCGACGACGAGCAGCCGTTTCTTATCGTCGGTTATTCCAACGGCGGCGCTCTCGCCGTGAACTATGCGCTGGACGCGCTCGATGACGACAGTCTGCCAATGCCCGATCGGCTCGTATTGATGTCTCCAGCGATAGGCGTCGCGCCCTACGCGATGTTCGCGGCCTGGCACAAAACGCTGAGCTGGCTCACGTATTTCGAGAAGTTTCAGTGGCAGGCCGTATTGCCCGAGTACGACCCCTACAAGTACAACTCTTTTCCGAAAAGCGCCGGGCACGAAACGTATGCGCTGACACAACAGGTGCAGGAAAAACTGAGCCGTTTTGGCGCATCACAAACTGCGCGACGTTATCCGCCAGTGCTGGCGTTCGTGCCGCTCGTCGACGCAACAGTTACGACGGCGGATACGGTGAATTACCTGTTCCTGCAGCTGAATCGGCCTGCGGACGAACTGGTCCTTTACGACATCAACCGATTCAGCAGGCTCGAACATTTCATGAAGTCCAAACACCAGGATTTGCTACAAAGCGTATGGGATGATTCGAACCGCCGCTTTGGGCTCACGCTGGTCACCAACCGCACGCGCGCCAGCGGCACGGTGCTCGCCCGGACGAGCCTGAACGGGCGGATTACGGAACGTCTGCTTGAAGGCGAGTGGCCGCCTTTGGTCTATTCATTGTCGCACGTGGCGATTCCCTTCCCGCCCGATGATCTCTGGTATGGAGACGGGTCGAACAATAGCGACGAAGAGGTCAGCCTCGGGACACTCACGCCACGCGGTGAGAAGCAGGTGCTGATCGTGCCGGCCGATCTTCTGCTACGTTTGCGGCACAACCCGTTCTTCGAGTATCAGGCCAGCCGGGTGAATGAGCTCCTGGCAGAAGCGACGCGTTGAATGTGCGAAGGGACACGAATGGCGGAAACCGCAGTGCATGGTTCATGAAGCAGGGCCGAAGTTCCTAAAACAGCTTGCCGACAAACAGGTAGAGACTGTCAACACCACCCTCTGCAAGGCCATAAGCAAGGTAGATGGGGCCGAGAATGGTATCGGAACCCACAAAAATACTGCCGGCCGTAATCGCATTGCTGGTGCTAATGTCGCTCTTGTTCTGCCACACGTTGCCGAGTTCCAGGGTCCCGCCAACATAGAGTGGCAAAAAGTCGGAGTCGTTAACCTTGCGAAGATAGCCGAGCGCCAACAAGGCGCTGTGCTGGCCGGCCAGTTCGTCCTGGGCGAAGCCGGAAAGATTGAGCATGCCACCGATTCGGAAAAGACTCTGAACGGGTGCATCGCTGTCGAGGGTGGTGTTGTAATTCAGGTGAAGCAGTACCGAACCCTTGCCAATTGGTCGCGCCAGCAACGACGAGAACATCACCTGTTCGAACTCTGCATCTGCACCGAGACCGTCTCGCGAGACGAGCCCCTCAACAACGACTACGTGGCCATCACGTGGAAATCGTACGTTATCCATCTTGTCGTCTGACAGTCTGATGAAGAATTCGCCGACATCGAAATCGACATCTGCCTGAGTCGGGTCACCCACCCTGACTTCTACTTCACCGGTAAAACGACGTAGGCCCAGCCTGACTTCGCCCCAGGTGCCGAGGTTGCGGCCAGCAGCCAATTCCAGGCCGGACTCGCTTACCCGGAGCTCCGAGAGAATATTGCCGGCATCGAATACATTCACATTCCGCCTCCGAATTCTAACCTGGGGATGGATGAAATACCGCGACCTGGCACCCAGGGGCTGATAAAATTCGCCAACTAAAAACGGTTCCTGTCCAGCCTGCACGCCCATGCGCAGCTCGCCGCCAAGCGCATTCATCCCCGTTCTTGTGTAAGCGACTCCCAGATTGAAGAAGTTATCGCCGTCGAAACTATCTGCAATGGAAATCCCGAACTGGAGGTAATTCGGCCCCCACGACCGCTCGTCGACGCGCAGCACTAACCCGGTTTCACCACCGTCCTCCACGATCTCATAACGTATATTCTGAAACAGCTGCCAACCATAGATCTTGCCAATGTCCTCCTCCAGAGCCTGCACATCGAGCGGTTGACCGATGGGAATATTCAGGCCGGCCGTCAATACCTTATCGCCCAGACGCGAATTGTTCTCGATACGCACAAAATCGATGACTGGCAGATCTGCTACTCTCCGGTGGTGACTTGCCAGATATTCATCGTATTGCTCAGTCGTCAGCGCCAGTCGCTGCAGCTCGCTGCTGTGCTGCCGGGCGGCCTCCACCCCGATCGGTATCGCCTCGGCGGCACGCTCGAAGGCCTGGGTAGTGATATCTCCCAGGTCCGGCAGAATCAGCAAATCGTCGTCGCTCAACGTCTCGATCTGTGCCTCGGTATTGCGCCTGCTAAGGATCCCGGTCAGTTGCTCGGTGATGGCCAGGACAGAGTCGAGCTCCTCGCGTTTCTGGAGGGGTGTGCTGATATCAACTGCGATGACCACATCGGCACCCATCTGCCGAACCACATCGATTGGCAGGTTATTCGCGACTCCACCATCCACCAGCAACCTGCCGTCGATCTCGGTAAGCGCGAAGATTGCGGGAATGTTCATGCTGGCGCGCATCGCCATTGCGAGGTCGCCCGATTCAAGGACAACGGCCTCGCCGGTGACGATGTCGGCGGCGACCGCCCGGAAGGGAAAGGTGAGATCATCAAAATCTCCGACATCGGATACCCGGAGCGTTAGGGACCGCAGCAACAAGTCCACCTTCTGACCAGCAATGATGCCTGTGGGCAAACTGATTTTGCCCGCGTTGAATCCAGCCGCCTGCTTGACCAGGTACAGATCATCATCACGTTTGCGGCGAAACGATCGTTCTTCACGTTCGATTTGATCACGAAAGGCATCTGCCCAATCCAGCGTGGCCATGGTGGTTTCTAGCTCAGCCACGCTCATGCCGGAGGCATAGAGTCCGCCGACGATCGCGCCCATACTGGTGCCGGCAATGTAGTCGATAGGCACCTGCAGCTCTTCGAGCACCTTAATCACGCCGACGTGGGCAGCGCCGCGCGCCCCACCGCCGCTCAAAGCCAATCCGATTTTGGGTCGCCGCCGATCGGTGCCGGGGTTTACCTGCCTGATGTTCTGCGCCGTGATCTGTTGCGTTGTCACGGCAACGGACGACATCGTCAGCCCGCCGTCATCGGCAAGTGCTGCAGACCCGGCCACCACGGCAATGAAGCATATGGCCGTCATTGGTGTCAATTGCCTCGCCATGTCTTTCTCCTTTGTTGTCAGATCTAAAGCTGACTGGCCACGATACTTGCCAATGTGTTGGTCCAACCGGATGGAAGCGGCTGAGTCAGCTCAACCGAGTTTGCGAAATCCGGCGTGAATATTTCGTCCACAATCTCCTGGACAATCTCCGGTTGAGACGATGCCAGATTCAACTCCTTGTTGATGCGGAAACTCAGCTTGTCGAAATTGGCCGAGCCCAGGCACATCCAGCCATCGTAGACGGCGGCCTTGACATGCGACATGCCAGGGTAGGTGAATACCCTGACCCCGTATTTGAGTAAGGTATTGGCCGCCACCACGTTATTCTTGTTCATGATGCCGTGATTGCCCTCCATCGGGATAATCACGCGCACGTCGACGCCACGCAGCCTGGCTTTCGCCAGCTCGTAGATCATCGTCGTATCCGAGAAGTATGCGTTCTGTATAAAGATGTAACCCCTGGCATTGCGCACTGCGTCCAACTGAGCTCTGTAAATCCCCGAGCTGCCCGGTCGGGTGAGCAGCACGCGGATTGGATATCCATCTGCGTCGTTTTCGGGCCGCGAGTGTGCAAGCCGGTAGCCCGTCAGTACGAAGTCGCCACCGACTGCGCTATACGCCCAGGCTTTGTCGAACTCCCACTCAATCACATCGACGATAGGTCCACGAACCTCCATCATGACGTCATGCCATTCCCAACGATATTCGCGCCCGATGTTCATGCCGCCGATAAACGCCCGCTCCCCGTCCACTATTGTCGTCTTGGTGTGGTCACCCGTTAGCCAGGGATTTGTCAGGCTGCGCACCCGAACCTGGGATCCTTCCTTCAGGTACGTCGTGATGCCGATTGGCGCCTCATAGTCGGGTGGCATGGTTCCGGCCGCTTTGTTCTGCGCCATGAGGGTGCCAAGACCGTCCAGCATCACCTGAACGTCGATCTCCTCAGAGCGTTTCTTGAGGAGATCAGCAATAGCGATCGCATAATCATCACGATCGAAAATATAGGTGCGCATCTTGACCGACTCCCGTGCGCTTATCACGGCATCGAGTAAAGTAGGGAAGAATTCGTCGCCGTCCACGAGGACATCGATCTTACCGCTGGACTGGCTCTTGCCGTACATGCGATCGAGATGTTCCTCCCATGCTTCGAGATCCATGCCTTCGCCGTCGTGCAGGGGCGGGATATCCACCTTATCGAGACCGGAATAGCTGAAGCTTCGGATGTAGATGCCACGAGTAGAATCCCACACGACATCCGTCACCAACCAGAACAAACGCGTCAGGAAACTAACCGGCCGGTTGAGCGCTTCGAAGAAATAGCTGCGAGTGAAGTGCCAGCCGGCTTTCCCACCTTTTACCGCATAGTTGTTCGGCATGCTGCCGAAGGTGAAGGGCTCGAGCGAGCCAAACGCAACAGCACCGGTTTTTCGGTCCACAAATGCGAAGGGCCGGGCATAGGGGCCGCTTTCGCCGGTTGAAAACAAGACATGTTGGTTTGGAACACCGATCTGGTTGAGATACGACTCGATGTATTCGGACAGCGAATCGCCCATCGCCTCGATACGGTAGTTGCCTGTCAGTGGTACATCAGCCGGCTTCTCAAGCAGCTCCGGATTTCTAAGCACACCCGCCTCGTCGCGATACAGGAAATACGCCTCATCGCGCACATTGATGAGCGTCCCCTTGAAAGGCTCAGCCGGCGTTATTGCCTCGGCTATGTGAACCCTCAATCGCTGCCAGTGATCAGCGCCCAGTATTGGCAACGCAGCAGCCGAGGCAGATTTTGCCGCGAACGTTTCGGCATCGATCGCATGAATGTAGTAAACGGGCAGCCAATCAGTTTGGATCGACAGGTTTTCTTTGGCGGTATGGTCAGAATGGCCGTGGTAAGACTGCCCTTCAGCGTCATAGCGGATCGATAGTGATTGTCCGTCCCAGTACGCGGCGGTGAGCTGTACCGGTTCATCGAATCGCCTCAGTGAATCCGGCGCAGCCTCGAGGTTCGCCTGCGCCTCCTCAGGCGGCACGCCCTGCAGATGCGGATTGCTGCTGCAGCCGCCTGCGCAGAGGAACTGGATAGCCAGCAGGGTCGAAACCGTGCGCAGCCTGCTCGCGACAAGAACGCGCTTAATCATTCGTGACCCTCGGCTCAATTACGTAATCTGACGGTTTTTTCTCGTTAGCGCAGAATGAGCGGAAATACGGAGACATAGACGAGTCCCGCCACGCGGCGATCGCTACGGGGGCATCCCGGCGCTTATCGTGTCGATCACTATCGATTCATGCAGTCAACTCTGCTCGCCTCCCACATACCCGCGTTGTCCAGCCGACAGCTAATTCGTTTAACGCACTCGCTCTATATCGCCTCCAGTTCATCCGAAGATGTCGTGTCATCCTTTCTTTCACCACTGCGGCTGTCCAGTACGTCCGGCTATATGCATATAAACACACGGGCCGCGTCCGACACTGGCGCGTCCGACACTGGTGATCTTTGCCAGTCAATCCCGAGCCAGGCAATTAACTCTTTGCTCAGCAGGCAGCCGCGAGTTATTGAAGCGGCACTGCAACCGGCTGCCGTATATCGCCATGAGCTCTTCGAGTTCCTCCCAGGACGAGGTATTCTTCGCGTCACTGCCGCGCGAATCGATAATGGCTACGAGACGCTCGTTCGTAATACTGTCAAACGCCTCCAATTCAAGGACCACGCCTTGTAGGTTTGCCTTTTTTGCGATATTCGAGGTTGCCGCTCCTCTTACCGCGCCTGTGACAAGTCCCGCCGGGGTATAGCCGAGTATGCTTTTTTTCTTCTTGGTTAGTTTAAGATTGGTGAGCGCGACGCTCAGGTACAGCACTTTCTTTCCGGGTGTATCGACAACATAAAAGTCTTCGCTCAGCGCTCCTGCGATTGCGGCGCGAAGTCCGTCAGCCAGCGCATTAAGTTGTTTTGGCTTTACGCCCCGATACGGAGAATCGTTCGCAATGAAAATCTCTGGCTGATCGATCATGACAGCATTATACTGAGCTAACTTGTCCATAGCACCCGGCGCAACGTAACGATAGTCCATAGAACCGTCTGTAATTTTTTCGAGCTGCGTATAATCCGTCATGAACCCCGAATAAATCATTTCCTGCGCCTGCGTCGTTGAGAACAACGCAGCAAGACCAGCTACGATCACGCATGTTATAAACTTCCTGAATTTCATTTTCTCACTCCAATTATCAGAAGGTAGACCGGAGAAGCTACCTCAGCCACATCTTCGATTTTTACCGATAGGTCTCCGGCGTATAGCCTGCTGTCAGGCTTTCTTAAATAGGCGTACATGCGCCGAAAATTACAAATCCGGCATTTTCGCCCGCTCCCGTCAAAACCATTTGGCCCGTTTCGTGGCTGATCGACATGGACCAGCCGAGCGTATCCCGGACACCTTCGGTACCACCCTGAATTCCCTGTACGACGACGTTATTATCAAGGTTTGTTACGTTGTCGATTTTGTCGGGAGGGCTGTCAACACCGGCCGTGCTCGCAACCAGTTGCTTCCTTCTGAAATCCAGCTTCACGAAGTCGGGTGCATCCACGCTGTCGTGGCTGACAACGCGACACTTCGAACCAGCGTCGCATTCGACAATTTGCCCAAGTGAACAAATCAGCGGCTTTGAGCCGTCGAAGTCTGCTGCAAGTGCCGTCACACCGAAAACGCTCGCCACAAGAACAAAAGCCTGTTTTCCAAAAATTTTCATGTTGCTAATCTCCTGTGCCATTAGCGAACGGTGTAATTCTTACCTTCCAGACAGGCAGCATATGCACGATTGTAACGATTGCGATTCTCCGCATAGATGCGCTGCTGTTCCTGTTCCCACTGCTGGCGTTGTTGCTGTTCTTTGCGCTTTTGATCCTGACGCCGCATGCCGCCGATCGCCGCACCTGCCGCAGCACCTCTTTTGGTGCTGTCAGAATCACCTCCCACAATTTGGCCAATCGCCGCGCCGCGGACCAGTCCCCTTCCGACACCGCCTTTTTTTGCGCCTTCCTGAGGCGGCGCTTCGGTAGCCGTTGGTGGCGCCATTGGATCGAAATCCGATTGGTCCTTGGCCCAGGAGTAACAGGCGAATTTGTCCTGTTCCTGTTGCTCGGGCGCCTGATCGGCATTCGGGAATATCATCAGTTCATCGGCCATACTGGTCGCGGCCAGGCAGAGTCCGCACAACGCCGCCACGATACTAAAACGAATATTCAACATTCTTAATCTCCAGATATTTGTAATGTTCATCACTACTTCTATTGAAATCTTTGCTCACGAAGTCAATGCGGCGTGTTCACGCCTCGGGCCTCTTCGATGAGCTGCATGCCCTTGGTCTCGACCACCGTGTCGAAACGGACCTCCGGTTGCACATCGGACAGGTCGAGTGCCGCCAGGATCGTCTTGTACTGCGGCGTTCTGAGGTGGCAGTTGAGATCATCCTGCGACCTCCATCGCTCCATCCATGTGATGGCATACGGGTCATTCACGTCTTGGTAGAGGTGGCAGCTCAGGCACCCCGTCTCGACACGGGTCGGACCGATCAGGGAGCGCAGCAAGCGAGAGACTTCTCCCCTTTTGCCTTTGGAAACCCTGATTCGTAGAGTTGCGGTTATCAACGCACATCTCCCGGGTGCGGTTCAACAATATCCAGACAATAAGCTGCAACTTACGTGCCAAGCCGGCAATGGTCTGAGCATCCCGTTCTGCAATGATCCAGGCCCACCGGCTAGTCAAATCCCGGGCCGTGCGTCCAGAATGTTGGAGCGATCACGAAATTTTGGGGGCGGTCGCCTGCTTCGGGGTCTGCTCCCGGCGGGTAAGGTTGGTGCCGGTGTGTTCATCACCTCAGTCCAGTGAGTGCGCTCGCCCATTCCCCTTTTTATTTCCGCATTTCCATAATTCTTGCCTTGGCGGACTTGCCAGCCTCCGCCGAGAGCCTTATAGACTGCTATCAAGCTCATGACGATCCGTCCTCGTGAAGAAGCGAGGGCATCTTGCTGCTCGAGGAATGCGCTCTGTGTGTTCAGGACCCTGGTGTAGTCCACGGTGCCTTGCTGATACTGAGTGATGGAGTAGCTGTTACTGCAAAGTTCACTTGATACAGTCAACTATGCAGCACGAGTCATGCCAAAGTGGCTACCCGCTTATTGAGCTTGAGAATACGAGCAATGGAACTGCAAAAAGGCAAGCTGAGGTAGGGTCGAACTCCATTATGTGGTAGCCACACCGGCATTTTGGAAGATTCAGTAGCCGCATGGCGAGAGGTGAAAGGAACAGGTCCACCCCGGATTACTATCCGACTTTGTAAAACTTCACCCCGTACCGGTACGTTCAAGCCCCAGTTCCTTCATACGCGCTTCGAGTGTCGTAGGCTTCAGCCCCAGAATCTCTGCTGGTATTGTCACATTAGGCAGGGATCAGCAACACTTAAGGGATGAAATCCAGAAAGCCACTGTATCACCGGCGCCGTTTTCCTGAAGAAGTCATCTGAGCTATACGGGCAAGTGACGTGCGCCTGATGGAGATGCGTTGCCTTATTCCCTTTGCCAACCTATTTCGTCGTATAGTTAATGCGACAATACCGGTAGAGACTCTAATCGGCCCGATCAACGAGCGCAACATCGTCACAATTTCATCGCGCCGTTCGGGCGGCAGAACAATACATAACTTTGCCCTTTCCAACGCTGCTCACCCGGTCTTCTTGTAGTCTGCTCAATGACAATGTCGACCATAGGGCTGCAAGACTAGTGCCGATTTGGAGTTTTGGTACCAAATCGCACGTAAGTCTTTATATTTACTCGGTGACGCGTGCGGTTGACAGTCCGCGCGGATACGCCCAATAGGCCACGGACATCTATTATTTTGGAACTGGCTCCGAAATCTGGGATGGGCGGGACAGAATATGTGGCTCTACGCTGGCCGGGTAATGCCCAGTTTTTTCATGCGAGCCTCGAGCGTCGTGGGCTTGAGTGCCAGGATTGCGGCGGCGCCCCCGACGCCGCGAACTCGCCATTGGGTGGAATCGAGTACAGATTCTATGTGATCGTGTTCAACCTCGTGCAACGATCTGAGGTTGTCTTTGTACTTTGAGTCACGCCGAAGGTCCATTATATCAACCTGCAGTATTGGACCTTCGCTCACAATTAGTGCCCGCTCTATGCTGTTCTTGAGCTCGCGCACATTGCCAGGCCAGTCATGCTGTTGAAACGCCTCCATTGTTTCCGGCGAGACAACCTCGATCTTCTTGCCCATCTGTGCTTCGAACTCGCGTATGAACGTCCACACCAATTGCGGGATATCGTCAATTCGATCTCTCAATGGAGGTACGTTGATCGGAAAAACGTTCAGTCTGTAATACAGGTCTTCGCGAAATTCGCCGTCTCTTACGCGGTTATCGAGCTGATGGTTTGTAGCCGCAATAACGCGCACATCGACCTTTTTCGTCTTCGAACATCCCAGGCGCTGGAACTCGCCGTCCTGTAAGACGCGCAAGAGCTTGGTCTGCACTTCGATGGACAAGTCGCCGATCTCGTCCAGGAATATCGTAGAGCCATCAGCCAGCTCGAACCGGCCCGCCTGTCTGGTCATCGCACCGGTATACGCGCCCTTCTCGCGACCGAACAGCTCTGCCTCAATCAATGTTGACGGGAGCGCGGAACAATTTATCGTAACCATGGCACGTTCGCGGCGCTGGCTGTTGTTATGAATTGCGCGTGCAATGAGCTCCTTGCCGGTTCCCGTTTCTCCCTGAATCAATACGGTGGAATTGGTTCCCGCAACCTGCTGAATGCCCTTCAGCGTCTCGCCCAGTGCTTTACTGTCGCCAATGATCTCATCGTGGTTGAATCTGATCTTTATATTCTGACGCAGATAGGCGTTTTCCTGTTGCAGCTGCTTTTTCTGTTGCTGGCCTGCATAGACTGCTTTACGAAGCACTGTCTCCCCGTCACGCCGGTCTGTAACGTCAATCATGAAGCCTTGAAGCGTTACGGGTACGCCATCAGTTTTCGAGACACTCACAATGTCCAGAAGACAGACGACATGTCCGTCCGCCGCGATCATCCGGTACTCGAATTCGTACCGGTCGCGAGTTAGTGAGGCTTCCTCGCAAAATTTCATAGCGTAATCCCGGTCTTCCGGGTGGATGTGGTCCGGCCAGAAGTCGTTTTCGTACCATTGCCGCTGGTCATAACCAAGGATTTCTTTGGTCTGCGGCCCTACATAGGTGAATTGCCAGGTTTTTGCATCCGCCCGCCACGGGATCGCATTGGTCATTTCAACAAGCGGGCGGAGGTTCTCTTCGGTTTGTCGAATTATTTCCTCGAAGTCATTGCGATCCGCAGCCGCACGCACAGTGGCGACAGAAAAACTGCCCTGTGGTGTGCGGATATTACGCAAACTGACATCGCAAGGAATCTTGGCCCCATCTTTGCGTCGTCCACAGATCGCCAGGCCCTTCCCCATCGGTCGAATTTGGGAATTGAACGCGAATTCACGGCGATCGTGCCTGTGCTGCTCGCGGAAACGTCTGGGCATAAGCATTTCAATGCTTTGCCCAACCATCTCTTTCGCTGGGTATGCAAATAGTATCTCCGCCTGAGAATTGGCGAGGGCAATGGTGCCATCATCGGCAACGACAACCATGGCGTCC
>JADFNV010000046.1 GCA_022563195.1 Pseudomonadota bacterium
GCAAATGCTTTGAGGAGGATTTGTCACATCGTGTGCGAAGACACCTCGCACCAGGCAATTACGCAAACGGTCAACGGTGAGCGTCATTTCCAAGTCATTGACGAAGAGTGTGTCGGCTGCAATCTATGTGTCAGCGTCTGCCCGGTCGATAGCTGCATCACGATGCACGCCGTGACTGAAGGCATAGACGCAAGGACAGGACAGGCTATTGTGACAGAGAGCGCCAACTGGACCACGCACCCGAACAACCCGATGCGTAAAGAAGGATGAAGGCATGACCGACGAGGAATTACTCGACGCTGCCCGCACAGTCAGGAAACTGGCGTACTGCCCGTATTCGGAATTTCGCGTCGGTGCGGCCATCATCGACGAGAATGGCAATGTTCATGTCGGCTGTAATGTCGAAAACGCCGCCTACCCACTTGGCAATTGCGCCGAGGCAAGTGCAATTGCCGCGATGATCGCCGCGGGCGGTCAGCACATCGTTACGATTGCGGTCGCAGGTGGCGGCTCGGACACGACGCGTGCCTGTACGCCGTGTGGCGGCTGTCGGCAACGTATTCGCGAATTCTCGGACGACCGCACTCGAATCATCGTCAAGAATGACGACGGCGAGTGGCACACCTTCACGACGGAGGAGTTGTTGCCGGCGTCGTTTCACCTGTAGGGGCATGGTATCGGTGTGTTTGCTCGCGCGTCGTCCGGAGCGCCGCGACGCAGGACGCCCAAGCAAGAGCAGGCCGATGCGAGCGAGGCAGGACGCCGAGCGAGGTTAAGCGCGAGCAAATACCCGGGGCCGTGCCCGTGCGGTGGAATCGCCCGCATGGCGGGCTCCTACAATAATTTCATGACGTCGGCACGGGTGGGTAACGAGGGTTGCGCGCCCATCTTCGTCGTGGCGGCCGCTCCGGCGGCGCAGGCGAATATCAACGCGTCCTCGGGCGACTGCCCTTCGACGAGCGCGATAGTCAGCGCTGCTGTGAACGTATCGCCGGCCGCGGTCGTGTCTACAACGTTGATCTTCGGTGGTTTCGCTCGCGCAATGTCCTCGCCATTTTTCGACAACACTGCTCCTGCGGCTCCGAAGGTCGTCGCAATCATGCCGGTGCAGGCACTCAGGCTATTGCCATACCAGGCGGCTTCGGTTTCGTTGACGATAATCAGGTCGGCGTGCTGCAGTATCGATACATCGACATGCATCGCTGGCGCGAGATTGACAGCAAAGAAACCATCAAACTCCTGCGCCGCTCGCGCAACAGCATCGCCCGGCACTTCGAGCTGACAAATCAGGGCATCGGCAATGGGGACTTGTAGTGACTCCGGCGAAAGGGAACGATTCGCGCCCGGCGCCACGACGATCTGATTTTCGCCGGATGCGGCCACGATGATCAGAGCAACACCGGTTGCCACGCCATCGATCGACTCGACGTTGCTCAGGTCAACTCCACCCTCTCGAAGCAAGGCAAGCGCCTCTTCGGCCGCGCTGTCGGTGCCGACGCAGGCGATAAGCATGACCTCAGCCCCTAGTCGCCGCGCAGCCAGCGCCTGGTTGGCGCCTTTGCCGCCCGGAAATCGTCCAAGCTCGGCATTTGTCACCGTCTCGCCGGCGACCGGCAGCCGATCGGCCTTCGCTACGATATCGAGATTGACGGAACCGATGACTGCAATTAAAGGCATAGTCCTTTAAGCCCCGAAGCGATCGAGTCGTTCGATCAATAGGTCGTAAAAACCATCCGCATCGACGCCGTAAATCCAGTTGACATTGAGCGGCCGATCGGT
This sequence comes from Pseudomonadota bacterium, assembly GCA_022563195.1. Taxonomy (GTDB): domain Bacteria; phylum Pseudomonadota; class Gammaproteobacteria; order Steroidobacterales; family Woeseiaceae; genus UBA1847. Next base: position 1,780 of record JADFNV010000046.1, read on the forward strand.
GACCTGCCAGAAGTCGACGGCTGTATGACCCAATGTCAGCTCCGAGCGGGTTTCAACAGAGACATTGCATTCCTTGCCTTCGAAAAGCTCAGGCTTAAGTAACCAGGCGATCGTACACGGATCATGCAGCGGTGCACCTTTGGACGTGTATTTTTTCGTATCAAATCGATCGAAGAATCTCAGCATGTCAGCGGTCGCCGTAGCAACCGGATTTTGCAACGCCCTGATACGCGCGACGCGATCTTCAGTCGACAATACCTGGTGAGTTACGTCCAGACCCATCTGCGTAATCGGCCTGCCACACTTGAATACGATATCGGCCGCGTCGGGATCGACGAGGATATTAAATTCCGCCGACGGTGTGCGGTTGCCACCTTCGCGCATCGCGCCGCCCATCAGGACGATTTGCTCAATGTGCGGCAGGATCGCCGGTTCTCTGTCGATCGCCGTCGCTATGTTGGTCAGCGGTCCGACCGGTACCAGCGTGACAGACGCCTCATCCGCGGCCAACAGCATACGAATAATGTAATCCACGGCGTGTTCGGACTGCAGTGGCGTTTCGGGTTCGAAGACTTCAATGCCGTTAATTCCCGTATCGCCGTGAATCATCTCGGCTGTTCGCAGCGCTCGCGACATGGGCTCAGCACAACCGGCATAGACAGGCACATCGTGCTTGCCGGCGATGTCACACATGAGTCGCGCATTGCGCTGCGTTAGATCAAGCCGAACGTTGCCAGCGACGGTCGTAATTGCCAGAAGATCGAGCTCATCGGGCGAGGCGAATGCCAGAAACAGCGCAACAGCATCGTCCTGCCCTGGATCGCAATCGATGATGATCTTGCGGGCCATCACCTTGTACTCCGTCAACGTCGTATAGTTGAAGTACTAAAACGTCATCATCAGTCCCGCGAGCGCAGCACTCATGAGGTTGGACAGCGAGGCGGCCAGCACGCACTTCATACCGAATCGCCCGATCAACTCCTTTTTCTCAGGCACTAACACGCCGAGACCACCGAGCAAAATCGCGATGGATGAAAGATTTGCAAACCCGCAAAGAGAGAACGTAGTGATCGCGATCGTTCTCGGACTCATGCCAGCGAGATAATCGTTCAAGTGAGAGAACGCGACGAACTCATTGAGTATGATCTTTTCACCGAACAAGGCGCCGGCCGCCTCGGCCTCAGCCCACGGCACGCTTAGCAGATACATCAGTGGCTGAAATAGCTTGCCGAGTATCGACTGCATCGTTACACCGTCGATGCCAACCAGGCTGAATATCCAGCCAACAAGGCCGTTGAACAATGCGATCAAAGCAACGAATGCTACGAGCATGGCGCCAATGTTGACGGCAAGACGCAGGCCATCGGACGTACCGGACGCAGCCGCAAGGATTATATTGCCGTGTTGGCTGCGTTCCATTACGAGTTTCTCAGACTCACCGGACCGAACAACCTCATCATCCGGCATCAACATCTTCGCCATCAGCAGTCCACCGGGTGCCGCCATGAAGGCTGCCGCAAGCAAGTATTTAAGTTCGGCGCCCATGAGAACATAGCCCGCGAGAACGGTGCCCGCTATGGAGGCCAGGCCTGAGACCATAATGGCGAAGAACTGGGGTTCCGTTAAATTCCTGAGATAGGGCTTGACGACCAGGGGCGCCTCGGTTTGGCCAACGAAGATGTTGGCCGCCGCATTCATTGATTCGATTGCGCCGGTACCAATAATTTTATGTAACGCACCGCCGACAAGCTTGACGAGCCACTCCATGATTCGAAGGTGATACAACACGGACATAAGGGCCGCAAAGAAGATGATAATCGGCAGCACGTTAATGGCGAAACTGAAACCGATGACCTCGGTATCGGCCAATGGACCGAACACCATATCGATGCCGGCCTGAGAGAAACCAATGATGGCAAGCACGGCAGTACTTATGCCACGTATTACGGCGCGACCCGCATCAGAATAAATAACGAACGCCGCAATCGCCGCTTGCAGTGCTAATGCTGCGCCGACCACTCGCAGGTTTATCGCTTTACGATTACTCGAGAACGCATACGCGATTCCCAGCAATACAGCGATGCCGATAATCCCGATGTAATTACCCATGCTGGTCCCCCACCTGCGTTGTTCTTATTGTTCCTGCGAACCTTAAGGATACCGTATTGTTCAAGACTTGCCTGTGAGAATCTCGCTGATTACGGGCACAATCGTTGGCGCATCGGTACCTGTCGTGCACGCCGCCAGGAGCAAGGCCTCGGCCTGTGCTGCATCTGCGTCAGACGCCGCGTGCACAACAGCCAACGGTGTGTGCTTATCGAGTAGCGTGCCAATTGACGCGATGTCGGTGAGCCCCACCGACAGATCGAGCACCTCGCCGACACGGTGGCGGCCGCCGCCGAGTTCGATAATCGCGTGGCCGGTACCGCGAACATTGACAGTGGTCAAATAGCCTGTTGCGTGAACAGGCCGAACGACCGGCGCAGCCACCAGGTATTTTGAACTGTTCTCGATGAAGTCGGACGGACCGCCCAGCGCCGCGATCATCTTGCCGAATATCTCCAGCGCACGACCACTCGTGATCGCATCGTCACAACGTTGTGTCGCCACGTCGCGATCGGACTCCATGCCGGTGACAATGAGCATCTCCGCAGACAGGCCGAGTACGGCGGCATCGAGACGGGACTCCCGCTGTTCGTCTCGTAAATAGCGAATTACCTCGGCAATCTCCAATGCATTGCCTGCCGTTCGACCGAGAGGTTCGTTCATGTCGGTCACGAGCACATGAGTCTTCAGGTTCGCGACGGCGGCTGTCGCAATAATGCTTTCTGCCAGTTTGCGGGCACGTTCCGGCGTTTTCATGAAAGCGCCTGATCCGATTTTGACGTCCATCACCAGCGAATCGAGGCCCGCCGCGATCTTCTTCGACAAGATCGACGCCGTGATCAGGGGCACGGACTCGACTGTGGCCGTAATGTCACGAATAGCGTAAAAACGGCGGTCGGCCGGCGCGAGGTCGGCTGTCTGGCCGATGATTGCGCAGCCGACATCTTTCACGACCTTCCTGAAAGTGGCGAAGTCGGGAGCTGTGTTGTAGCCCGGTATGGCCTCGGCCTTGTCGGTGGTGCCACCCGTGTGACCGAGTCCGCGGCCCGAAATCATCGGCACATAACAACCGCAGGCGGCCGCAATCGGCGCCAGCATGAAACTGACCTTGTCGCCCACGCCGCCGGTCGAGTGCTTGTCGACGACGGGGCCATCAAGTTTCAGATCCTGCCACTCGAGTACGGTTCCCGACGATGCCATCGCCAGTGTCAGCTTGGACGCCTCATCGAAGGTCATCGAATTAAAAACGATCGCCATCGCCAGCGCCGACACCTGCTCTGCCGGAATACTCTCGTCAGCAAGACCGTCCACGAAAAACTGGATTTCGTCGTCGGACAGCGCACCGCCGTCACGCTTGGAGCGGATAACGTTGGTAAATAACACTAGCCGGCAAACCCGCGTAGCGGCAGATCCGGGCTTCGCTGCAACCAATTCTCGGCTGGATAGTGGGCAGTCTTATCAATGACGTGCAGCGTGTAGGCATGACGGGATTTTTCCGACACGTTGGCACTACTCAGATGCGGCGCTCGCCCATTGAAGATGACTAGCGTACCGGTTGCTGCTTCCGCGGCGACTTCCATGCCTTCGGGCCACGGCGTTGCATCGAGCGTCTCGAAGGTCAAATGACCATCGGCACCGCGAAAATGGCGTTGCTTGAGTCCCATTTTGTGCCCACCCGGGATAAAGTGCATGCAACCGTTATCCACCGTCGCATCTTCGAGCGCGAACCAGAAACCGACACAGGACTCGGGCTCGGTATAAATGAATGTCGAGTCCTGGTGGCAATAGACTTCACCACCGATTCGCGGTGGCTTGAATATATACATCGACTGGATAATCACAGGATCATCAAAACCGATACTTTTGACCGCTGCGGCCAACTCCGGGGACCGCGAGAAGGCGTCGAAAACCGGATCGAGATCGTGCATCGCGTGTCCCATCTTATTGAGGCTGTGCTCTTTCTCCTGCACAAGATTGCCTGACTCGTCAAACGCGTCGTGTTCAAAAAAGAAGCGGATCTTGTCGCCAGACTCCTCAAAGTAGCTGTCGTCGAGCTGCGTTTGATTTATCGCAGAGAACACACTCCTGACTTCTGCCGGATCAAACGCATTGACGAGCTCAAGTGCCCGCTCCTGCAATTGTTGACACGCATCAGCCGACACGAAGTCTTCGAGTATCAGCACGCCGGCTTCATGATAGTCGGCCAGCATTGCCAGGCTAAGCTGCCCGTCCGCCGGCGCAGAGTATTTGGGAAGGCTCTTCATTGCGAGAGTTTAATACCATTTAATCTCTGTTGCGGAGCAAAAGCTCCGCTATACTTAGGTCATACTAACAAGCAATTATTGAGGGGAGCGTTGTGAATAATTCTCAACAATTCAAATACTTACGCGCATGGGGTATTTCCGTCGCGCTTGTGGCAATTTTTGCCGCAGGATCCGCGGTCGCGCAAAACACATCATCATCAATCCGCGTCGTTGTCACCGACGAAGGCGGTGCGGCGGTCAGCGGCGTATCCGTCAGAGTCACGCATGTACCGACGGGCCGAACCAGAACTGCCAACACCAATAGTAATGGCGTAGCTACCACTCGCGGGCTTGCGATCGGCGGTCCGTACGAGGTGTCGATTGTTGGCAGTGGCGACTATGCGGCCGACGTCCAGCAGGACATATTTGTCAAACTCGACCAGGGCGAAGTCGTCAAGATCGTCGCACGTCCCGTTATCGAGGAAATCGTTGTAACCGCGCAAGCGCCGACTGCGCAGATCGCTGTTGGCGTCGGTCGGTCTTTCGATCGCGCCAGGATCGATGCCACGCCATCGATGTCACGAGATTTTGTCAGCGTCTTGGCAACTGATCCAAAGATCCTCGTGGACAATAGTGTTGCCCGCGGTCCCGCCGTATCGATCGCAGGGGCCAATTTCCGTTTTAACAACCTGACGATTGACGGAGTGGCGCAGAACGACAACTTCGGATTGTCCAAGAATGCTTCCGCTACCCAGCGCTCACCGATCTCAATCGACGCGATTGAGGCCCTGACGGTCAACGTGGCGCCGTACGACGTGACTTTCGGCAGCTTTATTGGTGGCAATATCAACATTGTCACCAAATCGGGTACCAATGAACTTGAAGGCAGCGTATTCGCATTTAAAACCACTGACAGTTTTACCGGCAACGAGTCTGAGGGTGAGAACCTCGGCATTGGTGATTTTGACGAGGAAACCTTCGGCTTCACTCTGGGCGGGCCAATCGTTAAGGACAAGCTGTTTTTCTTCGTAAATTACGAGAAATTTGAGACCACGCGGCCGTCCAACTCGCAAACCATCGACAACATTGTCGGTGTCACGCAGGCAGACGTCGACAGAGTCATCGATATTTTCCAAACCGTGTATGGGTTCGACCCGGGCATATTCGCCGCATCCGATGTCGACGAGGATGAAAAATTCCTGATCAAGCTGGATTGGGACATCAACGACGAACACCGTGCGGTCGCCAGCTTCCAGCGTGCCGAAGGCGATGTGCTGTTCGATGATTTTCCGGACCTGGCCGTGTTGCAGACCAACCGCTACAACATCAACGAGAAACTGGATGCCTTTTCATTGCAGTTGTTCTCCAACTGGACGGACAACCTGTCGACGGAGTTCAAATACGGTACCAAAAAGGTAAAAAACCGCCAGGTCAGCATCGATTCATCGACACCGGATTTTTTCGTATTGACCGGCGGTTTCGGCACCATTACGGCGGGCGGCGACCGGTTCCGGCACAACAATAAGCTCGACAACGAATCCGGCCAGCTCCGTTTCAAGGCCGACTATATGATCGGCGATCATGTTATTACCGCCGGTTATGAGCGCGAGGCGAAGAAGACCGTCAATACGTTCGTCCCGTTTACCCGCGGTCAGTATTTGTTCTTCCCTGATGACGGTCCTGATGGCATTCCTGGTAACGCTGACGATCGCACGGGCATCGATAGCCTGGAGCAGCGCAATATCGGTCTGGTGTTGTTTGGCGGCTCCACGACCGGAGTGGTAGCGGATGCGATTGGCCAGTTTGAGTTGGTGACCAGTAGCTTCTTCATTCAAGACGAGTGGATCGCCACCGATGAACTGATATTGAAATTCGGCCTGCGCTTCGACAAACACAGCAACGATGACGATGTTGTACTGAACGCCAGTTTCGCGGCGCGAAATTCATTCGATAATACGTTTAATCTTGACGGCAACAGTTTGGTAATGCCGCGTTTCGGCTTTGACTGGACTCCGACCGATCGCCTGACGGTCAGGGGCGGCGCCGGGTTGTTTGGCGGTGGCGAACCCTTGATCATGTTGTCGAACAGCTATTCGGGCAACGGGATCACTCGCAACGTTGTCTGCGGCGCCTGTATCGGGGCCGCGTTCGGGGTCATCGATCAGCTGGCTGCGGCATTGCCAGATCCCGATATCGCATTTGAACTCCTGCAGCAGTTCAATGGTGTTAATCCGGATTCGGATGTCGAAGGGATCTCGCCGAATTTCGAAACTCTGAGCACCTGGAAGTACAGCGTCGGCGTAGACTACGACGCGGATTTTTCGAGGATCGGTCTGGGTGACGACTGGAGCGTGACTGCCGACATCATTTTGTCCAACGTCAAAGACGGCTTTAACGTCACGGAAGGTCGGCGCACAGTGATCGGCACGGCACCGGACGATCGCAACATTTACAGCAACCCCCCATTCCAGGGTGGCGACTATATCCTGGAGAACACGAGCCAGGGCGAAAGCACGGTCTTCTCAATCAACCTCGCCAAAACCTGGGACACTAATGTCGGCCTGATTGACGTCACTCTGGGATACACCAGTACCGATGCGGAAGAGATCCGTTCCTACAACCGGTTCGTGACCTTCGAGTCCTATGCTTTCGACGCGACTACGGATTTCAACAACATGCCACTGTCGGCATCGAAGTTCGAAGTTCCGGACCGGATGACCGCCACATTCGACTGGTCACACACGCTGTTTGGTGACAATACATCTCGCGCGAGCCTGCTCTACATTGGGCGCTCGGGGCGAAATTACTCTTATACGTTTGGCAGCATAGACGAGACATTTGGCGGTACGTTCCTGGCTGACTACGGCAGCGAGGGTGACAACCCCGGTTCGCACCTGTTTTATGTGCCAACGGGCACCAGCGACCCGATCGTTACTGGCGACGCCACCTTTCTGGCCAACCTCAACGCCTTCATCGACAGCAATAGCTGCCTCAAGGGAAAACGTGGCCAGATCATGGTCCGCAATGCTTGCCGCACCGGGTTCACCAATATTGTCAGCCTGAGGCTGGTCCAGGAAATCAGTCTCTTTGATGACAAGACTCTTCAGCTGATTCTGGATATCGAGAATTTTGGCAACCTGATTAACAGCGACTGGGGTCGGGTGGACGCCTACTCGGCGCCGTCCAACGTCGCGCTCGCCAACGTCACAATTTCCGGTGATGGCTCGCAGTATATCTATGCTCCGATTTCAGGCGCGCAGGTCAGTCCCGAAACAATGGCGCCGAAGCCAGCGATTGCACGGCTGCCCTCAGTCTACCGGGTCCAGTTCGGCGTAAAATTTCGCTTCTAAGCGAAGCCTGGACAAGTGACAAAAAGGGGCGGCCATGCTGCCCCTTTTTTTGTGTCAGAATATGCTCATGAGATATATCAATAAGAAAAACATACTCATAGCAGCGCTACTCGCTGCATTTTTCACAGTTCTGGGCTGTTCACAGAGTACGCCGCCCGACTCTGAATCGCTTGCCGCCACAGCCGAAGATGTTGTCGATCTGATCGTCGACGGCCAGTTCGTCGTAACGATGGATGCGAGCGACAATATCATTGAGAACGGTGCGATCGCGATTGACGATGGTGTAATCGTCGCGATTGGACCGGGCGAGGAAATCCACGCTCAGTATTCTGCCGCACAAACTCTCGATGGCAACAATCGAGTTGTGTTGCCCGGCCTGGTCAACGGTCACTCGCATGCTGCAATGACCCTTCTTCGTGGCGTCGCCGACGACCTCGCGCTCATGGATTGGCTCATCAATTACATCTTCCCGGCCGAGGTGCAGTTCGTGGATGCGGAGTTCGTCCGCGTCGGCACAGAACTCGCTTGCTGGGAAATGATTCGTGGTGGCACGACAACCTTTGTCGACATGTACTACTACCCGGATACGATCGCCGACGTCGTGGACAAATGCGGCATGCGCGCGATGATCTCTTCGACGGTCATCGATCAACGCAGCCCCGATGCTGAAAACGCCGCCGATGCGTTGCGCAAGGGCGGCGACTACATCAGGCGCTGGAAAGGCAGGAACAGTCGCATCACTCCGATCTTCGGACCGCATGCGAATTACACATTGAATGCGGAGCAATTGCAGGCTACGCGACAAGCGGCGATAGAACTCGGAGTACCGATCAGCATTCACATGTCGGAGTCACTCTTCGAGCTGCAGTACTCGAAAGACACTTTCGGCATGACCAGCATAATTATGTTCGAGTCGATCGGCTTCTTTGACGGACCGACGATTGCAGCCCATGTCGTGTGGCCGACCGAAGCCGAAATCAAGATTCTTGCCGAACGCCAGGTAGGCGTCATCCACAACCCTACATCGAACATGAAGATCGCCTCGGGCATCTCCCCTGTTACCGACATGCTGGCCGCGGGTGTTCGTGTAGGACTCGGCACAGACGGGGCAGCCAGCAACAACGATCTCGATATGTGGGAGGAGATGCGCCTCGCAGCTTTCCTGCAGAAAGTCGAGCAGATGAATCCCGAGGTCCTGTCCGCGAACACAGTCCTGCGCATGGCGACAATCGGCGGCGCAACGGCAATCGGTCTCGGCGATAGCATCGGTTCACTCGAGGTTGGCAAGCGCGCCGATATTATCCAGGTCGGATTCGATGATGTACATCATGTTCCGACTTATGACGTTGTGTCTCATCTCGTCTACGTCACCGACGAGCAAGATGTAGACTCGGTGATTGTTGACGGCAAGATCCTGATGCGCGATGGTCAGCTTCTGACCATCGATACGGAGCGCGTCGCCACCGAGGCTCGCGCACTTGCAGCTGAGATTCAAATCGCGTTAGACGAGAGGAACCGCTGATGATTCGTAATACCGCCGCGGTAATAGCAGGGATCGTCGCTGCCTTCTTGACCATCATGTTGGTAGACATGCTCGGTCACGTGTTCTATCCGCCACCTTTGGGCCTGGACTTCAGCGATGCTGAGGCGATTCGTCCGTATCTCGCGAGTTTGCCACTCGGTTCGTTCCTGTTCATCATGGCGTCCTCAGTTGCCGGGGGCTTCTTCGGCATATTGGTCGCCTGCGCCATCGGCACAGTCAAACCAGCTGCGTTCGCAGTTGTAGTTGGCGGCATAGTGCTTGCGGCGTCGACCGCAAATTTCATTTTGATACCGCATCCATTGTGGCTGTCGCTCGTAACCCTGGTTGGAATCGTCGCCAGCGCCTGGCTGGCCATGTTGCTGGCCACAAAACTTCGCGGATAATTTTAGGAAAGTATCGCCCGCATGTCTCGATCCCGCTTGACGGGAGCGGGCTCCTACAGCCGTTCTCCCATGCTGTAAGAGCGGACGCTCACAAGAAACTTTTGCCGTAGTCCATCGGCGAGAGGCTGAAGAACGTCGCCAGGCTCTGACCAATATCGGCGAATGTTTCGCGTTTACCCAGCGCGCCGGATCTGACACCGCTGCCATAAACCAGTACTGGTATGTGCTCGCGAGTGTGATCGGATCCTTCCCAGGTCGGGTCACAACCATGATCCGCAGTAATGACAAGAACATCATCGTCACGTATCAAATCCAGAATTTCGGGCAGGCGATTGTCGAAGTACTCAAGCGCAGCCGCGTAACCCTCAACATCACGGCGATGCCCGAACAACATGTCGAAATCGACAAAGTTCGTAAAGACGATGGAGTGATCGGGCGCAACAGTCATTTCCGCAAGCGTCGCATCAAACAGTGCGGCGTTGCCTGTCGCTTTGATTTTTTTCGTGATGCCCCGGTGCGCATAGATATCCGCAATCTTGCCGACGCTGATGACTTCACCGCCGTCGGCGACGAGCTTATCGAGAACAGTATCGCCATGCGGCGGCGTCGTCAGGTCGCGTCGATTACCAGTGCGAACGTAGGTTTCAGCGCTGTCACCAATAAACGGACGTGCGATCACCCGGCCGATGTCGTATTCATCTACGAGTTCTCGCGCGATGTCGCATAGATCGTAGAGCGCCTGCAATCCAAATGATTCCTCGTGACACGCGATCTGAAAAACACTGTCGGCAGACGTATAAAAGATGGGCTTGCCCGTGTGCACGTGTTCATCGCCGAGTTCAGCAATGATAGTCGTACCTGATGCATGACAATTGCCAAGAACGCCGGGGAGGTTTGCTCGCTCGACTAATTTCTCAAGCAGCTCCGGTGGAAATGTATCTATAGGCTTCGTGAAGTAGCCCCATTCAAAAAGCACGGGAAGGCCCGCAATTTCCCAATGTCCACTGGGCGTATCTTTGCCACTTGATAGCTCTTCGGCAAAACCGTATGCTCCGACAATCTTGACATCGGGGTCCGCACCCGCAGGAAATTCGCCCGTGCTGTCTCGGCTGGCATGAAAAAGACCAAGGCTTGCGAGATTCGGCAACTGCAGTGGACCTGCGTCTGACTCCGCGCGGACGCTGGCGATATGCCCAAACGTATTCGAACCCACGTCACCGAACCGATCGGCGTCGGCTGTCGCGCCAATACCGAAGGAGTCCAGAACCAGAATCGTTGCCCTGCCCATGTGTCTACTTTAGCAGAACCGATCAGCACAGAGCGCCAAGCTAGAAAACGGCGTCTATGTCTTCCTTAAGCGCCTGCTCGGCCCTTTTCAGGTCTGAAGCTAGATCTTCGAATTCCTGCTCGAGCGAGTTCGTCAATACGGCCGTCCGTACGTTCCACTTCACGGTTGGTAATACGAGCGGTACGATCACCGCGTTACTAGCCACCGGCGCCGGCTCGGGCGATTGAAGATTAAGGATAACGACCAGGGCAAACGCGACAGCAATGCCTGTCAAGCCGCTCGCCCACCAAAATGACGATGGTCGGGACACGCTGCGTATCGGCGTCTGCGACTCCGGTTTTACACCGTGCAAAGACGCGCGGATCCGGTCATCAAGTTCGGCTGAGATCGTGACATCGATTTGCCCGGCATCATGTCGTAGTCTTTCGGCCAACTTATCCATAGGCTTTACTCTGGTTTGTATCCGTTTCACGGTTCAGTTCTGTGTTAAGTATGCGACGTGCCCGGAGCAAGTTGACCTTGGTCCATGACACAGATCGCTCGAGCACGGCCGAGATATCGTTAACCGACATGTCCTCGACGTAACGCAACCACATGGCCGTGTACACATCATCATTCAGCAAGCGTCGCGCAGTGACCCAGAGATTTTCCCGCTCCGATGCCGCGATGCACTGTTCAAGCGGATCGCTTTCCTCGTCGCTGAGATCACTTAACTCGACAGTTGTGGCTTGGCGCAGCTTCGTCGCATTGTTAATGGCAATTCGATACAGCCAGGTACTAAATCGCCACCGGCTGTCATAGCTATGTAAGTAACGGTAAGCATTGATCAGCGTGTCCTGCAATGCATCCTCCGCATCGGCATAACTCAGTGTGCGCGTTATAAGGAAACGCAAAAGTCCGTCGCGGTATACGCGCACGAGGTCGGTGAAGGCTGTCATCGACCCTCGTTTCGCGGCGTCTATCAACGCGGCTTCGCTACTCACGACTTACTCGCACTACGCACTTACCTCCCCGGTCAGTCCAACGCGGCGATTAAAGTTTTCGGATCAAGCAAAACTTTGACCGTCAGCGTATTCCCGTCGACGTTGACTGATGTATTTTGCAGAAACTCCGCGATCTCGGGATCGAGTTCGTCATTAAAGACCTGCAGGCTAATCAGGCCACGGACGATGCTCGCGAGCGAATCAACTATGTCCTTCTCGGCCGCAACAAGTTGCGCCTCGATTACGATCTTGCCGCCCTCATCAGCAATCAACAGGGCAACTTGATCAGTATTCCTGATAATGTTGGAATTCCACCCGAAGCGATCCTGAAAATCATCGGTACTCATGCCTGCCTGAATCAGGTTTCGATCCGCACTCAGGACGACAAGTGCTCCACTTTGTTTTTTGCCGCCAGCGATCTTGCCTTTGCTCGCGAGCATCGACTTCATCATCGTCTCGGTTGTCGTCACGATGATCTTGTCAGTCAGCGCAAAACTGAAGTACGCGCCGTGGTCGAGCGAATCGATATCGACGTGGACACCGTCGAAGTGAGCATCTTCATCACCCTTGACGAAAAAATACGTGTCGCCGTCTGACTCCAGTTTATCGAGGCTACCGGTTGCAGCGCCCATAGCGAGCACCTTGTCTTTGGTTTCCTGACTGATATCGCCTTCAACGACGATGACGAGTCCATCATCTGTCGCCGCGTAGCCGGTGATCTGGTCCACTTCTTTGTCGAAATCGACTCCAACGTCCTCGCGTATATCTTCAAAGGCTTCGTCCTGTAGCCATGAATACAGGTACTGACCGCCCTCCGTTTCGCGCATCTCCTCGAAGTTCGCGTGGAAATACCACTTCGTCGTTGACGATAGATCGCCCGGGCTGACATCTGCCCACAGCGTTGACGGTATGCCAGCAAGCAGAAAAATCAGGATAAGTCGCATCGTACGCATGGGTTCATCCTCAGTTGAGACCGTGATACCTGTTTATAGCGGGTATTGTGCGAATTGGTTACATCTCTGCGGCTACATCCCTCGTAAACTTGCTTACCAGCAGCGTAACGGCAAAGCCGACAATGAATCCGGGTACTGCCTCATACAGGCCATACGTGAGTTCCTTGGATGCAAGTACCCAGATAACGCTCGTCAGGAACCCGGCGAGCATGCCGGCAGCGATGCCAGAACCCGTCGTTTTCTTGTAGTACAACAGGCAGATAATCACGGGCCCAAATGCCGCGCCAAGGCCCGACCACGCGAATAGCACGAACCAGAATATGAGCTGCTCGACGTTGAATGCGAGCGCGATCCCGAGGATACCTATTAATACAGTGGTAACTTTGCCATAGACGGCAAGGCGATGGTCGCTCAATTTGCTGCCGAGAATTTGCTGCATCGTGTCACGAACGACGGCCGATGAAGCGAGCAACAGTAAGGAATCGACGGTCGACATTATCGCCGATAAAACGATAACCAGCAGTACGCCCGTAATCAGCGGCGGAAACAGCTGCATGGATATTACCGGGAAAATGGTTTCCGGGTCCTCAAGCCCCGGGTACAGCGCCCTGCCCGCAATTCCAGCGGTAACTGCGCCAAGAGTGAATAGGAGCAACACTGCTACTGACACGACGCGAGCTTTTTTGAGCTCAACGTCGTCGCGTGCCGACATGAAGCGGACGAGTAATTGCGGCACGCCGAGAAATGGCAGTCCGATTGCCACAAAACTGATAATGCCGATCCAGCCAATCATGCCGGCATCGGCAAAGGAAAACATGTTCAAAAACTCCGGATCAGCTGCAGTCAAACTGCTTACCACAGATTTCCAGCCGCCCGCCGCGTAAATTGCAGCCGCGGGAACCAAAATAAGTCCGAGCAACATGAGAACGCCTTGCAGCACATCCGTGTACGAGACAGCCTTGTAGCCGCCAACGAATGTGTAAGCAATTATGATCGCGCCACCGACGTATACGCCGGTTTCGAAGTTCATGTCGGTGAAACTGCTGACCGCCTTACCCGTCGCAATCATCTGTGCCGCAACATACGCGATCACCATCGTCAAAATGATGACCACAGCGATGCCACGAATAAGATGCCAGCGGTCGTTAAAGCGGGCGGCTAACACGTCCGGGACTGTGATCGAATCGGTGTCGTCGCACAGACGTTTCAGACGCCGCGACACCAGGGTCCAGGACAGAGCGATGCCGATAACCTCGCCGACAACGACCCAATACGCCTGTGCACCAACGGCGTAACCCATGCCTGTCAATCCGAGCAGCAACCAGCCGCTTTCCCCGGTAGCGTTGGTGCTGAATGCGACCACCCAGAACGGCAACTTCTTCCCCGCCAGGTAGTAGCCCGCCAGAGTGTGCGTCTCGCGGCGACTCCAGATTGCGAAAGCGGCCAGCAGGCCAAGATAGACGATCGCGACAGCGATGATAGGTGTCATACGGCTACTCCGTTGACGCGCCGATCGGCGAACCCGGTGGCGCAGTGACCGGGACGATTGTGCATGAGTTCCCCCGTCAAATGTTTACTAGGCGTTGTCGCGTGTAATTCGGCCTGCAATGATTCCTGCAATGAGGAGAAAAACACCAATTCCAAACAGGTATTCCGGATAGACCCGAAATATTCCGCAATAAAATACCAACGCAATGGTGATGACTTGAAACGCATTGATGAAATGGTTCTTACGCATGACTGCTTTCGGGAAACGAATTCTCGAGACCATCAGAATGCCGAGCACGAACATCAGGATAGGCAGGTAAAGATGTAGTGGCAGCACACTTGAAATGTCTTCATAGCGGACCAGCACGATGATCATGGACGCCACGAGGCCACCGCCTGCTGCGGTTATGGGTATGCCGGTAAACCAGCCACCGCGCGGTTTCGAGGTAGCAATATTGAATCGAGCCAGACGCATGGCGCCGGCGAGGACAAAAACGCCTGATGCCACGAGCAGCACCCAGAACTGTCCCGTATCGAGCTGCACGCCGCCGATTTGCAAGCCCGCATTAAATACAAGCACTGCCGGCGCAACACCGAAAGCAACGAGATCAGCCATCGAGTCGAATTCTGCGCCGAAGTCCGACGTTGCCTTCAGGAGCCGCGCCGCGAGTCCGTCCAGTGTATCGAGAAGACCACACCAGACGATCAGCCAGGCGGCAAACTCCAGGTCACCAACCTGTGTCGTAACGATCGACGCCAGCCCGAGGAGCAGGCTCAGTGCCGTAAAACTATTTGGAATGGTATAGCGGAGACGACCCACGGACCTGCGTTCACCCGATCAATTTATCAGACTGCCATTCTGCATGGGGGACCCGCGATTATCCAGTAAGCACACAGCTTGCGGCACTGCTTCAGCCATTCGGGTTAACGACGGCCGAATCGTCTTGACTCAACGCCAATAGGGCCGCGGGGCATGACAATCTGCATCGGTATACCGTCGCGCACGATCTCGACTACAACAGGCTGACCTGGTTCTCCCGAAAATGTCTGGTTGTTGAGATCTGTGTAGCTAAAAACGCGCTGGCCATCATAACTGACGATCTGATCACCGCTTTGAAGACCTGCACGCTGCCCGGGCGATGACGCGAGAACACGGCCAACGTCGACCGAGGTAGGCCGATTGTTGGCCAACAGATACTGCTCATACTGTGCATCGCCAAGTTCCTCACGTAAGGTCGACTCGGCAAGATTGCCCGCCGCGAACATGGCCTGCATGTCGCCTGTGCGCTGCGCATCAAAACGGGCCTGCAATGAATCGACTAGCAGCTCTGACTCTCGTTGCAATATCCATTCAGCACGTGCCAGCGTAAATCCTGCTTCCACTAGCGCATTCGCGCGTCCCTCGTCGGAGCGATCGCCGCGTGACTGCCGAAAAAACTCTGCTGCCCGACTTTCATCAATAAGTCGAACCATCTGCACGTCCTCGCTTGCCTCACTCGCCTCACTCGCCTCACTCAGACGCTCGATTTCGGCAATTAATACGAGCAACTCGTCTTCAAGCAACTGACGCGCCTGCCGCTCTTCATCGACGGCGACCTCGAGTGCCCTAATTCGCTCGTCGGTCGCTGCCGACTGATCAAAATAGGTGGAAGCGATGTCATTCGCCACACGCAGTGGCTCCGGTTCCGTCGCACTCAACACGATCGCGGCTGCAGCGATACCTGCAGCCAGGCTCACTGCGGCTACGGCATAGACTTTTTTCATGTAGCACCCCCGGAATTACACGCTCAAAACCGATAAACGCACTCTGCATCGATCCGTTGACGTAATTATTGGACATGAATGGATTGTATTCGTGCCAGCTAATGTGCTGTTATGCCGCGACCAAAACAGCAATTCGGAGTTGGCTGTGGCAAACATTCGCCTGACCCTGTGCCTCATTGTGTTGATCCTGTCGGCGTGTTCCGAGGCTCCAATAGAAACCACCGCCGAGCGCGTCAATAGGATCGCATCTGAATTCGTTCACGGCTACTACAATCAGTTTCCTGAAGAAGTTTACGAGGTTGGCTATCCCGGCTCTCCGCCGGACCGATTCGGTGACCATAGCGAAGCTGCTCTTGCTGCATGGGACGCCAGGATCGACGACTGGTTGACTCAACTTGACCGGATTGACGTCAGTAAACTGACTGGCACGCCGACCGCAATTACCTATGTGTTCACTCGCGAGCGTATGCAGATGCTCGTCGACAAGCGCATCTGTCACAACGATTTGTGGAATATCAGCCCGACCTGGACCGGCTGGCCGTTCATGATCGCATCTACATTGGCCGTGCAGCCCGTCGAGGATGACGATGATCGAGGCGCAGCATTGAGTCGCGCAGCTGACATCGCACGCTTCCTCAATGTCGAAGTTAGCAATTTGCGGCGCGGTATAGACCAGGGATATGTAGCTGCTCAGAGCAATGTCGACGCCGTCGTTGAACAAGTCACATCGCTAATTGAGACGCCTATCGAAGACTCCCCGTTTTTCAGCCCGGCCACACGCTCGGATAATGACGCGTTTATCGCCGAGTATCGCAATGTGATCGCATCTGGCGCCTACCCGGCCATGACTGCATATCGTGACTTTCTGCGCAGCAATTATTCCGGGCGAGACACGATTGGTGTCGGCGCGAATCCTGACGGCGATGCGTGCTATGCCGCATCGGCCCGCTACTGGTCGTCGTTGTCGATGGATCCGGCCGATATTCATCGGCTTGGACTGTCTGAAATGGCACGTATTCAGAGCGAAATGTTGCTATTGGCGCAGAAGTCCTTCGCTACGGATGACGTTAAGGCATTGCTCCAGGAACTGCGCACAGACCCCAGGTACACGTTTGCGAACGAACAGGCTGTACTCGACTTTGTCTCCGCAGCTGTGGAGCGCAGCCGCGAGGCCGTGCACAGTTGGTTCGGCAACGTACCAGATGCCGACGTAGTTGTGATTCCATCCCCGGCCTATAAAAAAGACTCGGGTGGCGGCTTTTACTCGGCGGGTTCGGCGGATGGCAGTCGTCCGGGCACGATCCAGGTTGGTACCTACAATCCCACCACGATCAGCAAGGCCGGGATCGAGTCGCTGACGTTTCACGAGGGATACCCGGGCCACCACTTGCAGGTATCGATAGCAATGCTCAATGAGTCATTGCACCCGATCCTGCGCTTCATGTACGTCTCCGGATCGGCCGAAGGCTGGGGCTTGTATTCCGAGCACATCGCCGAGGAAATGGGCCTCTACTCGAGCCCCGTCACACTTTTCGGCAAGCTTTCTGACGAAGCCTGGCGTGCCGCCCGCCTGGTTATAGATCCGGGCATACACGTTATGGGCTG
>JADFNV010000012.1 GCA_022563195.1 Pseudomonadota bacterium
ATACTCGAAGCGCTGAGCTCGAGCAACGTCTCCGCAGTATTTGGGGGATCGTCTAACGGTAGGACTGCGGACTCTGACTCCGCCAACCAAGGTTCGAATCCTTGTCCCCCAGCCAAATAAGCCCCGACAGGGGTTTATTTGGCTGGGGGCTATGCGCGCAATTCCCTGACCCCGCTGTCATCGCCAAGAAGTAAAATATCGGCAGCACGGTGTGCAAAAATTCCGACCGTCAGCACACCTGGAATCTCGTTGAGGCGACTTTCCATCTCCAGGGGATTGCCGATCGCCAGCCCGTGAACATCAAGAATGTGGTTGCCGTTGTCAGTCACGAATCCTTCGCGCCAGACGGGCTGGGCGCGCATCTTGAGGAGCTTGCGCGCAACCAGAGACTGCGCCATGGGTAACACTTCGAGAGGCAAGGGAAACGTGCCGAGCATGGCAACGAGCTTGGTATCGTCGACGATACATACGAATCGTCGGGCAGCGCCCGCCAATACCTTTTCGCGTGTGAGCGCGCCGCCGCCGCCTTTGATCAATTGCAGGCGTTTGTTCCATTCGTCGGCGCCGTCGATATACAGGTCCAGATCACCGACTTCATTCAAGGTTGAAACTTCGAAGCCGTGCTGCTCGAGCAACGTCGTCGATGCCTTGGAACTCGATACAAGTTTGTCGATTCGATCGCGCACTGTTGGCAGCATGTCGATCAGGTAATTGACCGTTGAACCGGTTCCCACACCCAGGATCGTCCCTGGCTCAATGAACTCCAGGGAAGCTCTGGCTGCGTTAAGTTTCTTGTCAGATGAGTCCATTGGTGAGCTGCAGTTTACATCCAAAAGCGGCCGCAACGAGAATTCAAGACGCAGATTCTGCGGATGCTCTGAATACAAAAGTGCCCGCATTTGCGGGCACATTCGTTGAGTTGAAAGAAGACCAAACTTCCTCGTGGCTCAAAAGCTAACGCTTCTTCCTGCGGGAAGCCTTTTTCTTGGCCTTCCGTTTGGTTTTGCGCTTCGCTTTCTTTTTAGCCTTTTTCTTGGCTTTCTTTTTAGTCTTGCGCTTCGCTTTCTTTTTAGCCTTTTTCTTGGCTTTCTTCTTGGTCTTGCGCTTGGCTACTTTGCGTTTAGCCTTTTTCTTGGCTTTCTTTTTGGTCTTCCGCTTAGCTTTCTTCTTACCTGCTCGCTTTTTCTTTTTCGCCGCGCGACGTTTCTTCGGCGCAGCTTTTCTCTTTGTTACCTTACGCTTCTTCGCGACTTTGCGCTTAGAAGCTTTTTTCCTAGACTTCTTCTTAGTTGCCATCAGTATTTCTCCGTGTCGGCTACCCGGCGTTGAGTATATACAACAAATCCAAAAAATCCAGCGAGTTAAGTGACGTGCTTAGCATTCTGATAAATCAGTTTTTTCAAGGAAATTAAGATCCAAAACTTGTATCGATCGGATGAGTTGGGATAGAAACTTGTGGCCTGTCGGCGAGAACCTTCATCTGCATCGAAATGCACTCGCAATGACAAGCAAATCTGTTTAAGGATTGAAGTAAAATGTGCAGTTATTGTCGCGTTGAAAACAGCACTATATCGCGCAGAATTCAGCGTCGCCGAATTGCGACGGCGCTCATTCCATGCCAATCACGCTTCACTGAATATCCTGTAAAGCCGTATGTCCCAAGGGTTTGGCACAATTTTCTCAACTTTTTGACAATCAAATGCCAGGCCGACTAACTTCGGCCTGAACCAAAATTGACGGTGCCTCAAAAAGGCAAAGCATCGATCAAAATATCCGCCACCCATGCCGATACGATTTAGCTCATCATCAAACGCGACCAGTGGTGTTATGACGATGTCCAGTGTTTTTGCGGCGATCGATGTTCCCGAAGTCGGCTCCCAAAGACCAAAATGGTTTCTCTCGAGAGTAGTGTCGGGCTGCAATTGTCTAAAGGCCATATTGCCGTGTCGATCGATAACCGGTGAGAAAACGCGCTTATTCGCGCGCCATGCGCGATCGATGATGCGACTGGGGTCGACTTCGTCGCGCATCGGCAGGTAACACGCAACCGTCTTCGCGGCAGTGAATTCGTGTGAACGAATGACGCGTTCCGCGATTGTCAGCGACGCCGCGTCGCGCGCGTCAGCACTTAATATTCGTCGCGCACTGAGCGCTGTTCTGCGTAACGTTGCGGGGGAAGCCGAATGCTTGTCTGTTGAACTCAAAGTAATCACGCGTCAGCAGAATAGAAGCAGAGAAAGCGCCTCCCGCCTGTGCCGTTACAAACCGTCGCTCTCGAACCGGAGCAACAGGTGGGGTCAGCCGTGGCAACAACAGGCTTGCCGCAAAAGCAGCCCTGCTCAAATGCTGCCGACAGTGCGCGACCCCGAGGTAGAAAGTTAGGGTCGAAAGGTTTCCAGGTCAGTATCGAACACTGCAGGAGGCGCCAATTCGCTTGTCTGGTTCTGTGCGTCAGAGGTCCAGTTGTTGAGATTCGCCCAGCGCACTTTCGACGCGATCGGAGATTAGTTTCAGACGGCTGCTTACGTCGCCCTCGAGGAACCTGTCTCGAGTCTGCGCATGCAGCAAGTCGTTGGCCATATTGAGCGCTGCCATAACCGCTATGCGGTCCAGACCAACTATTCTTCCGGTGTCGCGAATCTCTCGCATTTTTGCATTCAGTACTTCGGCCGAGTCAAGCAGGTCAGTGCGCTCACTCGACGGGCACGCTACCTGGTAATCTTTGTCGAGAATTCTGACGCTGACCTGGGCGTAGGAATCGTTCATATTCAGGATCCTTGCTCCATTGCTTTGAGCCTTCCAATCATCGCTTCGACGCGCGCCCGAACTTGCTCGTTTTTCTGCAGCAGGCTCGCTCGCTCGCCGGTTAATACGTCCTGGCGTTGTTTCAGTGACTTATTTTCGTCCTGAAGCTGATCACAGACGCGCACCAGCGCATCGACTCGCTTCTCAAGTCGCTTCAACTCGTGCTCGAACGTTGTGGTCGTATCGTCGGCCATAGGGTCAATATAGACACGCGCTCCGGCAGAATCAATCGTCAATTTGTCGTAAAGGCCATGAACGTGGCCTGAGAGTGCGTTACGTGGGATCATTAATACTGCATTAAATTGCTGAGATACGGCCCGAATGGAACAAGGAATCGACCACGACGCATTGAATAATGCGCTCAGACACTGGGGCGCCTGTTGGGATGCGGCTCAGATCCACGGCTTGCTGTCAGGGCGACTTGCCATCGCAGGCACCTCCGACGCTATGCACTAGGATAGTCAAGATGAACAGCAAGGAATTTGCACGGCGTCGCAGACAGCTAATGCACATGATCGGCCATGGTGGAATCGCGATTCTCCCCGCAGCGCCAGTGCGTACGCGCAGCCGCGATATCGAGTACCGATTTCGTCAGGATAGCGACTTCTATTATCTAAGCGGTTTTGCAGAGCCGGATGCTGTGGCCGTGCTGATACCGGGCCGGGATAATGGCGAGTATCTGCTTTTTTGTCGCGAGCGTGACGCCAACAAGGAATTGTGGGACGGATCGCGCGCGGGTCCCGGTGGTGCGATCAGTACTTTCGGCGCAGATGACGCTTTCCCGATAGACGACATCGACGACATTTTGCCGGGCATCATGGAGTCCTGCAAGCGCGTGTACTACACCATGGGCGTTTACCCGGAATTCGATTCGCGCATCGCTGACTGGGTCAATTCGTTGCGAGCTCGCGAATCATCGGGGGTCCATACGCCGCAGGAATTCGTGGCGCTCGATCACCTGTTGCACGACATGCGCTTGTATAAGAGCCGGGCGGAGATATCTGCGCTGCGCAAATCTGCGAAAGTTGCGGTCAACGCGCATACGCAAGCCATGCAGATGGTCCGTCCGGGATTGTACGAGTACGAAGTCGAAGCCGAATTCGTTCGCGAATTTCGGCGCAATGACGCCTGGGTTTCCTACAATCCGATCGTGGGCGCCGGGGCCAACACCTGTACTTTGCATTACATTGAAAATAATGCCTGTTTGGAAGACGGCGATTTGTTGCTGATCGATGCAGGTTGCGAACTCGATTATTACGCCTCCGACATTACGCGAACCATTCCGGTCAGTGGACGATTCAGCCCGGAACAAAGGGTCGTATATGACATTGTGCTCGAAGCGCAGCTTGCCGCGATCGACAAAACGGTTAAGGACAATCACTGGAACGAGCCGCATGATGCAGCCGTCAAGGTGATCACGCGCGGCTTGAAGAAAATTGGCTTGCTCGACGGAACATTGTCGCGATTGATCAGAGACGGCGCGTACAAGGAGTTCTTCATGCACCGCACCGGTCATTGGCTCGGCATGGATGTGCACGATGTTGGTGACTATAAAGTCGGTGATGGGTGGCGTCTGTTCGAGACGGGGATGGTGACGACGGTCGAGCCCGGTATCTACATTCCTGCGAGCCGCAAAGTGCCAGCGCGATGGCGCAACATCGGTATTCGCATCGAGGACGATGTCGCCGTCACGAACAGCGGTCCTGATGTGTTGAGCAAAGGCTTGGTCAAGGACCCTGACGAAGTCGAATCGCTGATGCAGCGTTAATGGCCAGGTCACGAAATCACTACGATATCGTGATTGCCGGAGGCGGCATGGTCGGTTCAAGTCTCGCGTTGGCCCTGGCGCCGCTGGGCCGGCGTGTTGCGATCGTCGAACCCATACCCAGGTCGTCCGAAGCGCAGCCGAGCTTTGATGATCGATCGACTGCATTGTCGCGTAGCACGCAGCGTATGTACGAGGCGATGGGTCTGTGGGACGACGTCGCTGCAGCCGCCGTACCCATTTCGCGTATCCATGTATCTGACAAAGGGCGATTTGGCTTCGCACACATCGAAGCATCAGAACAAGGTGTCGATGCGCTGGGTTATGTCGTGATCAATCGTGTACTCGGTAATGTGCTGCAACGAGCTCTTGATGTTGTTGCTACGCTCGATTTTTTGTGTCCAGCACGAATCATTGCGACGAGCCTCGGCCCCGGGCGTGCAAGCGTAACGCTCGAGGATGACAAGGGACGCAAGCGAGACATTAGCTGCAACTTGCTGGTCGTCGCCGATGGTGCGAATTCAACGGTACGCAACATGATCGGCATTTCGGCTCGCCAGGTGAAATACGATCAGTGCGCTGTTGTGGGCAATCTCTTGCCCGAAAGATCACTTGATGGTTGTGCCTATGAACGATTTACAGATCAGGGGCCGCTCGCGCTGCTACCCCTCGGCGATGAACGGGCAGCATACGTCTGGACTTTGTCGGAGAAAAACGCCGATCGCGTAATTAAACTCGATGATCAGGTGTTTCTCAACGAATTACAGCAAGCATTTGGTTATCGACTCGGCACATTTTCCCGGGTTGGTAAGCGAGCGGCCTACCCACTGGTATTGAGTAAGGCGTTGCGACTGACGGCGCCAAGAGCCGTGCTCGTCGGCAATGCAGCGCACGGATTGCATCCGGTCGCCGCACAGGGATTCAATCTCGGTTTGCGTGATGTTGCGGCGTTGTGCGATTGCATCGCGGACGCGATTGAGGAATCGGGTGATTCGATCGACGTTGGTGATGTTGAACTGCTCGAGCGTTATGCCTCATGGCGGCGCGGCGACCAGCGCAAACTCGTCGGGTTTACGGACGGACTTGTGCGCTTGTTTGGCCATTCAAGCCGCTCGGTTCGCGTATTGCGCGACATCGGCATGCTTAGTTTCGATCTGGTGCCAGGCGTGCGCTCGTTGTTCGCGAGACACACGATGGGACTTGCTGGTCGACTGCCGCGATTGTCGCGCGGGGTGCCCCTGTCGTGAAGGGGCGCTTCAATGTCGTCATTGTTGGTGCCGGCGTAACCGGTCTGACGATTGCCGCGCTATTGTCACAAGGACAACACAGCGACCGGATGCGTTTGACGCTCGTAGACGCAATGGAGCGGCCCCAGTACTCAGCTGACGACGACATTACGCTGCGGGTATCTGCAATCGCCAACGGATCAGCCGCCCTGCTAGAGCGCATCGGCGCCTGGTCGGCTGTTCGCGAGACGAGAGCGTGTGCCTTTGATCGAATGCGGGTATGGGACGAGTCTTCTGCGCTCGAGAGTGCGGAGACTCTGCGTTTTGACGCAGCCGAGTTTGCGGTGTCGCAGCTCGGCTTCATAGTTGAAAACAGTCTGCTACGACATGCCATCCTTGGCGTGTTGGCCGCCGCCGATATCGAATTTGTATTTGCATCGCCAATCCAGGCCTTGCGCCAGGACGGACAGCGGTTTTGCCTGCAGCTCGACGATGCGCGTGAGCTCAAGGCCGACCTGATCATTGGCGCAGACGGCGCGCAATCTTTCATCAGGCAAAGCGTTGCCATCGGGACGCATGACTGGCCCTATGGCCAGGCGGCATTTGTGACTCACTTGCGGCCGGAGAAACCACATCGCAACACGGCATGGCAGCGATTCTTGCGCAATGGGCCGCTGGGGATGTTGCCGCTGCCGGATGGGCGACTCTCAATCGTCTGGACGACGACCGAAGAGCAGGCTGACTGGGCGATGTCAGCCAGCGAAGAAGAGCTGGGAAAATCACTCAGCGAAGCCTCCGATCAGGTCCTGGGTGCGCTGACGGTCGCCGGCCCGCGGGGCAAGTTTGCCCTGGTCGCCCGGCATGCAAAACATTATGTAAAGTCAGGTATTGCGCTGATTGGCGATGCTGCGCATGCCGTGCATCCGCTCGCCGGCCAAGGTGCCAATCTGGGGCTGCAGGATGCGGCGACGCTTGCCGACGTCGTGGAGACGGCTCTGGGAAACGGCGAACACCCGGGTGACAGGCCCGTGCTGCGGCGCTACGAGCGTGCGCGTAAGGGCGCCAACGCCGCGATGTTGCATTTCATGACTGGTCTCAATCACCTGTTTGCGACAGACTTAGCGTTGATCGGAGAATTACGCACGACCGGCATGCGCCTTTTTAATTGCAGCGGACCGATTCGTGAGCACGTGGCAGGCGTTGCGCTTGGCACGGAGCGGTAGTGAGGGGAAGCCGCAATGAAGCATCAATATGTTTATGGACTCGCCGCCTTGCTGACGATTGTCGGTCTGTCCGTCTTTGCTTACAAGTGGCAGGTGCTTGGCTTTCCGATCAGCAAGGATCAGGAGACCCGCGTCTGGACGATTGAGTCGTCGATCAGTTTCGACAGTGGGCCGGGATCGATCAAGGTCAATTTGCACATACCAACCCTGACGCCGGGATTTCGTATGCTGAACGAAAACTCGGTCTCGAGAGGGTACGGATTCAGTCTGAACTATGGTACTGGCGGCCGTGAGGCACAATGGGCGATACGGCGTGCTGATGGTCGACAGACGATCTATTACCGTGTCTCGGTCTTTGAGGACCCAAAGAACGACCAGTCGGATACCACGCCGCCGTTCCCGCCGCCGCCTGCTATTAACGAACCCTTCAGAACGGCTGTCGACGTTATCGTCGCGGATGTCAATGACCACTCGGCCGACACGGCATCATTTACGTCGGAGCTTTTGCGGCGTATGAATGATCAATCGCCAGATCCAAATATCGAGTTATTACTGTCCGATGCCGATACGCCCACCGAGTTCGTCGAGAAAATAACCACGATACTCGCGTCGGCACGAATACCGGCCCGCATGGTACGGGGTTTCAGGTTGCAGGGGCGGCAGCGCAATGCTGCACAGCTGGCCTGGCTCGAAGTCCACGATGGCGATCGGTGGCGATATTTCAATCCGCTGACAGGAGAAGAGGGCCTGCCTGATCGTTACCTGATATGGTGGCGTGGCAACGAACCATTGATCAGAGTCGAAGGCGGCAGCAACGTCCAGGTCAGCTTTGCCGTGCAGGAAAATCACCTCGACACCATTGCCATCGCCGAATCACGAGCCGCGAAGAAAGGTACGAGCCTGATCGACTTTTCATTATATAGCTTGCCAATCCAGACTCAGGCTGTGTACAGCGTTCTGCTAATGATCCCGATCGGTGCGATGGTCATGGTTGTCCTGCGCAATATTGTTGGCATCGACGCGTTCGGCACATTTATGCCCGTGCTGATCGCGCTCGCATTCCGCGAGACCAAGCTGTTTTGGGGTGTGATGTTGTTCACGATGCTCGTTGCGCTTGGTCTGAGCATTCGTTTCCTGCTCGATCGCCTGCGGTTGTTGCTGGTGCCCAGACTAAGCGCTGTTCTGATCGTCGTCGTCCTGCTCATGCTCATCATCAGCATGATTTCGCACAAGCTGGGATTGGAAACCGGTTTGTCGGTGGCACTGTTTCCGATGGTCATCATTGCGATGACCATTGAGCGCATGTCGGTTGTGTGGGAAGAACGCGGTCCGGCCGACGCGATGCGTGCGGCGATGGGCAGTCTCGCCATTGCTATCGTAGCTTACATTTTCATGGGAATCGCGTGGCTGGAGCACCTTGTATTTACTTTTCCTGAACTCCTGCTCGTCGCATTGGCGATGGTCGTGCTGGTTGGCCGGTACACGGGATATCGTCTGCTCGAGCTCAGTCGTTTTCGGGCACTGGCGGGTAGCTGATGTTTGCGATCGCGCGAAGACTGCAAGAGGCCGGTGTCCTCGGTCTCAACAAACGCAATACCAACTTCATCATGCGGCTCAATCCACGGCGACTGTATCCAAGAGTCGATGACAAGATATTGACCAAGGAGCTGGCGCTGGCCGCCGGTATGGCCGTGCCGGAACTCTACGGCATCATCAGTAACCAGCGGCAAGTGCGGGAGTTTGCGGGCATCGTCGGTGACCGCGAAAGCTTCGTAATCAAGCCTGCGCAGGGCAGTGGCGGTGACGGCATCCTGGTTGTGATTGGCCGCAGCCAGCGCAGGCGCGACACGTATCGGCTGTCCAATGGCGTGCGTATAAGCGAGGCGGAGATCGCCCACCATATTTCCAACATCGTCAGTGGCCAGTACAGCCTGAGCGGCAACCCGGACAAGGCGCTTATCGAGTATTGCGTGCAATTCGACCCGGTTTTCGCCGACCTCAGTTATCAGGGTGTGCCCGACATTCGCGTTATCGTCTATCGCGGTTATCCAACCATGGCGATGGTTCGTCTGCCGACGCAGGCGTCCGGTGGCAAGGCAAACCTGCATCAGGGCGCTGTTGGCGCCGGGGTCGACATGAGCACAGGAGAAACGCTGACAGGCGTGCTGGAAAACGAAATCGTCGACGAACACCCTGACACCGGCACATTAATTGCCGGTCTGCGAATTCCGCAGTGGGATTTCATCCTGCAACTGGCGGCGCGCGGTTACGACGTCACGGGGCTGGGTTACCTTGGGGTAGACATAGTTGTCGACCGTGACCTGGGGCCGCTGATTCTCGAGATGAATGTGCGTCCTGGCCTCAGTATTCAGATCGCCAACTGCACCGGACTCACCAGCCGCCTCGCAAGAATCGATGAGCTGCACGACGAAACTGCGACTCCGGCTGAGCGCGCCCGAATCGCGCGCCTCGAATTCCCCGCTAAACGACAGACGTCAATGCCGTTCGGTCAGTAGCCGCCCGCGATACCGCAATATTTGAACGTCGGCCCCGACACACGGGCACGATCCCGGGTATTTGCTCGCGCTTAAGCTCGCTCGGCGTCCTGCCTCGCTCGCATCGGCCTTCGCTTGCTTGGGCGTCCTGCGTCGCAGCGCTCCGGACGACGCGCGAGCAAACACACCGATACCGTGCCCCTGCTGAGCTTTGCGAAGAACATCCCGCCCCGGCCCGACGAAGATCGGAGGGCGGACACGATACGGTGGCTCGTCGAGCGTCGTCGAATCCGAGCGGAGCAGGGACAGCTAGAGCGAGGATTCGCGGATTGGAGCGAGACCAAGGATGTCGAAGCGACATTAAGCGAGAGGAGCTACCGTGTTGGGGCCGCCGTTCATATAATGGGGGCCGCGCCCGTGTGCTTGATCCGCCGGCCATGGCGGCTACAGCTGGTCGACCAGCCAGGCGTCCATGCGTTGTTCGAGGATGTCGAGCGGCAATGCACCGCCGCCAAGCAATTCGTCGTGGAATGCCCGAATGTCGAAAGCGTCGCCCAGTGCCCGCTCGGCATTTTCGCGTATTGACTGGATCTTCAGTTGCCCGATCTTGTAGGCGAGCGCCTGTCCGGGCCAGCCAATATAGCGATCGATTTCATTGATGATGTCGAGTTCGGTCTTGGCGGCGTTGTCCTTAAAAAATTCGATTGCCTGTTGACGAGTCCACCCCTTGTAATGCATGCCGGTGTCGACGACGAGACGAACGGCTCGCCACATTTCGTAAGTCAGTTGTCCGAACCGGGAGTAGGGATCCTTATAGAGCCCAAGGTCGTAACCAAGACTTTCGCTGTAGAGCCCCCAGCCTTCGACGAATGCCGTGAAGCCGGAGTAGCGACGGAAGTCCGGCATGTCGCCAAGCTCCTGCTGCAGGGAGAGTTGCAGATGATGACCTGGCACCCCTTCGTGTACGGTCAGGACCTCAATCTCGTACTTGGGACGGACTTCGGGCTTGTAAAGATTGACCCAGTAAATACCGGCGCGGCTGCCATCGGCGGCAGGACGTGAGTAGTAGGCCGTGGTTGTATCGGGTGCAATCGTGTCGGGAATCGGTTTTACGCCGTAGGGCATGCGCGGCAGCTTGCCGAACAAGCGAACGATTTCCGGATCGATACGTTTACTGGTTGCCAGGTACGCTTCGTAGAGCGCATCCGGGTCATCGAAATAGAATTGTGGGTCCGATCTCAGGAACACCAGAAACTCCTGAAAGCTGCCCTCGTAATCCAGGCCGTCAATGATCTCCTGCATTTTGTCTCGAATACGCCGCACTTCAACCAGGCCCAGTCGATGAATATCATCGGGCGTCATCTGCGTCGTCGTGAAACGACGTGCAAGATATTCATACCACTCGCTACCGTTGGGCAGTGACGAAAGTCCAATGCTGTCGCGGCTTGCCGGAAGATAAGTATCCGAGAAATAGCGAGCGAGCTTCTGGTAGGCCGGCAAGACAGTTTGCTCGATGGTATTTAGGGCAGTGGCTGTCAGGCGTGCCCTATCGTCGTCGTCGATCGCTGCGGGCAGGTTTTCGAATATAGCGTAGAACGGGCTGGCCTCTGCATCGTCGACGAGTTGCGCGGCAATCTGGTCAGGAATCCGGCGCATCAGGATTTTTGGCGGCATGTATCCCGATTTACGACCGCGCTCGGCCAGCTCAATGACTTGCTCGACGACCTCCCCAACCTTGCTGAGCCGTGAGAGCCAGTCTTCGTAATCCCTGACTGTGGAAAAATTCAGGGTGTTGGTGTTGTTATCGAGATTCTGCACACCGCCGCGATGATTAAATGGCATCAGGTGGCCATGGAAAGCGATTCCATCGACCTTGTTTTGCAATTCGCGGCGAAACAATTCGTAGTTGAGCTGATCTGCGTCGCTCAGGGCGGATCGATCAATCGCGTAGACACGACGCAGGAATGCACGCGTCTGTTCGTGACGAGCTTCGGTGGCGTCGAGGCTTCGATCGGTCCATTGATCGTTGTAACGGCGGTCACCCAGTCGTGAGGCAAACAATGGGTAACTCTTGAGTTGCCATTCCCAGGCCTCGTCAAGGAGCGCCGCAAATTCTTCGCTGGCCGCACCATGAACAGGGCCGCCGATGGCGAATACCAGTGCGATGAGCGCAATGCGAGTCTTTCTCATGTTGACCTCCCTCTGCAGAGCTTCACATTGTTACTGTCCTCCGGTCGGCTGGCAACCAGTGGCGCGGTTGGCTATGATTGTGAGCACCAATCGGTATCGTGCACAGAAGAGACCCCGTGGTCATCGGGGCGCCGAAGGCGCAACTCGCTCGGAAACGCTCAGGCAGAAGGACTGTTTACGGTGATTGGCTCTGGAGAGCGGCCCGACAGGGGGCCCACCGAAGGGGTACGTGGCTTTACAGCCACTGATCTCTCAGGTCTGATGGACAGAGGGGCGGCAGATCGCAAGGTCTGTCGTTTTTTTTGTCAGTCGAGATAGAGTGCAGAGATATGGGGACGAAGACACCGCTGTATGACAAACACATTGAGGCCGGCGCACGCATCGTCGACTTCGGTGGCTGGGACATGCCGCTCCATTACGGCTCGCAGAAACAAGAACACCATGCCGTCAGAAACAATGCCGGTGTATTCGATGTCTCGCACATGACGATCGTGGATCTTCGCGGCGCACGTGTTCGTGAATTTCTCCGTCAATTGCTGGCGAACGATGTGGCAAAACTTCGGCAAGCAGGCGAAGCGCTTTACACCTGCATGCTGAACGAGGCAGGTGGGGTCATTGATGACCTGATCGTCTACTTTTTCGACGCGTCGCGCTATCGGATGATCGTGAATGCAGCGACACGTGACAAGGACCTGGCCTGGATCGAACGATGTGCAGAATCCTACGGTGTCGAGATTAACGAACGCGCGGAGCTTGCAATGATCGCCGTGCAGGGGCCGCGAGCACGCGAGCTCGCGGCCCCTGGCATCGGGTCCGAATGGCGCGAGCAGGCACTCGCGCTAAAGCCTTTCACCGGGATTGAAGCGGGCGAGCTGTTTGTCGCGAGGACGGGCTATACGGGCGAGGATGGTTGGGAAATTCTCATGCCGGCCGCGAGCGCCGCAGCGTTTTGGGATCGCTTACTGGCCGCGGGTGTCGAACCCTGCGGACTGGGCGCACGGGATACCCTGCGCCTCGAGGCAGCAATGAATCTTTACGGCTCGGACATGGACGAGTCCGTCTCACCACTGGAGTCCGGCCTCGGCTGGACGATTGCCTGGGATCCGGAAGAGCGTAATTTCAACGGCCGTGCCGCGCTCGAGCAGATTCGAAACAATACCGGCAGGCGCCGCTTTGTGGGCTTACTGCTTGAGGATCCCGGTGTGCTGCGCAGCCATCAGCGCGTGGTCATCGATGGCGCGGATGATGGAGAAATCACCAGCGGCGGATTCTCGCCGACTATGGGTCGATCCATCGCCCTCGCCCGTGTAGCTGCAGGGGACTGTAGCCGCGCGAAAGTTGACGTACGCGGCAAATTGCTGGACGTGCGAATCGTAAAGACACCATTTGTGCGCAACGGACAAGTACGTATCGAACTGTGACGACCACGGTGCGAAATAATAAGACTGCAAGGGGAATGTAAGACAATGAGTGAATTACCCGGTGACTTGATATACACGAACGAACACGAATGGCTGCGTCGCGAAGACGATGGCAGCGTTACAATCGGTATTACGGATCATGCACAGGCGGCCCTCGGTGACCTCGTTTATGTCGAAATGCCCGAAATCGGCCAGACGCTCGACAGTGGTAGCGATATGGTCGTAGTCGAATCGGTAAAAGCGGCGTCGGACGTACTTGCGCCGATTGCTGCCTCTGTTGTCGCCGTGAACGAGGAGTTGGCCGATGATCCGGAGAAGATCAATGCCGATCCCTACGGCGCAGGCTGGATCGTCAGGCTGCAGCCGAGCGACGGTGTCGATGAGGCAGCATTTCTGACACCCGACGACTATCAGCATCTGATCGACGACGAAGACAGCTGAAACGAGTAGCCGTAATGCCTTTTATACCTCACACACAAGATGACACCGTAGAAATGCTGGCGGCAATCGGTGCCGACAGCATCGATGCGCTCTTTGATGAGATCCCCGCTGAGTTGCTGATTGACTCTCTCGACCGGGTGCCCTTGGGGCTCAGCGAAATGGACATCACGCGCCTGATGCATGCACGCGCAGCCGGCGATGGGTCGCCATTGTGTTTCATTGGTGCAGGGGCGTATGAGCACCACATACCGACGGTTGTCTGGGATATTGCGACACGCGGCGAATATTACAGCGCCTACACGCCGTACCAGGCTGAAGCGAGTCAGGGTACGTTGCAAACGATCTACGAGTACCAGACGATGATGACCGAACTGACGGCGCTCGATGTCAGCAATGCGTCCATGTATGACGGCGCATCGTCGCTGGCCGAAGCCGCGTTGATGGCGGTCCGCAGTAATCGCAAAAAGGATTCGGGCCGCATTTTACTTGCGCCCGGGGTCAACCCGACGTATGAAAAAGTTGCGGCAGCAATCGCGGGCAGACAAGGCATCACTTTCGAACGCCTGCCGATGGATGAGACTACGGGTAATGTTGGTGGCGTCCTCGACGACTCGGCAGACCCGGTTGCAGTCGTTATTCAGCAGCCGTCGTTCTTCGGCACACTGGAAGATGTTGATCGCCTCACGAACTGGGCACACCTGCAAGGTGCACTCGTCATCGGCGTCGTCAATCCGACGTCACTCGCCCTGCTCAAAGCGCCAGGGCACTGGGGTGAGGATGGTGCCGATATTGCCTGCGGCGAAGGGCAGCCACTGGGTGTGCCGCTGTCCTCGGGTGGGCCGTATTTCGGCTTCATGACCTGCAAGCAAAAATACGTTCGGCAAATGCCGGGCCGAATTGTCGGCCGCACGACCGATCTCAACAATCAACCAGGATATACACTGACCCTGCAGGCGCGTGAGCAACACATCAGGCGTTCGAAAGCGACGTCAAACATCTGCACGAACCAGGGCCTCATGGTGACTGCGGCGACAATTTACCTGTCTTTGCTGGGTTTCGACGGTCTGGCGCAGGTCGCGCGCCGATCGCAACAAAACGTTTCCAGGCTGGCGGGCCGCCTGACCGCGATCGAGGGAGTTGAGCGCCTGTTTGAGGGTCCACACTTTCACGAGCTTGTGTTGCAACTGGATCGCCCGGTTGCTGCAGTACTGGACGCGCTGGCTGACCGGGACATCCTCGGTGGCTACAATCTTGCTGATTCCTACCCGGAATTGGGTAACGCGCTGCTGATCTGTGCGACTGAAACGAAAACTGAGGCCGATATAGACGCTTACGTTACGGCACTCGGTGAGCTATTTACGAATGGGAGCAGGCGTTCTGCCTGAGACATAATGGCAAAAATAAATTATGAAAACGCAACTTATCGGACATTCGGTGAGTTACCGGTAGTGGGCAGCTACGCACCTGACGTCTCGCTCGTTAATACGCGGCTGCAGAATGCGACGCTCGCAAACTGGTCGGGCATGCGCAAGGTCATGAATATCTTTGTCAGTATTGATACCGACGTATGCGCGAAGTCTGTGATCGAGTTCAACCGTCTTGGCGAACAGCTGGACGATGTCGCGATGCTCATGGTGTCCTACGATTTGCCATTTGCCCATTCGCGGTTTCAGGAACATCACGACCTCAAGAACGTTGTCGGCCTGTCAGCCATTCGGCATGCGGGATTTGGCGAAAACTATGGCGTGCAGATTGTCGACGGGCCACTGGCAGGCATGTTTTCGCGAGCGGTTATCGTACTCGATGAAAACAATACGGTCGTGTATCAGGAACACATTGACGATGTCGCAACAGAACCAAATTACGAAGCAGCGTTGCGGGCACTCGGTATCAATGTGGACGAACTCTGAAGAAAAGTATCGTGGAAAAACTTATTTTCGAAAAATCACGCACTGGCCGCAGGGCGTTTGCACAGTCTCCAGGCGAATCTGGGAACACAAACATCCCCGAGTCATTCCTGCGGGCTGACAGACCGCGGCTGCCGGAGGCGTCCGAGTTGCAGGTTGTGCGACATTTCACGCGTTTGTCGCAAATGAATTTCTCGATCGACACGCAATTTTACCCGCTCGGATCCTGCACGATGAAATACAATCCCAGAGCCTGCAATGCGCTTGCGATGTTGCCGGGATTTGCGGGCAGGCATCCTCTGGGCCCCGTAAGTCATGGTCAGGGCTTCCTGAACTGCATGTTCGAGTTGCAGGAAATGCTCAAGGAAGTGACCGGTATGCAGGGGGTGTCATTGACACCGATGGCCGGAGCCCAGGGAGAATTAGCCGGCATTGCGATGATCTGCGCCTATCATCATGCAGGGGGTGATCACGAACGTAATGAGATCATCGTGCCCGACGCGGCACATGGCACGAACCCGGCTTCCGCGACAATGTGTGGTTGTGACGTTCGCGAACTGCCAACTGGCAGTGATGGCGATATCAATATTGAGGCGCTCAAAGCGATGGTCGGTCCCAAGACGGCCGGCATCATGCTGACGAATCCGTCAACACTCGGTGTGTTCGAACGACGCATTATCGAGGTTGCGAAAATAGTTCACGGCGCGGGCGGGCTTCTCTATTACGATGGTGCCAATCTGAATGCGATTATCGGCAAGGTGCGGCCGGGTGATATGGGATTCGATGTCATCCACATGAATCTGCACAAGACCTTTTCGACGCCACACGGTGGCGGAGGTCCAGGCTCGGGCGCGATTGGTGTTGGCGATCGCTTGTTGCCGTTCATGCCGATTCCCATCGTGGCGGCTGTAATGATCGACGGCAAGACGACTTATGACTGGCTGGCCGAAGACGATCTGCCACAGAGTATCGGTCGACTGTCCGGGTTTATGGGTAACGCAGGGGTGCTGTTGCGAGCGTATGTCTATATGCGCATGGTGGGCCGCGAGGGCATGCATCGACTGGCCGAATACGCAACGCTCAACGCCAATTACCTGCAGGTGCGGCTGCGTGATGCAGGTTTTGAACTCGCCTTCCCCGACCGGCGCGCAAGCCATGAATTCATCATCACGCTGAAGCAAGACGCGAAGACATTCAATCTGACGGCAATGGACGTCGCGAAGGCGTTGCTTGATCACAATTACCATGCACCGACGACATATTTTCCGTTGCTCGTTGACGAATGTCTGCTCATCGAGCCGACCGAGACCGAGAGTAAGGAAACGCTGGACGGTTTCGTCGCAGCAATGATCGCGATCGCCACCGAAGCGCGGGAAAAGGGCGTAAGCTTCAAGGAGGCTCCGTACAAGATGCCGGTGAGGCGCCTCGACGACGTAAAAGCGGCCCGGCAGCTCGATCTGGCCTTTCGCCCCGAAAAACCGACGTAGGCGACGGGAACGGGGGCCGGGGACAGTTTACTTAATTACAGCGGACTGACGCATACTGTTCTCGCATGGACGCAATTAAGTAAACTGTCCCCGGATTCGGTCGGTTTTTCTGTTGAAATGTGGAACCGTCGCGCGCCAGCCAAGTCCAGATACCATTACGTTACAGACTTGAGCTGCGCTCCATGATCAGGAAACTTATGAAATACGGCAGATCTATTGCAGCAATCGCGGGTTTGCTGGCCGCAGCAGCCCCGGTTCTGGCAGCCGAGGACACTGAGTGGACTGCAACGCTCGAACGCATTTCGTCGGGCGTCGTGTCGATTCGAGTCGACAGTACCCGGGCTTTTGACACCGAATGGAATTCCTCCAGCCAGGCCACGGGATTTGTTGTCGACGCTAAGCGTGGACTGATATTGACCAATCGTCATGTGGTGACACCGGGACCCGTGGTCGCCGAGGCGATATTCCGCAACAACGAAGAAGTACGACTGACTCCCGTGTATCGCGATCCGGTACACGATTTTGGATTCTTTCGCTACGATCCGGCCGACCTGCGATATATCGAACCCGCCGAATTGCCCCTGGTGCCAGGTGCCGCCGGTATCGGACGCGAAATCCGTGTGATCGGTAACGATGCGGGCGAACAGCTGTCGATTCTCGCAGGGACTATTGCTCGTCTTGATCGCAAGGCGCCGGACTATGGCCGCGGCAAGTACAACGATTTTAATACTTTCTATTTGCAAGCGGCGTCGGGTACTTCGGGCGGGTCGTCCGGTTCACCCGTTGTCAATATTGAAGGCGAGGTCGTTGCCCTAAATGCCGGCGCCAACAACTCTGCCGCGAGCAGTTTTTTTCTGCCGCTCAATCGCATCCGTCGCGCACTCGATTACATACAGCGAGGGGCCGAAGTGACCCGCGGCTCATTACAGACGATATTTGAGCGCAAGGCCTACGACGAGTTGAAACGCCTGGGTTTGAGCGATGAGTCGGAGCACATTGTGCGATCCGCTTTCCCCGATCAGACGGGCATGTTGACCGTTGACCAGGTCATTCCAGAATCGCCCGCGGCAGGCAAGCTTGAGCCGGGCGACATTCTGTTGCGCATCAACGGCGAGCTTGTCATCGAGTTCGTGCCGCTGGCAGCGGTGCTCGACAACAATGTAGGTAATGAAGTTGTGCTGGATCTGGAGCGCGGTGGCCGCCATATCAGCGAAACTGTTTTGGTTACTGACTTGCATGCGATTACGCCGGATGAGTTTCTCGAGTTCGGCGATGCGATCGTCAATAACCTGTCCTATCAACAAGCGCGCCACTACAACCGTGCCGTGGATGGCGTTTATGTAGCCAATCCGGGATACCTGCTTTCGAAATCGGCCATTCCACGAGGGGCTGTTATTACCGAGTTCGGTGGCGAGCCGATAAAAAACATTGACGATCTTGAAGTATCGCTCGACGGGCTCGCCGACGGAGCTCGCGCACTGATTCGCTACGTGACGATGGACAATCCACAAAACAGCATCGTGCGAGCTTTTGAGATGGATCGCGTCTGGTTCCCGGTACGACGTTGCACCCGTAATGACGAAACCGGCGTATGGCCCTGTCGCGACCTCGGCGCTGGGCCGGAGCCGAAGCCCGACGAGATCGGAAGCACACGCCCGACGAAATACGATGACTCTAGGGTCCGCGCAATCGCACCATCGCTTGTCGTAGTGACTTTCGACCTGCCGTATACGGTCTCAGGCGTCGCAGATCGGCATTACTATGGTACCGGGCTCATCGTCGACAAGGAGCGCGGGCTCGTTCTGGTTGATCGCAATACAGTGCCGGTTGCTATCGGCGACGTCACCGTGACGTTCGCGGGATCACTTGAGGTCCGTGGACGAGTAGAACAGTTGCATCCGCTGCACAACCTGGCGATAGTGTCATACGATCCCAAGGCGATCGGTGACACGCCTGTGTCAGAGGCGACTTTTAATACAGCAATTCTTAGCGCGGGCGACAAAGTTTGGGTGGTCGGAATCAAGGGCGATCACCAACTCGTACATCAGGCAAGCACCGTATCTGCGGTAGAGCCGCTGCTGCTGCCGCTATCGCGAACTCTGCGTTTCCGTGATTCGAACATTGAAGTCACGTCACTCGTCAATGCGCCAAAGGACGTTGACGGAGTACTGGTTGACAGACGCGGCCATGTCGTTGCGATCTGGTCGAGTTTTGCCGTTCAGGCAGGCGGCGACAGCTCACAGTTCAACCGCGGCATCGGCGCCGGTCTTGCGGCAGAATTTGTCGATATCGTGCGCGATGGTCGACCTTTTTATTCGCTCGAAGCCGAATTCGTTTACAAGCCTTTGTTTGCGGCGCGCAATAATGGTCTCGACGAAGAGTGGCTGGACAAGTTGGAGAAAAACAACCCGGTTTACCGTCGGGCGCTCAGCATCATTCGGCTCGTCGCCGGGACACCTGCGTCGAAGCTCCTCAGAAATGGCGATATGGTTTTGGCGGTGGACGGCAATGTTGTAACGTCATTTCGAGAACTCGAAAAAGCCGTGCAAAAACCGAAGGTCACAGTAACCGTGTGGCGCAATGGCCACGCTCGCGACATCGACATTGAGACCGCTGCGCTGGACGGTCGCGGTATCGACAGGGCAGTTTCGTGGGCTGGAGCATTACTACAGGACCCACATCGTGCGATGGCGGCACAACGGGGCATTGACCCATATGGCGTCTATGTCGCGTTTTTCAGCTACGGATCTCCGGCGACCCGGTACGGTTTGTGGGCGGGGCGTCGCGTCATCCAGATCGATGAAACGCCGACTCCTGATCTTCAGGCATTTGTGGATGCAATATCCGGCAAACAGGATCAATCATCGGTGCGCGTGAAGACCGTGACCTGGAACGGCACCGTCGACGTAATTACGCTGAAGCTCGATAATCAGTATTGGCCCGCTTATGAAATTCATCGGACAGAGAATGGCTGGCGCCGCGTCGCGATCGATCTCTGATCGGGCGTTTACGTGCGGCGTATCGGTGTGCCTGGCCGCGCTGATCCTGCTGCTGATCACGGGTGCATCGGCGTCAGCACAATCGTTGTACAAATACCGCGGTGAAAACGGCGAGTGGATTTACTCCGATCGACCGCCCGGTGATGGCAGTATTGTTGAAGTTCGCAGAATTGATCCCCCGGTGTCCGACACCAAAGTTTCTGTTACCTATGAATTTGTAGGCCGCACTGTCGAACTGGTTGCGAATAATCAATTGCACGCGCCGGTCGAACTCAAGCTTGTCATCGAGCAGATTCGCGGTTTGAAGTATCCGCATCCGGATGACGCCTTACGCTGGGTGTTGCCGCCACGAAGCAGGACTGTTCTTGTGAGCCTCGACTTGCTCGAAAATGCCACGGCACCGGTGCTCGACTATCGAACCGAGTACCTCGTTGGCGAGCCCGGCGCGGTACACCTGCCTCTGGTCGCGTATCGTGTGCCATTTGCGATCGCGAGCAATTTCCCCGTGTCGCAGGCTTTTCCGAACGTCGTTACGCATAAGTCGCCGGACAGCTATTATGCCGTTGACCTGGTAATGCCGGTTGGGACCGACATATTCGCAGCGAGAGACGGTATCGTGTTTGATGTGGCCAGTGAGAATTTTCGCAGCGGACTCGATATAGCGCGCGATGGACCCGCGGCAAACGTCATTCGGGTACTGCATGATGACGGCACCTACGCTATCTATGCACACCTCAACTGGAACTCGATCCGGGTGCGTCCGGGCGATCGCGTTCAGCGTGGTGAGTACATCGCCGATTCCGGCAATACCGGATTCTCGAGTGGGCCGCATCTGCATTTTGCCGTCTTGCGTAATGCTGGCATGCGCATCGAGTCACTACCGGTGACGTTCGCCGGCCCCACCACTAACGGCGTAACACCCGCAACCGGCACTCCTCTCACGGCGTACTAGGCACTCTCTCGTAGCCCGCCGACGGGCGCTACAGAATTAAGCCGCCCCGCGGACGGCATATTCCTCTCCCTCATGGCTCGCTGCGCTGCGCTTTACTTCGGTCGAAGAACATCCCGCCCTCGGTGCTGCTTAATTGTCGTGGACGAACGTCTCGCTCGGCGTCCCGACGAAGATCGCAGGGCGGCCACGATACGGTGGCTCGTCGAGCGTCGTCGAATCCGAGCGGAGCAGGGACAGCGAGAGCGAGGATTCGCGGATTGGAGCGAGACAGGGACGTCGAAGCGACATTAAGCGAGAGGAGCTACCGTGTTGGGGCCGCCTTTCAGATAACGGTGACGTGCCCGAGTAGTTGAATCGTAATTCGTCGATCACGCAGTTCCGAGTTGTGGTCGAAATCGCTGTTACAGACGCTTGATCAACATCTCCAGGCTCGTGACCGGCAGTTCGCAGTGTGTGCCGACACATCGGTAGGCGACGGTCTCGCCCGCTACGGATTTGCGTTCGGCCAGGATGCCAGGAAGATCCTCGACATCGTTTTCGATCGCAAACACGAGGCGAGCAGGTGCATAGGTTTTGGCCAGTGCATCCCGCCAACGACCTATCTCTTCGGCCTCACCGCGAATTATGATGATCTCTGGCGGTGTCAGGTACTCCTCCAGGGCCGTTAACAATGTGACATGTCCGTGCGGGTATTTACTCATGGCCTGCCAGGCATTTCGTAACGCCCGTTCCGCCGCCTCGATGTAGCGTGATTCGCCGAGCAAATGACCGAGCCGCTGCAAGGCGAATGCCGCAACGCCGTTGCCCGACGGCATTGCCTCATCAGCCAGGGGCTTGGGACGATGCATCAGCGTTTCGTGATCATCGGCCGTAAAGAAGAACCCTCCGTTGTCGCCATCCTCAAAATGTGCCAGCAACAGGTCGGCGATCTGCACGGCGAATTCGAGATGAGTGGTATTCCATCGTGCCTGTAGCATCTCAATTAGCGCGTCGACGAGGAAAGCATGATCGTCCAGGTACGCCGGGAAGCGCGCCTGGTCATTCTTGTAACTGGCAAGCAGGCGAGCGTCATTGACGAGCTTGTCACGGACGAAATCGGTGGCCTCGGCAGCGGCGTCAACGAGGTCGCCGCGTGCCAGCGCTCGCCCGGCAATAGCGAGACCGCGAATCGCAAGCGCATTCCATGCCGTGAGCTGCTTGTCGTCGCGTTGTGGAGCAACACGCTTGTCGCGTTCCGCTAGCAAAATTGTTCTCGTTGCAGCGATTGCTACCTCGACATCACTTTCTGTAGCGGCCAGATTGTTCGCGATGTCGTGTACTGATTTTCGTATTGTCAGGTGCCAGTTGCCCTCGAAATTGGCGTCCTGGTCGAGCCCGAATCGTTGCGCAAATATTTTGTAGTCGACTGACGGCAGTAATGAAGCGACCGCATCGGGCGTCCAGATATAGTAGCGGCCTTCCTCGCCCTCAGAATCGGCATCACGTGACGAATAAAATCCTCCTTCCGGTGAGCGCATGTCGGCGAGTATCCAATCAGCCGTTTGTGCGGTCGTGTTGGCAAAACTTTGCTCGCCTGTCGCGAGAAATGCCTGCGCGTACAGCGCCAGCAACGGACCATTGTCGTAAAGCATTTTCTCGAAATGCGGGATCTGCCAGTAACGATCGACCGAATAACGGCAAAAGCCGCCGCCGATATGATCATAGATGCCCCCCTCCGCCATACGAGTCAATGTCAATGTTGCCATGAACAAGGCACCCGTATCCGGTTCGGCCAGATTCGCTGTGCCACGCCAGTGACGCAGCAACCGGTCAATCGTTCCGGGGTGGGGAAACTTCGGAGCACTACTAAAGCCGCCGTAGTCGCTGTCAAATGATTGTGCGAGCTGTTCACGAACCCGCTGAATCGGTTCTGAGACCAGTGTGTCGTCGGCCGCCGCGGTTGCGGGGTCGAGGCGACCCAGCGCATCACTGAGCCACTGTCCCTGTTTGCGCACGTCGTCAGGTCGTTCGGTGTAGTAGCTTGCAACACTTTGCAGGAGCTCGCCAAATGCGGGCATGCCATAGCGGCGATCTTTCGGAAAATAAGTGCCGCCGAAGAATGGTCGCTGGTCCTCGGCATTGAGAAACATCGTCAACGGCCAACCACCGCCGCGCTGGGTCAGGAGTTGATGTGCAGTCTGGTATATGCGATCGATATCAGGCCGCTCCTCGCGGTCGACCTTGATGTTGACAAACAGTCGGTTCATGAGCTCGGCTGTCGTGTCGTCCTCAAAGGATTCGTGTGCCATGACATGACACCAATGGCATGCGGAGTAACCGATGGACAGCAATATGGGTTTATTGGCCTCGCGTGCGAGATCGAAAGCGTCCGACTGCCACGGATACCAGTTTACGGGGTTATCCGCGTGCTGCAGCAGGTACGGGCTTGTTTCGTTTGCAAGTCGGTTACTCATCAGCGATCACACCACGAACTCCGCGCGCGCTTTGACGCGCTGTGGAAACTCACTATGATACAGGCCTCCTGACGACGCTGAGCAAGAACTAATGCTGGTTTATCCCGAGATCGATCCGATCATTTTCTCAATCGGGTTTGTGAAGATTCGCTGGTACGGATTGATGTACGTCATTGGTTTTTTGCTCGCTTGGTGGCTGGCGAGACGACGATGCGAGCGAGCTGACGCTCCGGTGAATGCGGCGCAGGTCGACGACCTGATTTTTTATGCGATGCTGGGTGTCATTATCGGCGGTCGTATTGGCTACTGCCTTGTCTACGGTTGGGATCAGTTGATATCCGATCCTTTATACCTGTTCAAGATCACCGAGGGCGGCATGTCCTTTCATGGCGGTCTTGTGGGTGTAATGACCGCAATGTGGCTCTATGGTCGCACGCTTGGTAAGACAATCTGGCACATCACCGACTTTGTTGCCCCAATCGTGCCTCTCGGACTCGGTTTCGGACGTATCGGCAATTTCATCAATGGTGAACTATGGGGAAAACCGACCGATGTGCCCTGGGGCGTGTTGGTTGGCGGACAGAAACTGCATGCGTCACAACTTTATGAGGCACTGCTGGAAGGATTTCTGCTGTTTGCCATATTGTGGTTTTATTCAGCGCGGCCTCGCCCGTACATGGCAGTATCCGGCGCGTTCCTGATTGGGTACGGCGTGTTTCGGTTTTTCGTCGAGTTCTATCGCGTACCCGATCTTGACCTCGGCTATCTCGCGCTTGGCTGGGTTACGATGGGTCAGGTACTGAGCGCGCCGATGATTGTCGTCGGCGTTGTCATGCTCGTCATGGCTTATCGGTCGCGAAATTCCAGGGAGGCGGTTGCCTGACATGCATCAATACCTGGCGCTGATGCGGGACGTGCGCGAAAATGGTGCACATAAACAGGACAGAACCGGCGTCGGCACTCTGAGTCTGTTTGGCTATCAGATGCGTTTCGATCTGAGCCAGGGATTTCCTCTCGTCACAACAAAAAAATTGCATCTGCGCTCGATCATTCATGAGCTGTTGTGGTTCCTGAGCGGCGACAGCAATATTCGATACCTTAAAGAGAACGGCGTGTCGATCTGGGACAAGTGGGCTGACGAAAACGGTGAACTAGGGCCTGTATACGGAGTGCAATGGCGCAACTGGCCAGCAGCCGATGGCGGCATCATCGACCAGATCAGCCAGGTTGTGCAGCAGCTTGCCGAAACACCCGATTCACGGCGCATTATCGTCAGTGCATGGAATGTTGCTGAAGTCGACAAGATGGCATTGCCACCCTGTCATTGCCTGTTTCAGTTCTATGTGGCCGATGGCAAGCTGTCGTGTCAGTTGTACCAGCGTAGCTGCGACATATTTCTCGGTGTGCCATTCAATATCGCGTCGTACGCGCTGCTTACTCATATGCTAGCGCAGCAGGCCGATCTTGGCGTTGGTGATTTCATTTTCACGGGCGGTGACTGTCATCTTTATCTCAATCATCTCGAACAGGCCGACGAGCAGTTGCAGCGCGAGCCTCTTGCGTTGCCACAGCTCGCGATAAAACGCCGACCGTCGAGCATTTTTGACTATACATTCGACGACTTCGAAGTCCTGAACTACGAGTCATACCCGCATATTCGGGCTAAAGTTGCCGTGTAATTATCGGACATCGTGGTAATCGCCCGCATGGCGGGCTCCTACAACTGTCAATTCGAAGTTTGCAGCAGGTCTGTAGGAGCCCGCCATGCGGGCGATCCCAAAAGATAGAATTATTAATGATCTCACTCATCGTCGCGATATCGACGAATAACGTAATAGGGCGTAGCGGTGAGCTACCGTGGCACCTGTCCGACGATCTCAAGCGATTCAAGGTCATCACGATGGGCAAGCCCGTGGTCATGGGCCGCCTGACCTACGAGTCTATCGGTCGACCATTACCAGGGCGGCAATGCATCGTGCTTTCCAGGCGACCCGAATACAGGGCCGCTGGCTGCGAGCTTGTGTCGTCGCCTGAAGCCGCGCTCGCGCGTGCCGGTGATGCAGACGAAATCATGGTCATTGGCGGCGCAGAGGTGTACAGGCAGTTCCTTGCATTGGCCAATCGTATTTATATAACGCGCGTGCAGGCCGAAGTCGACGGCGATGTGTATTTTCCGGTTTTGGACATGCAGGAGTGGCAAGAAACGGTGCATGAGAAGCGTTCAGCCGACGAGTCGAATGACTTCGATTTCGCGTTTACGACGCTGGAGAGAATTTGATCGCCTCCTGCAGTCGATTGGCAAATTCGAACACATCCATGAAGCTGTTGTAGAGCGGTACCGGAGCGATGCGGATAACATCGGGCTCACGCCAATCGCCGGTGACGTTGCGCTCACAAAGCTGCTCGAACAACGTTCTCGCGTTGATGGACTGGTCGCTAACGACGAGCGACAACTGGCAGCCGCGGGCATGCTCTGGCGTAATCGATTCGATTTGTCCGGCGAAGCGCTGTTTGATCAGCCAGTCCAGGAATCCCGTTAACGTCGCCGCTTTTTTCGTCAATGCGGTGAGCTCAACTTCGGAGAATATTTCGAGCGCAGCGATCACGGGCGCGAGTGCGAGAATCGGCGGGTTGCTCATTTGCCAGAGTTCTGCGCCGCTGGCGGGCGTAAATGTTTTCTCCATTTTGAAGCGTGTCGCCTCATCGTGGCCCCACCAGCCGTGCAATGCCTCAATATCGTTCGACCCGAAATGGCCCTCGTGGATGAATGCGCCCGCGATCGCGCCGGGGCCCGCGTTGAGGTATTTATAGGTGCACCAGGCCGCAAAATCCGGCGCCCAATCGTGCAGAGACATCTCGACATTACCGATCGCGTGGGCGAGATCGAGGCCGACGACGCAGCCAGCATTGCGGCCAAGTTTGCATATCCCGGCCATATCGAGAACTTGTCCCGTGTAGTACTGAACGCCAGGCAGCAACAGCAACGCGATGCGGTCGCCATCG
The DNA here is from genome assembly GCA_022563195.1 of Pseudomonadota bacterium. Lineage (GTDB taxonomy): Bacteria > Pseudomonadota > Gammaproteobacteria > Steroidobacterales > Woeseiaceae > UBA1847. Next base: position 26,368 of record JADFNV010000012.1, read on the forward strand.
CGTGCCAGCAAATCCTCGAGATCGCTGAGGTGCAAAGCCGTTTCACCCTCGCGTGGTGTCCATTCCAGCAGCCCCTCGTGTGCATCGAAGCCGTGCATACGAAGCTGTGAAGCGGCAGCATAACGGTCCGAAGGAAACGCCTGCGATTCTATGACGATCTTGTAACGTTTTTCGGTGGGGCGATAGAAACTCGCCATCAGTATGTGCAGGTTGACCGTCAGCGTGTTCATCGCAACGACTTCTGACGTTTTTGCACCTGTCAGTTCAGCGAAACCACCCGCCGCGCGTCGATGATAGGAAATCCACGGCGTGTCTGAATGAAAATGACCGTCAACGGCATAGTCGGCCCAGCTAGTGAGTTCACGTTGCACGTATGTTTCAGCGAGCTTGGGCTGCAGGCCCAGCGAATTGCCGCAGAGATAGACGGGCGAATGTCCGTTTTTGTCTCGCGGAAAATAAAATCGATCTCGAAATGCGGCGAGCGGGTCTTCGCGATCAAGAGACGCCGCGAATTCGCGCCGGTCTTCGTAATTCATACGATTTTCCCGATCGGTCTTTGCCCCTCGACCTGGACGATTCGCAGGAGGCGTTTGTCCAGGCGCACGGCTGTCAGTTGCCGACCCCAGACGCAACCCGTATCGAGACTGACCAGGTTTGGGAGTGCGACCAGTCCAAGGGCGGACCAATGGCCAAAAACAATTCGCGTACCCGACCACGCCGGGTCCTCGACGTCATACCAGGGCATGAGGTTCTTTCGCGCGGGCCAGGGCGCTCCGCTGTGCGAGAAATTGAGGCGCAATTTCGCAGTTAGCATGCGCATTCGTGTCAGGCAATTGATAATAAAACGCAGACGCTTGTAGCCCGTGAGTCCTCCCGACCATTGCGTCGGCGTATTGCCGTACATCTTGTGAAGAATTGCAGCGCAATTGTCACCCTGCAATTCAACTTCGACTTCGGCGGCACGCGCCAGTGTTTTTTTTGCGTTCCACTGCGGGTGCGTCCCGGCGTGCACGAGCAAGGTATCGAGTTGCTTGTCGTAATGTGCGAGCGGTCGATGCCGCAGCCAGTCGACGAGTTCATTACGGTCGGGTGCTCTAAGCAATTTTCGCAAAGAGTCAAAGCGCTGCTCTGAGCGGATCGTGCCAGCGGCAAGGGCGAGGAAGTGAAGGTCGTGGTTGCCGAGCACCGAGATTACCGAATCACCGAGAGATTTCACAAAACGCAGTGTTTTTAATGACTTGGGGCCACGGTTGACGAGATCTCCCGTCAGCCAGAGCGTGTCTTCCGCGGGATCGAACATTATTTTATCGAGCAGTTTGCGAAATGGGTCGTAGCAACCCTGCAAATCGCCGATCGCGTACACTGCCATGATCACCTATTCCGGGCTAGTGCAACATGCCCGGCACCGCGAGCGTAAATGGCGCAATCGGTGCGTCGAAGTTAACGCCGTTGTCGGCTTCCATCCGGTACATACCCTGCATCGATCCGACCGGTGTCTCAAGTACGGCAGCGCTTGAATAACGAAACTCCTCACCGGGTTTCAGGTGTGGTTGCTCGCCGACGACTCCATCTCCGATGACCTCCTGAACTTTGCCATTGGCGTCGGTGATGATCCAGTGACGACTAATCAGGCGCGCCGGCACGTCGCCTTCATTCGTAATCGTTATCGTGTACGCGAATACATATCGATGGGAATGGGGCTCGGATTGCTCGTCGATGTAGTTTGTAGTGACCTGAATGCGGATGTCGGAGCTGGTTTTGTTCATCGATTACGGTTCGGTGTTTGGGCAGCCAGCGCGTATTCTAACGTAAGGTACCGTGCTCCGGGGCTGCATTTTCGCGTCGAGCGATGCTATTCGCGAGAGCGACGTAAAGGCTGATCGGAATGGCCTCAGCTCGCAGGCTGGAGTCTATGCCTATGTCCGCAAGTTCGTTTTCAGTGACGACTCCCTGCAGCGAATTCCGAATCGTCTTGCGGCGTTGACTGAAAGCTGTGGCGACGAGATTCGATAGCAATTTTTCATCGACGATGTCATAAGTACCAACGGGCAGCGGTGTGAGACGGACAATCGCGGATGTGACTTCTGGCGGCGGATCGAATGCGTGTCGATCGACTTCGAAAAGCGCGTCAATCGCAAAGCGACAACCGAGCATGATGCCGAGTCGTCCGTAAGTCTTACCGCCCGGTGCCGCCGCCATCCTGTCGACGACTTCTTTTTGCAGCATGAAGTGCATATCGCGTATTTGCTGTCGGTAATTGAGCAAGTAAAACAGTAGTGGTGTGGATATGTTGTACGGTAGGTTGCCGACGATACGCAGCGACTCCCCAAGCGCACCGTAGTCAAACTTCAGCGCATCGGCGGCATGGATGGTTACGCCTGAATCATCGCCGAATTGCCGCCGCAGTGCGGTGACGAGATCTCGATCGAGTTCTATCGCGTGCAATGAACCGCAGAGCGTTACCAGGTGTTGCGTGATCGCGCCATGTCCGGGTCCGATTTCGACAAGGACATCGTCACGGGTCGGCGCGATTTCGCGAATGATCGCGTCGATGACGCCCGGGTCCTGCAGAAAATGCTGACCGAATCGTTTACGTGGACGATGAGAGCTCATGAACTGGCCAACTTAGCTGCGAGTTTGACCGCTTCGATCAGGCTGCCGGCATCGGCGGTGCCTTTGCCCGCAATATCGAGGGCCGTCCCGTGATCGACAGATGTCCGCACGATCGGCAGCCCTAGGGTGACGTTGACCGCGCGGCCGAAACCGGCGTACTTGAGCACTGGCAGTCCCTGGTCATGGTACATCGCGACAACCGCATCCTTGTGCCCGGCGGCAGGGGTAAATGCTGTGTCCGCGGGTAGCGGGCCGCGTATCTCATAGCCGCGATTCGCCATTTCGCGTACGACCGGCGCAATGATTTCCTGGTCCTCGGAGCCGAGATGTCCGCTTTCACCCGCGTGGGGATTGAGTCCGCAAACGACAATTTCAGGCTTGTCGATACCAAATCGCGATCGTAGCTCATCATGCAAAACCTGCAACATCCCTCGCAAGCGCTCTTGTGTAAGGTAGTCGGGTACCTCACGTAGTGGCATATGAGTGCTGGCGAGCGCTACGCGCAAATCGCCGGCGACCAGCAACATGACAGCAAGCTTAGAATGAGTGAGTTCGGCGAGATATTCGGTGTGCCCGGTAAAGGTGATACCGGCGTCGTTGATCGTGCTCTTTTGCAAAGGCGCCGTCACCATGCCCGCAAAATGACCATCGAGGCATCCGTTTACGGCGTGCCGCAACCCATCGAGCAAGGTCTGCGCGTTAGCGGGGTCAGGCCGGCCGCACTCCGGTTGCTTGGGGAAACGTTGCGCAATGACGAGCAGCTCTCCAGCCGCGGCGCGTGTCGTGCCGACATCACCAATGTCAATTTCGCGGACGACGACGTCAATGCCCACCATCTCACCGCGGGTGCGCAAAACCTCGGGATCTGTGATGACGACGATCTTGGCGGCGAGCTCGGTTTGGCCTAAAGCCAGACAGAGCTCGGGCCCTATGCCGGCAGGTTCGCCAGCGGTGACAACGAGAGGTCGGTCAAGCGCCACGTTGACGTACCCGGTCGCCTGGGGTCCTTCTCAGGTACGAATTTCGACGTAGGCTTCGTCGCGAATGCGTTGCATCCACAATTGCGTCTCTTCGTCCATCTTGCCATTGCGAATTCTGATATCGCAATTGCTTTCCTTAAGGTCTTCCGTGTTGTCATACACGCGCCGTTCGAGGACCTCGAGAATATGCCAGCCAAAACGGCTTCGAAAAGGATCGCTGACTGTGCCGATTTCGGAGTTATTGACGACCTTTTCGAACTCGGGAACAAATGTGTCAGGCCCGCTCCAGTCCATATTGCCGCCATCATTCGACGAACCTGGATCATCGGATAGCAGCTTGGCCAGCTCGCCGAAGTCCTCTCCATTGCGCAACTTTTCCAGCGCATCATTGAGTCGTTGCTTCGCCGTCTCGTCGTCAATGATCTCGTTCGGAGTAACAAGAATATGCCGAATTCTGACCTGGTCGATATTGCTGCGCTGCGCAGCACTGCGCAATTCATTGACTTTGACGATATGAAAGCTGCTCGAGCTGCGAAACGGCTCGGATACGTCACCAGCCTGCATCATTGCTACGACACCAGTATAAATTGTTGGTAGCTGATCGCCTTTCATCCAGCCTAGCGATCCTCCATCAAGCGCGGTCTGCGCGTCAGAGTGTCCCATCGCCATCAGGCTGAAATCCGCGCCGCCGAGAATCTGCTCATAAATATCGAAAATTTTGCTCTTGGCTGCCTCGATTTGTACGGCCGTTGCTGCCTCGGGCATCGAGATCAAAATGTGTGACAGGTCGTAATCGGAATTGATCGCGACGCTGCCTTCAAGATCTTCGAGGCAATGCTGAATTTCGCGCGGTGACACACTGATGCGCTGGCCCACATCGATGCGCCGCAATTGATCGAGTGTAATCTCGTCGCGCAATTCACGACGAAAGGCCGCGTAGTCGACACCTTCCTCGGCAAGCAATCGCGGCATATCTTCGAAATTGGCGCCGCCCTCTCTTGCGATTTGGCCGATCGACTCGTTGAGCATCTGGTCCGATACCTGCAAGCCGATCATCGTTGCGCGCTGCAACTGGATCTCGGTCAGGATCAACCGCTCAAGCAGTTGTTCGCGCAGAATGTCGGCTGGTGGCAATTGCATATTTCCATCAGTTGCGCGCTTTATGATCCGCGCTGTCTGTTCGCGCAGCTGGCTTTTCAGGACCACGCCGTCGTTGACAATTGCGGCGACGCCATCGAGAAACGTGCCGGTGTCGGAGAGCTCTTCGGCACTGAGGACGGGCGCGACTAAAATCGCGACGATCGCATATAATTTATTGATTTTTAACACTAATTCTTACCGGAGATCTGCAGAATAGCCAAGAATACCACGTTCCAACAGTTTGTCAGCCGCGGTGCCAACGCTCGTCATTCCCTTCAATATGAGTTGCAGACCGAACGAAGAATCGCGAGTTCCGTCACGAGTAGAAATATGTCGCCGCGACACCAGCCGCAGTCCCCAGCAACAACTTTCGTACTCGAGGCCGAAAAATTCTTCCAGCGTCTCGCGGTCACGGAATGAGAAATTATAGCGTCCGACAAAATTCCAATTTGAACTGATTGGCCAGGACCAAGACACGTCACCCTGTTCAAGAGATTCGCGGCGAAATCGATACGCCAGGTTGAGAATTTTGTTGCTTGCCGGGCGATACTGCAAGCGAGCCTCCGATTGCGTCGTGCCGCTGCCGGCGCTACCCCATTGATGGCCGATATCGAAATTAAGATTGTCGTGTATGAGGAAGCGCACTTCGGCGATATAGTCTGATGATTCTTCGGCGATCACGGGTTGTCCGGGCAGCGATACGCCACTTTCGCTCAGGTAACGAGTTTGGCCGATGGTCGCGGATACGAGTTCTTTGCCGGTCGAGACATCGACAATGCGAGATGTAATGCCGAAGCTGATTTGGTCGGTGTCGGCGATGCGATCAACACCGAGGAAGCGGTTCTTGCGATACAGCTGGACGAGATTCAGATCAGGTGTGATCGTGTCGAATACTGGCAAACCGGATTGTTCCCGGTACGGTACATGAACAAATAAAAATCTCGGTTCCAGCGTCTGTATTCTGTTGCTGCCAATCATCGTCCGTTCGAGTACGAGTCCGGTGTCGAGACTTGCGATGGGCAGGGTGCGACTTGGCTTAGTTTGCTGACCGGGCAGTGTGTTGCTCAAAGCGTAGCGTGTGTAATCGACGGTTACGCCCGGGGTGACAAACCAGCCGGGGCGGGCGATCGGCAGTTCGACTTTCGGTGCGACGTTAAGCCGCCAGCCTGTAACCCCTATGTTGCGGTCGAAATTAACAAGCTCGCCACTGAGCCCGTAACGCAACCCCAGCCATCGATTCGGCCACTTGCCTTGCACGAGCAATTGCGGCAGGCGCCGATAGGGTTCGTCACTGGGGATGATCGCATCATCGATAGTCTGGAAATCCTGTATCTGGCCAAAAAACGACAACGAGTCGGTGTGATAGTCAAAGCTCAAGCTGCGATCGAGGTGCGTGATGCTCGATTGGCTCAGGCTGCCACCGAGGTCCTCGAAGTACTGGCTGTCCGAGACCTCGCGAAAGTCGATGCGATTGCGCCAACCATTGGAAAACAGGGACAGGTGTCTCAATCTGAGCATATGACGAGAGTCGTTGAGAATACTGTCACTTGCCAGGTATTCGGCATCCACGCGACCGCGCATGGCTTCGGTCAGATAACGGAATTGCGTCTGCATCTGCAGGCCACGATCCGTCAGCAGTCGTGGTGTAATCGTCGCGTCGATATTGGGGGCGATGTTCCAGTAATAGGGGACGCGAATCTCGTTGCCACTGCGACCCGTGCTGCCTATCTCGGGCGTCAGGACGCCCGACTTGCGCGCATCGCTAATCGGAAATGACATGTAGGGGGCGTAAAAGATTGGCACGCTCTTAAATCGAAGTTTGATACCTCGGGCCGTGCCAACACCTGCGCGCGTGTCGAGAACGATTTGATCCGCTTGCAATAACCAGTCGTTTGACCCGGGTGGGCAAGTTGAATAGCTGACTCCATCTAGTTCAAGCCGGCCTCGCTCGTTAATTTCAAGCGCGTCGGCTGCTCCGCGTGCATTGTTGCTGCCGAGTGAAAATTCGGCGCCCTCGAAACGAATGCGACCAAAGTCATACGCGAATTCCGCAGAGTCGGAGGCGATCTGGGTACCCGAATCCTCATAGCGCACTGCGCCTTCAAGAAACAGGGCTCTTTGATCGGGGTCATAACGCGCACTGTCAGCTCCGGCGACTTTGCTACCCTGTCGGAGTACGACGCCGCCTGTCATTAAAGCCGTCGGATTGCTACCAAATTGGGCTTGGAGCGCTCCAACTTCGAATTCGATGGCGTCAGGATTTTCAGACGAAAACGCCGATTCAGCAGTCTCGTAGGAAATACGGTCCATCGATGCCGCGCACGCAGTGGGTTCTGCGGCCTGCGCATGGGGCAAAACCAGCAGAACGCCGATGATGAGATAGGTTCTGAAAAACACAAGGTGACCGGAATAGAGGATTAACGGGAAGCGATGCGACCGGGATTTTTTCATTTGCACTATGGGTTACCTTCGCATAGTTTTGCAGGTGCTTCAATGCGTTACGGAGACCACTGATTAGCCAATCGAGCAATTCGACCGACGTCCGCCTCGCTGCGCTGACTGACTGGGTGCGCGGCATCGATGTGCTTACTGGTGCCGATCCACAGCCGGCATCAGATGACGCCAGCTTTCGACGTTACTTTCGAGTGCAGCAAGGGCCTGAAAGTTTCATCGTCATGGACGCGCCGCCAGAGCAGGAAGACTGCAAGCCGTTCATGCGCGTTGCGGGTTACCTCGAAGCCATGAATCTCAATGCACCGCGCATCATCGAGGCGAATACCGAGCAAGGCTTCTTGCTGCTCACAGACCTTGGCTCAACGCGCTACCTCGATAAGCTGAAGCAAGAGCCGGGTGCAGCCCCGGCATTGTATGGTGATGCGCTGCAGGCGTTGAGCCTGATGCAGGGTCGCGGCGCGGCCTACCAGTCGTCATTACCGGCCTATGATGAGGAGTTGCTGCGCTTCGAGTTATCGCTGTTCCATGATTGCCTGTGTCAGACGCACCTCGGTCTGGAATTTTCTGACGATGATGAAGCGCGCTGGCAGTGTGTCTGCGATTTGCTCGTAGCGAACGCTCTTGATCAACCGCTGGTCTTCGTGCATCGAGACTATCATTCGCGCAACCTGATGCTGACCGACGAGAACAATCCGGGAATACTGGATTTTCAGGACGCAGTCGAAGGCCCGCTGACCTATGACCTCGTGTCGCTGCTCAAAGATTGCTACGTGCGTTGGGCGCCGGAGCAGGTGCATGAATGGGTACTTGGGTATTACGAGGGCCTCGATGAGTCACTGCATCGACAGGTCGACAAGTATTTGTTCATGCGCTATTTCGATCTCATGGGTGTGCAACGTCACCTCAAGGCGAGTGGAATATTCGCGCGCCTGAAGTATCGCGATGGTAAAGCGGCTTACCTGACGGATATACCGAGGACTTTGCGCTACATCGTTGAGCTTGGTCCACGATATGAGGAACTCGATTTTCTCATTGAGCTGATAAGAACGCGTTGCCTGCCGGTGCTGGAGGATGCGTCGTGATCGCGATGATTCTTGCGGCAGGGCGCGGCGAACGACTGCGGCCCGTGACTGACACCATGCCCAAAGCGTTGGTCGAGGTTCGCGGCGAAAATTTGCTCGAAAGGCATCTCGGCGCCATTAAGTCGGCGGGAGTGGATACGGTTGTCATCAATCTCGGCTGGCTTGGCGACAAGATTGTCGAACGGGTCGGATCGGGATCGAGATACGGCATCAATGTGGTTTACAGTCCTGAAGACGACAAAATCCTGGACACCGGAGGCGGTATCCATCGGGCACTGCCCTTGCTGGGCGACGAACCATTCCTGGTCGTCAATGCCGACATCTATACTGACATGCCGATGCCGATGCAAAAGCTCGGTGACGACATGATGGGCCACCTGGTGCTGGTACCTGCGCCCGAGCACAAGAGCGCTGGCGATTTCAATCTTGTCGACGGCCTGGTCCGCAACGGTCAAAGTCCTGAGCTTACCTTCAGCGGTGTCGCAATCTATCGGCCTGAGTTCTTTGCACAATGTTCAGCGGGCCGATTCCCACTCGCGCCGATGCTCCGGGCTGCGGCCGATGATGGCAAGCTCACCGGTTCACGGTACTCGGGACTGTGGGAAGATGTCGGCACGCCGGCACGCCTGGCAGAACTCAATCGCGGCTGAGGCGCAGGTTGAGCAACAGGTGTGGCAGCAGTCGATCGCGGACAGAGCCTGGATCTCGCTCGGCCCCTAAGCTGCGAAGATCGGTCACCTCGAGGTTCGGCAGGCCGCAGGGATTGATTCGCGAAAACGGCTCCAGGTCGACATCAACATTGAGCGCCATGCCGTGAAAACTGGCATTGCGCCGAATGCGCAGTCCCACGCTTGCGAGTTTGGCGCCGGCTACGTATACGCCAGGGGCGTCGCGACGGCTCGTTGCTTCGATGCCGTACTCGGCGGCCAGGTCGATGACACTCTGCTCAAGTCCCGTCACCAGTTCACGCACGCCGAGCCCGGCGCGGCGGAGGTCAATCAAGGGATAAATCATGAGCTGGCCCGGCCCGTGATAGGTTACCTGGCCACCGCGGTCGATCTGGACAACCGGGATATCGCCTGGTTCGAGCAGGTGTTCGCGCGCGGCATTGATCCCGAGCGTAAATACCGGCCTGTGTTCCGTAAACCAGATCTCGTCCGCCGTTGTCGAGTTGCGGGTATCGGTAAAACGCTGCATGTCGTGCCAGACAGGCTCGTACTCTTGCAAACCCAGGTCGCGGATTGCGACACGATCGGATAATTGAGCGGCGTGGTTCATAGCGCCATCAGGACGTCATCGTGCGCGCAGACATCGCGATAGATGTCGTCGAGCTGCTGCTGACTTTGTGCAGTGACCGTAACCGTTATCGACACAAAGCGACCGTTTTTGCTCAAGGTGCTGCGAATGGCATCATCGCCCAGTGGCCCTGTGTGCTTCTCGACGAGCGATCTTGTCATGCTCCGGAACCCGGGCGTGTCGCGTCCCATCATCTTGATGGGAAAGCTGCAAGGAAATTCAAGAAGTGATTCGTCGTTCATCGGACTTTCCGGCGAGCTACTCGAACAACAGACTCACGCCATCGCGCGTTCGCTGCCAAAACGACCCATCGGGATTGTCATCAAGGGCGCGAAGCGGCTCGAGAACCAGATCGTCGCCATTGAGGCTGACCTTGAGTTCGGCGAGCGGCTGACCCTGGGCGACGGGAGCGACAATTACCGCCGGGATGTTCAGGACAGATTCCAGCGCATCGTATGTGCCGCGTGGCACAGTGATATACAGGTCTTCGAGAACGCCGAGCGATGTGTACTCATTGGCAGACTTCCAGATGCGTGTTGTGGTGATTTTCTCGCCGGCTTTGTACAGGAGGTGGGTCTCGAAGAAACGAAAACCGTAATTAATGAGGGCCTGACTGCCGTCAATTCTGGCCCTGGAACTCGCAGTGCCCAGCACGACCGAGATGATGCGCATGCCGTCACGTTCAGCAGAGGCAATGAGACAGTAACCGGCTGCGTCAGTGTGCCCGGTTTTCATTCCATCGACCGAGGCATCACGCCACAACAGGTTGTTTCGATTCGGCTGCTTGATATCGTTGAACGTGAATTCCTTGATCGAGTACCAGCGGTAATAGTCAGGAAATTCTTCGATTATCGCCCGTGCCAGCATCGAGAGATCACGTGCCGTCGAGTACTGCTCGTCGTCCGTCAGACCAGTCGCATTGACGAAATGACTGGAGTGCAAGCCCAGCGTCTGGGCGTATTGATTCATAATGTCGGCGAAGACCGATTCGGATCCGGCCACATATTCGGCGAGTGCGACACTGGCATCATTGCCGGACTGAACGATCATGCCGAGCAACAAGTTCTGCACCGATACCTGTTTGCCAACTTCGATGAACATCCGCGACCCCGGTGTTCGCCAGGCTTTTTCGCTGATCGTAACTTCATCTTCGAGCCGAATCTCACGTGCCTGGAGGGCGTTGAACACGACATAGGCAGTCATCAACTTGGTCAGGCTAGCCGGAGCGACTCGCTTGTCGGGCTCAAGCGTCGCCAATTCGTGACCTGTTTTGCTGTCAATTACATAGAAACTCGTGGCACCGATAACAGGTGGAGCGGGCGCAGGGCGCGGCGCAGCGGCGAACGAATGGGTGGCAGCAATCAGCGCCAGTAGCGCAAGTGAAGGGACTTTCATTGGCTCTCGGAGGGGTATTGACTCAGGGTGCGTATTGTAGCGGGAAAAACAAGAAACTGTAGGAGCTCGCCGACGGTCAGGACGACCTAATGTCGCGGAGCACAGGGATGTGCGAGAGCGACGAAAGGGCGATTACCCCGGTATCTGAACGGCGGCCCCGACACGGCAGCTCCTCTCGCTTAATGTCGCTTCGACGTCCCTGTCTCGCTCCAATCCGCGAATCCTCGCTTTCGCTGTCCCTGCTCCACTTGGATTCGACGACGCTCGACGAGCCACCGTATCGTGGCTGCCCTCCGATCTTCGTCGGGCCGGTGGGCGGGATTTTCCTCGCAAGACTCGGCAGGGGCGCGGGATCGGTGTGTTTGCTCGCGCGTCGTCCGAAGCGCAGTGACGCAGGACGCCGAAGCAAGCGGAGGCCGATGCGAGCGAGGCAGGACGCCGAGCGAGGTTAAGCGCGAGCAAATACCCGGTAACGTGCCCGCGCATCGGGATTGCCGCCACGGCGGGCGATTGCCACGAAGTTACTGCGTAACCAGGTAGGGGTCGGTGATGCCGAGGCCAACGAGTTTCTCGACCAGCGCATCGTATTGCACGATCCCGTCAATAGGGCCAAGGCGTACGCGGTACAGGGCCCGGTTCGTAGTGTCCTCGACAATAAACGCGCTGCCGATGCTGCTCAGTAACAGGAGCCGCCGTTCGGCGTTGCTGCGATCGCCGAATGCGCCAACCTGCACAAATATGCCGGTTGTGGACACTGCTGCCGGTGCGGGCGACTCGGCAGGTCTGGCCGACATCTGCCGTGTCGGACGATCACCGGGCGGCTCGTCAAAGTTGATGGCCTCGATTTCAACGAAGCTCGTACCATCGCGAACCATATCGAGCTTGAGTGCTGCGACATATGACAGGTCGATGATGCGATTGTTTACGAATGGCCCGCGATCATTGACACGCACGATCACGCTCCTGTTATTGCGCAAGTTACGTACACGGACATAGGTTGGCAATGGCAATGATTTATGCGCCGCTGACATTGCGTACATGTCGTACGGTTCGCGGTTGGCTGTCAGATTGCCGTGAAATTTCTTGCCGTACCACGAGGCGACGCCACGCTCTTTATAACCGCTACTGCTGTGCATAACGGTATAGCGCTTGCCAAATACTTCGTAGACCGGGCCGTTGCCGTAGCGGCTTCTGGGTTCAGGCCGTGGCACGGCGTCTCCGGGAAGAGCTATTGAACCGCTACCGCGGCCCGGAGGGCCGTCTTTGACCCTGCCTGAACCGCAACTCGCAAGAATCACTAATATGAGCAATGCCAACAGGTGCCTGGCGGCGCTACGAAGCACCATGGCCGATCTCCAACGCGATTTCGAGGCCGAGCTGGTGCACGGCAAGCGCATACATGACGCTACGGTTGTAGCGGGTGATGACAAAAAAGTTGTGAAAGCCAACCCAGTGCTCGGTGCCGCGATCACCCTCGAGAGTGAGTAACTGGCTGACACTGTTATTGGGTAAATTGGTCACAAACATCACGCCCAGTTTGCTCAGCGAACTGACTGTTTCGACGGGCGTCAGTGTGTTGTCAGGCAATGGGCCGCGCCAACGGCTACTCAAGGTTGCCTGCGACGTAATGTCTTCGCCAGAAATCCAGCCGTGCGCGACGAAGTAGTTTGCGACGCTGCCAGCAACATCGGCCCAGTTATTCCAGATGTCTCGTCTGCCGTCGCCCGTGGAATCTACTGCGTAGGCCCGGTAACTCGATGGCATAAACTGCGGACGGCCCATTGCGCCGGCGTAAGAGCCGAATGCATCGGTCGCCTGCATGCCTTCCTCGCGCACAAGCAACAGGAATTCCTCGAGTTCGCGACGAAAAAATGTCTTGCGTGGAGGGTAATCGAACGCAAGAGTAGCCAGCGCATCGAGGACACGATGGCCGCCCGTGATACGACCAAAATAAGTTTCGACACCGATGATGGCGACCAGGATTTCGGCGGGTACTCCGGTGCTTTGACTGATGTCATCGAGCGTGTCGCGATTTTCCTGCCAGAAATCGGCCCCGGCTCGAACGCGTTCCCTGGTCAGGAAAATCGGCCGGTATTCGGCCCAGCTCAATGTCTTTTCAGCCGGCTTGCTGATCAGCTCGATAATGGACTGCTTGAACTGCGCCTGGCCGAGGATGTCGCGAAGCTTTGCGCGGTCATAGTCGTGTTGCTGTGCCATCGATTCAATAAACGCCTTGACGTCGGCGCGCTCGACATCGACGGCGACACTTGGCGAGCAAGACAAACCGAAGACAGCAATGCTTGCGAGGAGTCGGGCAATCATCAGTGCGGTAGCAGTTTCCGGTGCGATTGAATTGACATCAGAATACCGAAACCAGCCAGCAGCGTCACCATCGATGTGCCACCGAAGCTGACCAGAGGCAACGGGATTCCAACGACCGGGATCAGCCCGGTCACCATCGCCGTATTGACGAACACATAGACAAAAAATGTCAGGCTGATCGAGCCTGCAAGCAGGCGCGAGTAAGTGTCGGGTGCCTGAACCGCAATGTAGAGACCACGCCCGACGACAAAGACGTACAGACTGAGTAGCGACAGTACGCCGAGCAGACCCAGTTCCTCACCCATGACGGCAAAAATGAAATCGGTATCGCGCTCCGGCAGAAATTGGAGATATGCTTGTGAACCATTGGTCCATCCTTTGCCGAACAGGCCGCCCGAGCCGATCGCAATTTTCGATTGAATAATATTGTAGCCAGCGCCTAGCGGATCACTATTTGGATCGAGAAGCGTGAGAACGCGCTGCTTCTGGTAATCCTCCATAAATTTCCACAGCAACAGCGCGCCGGGTACTGCCAGGGCAGCCAGGGCGACCATGAGCCTGATAGGCAGCCCGGCCAGAATAATCACGATCAAACCCGATGCGGCGATGAGCAGTGCGGTACCCAGATCGGGTTGTCTCGCGATCAACAGCGTAGGCACCGCGATAATGACGGCGAGCAACAGCAATGCCCCGGCGCGTGGGGGAATTTGGCGATCGTGCAGATACCACGCGGCCATCATTGGCACTGCGAGTTTCATGATTTCTGATGGTTGAAAGCGAATGCCCAGATCGAGCCAGCGTTTTGCGCCCTGACTTACTTCGCCCATGGTCAGGACGAGAATTAGCAAGACGATGCCTGCAAGGAAACCCCAGGGAGTCCAGCGGCGCAAAAAATCAGGCGACAGTTGTGCAAAGACGATCATGGTGGCGAGAGCAGCGCCGAGTCTGGCGACCTGGCTGAGCCATAGCCGCATGTCTTCGCCGACTGCGCTAAATAAGACAACCAGTCCCAGCGCGCTGATCAACAACACGCCGCCGAGTAGGGGGCCATCGATGTTGAGGCGACGCAGCACGTGCACAAAATCACCATAAGGCGCCGCCTTGCTCGAGATTAGCCGGTGTGTATCACTGAGTCGCATTGCTGGAAAAGCCGAGGTATGAATCCATTATTTTGCGCGCGATAGGTGCCGCCACGCGACTGCCACTCGAACCGTTCTCAACAATGACGGCGACAGCGATGCGTGGATTGTCAACAGGTGCGAAGGCGATGAACAGGGCGTGATCGCGCAATCGCTCGTCGATTTCATCCTCGTCGTACTCCTCGTCCTGCGAGATTGAGATAACCTGGGAGGTTCCGCTCTTGCCTGCCATTTCATAAGCGGCATTCATGCCCGCCTGGCGCGCTGTTCCGCGCGGCCCGTGCATGACCTCGTGCATTGCATCTATGACGATATCCCAGTGGTCTTCGTTTTCCACGGCAACATCTTTAAGACGCGTTGGCGCAATCATTGTGCGCTGCCCCGTCAAAGTATCCTCGATGGCGGCGACGAGGTGCGGTTGATAACGAATGCCGCGCGTCGCGACAGCCGCAACCGCATTCGCGAGTTGCAACGGTGTTGCGAGCATGTACCCCTGCCCTATCGAGGCGATAACGGTCTCGCCATGAAACCAGCGTTGATCTTCGGGATTGCGAAACGCATTGCGTTTCCATTCACGTGATGGCACCAGGCCCGCGTGTTCGCCGCCAATATCAAGGCCCGACACTTGACCGAGGCCAAATCGGTGGAGGTAGTCGTGCATATTGTCGATGCCGATTTTGACGCTGAGTTCATAAAAATAGACATCACATGATTGTGAGATCGCCGTGTGCAGATCAACCTCACCGTGCCCTTCGGGCTTCCAGTCGCGATAGCGATGCGTTGTGTTCGGCAACATGAAGTAGCCTCGACACAGGGTTGTGTGCGTCGGATTGGTCGCGCCGGTCTCCAGCGCTGCCACCGCGAGCATCGGCTTGATCGTCGATCCAGGTGGATAGGTGCCGCGAACCGCCCGGTTGAATAGTGGCTGTTCGAGATCATTTTTCAGAACCGCGAATTGCGATGTGGTCATGCCCACGGCAAACAGGTTCGGATCGAAAGACGGCGCACTGACGAGTGCGAGGATCTCGCCGGACCAGGGATCGATGGCGACCACGGCACCACGTCTACCTTGCAGCGCCTCGGTAGCCAGCAGTTGCAGGTCGAGATCCAGACTCAGGTACACATTGGCGCCTGGGTTTGGGGTTTCATTGGGCGGCAATGAATCGTGCAAATTGGCGGATTCTGAGGGCAATTGTCGCCCGAGCGCGTTTGTCACTATGTTTCGGTAGCCGACATCACCATGCAGATTCGATTCAAAACTGTTTTCGATGCCCGTCTTGCCCGTGTGTGCGGTACCGGCATATTGCGACACGTCGAGCCGTGCAAGGTCATTTTTTGAGAGTGCCCCGACATAACCGATAGCGTGTGCGACTGCGGCACCGTAGGGATAGTGTCGGACCAGGCGCGGCTGGAAATCCACACCTGGAAAACGGGGTCGTTGAACGGCGAAATTTGCGATTTCTTCTTCGCTGAGACGAAGATTGAGCGTCACGGGTTTGAAGCGTGGACCGCTTTCGCTCAGGTCCTTGAAGCGGGGAATGTCCTCAGCTTCGATCAGCCCGAGCACGGCAAGCCGTCGCAAGGTGTTGTCGAGGTCATCAACCTGTTCGGGAATCAGCTCGAGCTGGTAGGCGGGCAGGTTCTCTGCGAGTACTCGACCCTTGCGGTCAAAAATGAGACCGCGAATGGGGGGGACGGCTTCGATGCGAAACAGGTTGCCCTGCGATTGTGCCGCGAAGTCTTCATAGTTAAAAACTTGCAGTTGCACCAGTCGTGCGATAACAAGGCCGAGTAAAAGGATGCCGATCGTCGACGTCAGGGCGACGCGGCCGATGAACAGCCGTCGCTCGGAATGGTGATCCTTGATCGGGGATAATAAATCCACCTCATTTTCCTATATCAGGCGCTAGCGCCCCAGTTGAATCTGCATGCGCACGCCGGTCAGCAACATCGACACCAGGGGCCAAAGGATGGTGCCGCCGATTACGGGCGCCCAGTAGTGGATCGGGGACGCCGACAGGCCGGCGACACCGTTGATCCAGAACAAGACAAACTGGTACAGCGCAAGTATTGCGAATACCGTTGCAGTGAGCTGGGACATTGGAAAAACGCGCATCAACAGGTGAAACTTGACCGTGACGAAAACGATAAAACAGAGCGCCAGGGCGTGCTGCCCGAGGATCGCACCTTGGGCGACATCGAGTACCAGGCCGACCATCCAGGCTGAGCCGACACTCCAGCTGCGCGGCAACATCATCGCCCAATAAATGAGTGCCAGGGCAACCCAGTCCGGTCGAAAAGGCGACGCCCAGTCCGGAAGTGGGACGATCGTGAGCATCAATGCCATGAAGATCGTCACGATCACCGGCAGACGGCGCCACTCGGAGTTCCTAATCATCCGGTTCGCCCGCCTCGCTATCGGCGTCGACAGTCGTCGTATTCGTAGCTGACCAGATAAGCATGACCTCACGGACCTGGTTGAGAGCTGACGACGGTATCGCCGTGACATCGGCAAACGGCTGCTGTGGCATACGATTGACGGTAGCGACGACAGCAACGGGGTATCCGGCCGAAAATTCACCGCCAAGGCCCGACGTTACCAGCAGGTCGCCCGGCTCAATGTCGGCATTATTAGGCAGGAACGGCAGATCGAGCCGGTCAAATTCGCCGGTGCCGATTGCGATCGTGCGCAAGCCGTTGCGACTTACCTGCACAGGCAGGGCGTGACTCGGATCGCTGATCAGGATGGCCTGTGAGGTTGCCAATCCCGTCTTAATGACCTGGCCGACGACTCCATCGGCGTCGATAATGGACTGGCCATCGTAAACTCCGTCGCGTCGGCCGATATCGATGACAAGGCTATGGCGGTACCGATTGGCATCGACGGCCATGATTTCGGCGACACGAATTTCATCGCGATCATGCGGACGCGCCTCGAGCAGGGCACGTAGCCGAGCGTTTTCAGCTTCAAGGGCCGTGAATCGCTGTAGTCGGCCATTCGTCAGCAAGCGCTCTGTCTTCAGACGGCTGACCTCGAGTTGCAGCTCATGGCGATTGGCGGTGCTATCGCGTAACCAATGCCAAAACCTGAACGGAGCATCCACGACGACCTGAATCGGGTAAACGACAACACCGATGGTTCGCTGCACCGTGTTCATATAGTTTTTCTGATGATCGAGCACCATCAGCACGATACTCAGCGACATCAGGATTAGGACCCGCATGCCAAGAGCGGGGCCGTATGCGGGATTGCTCTTAGGAGATTGGAAAGTGGCCATCGGGCTTTAGTGTCCGCAAATCCTCAGTCCGGCCCGATTCCTGGCTTACTCCAGCCCGAATACTGCGGGCCCATGCTCATCGATGAGCTCTATGACCCGGCCGCCGCCCCGAGCAACACAGGTCATCGGATCGTCGGCGATGACGACCGGGAGCCCCGTTTCTTCCATGAGCAGCTTGTCGATTTCACGCAGCAATGCGCCGCCGCCGGTGAGTACGATACCGCGCTCCGCGACATCGGCACCCAGTTCGGGTGGCGTCTGCTCCAGCGCTTCTTTGACGGCGCCAACGATGCCTTGCAGCGGTTCCTGCAGGGCCTCGAGAATCTCGTTGCTGTTCAGGGTAAAACTGCGGGGCACGCCTTCGGACAGGTTGCGCCCCTTGACCGAAATTTCGAGCACCTCGTGTCCAGGAAACGCTGAACCGATTTCGTGTTTGATTCGCTCAGCCGTGGCTTCACCGATCAGGATGCCGTAATTGCGCCTGACGTAACTGGTGATCGCCTCGTCGAAACGGTCGCCACCGATCCTGACCGATGCGGCATAGACAATACCGTTCAACGAAATAACGGCAACCTCGGAGGTACCACCGCCAATGTCGAGCACCATGGAGCCGCGTGCCTCGTGGACCGGCAGGCCAGCACCAATCGCAGCGGCCATCGGTTCGGCGATAAGCAGGACTTTGCGCGCCCCTGCGCTTTCTGCCGATTCGCGAATTGCACGACGCTCGACTTGCGTCGAACCGTAAGGGACACAAATCAGTACGCGCGGGCTCGGACGAAAATACCGCGTGTTGTGGGCCTTGCGGATGAAATGCTGCAACATCTGCTCGGTGATCGTGAAGTCGGCGATAACACCGTCCTTCAATGGCCGGATTGCTGTGATGTTTCCGGGTGTACGGCCCAGCATGTTCTTGGCTTCCATGCCGACGGCCTCGATGACACGGCCGCCACGACCGCTGTCCTCCCGAATAGCGACGACGGAGGGTTCGTCGAGCACAATTCCGTGGCCGCGCGAGTAAATCAGCGTGTTGGCGGTGCCGAGGTCGATCGACAGGTCATTGGAGAAATAACCCAGAATGTTCTTGAACATGTGCGGGTAAGGTCCCGAAATATGAATTAACGCGTTAATCTAACAATGCGCACGACTTTGCACAAGGCAGTGTGTATCATTGCGGGCGCGCGCCTGATGGCGATTCACGCGCACTTTAGAGCAGGATTCCTCCCGTGTCACTCGATAAAGATCAGGTTCAGCATATCGCGTTGCTGGCGAGACTTAAGCTAGCCGACGATGAGTTCGAGGAAATCGTCGAAAAGCTGTCGCGGATCGTCGATTTCGTTGATCAATTAAGCGCGGTGGCGACCGATGATGTATTGCCCATGGCACATCCGCTCAACGAAACACAGCGTTTGCGTCCGGATCGGGTTACGGAGATGGACGAGAGGGATGACATCCAGAAAAATGCGCCCTCGGTCGAGAACGGCCTGTACCTCGTGCCAAAGGTCCTGGAATGACCCGGGTGGCAGCCTCATGAATTATCGAATATGACCCAGGACCTGCACACCCAGACGTTGACTCAGCTTGCCGCTGGCTTGCAGCGCGGTGAGTTCTCGTCAGTAGAACTAGTCGAGGCATTGCTGGGCCGCATTGAATCATTCGATCAGGGGCTGAATGCATTTGTCACCGTAACCGCCGACGCAGCGCTGGCGGCGGCCGGGCGCGCCGATGCTGCGCGCGCGGCAGGCAATGCCGGTGTGCTGAACGGCCTGCCAATTGTGCACAAGGATATTTTCTGTACCAAGGGCATCACTACGACCTGTGGGTCGCGCATGCTCGAACATTTCGTCTCGCCCTATGATGCGACCGTTGTTGAGCGACTCGCCGCTGCCGGAGCCATCGTGCTCGGCAAGACCAACATGGACGAATTCGCGATGGGTTCGTCGAGCGAGACGAGCTACTTCGGACCCGTCAGAAATCCCTGGGACCGGGAGCGATCGCCGGGCGGCTCGTCCGGCGGATCGGCCGCAGCAGTTGCGGGGAGACTCGTGCCCGCGGCAACGGGCACGGATACGGGCGGCTCGATCCGTCAGCCAGCGGCGCTCACGGGCACAGTTGGCCTCAAACCCACGTACGGGCGAGTGTCCCGATACGGCATGGTCGCCTTTGCGTCCAGCCTCGATCAGGCGGGCGTGATCACGCGCAGCACCGAAGATGCGGCGCTCATGCTCGGTGTCATGGCCGGATTCGATGAGCGTGATTCGACATCGATTGACCATCCGGTACCGGACTATGTGGCGGGCCTTGCCGGCTCTCTCAAGGGACTGCGTATCGGCATTGTCCGGCAGCATTTTGATGCGGGGCTGGAAGAAAAATGTGCGGCGGCCGTCCGGGAATCGCTGGCGGTGCTCGAGGCGCAGGGCGCGATCTTGACCGAAGTCGACCTGCCGAATCTCGATTTGTCAGTACCGACCTACTACGTTGTCGCGCCGGCAGAATGCTCCTCGAACCTGTCGCGATTTGATGGCGTTCGATTTGGTCACCGCGCCAAGGATCCGCAGGACCTGTTCGACCTTTATTGTCGTAGTCGCGGCGAAGGGTTCGGCGCCGAGGTCAAACGTCGCATCATGACTGGAACCTATGTTTTGTCCGCGGGTTACTACGACGCGTATTACCTGAAGGCGCAGCAAGTCCGTCAGTTGATTGCAGAGGACTTCAAAAAAGCGTTTGCCGATGTCGACATCATCGCAGGGCCAACGTCACCGACCCCCGCATTTCGTCTCGGCGACAAGACCGACGATCCAATCACGATGTATCTCAATGACATCTATACGATCGGCGCAAATCTCGCCGGGCTACCCGGAATTTCGACGCCTTGCGGGTTCGTCGACGGCCTGCCCGTCGGCTTGCACCTTGTCGGACCGCATTTTGGTGAAGAAACCGTATTGCGCTGCGCGCATCAGTATCAGCAACAGACCGACTGGCACCAGGCATGTCCGGAGGGCTACCAGTGAGCGGCCAGTGGGAAGTCGTCATTGGTCTCGAGATCCATGCGCAGCTCGCGACACGCAGCAAGATTTTTTCGAGTGCCGCGACGACTTACGGCGCCGAGCCCAACACGCAGGCCTGTCTTGTGGACCTTGGCTATCCGGGCGTGTTGCCAGTGCTGAACGAGGAAGTCATCCGCATGGCCTGCAAGTTCGGTCTCGCCGTAAACGCTACCGTTGCTCAACGCTCGGTGTTTGCGCGCAAGAATTACTTCTATCCGGACCTGCCCAAGGGCTACCAGATCAGCCAGTACGAATTGCCGATCGTCGAGCACGGCGAACTCTATATCAAAGATGCTGAAGGCAAAGACAAGCGCATCGGCATCACGCGCGCGCATCTCGAAGAGGATGCGGGCAAGTCGATCCACGAGGGCCTGGGCCGGTCGTCGGGCATTGATCTCAATCGTGCTGGCACACCGTTGCTGGAAATCGTCTCCGAACCCGATTTGCGTTCGGCCAAAGAGGCGATCGCGTACATGCGCAAGATTCACACGATCGTTCGTTATCTCGAGATCTCGGACGGCAACATGGCCGAAGGATCCTTCCGCTGTGATGCGAACGTGTCCGTGCGTCCGCGCGGCCAGAAGGAACTGGGCACACGCGCCGAGCTCAAGAATTTGAATTCATTCCGTTTCATCGAAAAAGCGATTAACTTCGAAGTCGAGCGCCAGATCGAGTTGCTCGAAGATGGCGGCAAAGTCGTGCAGGAGACGCGTCTGTACGATTCCGATCGCGACGAGACACGCACAATGCGCGCCAAGGAAGAAGCCAACGATTATCGCTACTTCCCGGATCCGGATTTGTTACCGATCGAGATCGATGAGGA
Organism: Pseudomonadota bacterium; assembly: GCA_022563195.1. Taxonomy (GTDB): domain Bacteria; phylum Pseudomonadota; class Gammaproteobacteria; order Steroidobacterales; family Woeseiaceae; genus UBA1847. The sequence goes on from JADFNV010000012.1 coordinate 47,934, forward strand.
GTACATCGAGGCCGTGCGCCGCACCTTGCCCGAACTGCCGGACGCGAAGCAACAACGATTCGTCAAGGAATACAGCCTTAAGGCAAGTGATGCTGCCATTCTCACGGTCAACCGGGCCTTGGCCGATTATTTCGAAACTGCAGTCGCAGCAGGTACGGCCAAAGCACGAACGGTCGCGAACTGGGTGATCGGCGATCTTGCGGCTGCACTCAATAAAGATGGCCTGGAGATTGAAACGAGCCGTATCGCCGCTGGCGATCTGTCCGGCTTACTTGACCGAATAACCGACAACACGATCTCCGGCAAAATAGCCAAGGAAGTGTTCGACGCCATGTGGGCCGGCGAGGGCACGGCCGACGAGATCATCGAGGCGCGTGGCCTCAAACAAATCACTGACACGTCGGCGATCGAAGCTGTGGTCGACGAGGTCATCGCTGCCAATCCTACGCAGGTCGCCGAATACCAGGCGGGCAAGGACAAGCTGATCGGCTTCTTCGTCGGTCAGGTCATGAAAGAGACGGGCGGCAAGGCCAATCCCGGCCAGGTCAACGCGATCCTCAAAAAGAAACTCGCCAGGTAAAGCTCTGCCGGCGCCCGCTGTAGGAAGAACCCGTCACACGGGCACGTCATCGGGTATTTGCTCGCGCTTAACCTCGCTCGCATCGGCCTGCGCTTGCTTGGGCGTCCTGCGTCGCAGCGCTCCGGACGACGCGCGAGCAAACACACCGATTTCGCGCCCCTGCCGAGTCGTGCGCGGAACATCCCGCCCGCCGGCCCCACGAAGATCGGAGGGCGGACACGATACGGTGGCTCGTCGAGCGTCGTCGAATCCGAGCGGAGCAGGGACAGCGAGAGCGAGGATTCGCGGATTGGAGCGAGACAGGGATGTCGACGCGACATTGAGCTCGAGGAGCCACCGTGTCGGGGCCGCCGTGCTCGACAAATACCCGGTGGCGTGCCCGTGTGTAGGGACCGCCTTTCAGATAACGGTGACGTGCCCGTGTGACTGGCCCCTACAGTTATTTTTTTTGGACAAAGAGCACGTAGCCGATAGCGTGACCGCACGGCCGTGTGCTAGGCTATGTAATCTAAATATAAAGAAATTCTTATATATTTATATTATGCAAAGTTCGACCGAACAACTGATATTCCAACTCAAGGCACTGGCCGACCCGATCCGGCTGCGCGTGATTGCTCTTTGCAGGCATGTTGAGTGCAGCGTATCGGAACTCACGCAGGTGCTGGGGCAGAGTCAGCCGCGCATTTCCCAGCATCTCAAACAATTATGCGATGCGGACCTGCTGCAGCGATTTCGCGATGGGCACTTTGTCTATTACAGAATGCCGTTGCGCGGCGATCAGGCGACAGCCCATCGTCGATTCCTTGCGTTGATGCCGGCTGACGAGCCCGCTTTCGAGCGCGACCTGGAGAAGCTACGCCAGTTGCGCAGTGCCAAAAGTGTGGCGTCTCCCGCGGAGCACGATGACGCATCGATTCGCCACCTGCATCGTGCCCTTGTCGAGCTGACAGTTGCGGCGCCGCTCGGCGCACTCATCGATATCGGTAGCGGTCAGGGCCGCATATTGAAGTTGTTGGGATCGCGCGCGCAACGTGCCGTGGGCGTTGATATCGACTCAGACGCCAGGCAACTTGCGCGTACAGAACTGTTGTTGGCCGGCGTTGAGAACTGCAGTGTTCGCAAAGGGGACATGTACGATTTGCCGTTTGCCGATGCGGAGTTCGACACGGTCATTCTGGACGACGTACTTGGCGTCGCCAACAAACCCCTGGTGGCGATTGTCGAGGCGTGCCGGCTGCTGAAACCCGGCGGACGCATGCTGCTGCTTGGGCAAGCCGATCGCGGCAACATCGCTCTGCTCGAAGAGCACTTTGCGCAATGGTGTCAGGCTACCGGCTTGCGTCTCGCACCGCCGCGCCGCATACCCCTGCACGAACCCCGCTGGTTACTTGCCGTCGCGACAGCGGCGGACTTCGAATCGGTGGCCGCATGACGGACGACACAGTAATGCTTAATAGCACAACAGGCTCTGTCGACGTTTCGTTCGAATTTTTTCCTCCACACAACTCGAAAATGGCGGCGGATCTGTGGCGCTCGATCGAGCGTTTGGCCATTCTCGGGCCCAGGTTCGTGTCCGTTACCTATGGTGCGGATGGTTCGACACGCGCACGCACACACGCGGCGGTGACGAGAATCGTAAGCGACACAGATCTGACGGCCGCGCCGCATTTGACGTGCATAGACGCAAGTCGTGGAGAGATTGACGATATTGCGCGCGCATACTGGGACATGGGTGTTCGGCACCTTGTCGCGCTTCGCGGTGATTTTCCGGATGACTATGTACCAAGAGCCGATGGTTATACCTACGCTTCGGATCTTGTCGCCGGCCTGCGCAGAATCGCCGATTTTGATATATCGGTCGCAGCGTATCCCGAAGTACATCCCGATGCGTCGAGTCCGACCTCCGATCTCGAAAACCTCAAACGCAAACTGGATTCCGGAGCGTCGCGAGCCATCACGCAGTTTTTCTTCGATGTCGACGTTTTCCTGCGTTTTCGCGATCTCGCCGCGGCCGCCGGCATCGAATCGACGATAGTGCCCGGCATTCTGCCGATTACGCGTTTTCCCCAGTTGCAGCGATTTGCCGTGCGATGCGGTGCGAACGTGCCGAAGTGGCTGCATGATCGGTTTGCGGGCCTCGAGGACGATGTCGAGACGCGGCAGATGATCGCGGCGAGCGTGGCGATCGAGCAAGTGCAGACGCTGCTATCGGAAGGTATCAGTGAGTTCCATTTCTACACGCTGAACCGTTCCGAGTTGACGTTCGCGATCTGCCATGCACTCGGCGTGCGACCGCAACAAGCGGCCGCGTGAGCTAAAGTTTTGGACCGCGACGCTCGCATATCCTCTCTAATGCTGTCGCTCGACAGTCGCATCATGCTGCTCGATGGTGCGATGGGTACGATGATCCAGAGCTACGCGCTTGGCGAGGACGAATTTCGCGGCGATCGCTTCGGCGACTGGACCAGTGACGTCAAGGGCAACAACGATTTGTTGACCCTGACGCGGCCGCAGTTAATTCAGGACATTCATCGTCAGTTTCTCGATGCCGGTGCCGACATCATTGAAACCAATACTTTTAATTCCAATGCGCCATCGATGAGCGATTACGCGATGGCTGCGCTGGTGCCGGAGTTGAATCTCACGGCCGCGAGACTTGCGCGTGAATGCGCTGATACGCATGCTTCCCGTGTCGGTAGTCCGCGGTACGTCGCCGGTGTATTGGGACCCACGAATCGGACTGCTTCGATATCGCCCGACGTCAACGATCCCGGTTATCGCAACATTCGATTTGCTGAACTGGTCGCGACCTATGAACAGGCGACGAACGCACTGATTGAAGGCGGCGTCGATTTTCTGATGGTCGAAACGATTTTCGACACACTCAATGCGAAGGCGGCGATATTCGCGATCAAGCGCTGCTTCAAGACCACTGGCGTGACGTTGCCAGTCATGATTTCAGGCACGATCACAGATGCCTCGGGGCGTACATTGTCGGGCCAGACGAGCGAGGCATTCTGGAATTCCATCCGCCATGCGGACCCCTTCGTGGTCGGTTTTAATTGCGCACTGGGCGCAGATGATCTGAGGCCTTACATCTCAGAACTCGCTCGCGTTGCGGACACCCGTGTCTGCGCGCATCCGAATGCAGGTCTGCCGAATGAATTCGGCGAGTATGACGAAACGCCAGAGCACATGGCAAAAACCATCGAGGAGTTTGCACAAAGCGGGCTGGTCAACCTTGTTGGCGGCTGTTGCGGAACACGGCCTGAGCATATTCGCGCGCTCAAGGAGGTAATCGAAGGGCTGGCGCCGCGAGTGCCGGCCACGCCGCCTGTGCGTTGCAGGATCGCGGGGCTCGAACCGCTGAACATTGGACCGGATGACCTGTTCGTCAATGTGGGTGAGCGCTGCAATGTAACGGGATCGGCGCGTTTTCGACGATTGATTGAGGCCGATGACTATGCAGCCGCAGTCCAGGTTGCTCGCGACCAGGTGAACAACGGTGCGCAGATCATCGACGTCAACATGGATGAGGGCATGCTCGACTCCGAGAACGCGATGGTGAAGTTCCTGAGCCTCATCGCCTCGGAGCCGGACATATCGCGGCTTCCGGTCATGATCGACTCGTCGAAATGGTCGGTGATCGAAGCCGGGTTGCAGTGTGTGCAAGGCAAGGCCATCGTCAATTCGATCAGCCTCAAAGAAGGCGAGCAGCACTTTATCGAACAGGCAGAGCTTGTGCGCGCTTATGGCGCCGCTGTCATCGTCATGGCGTTCGACACCAAGGGTCAGGCTGACACCATCGAACGCAAGGTCGAGATCTGTAAGCGCTCGCACCAGATACTGACCGAGCAGGTGGGATTCGAATCCTCGGACATCATCTTTGATCCGAATATTTTCGCCATCGCAACGGGTATTGAAGAACACGCGAGCTACGGCATCAATTTCATCGAGGCGACTCGACAGATCAAGGCAGCATTGCCCCATTCGCTGGTCAGCGGTGGCGTAAGCAATGTCTCGTTCTCGTTCCGTGGCAACAACGTCGTGCGCGAGGCGATCCACTCGGTATTTCTGTACCACGCGATTCGCGCTGGTATGAGCATGGGTATCGTCAATGCGGGTCAACTTGGAATATATGAAGACCTGCCGACCGATTTGCGCGATGCAGTCGAGGATGCGGTACTCAACCGCTGCGAAGATGCCGCGGAAGGTCTGCTCACCGTGGCCGAACGCTACAGGGGCCAGGCCTCAGGTGCCAAAGCGAAGGTTGCGGACCTTAGTTGGCGAGAATTGCCCGTCGCGAAGCGCATCGAACATGCGTTGGTTAACGGAATTGACGAGTTTGTCGTTGCTGACGCCGAAGAAGCGAGGCTTGCCTCCGCCCGACCTCTCGACGTCATCGAAGGTCCGTTGATGGCGGGCATGAATGTCGTCGGCGATCTGTTTGGTGCGGGCAAAATGTTCTTGCCGCAAGTCGTGAAGTCTGCGCGGGTGATGAAAAAAGCTGTCGGGCATCTCGTGCCGTTTATCGAAGCAAGTCAGGATGGCAAGATGCGTAGCAACGGCAAGATCGTGCTCGCAACCGTCAAAGGTGACGTTCACGACATCGGTAAAAACATTGTCAGTGTGGTTCTGCAATGCAACAACTTTGAGATTATCAACCTCGGCGTCATGGTGTCGTGTGAGAAGATCCTTGAGACGGCACGCAGCGAGAACGCACACATCGTCGGCTTGTCCGGGCTGATTACGCCTTCGCTGGATGAAATGGTATACGTCGCCAGCGAGATGCAACGGCTTGGATTCGACTTGCCATTGTTGATAGGCGGCGCGACAACATCGCCTGTCCACACTGCGGTGAAGATCGAGCCGGGCTATGAAGGCCCGGTTATTTACGTCAAGGATGCATCGCGTTCGGTAGGCGTGGTGCAGGCGTTGATCGAACCTCGAACGCGGGATGCGCTGATCCAAAAGACTCGCAACGACAACCAGCGACGTCGCGAAAACCATGCGAACAAAAAGCGTCTTGCGCCACAGCTGTCGCTGGCAGAGGCGCGCAACCGACGGCATCGTTGTGACTGGGATAATTACCAGCCGCCAGTGCCGTCGTTCACGGGCACGCGCGTTTACGATGACATCAATCTCAAGACCGTGCGCGAATACATCGACTGGATGCCGTTCTTCAATGCCTGGGAATTTCATGGAAAATTCCCACAGATTCTCAGCGACGCCAGGTTCGGTGAGGCGGCGAGTTCACTCTACGCGGATGCAACCGCAATGCTTGATCGCATCATTGCCGAGCAATGGCTGCAGGCGAAAGCTGTTTTTGGCTTCTTCCCGGCCAACAGCGATGATCACGATGACGTATTGGTCTACGCCGATGATGACAGGCAGCAGCAACTGCTGCGCTTTTGCCATCTGCGCCAGCAACGATCGAAGCCCGCAGGTCACCCACAAAGCTGCCTGGCTGATTTCGTTGCTCCGGTCACGAGCAATCTGCATGACTACCTGGGTGCATTCGCCGTCACAGCGGGCATTGGTATTGATGAGCATGTTGCTTGCTTCGAAGCGGATGATGACGACTACAGCGCGATTATTCTCAAGGCCCTGGCGGACCGCCTCGCGGAGGCGTGTACGGAGTACCTGCACGCGCGCGTACGCCAGGAGTATTGGCAATATGCGCCGGATGAGGAGTTGTCCAACAAAGAATTGATTGCAGAGAAATATCGGGGTATCCGTCCGGCGCCCGGCTATCCGGCATGCCCCGATCACACAGAGAAAGCCAGGCTTTGGCAACTACTCGATGTCGAGGCGAGTATTGGCCTTCGTTTGACGGAGTCCTATGCGATGTATCCGACAGCGGCAGTCAGCGGATTCTTTTTCTCGCACCCGGATGCGCGTTACTTTGCGGTCGGCAGAATCGATCGTGATCAGGTCGAGTCCTACGCCGATCGCAAGGGCATCTCTCTTGCCGAAGCCGAGAAATGGCTCGCGCCGAATCTCGGCTACGATCCCAGAGCCGCGAACGCCGCGTAGGCGTATTGCGGGTCAGCACCGCGGACGGCATATTCCTCTCCCGCAAATCTCGATCCCGTCAGGCGGCGGATCGGCAGCAGTGAAATGAGGAACAGAACTCTAAGATATCAGATTCTGATCCGCATCGAAGCTACGAAAAATCAGCGTTGCAAAAACAAGCAAAAACATAGACAGGACAACAATATGGATATTACGCCGGCTGCTAATTGCTGCTACAACGAATGCCCCTAACATCAAAGGACTCAACCATGTAAGTGTAAGGTTCAACAGAATGTAGTGACGAAGAATCCCGAATATCGACACGGCGATCATTGCAGAAAAAAACCAGCGGCTACTTTCTGAGAAATGCTCTTTCCAGCTAGCTACCCGATCTGGGTTACTGGATATGAGTGCAGTCGTAGCGAGGTACAGGGACAACGGTGTGCCCATTAGAATCGCGAATCCGAGAATGTTCCAGTGCGCTACAGAATTTAGTGGCCATATACGCCACCATGCCAAGAGATGCACCGCGATGAGAGTGACAAAAGCCAAGGCATGCAGCCAGTCTCTTTTATGAGCGTCAAAAACACATGGAATGCTAGTTATTAAACTGCCAAGCCCGAGTGCTAGGACAATGGAAGCAGCGATCGAAAGAAACTCGAATATGGTCAATGTCTCGCCACCTAACGGTTTAGCTCACTTGCGCCAGTATCTGGCGTGGCTGTTGCCTTTGCAAGAGCCGTGACAGATGCTTCCCGGCGGCAAGCTCAGCGATTTGTCAGGCGGCAACTTCGAAATACTCGACCCGACTCGATGCCCGCGGAATAGGGAGGTTGTCAGATCGCAAACCTTCGAGGTGGAACGGTATTGCCTCCCTTATGGCACCTTCGGTTTCCTCCACGGTTGAGCCGGTAGCTACGCAGCCGGGCAAATCCGGAACATATGCAAAATAATTTGCACCCGCGTCTTCAATAACAATTGCATATTTTATTGGAGTATTACTCATTCGAAAATCTCGGCTATTTGCCGCTCAACATGCCACTCATGGTGCTGACCGGGAGCCTTCTTCGTACCAGGTGAACTTTCCCCGACCCTACCCGCAACCCTGGCAATCCGGTCGCTTTTGTATGCTCACAGAGCTGGATTCGCCACTTGCGGCGTCGTAAAGGCGCAAGATGCCGCGCGGTGACGCTATGCCGGCAAGGTGTTTGAGTGTTTCGACGGCCATCATCGTGCCAATGACGCCGGGTACCGGGCCAAGTACGCCATGCCCGGCGCAGTTTTCCAGCGACTCATCCGCGTCGCTGTACAGACATCGATAACAGGGCGAATCCTGGTAATCGGGTCCGAATACGGCCATCTGGCCTTCGAGGCGTATCGCGGCTCCCGATATCAGGCAGCGGGCAGCGACGACGCATGCATCGCTGATCTGAAACCGGGTAGCGAAATTGTCGCAGCCATCCAGCACGACGTCGACCCGGCTGATCGTGGCGGCCAACTGGTCACCATTGAGACGCTCAGTGATCGATGTGATGCGTATGTCAGGATTGATGTTGGCGAGATGCTCGGCAGCGCAATTCGCCTTGAGCTTGCCGACGTCGCCCGGGCCATAGAGCACTTGCCGGCCGAGGTTGGTCACATCGACGGTGTCGAAGTCGCAGAGCAACAAGTTGCCCACACCACTGGCAGCGAGATAGCTCGCCGCCGCGCAACCGATACCGCCGACACCGATGAGCAGAACGGCGCCCTGCTTGATCCGTTGCTGGCCGCTGCTACCGATCTGCGCCAGGGCAATATGGCGGGCGTGCCGACTCAGTTGCGGATTGTCACCTGCCATTTGCCTGGGCTTCGATTGTGACGTCCAGAATCGTCACGGTTTCAACCGGCACGTCCTGGTGACCCGCGCGATCTCCGGTCTCTACGCCCGCAATGGCATCGACTACGCCCATGCCGTCGGTGACACGAGCGAAGACGGCGTAGCCAAAATCCCGGCTACTGTGATTGAGAGAGTCATTGTCGCGCAAATTGATGAAGAACTGCGCGGTTGCGCTGTCGACCATGCCAGTACGTGCCATCGCGAGAGTGCCCCTGTCGTTGGGCTCACGGTTGTCTGCCTCATTCTTGATTGGTTCCCGCGTATCTTTGCCCGACAGGCTCGCATCCATGCCGCCACCCTGGATCATGAAGTTCGGAATGACGCGGTGAAATATGGTGTCTTGAAAAAAGCCGTCTGTGACGTATTGGCGGAAATTCTCGCAGGTGATCGGCGCCTTTTGGTCGAACAATTCGATGGCGATATCGCCGTGGCTGGTCTTGATCGTAATCATGGTGGCTCACTGCAGTAAAAGACCTGCGCTATTTAACACAGATCGGTCATGGCTGTCCTGCCGACCTGCGCGCCAGGGTAACGCGCGGATTTCCAGCAAAGTCCTTATGGCACTGAATCTGTTCCCAGGCACAGGACGTCAGGATGTCGGCCACACTGTTTTTCTGATCGGCGCCATGCTCAAGCATCAGTACACCGTCGTCTGCAATGATCGATACACAGTCATTTGCGAGAATGCGAATCGCATCAAGTCCATCCGCGCCTGCGACCAGTGCCTTGCGAGGCTCGGCCCGAAGCGATTCCAGTGCCGCATCGTCAGCTCGGACGTACGGCGGATTTGAGAGAATAACTTTGAACTGGCGATTCTGGACCGGGTCCGTCCAGTCGCCGTCCAGACAGGTGACGTTGCTTAAGTCGAGTTGTCGAACGTTCTGCCTGGCGACTGCGATCGCATCGACACTCGAATCCACAGCCGTAATTTCGCAGTTGCGTCGTTCGCTCGCAATGACGACGGCGATCGCACCACATCCCGTGCCCAGGTCGAGTACCTGCCATTCGGCCTGACGCGGAATCGCCTGCAGCGCGAGACTGACGAGTATTTCTGTCTCCGGTCTGGGCACCAGCGTTGCCGGACTGACCACGAGTTCGAGCGACCAGAACTCCTTGAAACCCGTGATATAGGCCATCGGCTCGCCGCGCAGGCGACGCTCAAGTATGTGTTCCAGTCGCTGCTGCGCGGACTCGTCCAGCTTGTCCTCGGGGTGCGCGAACAGGTAGCTGCGTGGCATGTTGATCGAGCGAGCGACGAGCAATTCAGCGTCGAGTCGTGCCGACTCACTAACGTCAACGAGACGCGTGGTCGCATCCGATACTATTGAGTTTATTGAAGTTGGCTCTGTCATGGAAACTGGTCGAATACACAGAATTTCGCGTACACTCGCGAGCAAATCCAGTCGAAACTATACGCGCATGCAGGTTTATTCCAATATTCTGGACATGGTGGGTAAGACACCAATGCTCGAGATCAGGCGTCTCGACACGGGCCCCTGCCAGCTTTTTCTCAAGCTCGAACTGTTGAATCCAGGTGGTTCGGTCAAGGATCGAATCGGCATCTCGATGATTGAAGAGGCCGAGAAGCGCGGCGACATCAAGCCGGGCGATACGCTCGTCGAGGCGACGGCGGGTAACACGGGTATCGGTCTCGCGCTCGTCGCGGGCCAGAAAGGCTATCGGATGATCCTGGTATTGCCGGACAAAATGAGCCAGGAAAAGATTTTCAACCTGCGCGCAATGGGCGCGGAAGTCGTTTTAACACGGTCCGATGTCAGCAAGGGACACCCCGAATACTACCAGGACCTCGGTAAACGAATCGCTGCGGAGCAGGGCGCCTTTTTCATCAACCAGTTCGGCAATGACGACAATCCGCTCGCACATGAGCAGACCACGATGCCCGAGATTCTCGAGCAGATGCAGGGCAAGCTCGATGCGATTGTTCTGGGCGTAGGTTCCAGTGGCACGGTAACCGGCATCTGCAGGTACCTGACCGAGCACGCTCCGAATGTCGAAGTGATTCTTGCCGACCCGGTCGGCTCGATACTTGCCGACTATGTCAATACGGGCGAGCTGAAAGACAAAAGCAGCAGCTGGCTGGTCGAAGGAATCGGCGAGGACTTCATTCCATCAATCGCCGATTTTTCGAAGGTGACGAAGGCATATGCGATCACCGATGCAGAGTCGTTCGCTACCGCGCGCGAATTACTCAAGGTCGAAGGAGTTCTTGCAGGCTCGTCGACGGGTACTCTGCTGGCTGCCGCACTCAAGTACTGCCACGAGCAGACGGTAGCGAAACGTGTCGTGACCTTTGCGGCCGATACTGGCAACAAGTACTTGTCCAAGCTATACAACGATTTCTGGATGGAGGATCAGGGCTTCATCCAGCGCGAGCAATTCGATGATCTGCGCGACCTGATCGGCCGCCTGCACGGAGAACAGGCAACCATTACCGTGGGCCCGACCGATGTACTGACGACAGCACACAACCGGCTTCGCAACGCGGGATTTTCACAATTGCCGGTCATGGAGGACGGCAAACTGGTCGGCATCGTGACCGAAGATACAATCATTCAACACGTCTTCGGCAAACCCGAGTTGATGAATTCGGTGGTGGCCGACTCGATGCAGACAGCGTTTATCAAGCTCGACAAAGACACCAGCATTAACAATCTTGTTTCGCTGCTGAGCGCGCAACCGTGTGCAGCCATTCTGGACGGCGACGAGTTTCTCGGCCTGATTACGCGCTCCGACGTTCTCAACTACCTGCGCCGGCAATTGTAGGTGCGTTAGAGCGCGGGCGGCGCATTTGTAATCGTCATGGCTCGCTGCGCTGCGCTTTACTTCCGCTTCCAAAAGCCCCACCCGCGCTCTAAGTCGCAGTATTAGTCGTTTATTGCCGCGAGCTGGTCGGCCTGGTATTCGCTGATCAGCGGCTGAATGATCTGATCGAGCGCGCCTTCGAGTATTTCCTCGAGCTTGTACAGCGTCAGGTTGATGCGGTGATCGGTAACTCGGCCCTGCGGAAAATTGTAGGTGCGAATGCGTTCGGAGCGGTCACCCGAGCCTACGAGAAGTTTACGTTGCGCAGCCTGCTCGGTTATCTGCGCCGTGATTTCGGCATCCAGAAGTCGCGCCTGTAGCAACGACATCGCGCGCGCTCGATTCTTGTGCTGCGAGCGCTCATCCTGGCATTCGACGACGATGCCCGAAGGCAAGTGGGTCAGGCGAACGGCCGAATCAGTTTTGTTGACGTGCTGGCCCCCGGCTCCCGACGCCCGGTAGGTATCGACACGCAGATCGACCGGCAATATCTCGATCGCCTCGACTTCATCGGCTTCGGGCAACACGGCGACCGTACATGCTGAGGTATGAATACGGCCTTGCGACTCGGTTGCCGGCACACGCTGTACGCGATGAGCCCCCGATTCGAACTTGAGGTTTGCGTAAATGCCGCTGCCCATGATACGGCTGATTATTTCCCTGTAGCCGCCATGCTCACCTTCTCGTGCGGTGAGAATCTCGATCTTCCAGTTCATCGTCTCAGCGTATTTGGAATACATGCGAAACAGATCGCCGGCAAATATGGCGGCCTCGTCGCCACCCGTGCCAGCCCGCAATTCTAAAAAGACATTGCTGTCGTCATGCGGATCCGGTGGGATCAGTGATTCCTGTAGCGCCAGTAGCAGACTCTCACGCTGCGTTGTCAGTTTTTGCAGTTCTTCGTGCCCCATTTCACGAATGTCGCTGTCACTGTCAGCCGTCATCTCCTCGGCTGCTGCGATGTCACGATTGAGCATCTCGAAATCACCGAACAAGGTGACGATCGGTTCAACGCGTGCGTACTCCTTCGACAATTCCCGAAATTTGTTCTGATCTCCGATGATGTCGGGATCGGCGAGCAAGCCGGCAAGCTCCTCGAAGCGGTCGCGTACGGATTCAAGCTTGTGTCGTATCGAATCTTTCACGGCGCGTCATTCTTATCGAGGCCGAACAGCGCCCTGGCTGCTTCGATGATTTCTTCTTCAGAAGCTTCACCGGCTTCTCGCAGGCGTACGCTTGGATTGTGCAGCAATTTTTTCAACAGTGACGCCGTCGCATATTCAATCACGTCGACACTGTTGACACCTTTGGCAATTCGGCGTTGTGCTTGCTCGAGCACTTCATCGCGAATTTTCTTGCCATGTTCTCGTAGTGCTGTGATGACCGGACTGACTCGCTTGGCGTGTTCGATGCTCAGGTATCGAACAATTTCGTCGTCGAGGATACGATTTGCGTCAATAGCGGCCGCTTCCCGACTTCCCTGGCCATCCAGAATGACCTTGTCGAGATCGTCGATCGTGTACAGGTAAACATCGTCGAGTTCGGCGGCATCGGCGGCGATGTCGCGCGGCACGGCGAGATCGACAGCAAATATCGGCTTGTGCCGGCGCGCCGCAATCGCACTTTCGAGCTGTTGGCGTGTGATGATCGGTGTAGGACTTGCGGTTGAGGTGATCAGGATATCTGCCTCCGGCAAGGTGCCTTCGAGTTCCGATAGTGGCACGGCATAGCCGCCGAACTGACTGGCTAGTTGCCGGGCCCGCTCAAAATCGCGATTTGCGACAAACAAGCGGCCTATGCCCTTGCTCGAAAGATGTTTAGCCAGTAATTCGACTGTCGCGCCGGCGCCAACCAGTAGTGCCGTATGCTGCGAAAATCCGGCAAAGAATTGCTGCGCGAGACTAATCGCAGCGGAGGCGACCGATACCGGACTCGCGCCGATTTCAGTGTCGGTGCGAACTTTCTTGGCAACTGAAAAAGTGTGTTGAAACAGACGTCCAAGTTGCTTGCCCAGGCTGCCGGCCTGCTCTGCCTCTCGAACGGCATCCTTCAACTGGCCGAGTATCTGCGGTTCGCCGAGGACCATCGAATCGAGTCCGCAAGCGACGCTGAAGATGTGGCGTATCGCGTCGTCTTCGACAAGCGTGAACAGCGAGTCGCCGAATGTCGGGTCCAGATCGCGATCATGGTGAAGCCAGGTTCGAATCTGCGCGCAACCTGAGTCATTACCTATGACATAAAATTCGGTACGGTTGCAGGTCGATAGCAGCACCGCCTCGGCGACGTTGTCGATTTCGTTCAGGCACACGAGCGCCCGCGCTACATCGTCGCCCGCGAAGACAACGCGTTCGCGAATTTCGACAGGTGCCGTGTTATGGTTCAGCCCGAGTATTTGCAGCCGCATAGCCGTGATGGTGTGTCGATCGAGAATAAGGGAATCGGTCAGTGTGTGCGTATCATATGCGAACTGACGACTCAGTTCCTTGTCTGTATAAGCCATGAGCAGCAATATCTCAGCTGCCCCATCAATGATCTATAGAGTCCGAATGCATCACTTTTGTCGACGAATGCCTGCCAGATTTCTACTGGCAGCGCTAATTATTGGGGTCCAGACATTTGCGTCGGCGGGCGCTGAAGGCAATGAAGAGTCTAGTGCCCATGTGCTGCAGGCAGAAATCGCCCTGCAGGCCGACGACTATCTGAAGGCAGCCAGAGAGTATCGCAAGGCGGCCGAGTTGAGCGATAACGTCGATATCGCTCGACAGGCAACGCGGATCGCCTATGGATTTGGCCTCAATGCGGAGGCATTACGATCAGCGAAACGCTGGCGCGAACTCGACGAAGAAAGTGACGATGCCCTACGAGTTGTCGCACAACTCGAATTGCGCACGGGCGATCTCAGGGCTGCGCGCCGCAATTTCAAGAAATATATCGAATCAGGCGATGAGCCGGGTGAAGAGCGTCTTTTTTCACTCCTCCCGGTCCTGGCAGCCGAGGATGGTGAAAAAGCAGATCAAGTGATGCGGTGGTTGGCCAAACCGTACAAGGATTCGGCGTTGGTGAATTACGCTTCTGCGGCACTGGCATTGCAAGGCGGGGATGCCGGATATGCCACGAAAAAATCATTGCGCGCAATCGCGCTCAGTCCAGAGTGGCTCAAGCCGAAACTGCTGTACGCGCGTGCCCTGCTATTGAATGGTGAGAAAGCCAGGGCGATCGACTACACGGCGCGCATCATTGGTGATGACCCGAACCCGGATCCGGACGCACGGATGGAGCTGGCCCTGATACTGATGTCGGTGGGCCGCATTGATGACGCGCTGAGCCAGGTCAACCAGATTTTGCTAGAGCACTCAGGAAGAACCGATGCGTTGCGACTCATGGCGATCATCAATTTCCGCCAGAACAACCTCGACGCAGCCTGGGACGACTTCGAGGACCTTCTTGCGAGCCGCAGCTACACGATGGACGCTCTGTATTACCTGGCGCGCATCGCGGATATTCGCGGCGAACATGATCGGGCGATTTTCCTGTACTCACAGGTTGATTCCGGGCAGAACGCGCTCGCTGCGCAACGTCGCGCAGGAGCGCTGATCGCGTACCAGCATGACGATCCAGAGCAAGCGTTGCAGCGCCTCGAAGAGTTTGCGACCGAAAACCCGAACTACGCGGTTGATATGATTCTTGCCCGGGCTCAGCTTCTCGCTTCGCTGGGCCGTTATACGGAAGCTCTCGAGTCCTACGATAGGGTCGTCACCTATCGGCCGGAGGATGAGGGTACCGCTCTCGGCAGGGCAGAGTTGTTGCTGCGGATGGGGCGCCTTGACGACGCGCTGGACGAATATCGCAGGTCTGTGCGTCGGTGGCCGGAGAGCGCCCTGTCTTTGAACGCTTTGGGCTATACGCTTGCGGACCGGACCGAGGAGTATCGTGAAGCTGAAAAACTCATACGCAAGGCACTGCGCCATGATCCGGACAGTCCCGCTATTATCGACAGTCTGGGGTGGGTACTTTATAAACTCGGTGAGCATGAGGCGGCACTTGAGCAACTGCAGGTCGCATACGAAAGTTTCGCTGATCACGAAGTTGCAGCGCATCTTGTCGATGTGCTGGTCACCCTTAGACGCAATAGCGAAGCGCTCAAGCTTTTGGTGGCAGCTGAACAACAGGATCCGGACAGCGAGTTACTCAGAGATGTCCGCGAACGTCGTTTCCCGGACGCTGATTAACTCGGCACGGCCGATTGCGGCCACGGTTGTTCTCGCGACGCTGCTCAGTGCTGGCTGCGCATCCCGCCAGAGTGTGCAGTTGCCCGACATAGAACTTTGGGACACACGAGTCCAGGTGCTCGGCAACCACGATAACTGGGAATTTTCGGGACGTATCGGCGTCAGCGCGAACAATGACGGTTTCAATGGCAAGTTGCGCTGGGCGCAAAAGAGCGACGCGTTCAGCGCGACCATCAGCGGCCCGCTGGGTATCGGCACAGTTCGCATCGAAGGCGATGGCGAATCTGTGGTTTTTACCGACAAGGCCGGCGTACGCACCGAGCTCGGCGACGTCGAGATCGAACTCCAAGTTCGCTATGGCTGGACGATTCCAGTCATGAGCCTGCGCTACTGGGCGCTGGGGATTCCAGATCCAACGGCACGAGCGCAAACCGAATTCAACGCACACGGGCAACTCGTGAAAATCATGCAGCGTGATTGGACAGTCACGATATCGAGTTATCGCAATGGCGGCGGCCAGGCTATGCCGCGCCGGCTGTCGGCAAGCAATGCGGACACGAGAGTGCGAATTGTCATCGACAAATGGTTGTTTTTTGACTAAATTGCGCCGCATACACACGGTATTGGGGCGTAGCCAAGTGGTAAGGCATCGGGTTTTGATCCCGTGTACCGCAGGTTCGAATCCTGCCGCCCCAGCCAACTGACCGTATGGGAGGAATCGTGGACCTGGCATCAATGGCGGTTTTTTCAGGCAACGCGCACCCGAAACTCGCCCGCGACATAGCGCGATGTCTTCATGTACCGCTTGCTCGCGCCCAGGTAGGGCGATTCAGCGACGGTGAAATCAACGTCGAAATCCTCGAGAGTATCCGCGGTCGTGAGGCGTTTATCATTCAACCGACCTGCCCGCCAACGTCTGAGAACTTGATGGAATTGCTGGTCATGGTCGACGCGGTCAAGCGCGCGTCAGCGGCCCAAATTACAGCGGTTATCCCGTATTTCGGCTTTGCGCGTCAGGATCGGCGGCCACGCGCGGCCCGGGTACCGATTACGGCCAAACTGGTCGCCAAGCTGATTGGCACGGCCGGCGTGGATCGAGTGCTGACAGTCGACCTGCATGCCGATCAAATTCAGGGATTTTTCGATATCGCGGTCGATAATGTATACGCATCGCCGCTGTTGCTCGCCGATGTCTGGAAGCACAAGTACGACAATATGGTCGTTGTGTCTCCTGACGTCGGTGGTGTCGTTCGTGCTCGCGCCCTGGCAAAACGACTCGACGATGCCGACCTCGTCATCATCGACAAACGTCGCGCGAAGGCGAACCAGTCAGAAGTCATGAATATTATCGGCGAAGTCGACGGCAAGAACTGCATCATGATGGACGATATGGTCGATACGGCCGGCACTCTCTGCCATGCAGCGGCTGCGCTGAAAGCCGAAGGCGCGTCGACCGTCCACGCCTTTATAACGCACCCGGTCTTGTCCGGGCCAGCCGTCTCACGAATTACAGAGTCTGAGCTTGACGAGGTTGTCGTCACCGACACGATTCCGCTCAACGAAGAAGCACAGGCCTGCAAGAAAATCCGCCAGCTATCGACGGCGGACTTGCTGGCCGAAACGATGCGGCGCATCTCCGACGAAGAGTCCGTTAGCTCTCTCTACGTCGACTAGACATAAGTCCCAGGGCCCACGAGTTCTCGCGCGGCCGGCAGTCCAACCGCACGGGCACGCCACCGGGTATTTGCTCGCGCTTAACCTCGCTCGGCGTCCTGCCTCGCTCGGATCGGCCTGCGCTTGCTTGAGCGTCCTGCGTCGCAGCGCTCCGGACGACGCGCGAGCAAACACACCGATGCCACGCCCCTGCTGAGTCTTGCGCGGAACATCCCGCCCGCCGTCCCCACGATGATCGCAGGGCGGCCACGATACGGTGGCTCGTCGAGCGTCGTCGAATCCGAGCGGAGCAGGGACAGCGAGAGCGAGGATTCGCGGATTGGAGCGAGACAGGGATGTCGAAGCGACATTAAGCGAGAGGAACTACCGTGTCGGGGCCGCCGATTGGACAGCGCGTGCAAATTCCCGGTGACGTGCCCGTGCGCGAGTCATAGCGGGCTATTACAGATTTTGTTTGCTTAGCTTCGGTAACTGGTTGCCGAACAGCGACGTCAGGTAGAGCACGTCGCGTGTTTCGAGAACGCCGGTCAGTGACGGAAACCGTGCGTTGGGGTCCTGCAGATTCATTAACACCTCGCCGTCCCCATTGATCGCGATAACATGTGATGATGGCTCGGCCCGCGGGCGAAACCTGGCCGGCAGGCGTTGCACGATTTTTCGCATTCGCGGGTTATCCGAGAGCTTGTCGAGCAAGTCGATTCGGGGCGCGACAAGCCCTATCCAGAATCGGCCATGCATGCCGTTATTAATATTGTCGGGAAAGCCGGGAAGATTATCGATCAATACTTCGATGTTGCCGATCTTGGGTCCGCGCAGCCAATATTTCAAAATTCGGTACGAGCCGGTTTCAGCGATCAGCAAGTAATCCTGGTCGTTGCTGACGGCGACGCCATTAGCCATGTTCAGGTTGTCCACAAGGACACGTGTTTCACCCGTGTCTGGGCGGTACTCAATGATCTGGCCGTGGCCGCCGTGTTCCAGAATATCCAGCAAGCTTGCCTCATACGTGCCGCCGTACTGTTGTGCACCGAACTTGGTGCTTGCTTCTGATACGTAAATGGTACCGTCGCGCGCTATCGCGATGTCGTCTGCATAGACAAGGACACGACCGTTCACTGCATTGAACAGAATTTCGATCGAACCATCGTGCGCGATGCGTTGCACACCCAAATAGGCATTTGCGACGATCAGCGAACCGTCTGCGGCAAATTCGATACCCAGCGGTCGTCCACCGGTCTCGGCGAATATGCTGACGTTTCCGTTCTGTTGGATTCGCAGTACGACGCCTTCGTCACTTGTCACATACAACATGCCATCGGGGCCGATGGCCGCATCTTCCGGACCGCTGTAATTGCCAAGATCGATTGACCGGGTCCGCCTGAGCTGATTATTGGTGCCGAATGGATCGACGAGGCCCAGGCTGACCGGCGCATTCCAGCTTACGGGGTCAACAGGCACTGGCCATAACAGCAAATACAAGACTAACGAGGCCAATATCACTGCGGCAGGCGCGAGCGCCTTGCTCATTGCATATAGCGAGCTACCGGGCACCGTAGATCATGCGCAAAAATTCTGCGCGAGTTCGTGCATCCTTGCGAAATGTGCCGACCATCTGGCTCGTTACCATCGAGACGTTTGACTTGTGAACACCGCGCGTTGTCATGCACTGATGCACCGCTTCGATGACCACGCCAACACCTTTGGGATTGAGTACATCCTCAATGCAATTTGCAATTTGTGCTGTCATTTTTTCCTGTACCTGGAAGCGCCTGGCAAAAGCCTCAACGACACGCGCAAGTTTACTGATGCCAACTATTTTGCTTGTTGGCAGATAGCCGATGTGAGCTTTGCCGATGATCGGTGCCATGTGGTGCTCGCAATGTGACTCGAACTCAATATCGCGCAATACGATCATTTCGTCATAGCCCTCGACTTCCTCGAAAGTACGCATGAGATAGCCAACCGGGTCATCCTTGTATCCGCTGAACCAATCCTCGTAGGCCCTCGCTACGCGCTTTGGCGTGTCGATGAGACCCTCGCGCCCGGGATTCTCGCCGGCCCAAAGGAGCAGCGTGCGTACTGCTTCTTCTGCCTTTTTGCGACTGGGTTTACGTGGTTTTGAATCTTTCTTTTTGTTGGCGGCCACTGCTATTCCTGGCGTCGTGCGAAGCAACCGATACTACCGTATCAGGTCGCCGCTGCACGAACCACCGGTATCGGATCATGCGGACTGCTTGTTCAGGGCCAGGCCCACGGGGCAGCTCACACCGGTTCCACTGAGACCACAATAGCCGCCGGCGTTCTTCGCGAGGTACTGCTGGTGGTAGTCCTCAGCATAGTAGAACGTGGTCAGCGGCAGAATCTCGGTCGTGATCGCACTGTGGCCCGCTTTTTTGAGCTCTGCTTCGTAGGCGGCGAGCGAGTATCGCGCCGCGGCCTGCTGCGCATCGCCAGATGTGTAGACGGCAGAACGGTACTGAGTGCCTGCGTCGTTGCCCTGGCGCATGCCCTGGGTCGGGTCGTGACTCTCCCAAAAAACCTGCAAGAGCTTGTCGTAACTGATCGCGTCCGGGTCGAATACAACCAGCACAACTTCGGTATGACCGGTCATGCCCGAACAGACTTCTCGATAATCGGGATTCGGAGTGATGCCGCCGGCATAGCCAACCGCCGTCGAAACCACGCCCCTGGTTTCCCAGAAGCGGCGTTCAGCACCCCAGAAACAGCCGAGCCCGAACACGGCCTGCTGCAGGCCATCATCAAATGGACCGGTCAGTCGGTTGCCATTGACGAAGTGATGTTCCGCCACTGGCATCTGTTCTGCGCGTCCTGGCAACGCCTCATCTGCTGTTGGCAATGTTCGTTTTTGTTCGGTGTGGCTCACTGCTATAGCGCCTGGTAGCGCCCTCCGCGGCGTGGTCGATGAATAATACCGTCGGCGCCTTGAAATCGCACCGGTATCGATTGCGTGTTACCCCATTCAGTTGCGCGGTAAACGGCAAAATGCAGATGCGGCATCGTCGTGTGTCCGGTATTGCCCGAATAGGCAATTTTCTGACCTTGGGACACTCTGTCACCGACCTCGGGAAGTACGCCGTCTTTCCTCAGGTGGTAGTACTCGCCGGTTGTACCATCGCTGTGCAGGATTACGACGAAGTTCGCGAATTTGCCGCAGCCGTCCTCCCAACAGCCCTTGGCGTACGACTCCTGAACTCGGGCGACGACACCAGCTCGTGCGGCATGTATCGGTGTGCCGATGGGCATATCCAGGTCAACTGCAAATTCTTCGAGTCCTGTATGACTGAAGCGTGACCCGTAGCCCTGTACAACGCGATACGATTTGCCGCTCGAGTAGGGTAGAGCATAAAGATGATCGTCGTCATGAACAGCATCTTTGTCACCGATAGCCCATTCATAGGAGATTCGATAATTGCCCTTGCGTTTTGCATCGGTGCGAAGAAGCCGCATAACCTGTTCTGATTGGTTTGGCGCTAGCGTGCGGGTCACGGTTTTCGGTCCGTCCACGTGCAGGTAACGCGTCCGAATGCTCAGCGTGTAAGTAATTGGAAAGTCGCGCAGATTTCTGGCACGCAAATCGACGTTACCACCGTCCTCAATGGCATCGACGCAAATCCATTCGTCCTTGCATTCCGCAGAAGCGATCACTGCGATCATTAGCAAAACGACAGCTGCCAGAAGTCGCCAGATCAGACATGTGCGCGTCGTATGGCTCTCGATAACAATGATTGTCAACTCTTTTTGCCAAGTTTAGCTGATTCAGTCTCGCCACGGATAGCATCGAGGTCGGACTGTTTGTAAAAGAAGCGGTGTATTAGCAGTTGATCGAGAGACTTAACGGGTCCGGATTCTTCGAATCGTGGACGGTAAATCCTGCGGCGCATCTCGCGTTGCACTAGTTGTAACATTTCGACGAAGTCAGGAGGCACCGCTTCGACAATCTTGAGGTCTGTTGCACGACCGCGAACGCTTACTGAGTAAGACACCGTGATTAGCCCTGACAATACCGGATCGTCGGACTGTGCATTAGTGTCAAGACTCGAATCATTGACATATTGCGGTATCGGCCGCTCTTTCAACGTGACCAATTGCTCAAGAGTCTCGTAGCGATAATCCAGGCGGGGCTCTTCCTCAGACATTAAGTCCCAGGCTTTTCGATACACCTTCCGGGCACGCTGCTCGTTGCCCTGGTACATATAAAAATCAGCGAGGGCCAGGGTTGTATCGGCGACTTTCTGCCAGTTAGAGTCGGGGCTTGCCTGCGCGATTCTGAGCGCACGCTTGAAGTAAATCTCACCGGAAGTCATCGGCGCCGACTGATAGGTTTTTGTGCCGGAGACGTCAAGAAAGAAAAAAGACTGGCCGAGCTTGGTCAGGGGCTCTACGAGCTGCAAAGAATTGTTGCCGACTATATCTTCGATAATACGAATTACACGACGATAAGTTGTGCGCTCGTCGTAGATGAGTCCTGCTCGATGTTGCCACTGGGCGCGCCTCATCAGGGCAGGCACAAGCTCCAGAGAATTTTTGGCGTAATACCTGAGATTCAGTGCGTAGATGGTGTCCTGGACCTGCTTTGCAGCATCCAGGGTGCCGAGTCTGAGACTTGCTTCCGCGAGCGACTCGAGTATGTCAACCTGGCCAAGATTATGCGGGCCGTCGTTGACGTGCGTGATATGCACTGCTCGGCGAAATGTTCCTGATGCGAGATCCGGTCGGCCACTATCAAGTTGCGCCGCGCCAAGGCCTTTAAGCGGATTAACGAGTTGCCCATTCAGGCGATCTTCATTATCTTCAATAATCTCGATAGCCGACTGATAATTTTGTTGAGCAGAATCATATTGCCTCGAACGGTGCTGCACGATTGCGAGATTTGTCAGGGCCTTCGCGGTATCGGTTGACGTCGGCCCTGCAACGCGAATCGCAAGTTCAACAACAAGTTTCGCGACCGAATCCGCTTCGTCGTAGACGCCGTCATTCATCAGTTTTTTGTACTTCTGAAACTGCATAATAAGCAGTTCGTGATCGCTGGGTTCGGCAGTTGAGAATTCATCAACGTTCTCGATGACTTCGTTCGCGACAGGGACAACCTGGTCGAGAGGCGCAGCCATCGCGTCATTATCTGAATCGTCTTGCGCATGCGAACCAGTCGCAACAAGCAACAAAGCAGTACAGATAACGGAGACCAAATTCTTGGTTTTTCGCATATCGTTCACGTCAAAACAGGGCCTGGCATCGCCGCCGCGGGCACGGCTCTCAGACCTAATATCAGACAGGCAATAGACTGAGAAGTTCTGCAAGCGAACTGCCAGCAACGGTTTAAACACTATACCGATTGCCGCCGGCATCGGGTAGCGTCAGGTTCGAATCACGATAGTTCAAGTGCCTAAAAATTGAGGCCAATCTGTTGCTGTCCAGGTCGTTCGAACTTGCGACAGTCCAGGCGTTGCTGGTAACGATCAAACGACAGGCCAAAGCGCTTACAGGCAGTGCGAAACCTCGTTCCGAGCATGTCTGCATAGGCGCCGCGGCCCGACTGTCTGATGCCGAAGCGGCTGTCATAATCGCGGCCGCCGCTCGCCTGCCTGACGAGGCTCATGACGTGCTCGGCACGCTCCGCAAAATGAACGTCGAGCCAATCGATAAATAAGGTCTTCACTTCATGTGGCAGGCGCAGGAAAATGTAACTCGCCTGGGATGCACCGGCGTTGGCTGCTAACTCGAGAATTTGCTCTATTTCGGCGTCGTTGATGGCGGGAATTATAGGAGCCATCAGGAGGCTCGTCGGGATTCCATTCGACGTCAACTTTTTCATGGCCTTGAGCCGTGATGTTGCCGAAGGCACGCGTGGTTCCATAATGCGTTTGAGCGAGGCACTTATCGTCGGCAAGCTGATTGCCACGGAGCAAAGGTTGCGACGGGCCAGCGCCGACAACAGATCAATGTCACGCGTGATCAGGCTGCCCTTGGTGATCAAATTCACAGGGTGAGAGTGCTTGAGAAACAACTCGAGAAGTTGCCGTGTCACACGGACCGACTTTTCGGCGGGTTGGTATGGATCGGTATTGGCACCGATCGTTATCGGCTTGCATTCGTAGCCTGGTTTTTCCCACTCCTCAAGCAGCCGGCTCGCGGCATTGGGTTTGTAGAAAAATTTCGTCTCGAAATCGATACCTGGCGACAGGTCCAGGTAGCTGTGGCTCGGCCTTGCGTAACAATAGATGCAACCATGCTCGCAGCCCTGGTAGGGATTAATGGACCGGTCGAAAGGTACGTCAGGTGATCTGTTGTAGCTGATTATCTTGCCTGCGCTCATTGCCGTCAGAACGGTTTCAGGGGCCCGCTGTTCGCGCCGGACTGCCTCTTCGTCGCTCAGCTCAACGGCGCGTTTCTGAAATCGGCCATCAGGGCGCGACACCGCGCCACGACCTTTGTGTGGAGTGAGAACCAATGGACTTCCCGATTACTGTATATACATCGCGATTATATACTTGACTCACCTACTGTAGTTTAGTACAGTGTACCCTCTTTCTAGGAGGGTTGTCATGTCGCTTATAGATGAAATCAATCAAATCTTATCCCGGCTGAACGATGGAGAGCCTCCCTCCAATGCGGAACTGCGTCTAAATGTTCTCCATTTAGCCAAGATCGTGAGGCGGACGATGGAGAACACTGAGTCGTCACTGACTCATTTCGACAATCAGGTTGCCCAGATAACAATTCGTCTAAACAAGCTTGAATCTGAGTAAGCTTTGCTCTGGTTTCGTCATTCATATTTATCTCTT
>JADFNV010000047.1 GCA_022563195.1 Pseudomonadota bacterium
TGCCGATGAGACGCTGATCGAGGAGTACCTGGATAACCCGCGCATGACGCCATCGCAACAGACGTTGTTGACTGCGGTGATAGCGGAATTTGAGGGCGTCGATGGCCGTGACGGAATACTGCTGCAGTCTCTGAATCTGGAGACTGAGGCCGAAATGAATTTCTTCATTCGATCGCTAACGCTATTGGCCTGGTACCACCACAATCAGAACCCACTAATCTCAGTTGCAACGAGTGACGCGATTCCAGTTGCTATTTTGCAGAACGGCACAGCTGTGCTCGCCTTTGCCACGGATCATTTGTACTGGACGGAGTCGGTCGCGCAGGCCGCCGAAAACTACATAGGATCGGGTGATGACGGTCAGCCGCGCGAACTGTGGTTGCTCGGCACCGCATCCGACCGCGCTTTAACGGCACTCGATGAAAAGGGCTTCGATGTGTACGTAGGCGTTGCGACGCTATTGACTGAAAACGATAACATCGACGAACAATAACTGGAGGGCCGATTCAGGTGAAAACTCAAAATATTAATTCAACGGGCAGGTTGCAGAAGGCACTCGTTGGCGCTGCGATACTTGCGTTGGCAACGGCGGTTTTGGGCGATGATCTGACCGGAGAAGATGAATTTCTTTGTGCAACAGCCAGTGTAATCGTGTGTGCGGATAACGGAACATGTACGTCCGCGATGCCCTGGGAACTGAATGTTCCACAGTTTATCGCCGTCGATCTCGACGAGCGCAGTCTTGCAACAACGGAAGCCAGCGGAGAGAGACGCGCAACAACGGTTGACACAGTGAAGCGTATAAACGGGCGCATATATTTGCAGGGTGTAGACCGCGGCAGGGCGTACAGCTTTGTTATTGACGAGGCATCCGGTTTTATGACTGTTGCTGTTGCACGAGATGACCTTACAGTGACGGTTTTTGGTGCATGCACACCAACGCCATGACATTGGAGAAACAATCATGAAATTCGTTTTAGTGAGCGTTGCACTGTTGCTGGTGCCGCTGTCTGGCGCTGTCGCTCAGCAGGATTCGTCTGGAAAGACATTGGCCTCCACGATTGAAGTCTTTGTGTTTCCGGCTGACGGGCAGGATGCTCAGCAACAATCGAAAGATGAGGTGTCTTGTTATAACTGGGCCACCACGAATACGGGCAGTGATCCCTTTGCGCTGGTAAAACTAGAGGCGGCACAACAGCGGGACACCGAAAGCGCTAAGAAACGTGCAGCCACGGCAGGTCAGGGTTCTGGCGCCCGTGGCGCTGTTTCAGGTGCGGCAATGGGGGCGTTGATTGGCGAGATTGCCAATGACGATGCAAGTGGGGGTGCGGCCTGGGGTGCTGCGGCCGGACTAATCAGTGGTCGTCGCCGTGGCCGCGCTGCCAGCCAAAATGCGCAATCTGACGCAGAAAGACAGGGCCAGGCGCAGCAACAGTCTACCCAGGCGCAGATCGGCAACTTCAAGAAAGCCTTCAGTGTCTGTCTTGAGGCGAAAGAGTACCTCGTGAAGTATTAGGCATTGTTACGACAGCGAATTTTATTGGGCGCCGCAGCTGTATTTCTGTTCGCCACGAGCAACGCGATGGCTGGGCGCCTGCTCGACTATTTTAATACATACGATCTAAACGACTATGCGTTAGGCCTAGCGCTTACAACCACGCAGAATCCCTACGCTGGCGCGAATAACGGCACATCCGCGTACCCCTATCTCACGAGCTTTCGCGATTCAGCATTTACCGATGGCTGGTTTCTTATTCGTGATGGTGACGTCGGCGCGCGGTGGGTTAGCAAAAGCGGTTGGGAGCTAGGCGCAGTCGGTCGACTTCAAACCCTCGGCCTAGGCAATAGTGAGGTTGACCAATTACTGGGCATAGAGGATCGAAAATGGACGCTTGAAATCGGGCCGACCGTCGGATGGCGCGGCTGGCCGGTACACATCCATCTGAAGTCATATGCCGAAGTAAGCGACCGTCACGACGGCCTGATTGGCCAGCTGGCATTTTCCCTTCCGCTCGAGTGGTCGCGCGGATATTTCGTGCCAAGTGTCGAGTTAATCTATCAGGACAGTGAGTACGTCAATTACTACTACGCTGTGACTGCCGCGGAGGCCACGCCTTCTCGTCCCGCCTATTCAGCCAAGTCCGCATCGAACCTGGCGTTTAAGGCACGTTGGGGTTACGCCCTGAACGACAAATGGTTGTTATCGGGTGCCATCGGACTCGAAAAACTGGATTCGGAGATCACAGGCAGTCCGATCGTCGCCAGGGATCAGATTTGGTCGGCTCGCATCGGGCTTGCCTATAACGCGGACATTTTTCAGCCACGGGAGTACGAAAAATCGGATAAATATCAGAGTCGTTTTGAGATCAGGATCGGCGCATTCCACGACATGATCGATAGCAAGGTGACGCGAGATACTGCAGACGGTATTCCGGGTCTCGAAATAGACATCGAAGACATTCTTGGGGTTCCCGACGAGAAAACGGTGCTGCAAATCGAGTCAATCATCAGATTTGCTTACTACCACCGAATTGAATTCGCTTACTTCGAGTTGTCCCGACGCGGCAGCGCCGTTCTTAGTTCTGATGTGACATTTGGCGACGAGGTGTTCTCCGCCGGGCCATTAATCAGTAGCAAGTTCGAAGCGAAAATTTTCCGTGCGAGTTATGCCTATTCGTTGATGAAGGACGCGCAAAAGGAGCTCGGTATCATGGCCGGTGTGCACGTCATAGATTTCGATATTCGAATTGCCGACGAGGCGACCGGACAACAAGAGTCATCAAAAGCGGGAACACCCTTGCCAGTCGTCGGACTTCATGCGTCCGTCGCTTTGGGAATGAAATCAACGCTGGGCGCCCGCGCGCAGTTTTTCAGAATGGATTTTGATCGCTATGAAGGGTCACTGAATTTTCTGACGCTCGATCTTCAACGTCGATTCGGAGACAAGCTAAGCGCTGGTGTTGCTTACAATTACTATTACATGAACTTGCGTTCAAACGACAGAAACGTGAATGGCACGCTAAAACTTCGACACCACGGTCCTGTTCTGTACCTCAGTGCGTTTTTTTAATGAGCGAACCCTCGATTCAAGAATTACTGAGTCCTCCCAGCTGCATCGCGTAACAGGGGGAAGCGAGATTGTTTCGATGCGGGTGGGTGTATCGTTTTTCTGCTAATGTCGGTCTAATGCGGCCGCAGGGTCACTCATTTCCAACGGGACGAGCACAATGACAACAAGAACCAATCTCCTGGGCATGGTTTTGGCCTGTGCAACGTTGGCTGCGTGCGCCTCCACGTTCAAGGCAACGCATGATTACGATGCCAATCATAACTTCTCTAATTATCAAACATTTGCGTGGCTTTCCGAGAATCCCATGAAAGTTGGCGACGGCGTCAACACGCACAATCCATTGCTCGAACCCCGCATCATGTCGGCTTTAGATAATGCCTTGGTTGCCAAGGGCTATCAGTGGGTTGCCGACAGGGCAGCGGCGGATTTCGTGATCTCTTTCACGATCGGATCGCGAGAGGAGATCAGGGTCGATTCGTATCCAAGCATGTCGGCAGGCTATAGCAGGGGACATCCGGGACACTGGGGCTGGGGAGGCGCCTACTATGGCTACGGTCATACTGACGTGACAGTGCGTCAATATACGAAAGGGATGCTCGCCGTCGATATATTTGACGTTAAGGAACGGCGCCCGGTATGGCACAGCGTTGCAACGAAGACAATCAACGAGTCGGATCGCCAAAACATTGATGCGACGGTCAAGGACGCCGTCGACTCTATCATCGCTGGCTTTCCTCCCTCGTAGCCGAACACAGTTGAGAAAGCCATCGTCACTTAACGATACGCTTGTCCCGATTCAGCCTTTGTACAACACTCTTTGCGACGTCGTCGATTAGTTCGCCGACGTTTTCTACTCCTTTTTTCGAAATCTCCATCGTCCAGACCAGACTCTCATCGGCAGCGCTATAGAGTTCGATGACGAGGTTTGCGTCTGTACGCATTGCAATCAGATCCGGTTCGTTCAGTTCTTCGTAGTTATAACGAAAGAAGTCGATCGGACTGTCATTTCGGCGTGTAACTTTTGCCGCCGTTGATCCACTTTTGACGTTGAGTTCAGATTTTCGATCCAAAACGCGCGTTACGAGGACTGCGTCGTACGAACTTTCTTCAAGAACCTCGCGCACGGAATCGCGGTTAATGGGCTTGTTGCCGCCGACTGCTTGATAGTATGCCGTTGCCGATGCGCCATGACCTCTTAGGAGAGATACAACCGTGCGTTCGTATTGAGCCCTGTTGGTGTAGTTTTCCGCAATTCCGACGACAAGGAAGTTTCCAAAAGACGCGTCGCCAGCGTCTGAATCAGAGTTCGTCCTGGTGATGCCTGTTGATGTCGCACAGCCGCTTGCAAGAAATAAAAGTGACAGCAGTACAATCAGGTTAAGTCGATGACGTAACACCACATGAATCTCCCGGAGGCCAAATGTCATACTGTGGTGGACTGGATACCATACACGGACAAAAAACAACAGGAAAATACTAATGCGTAATCAGCCGATTTTCAAAGTTCGCCGCTTAACTGGTTTGGTACTATTTATTGCGATAAGCCCTGGAACGTCAGATGGAGTCGGCAGAATAGTGCGTGTCTGATCGATCAGTGCGATAGGTTTTGATCGAGAAACTGACGAAATAGAATAGCCCAATGTCGGGCTGCGTCCTCTACACCAGTCCAGTCTGTGGTGTTAGCCGCAGACGTAGTGAAAGTCGGAGTCCTGGCGCTGTCGGCCGCGCGGGCGAGAACGGCGTCGGTTTCGGAATCGCGCATTTCCATTAGAAACAACAGCTCGCCCTGTGATGCGATATCCCGTATTTCTTTCCTCAGGCCCATTAGTGTGGCTGACGATGCATTTCGCAAATCGATCAAAGTGGCTTGCACTTTCATTGTGGATGGACCGGGAGTGCTCACGATTGAGTAGTCCTGCAGCTCATTGAGGAAAGCGCTCCGAAAAATCTGTCGAATCCGCCGTATGTCTTCCGGCGGCGTGTGAGACTCCTTCGGAAAGAAGATACCCATATCTACGGCGAGCAGCTGATTATATTTGCTGAAGTCAGCATCTGCCGCGATTAATGCTGAAGCGACGTTGCCACTTTTAACGACATTAAAACTCTGGGTCTCGACGGTTGTGCAACCGAGCAACATCAGCGAGAGGGCGGTCAATGCCGACCAGGCTGGGAGCGAGTTGCTCTTGCAAGTTTGGTGATCGAGCGTCAACATCATTGTTTCCTCTTTGTCGCGAACCCGGAGAGTGCCTGTCAGGTTTGGCAGTCTACCCCAACAATGGTTCCCGTTTCGATTCTCATAACGGAGCATTATTCATGACGTACATCACCAATCGATATGTCCTGGCGTTGCTCGTCTTCCTTGGCAGTGCTGTTGTGCTCGGGCAGAGTCCGGACTCGGGCACTCCTGGAGACCAGGAACTTGCTAACGCGCGTGCGTTACTCCAGATCGGACGCGCAGACATCATCCGTGAAGATCTGCATATATCTGAGGACGAATCCACCGGTTTCTGGCCTGTCTACGATAGTTATCGTAAGGAGATTTTGGCCGTTCGTGATCGACAGACCGAGATGATCGCGGAATTTGTCAGGCGAAATCGTGAAGGTGTCTTGACCGATGCGTATGCGGAAGATCTTATTAAGGATTATTTCGAAATAAAAGGCGATTTGCTCAAGGTGCAGGAGAGCTTTCTGGAGCGGTTCCGACAAGTCTTGCCGGCGTTAAAAGTTGTTCGTTTTTATCAACTCGAGAACAAAATGGATGCTGAGATTGACGCGCAGCTGGCTCTGGTCATCCCGCTTGCGGAGGGAATGTAGTTTACGAAATCGGCAATATCGCTCAAGCTTATTGTTAACGCTTTCACAGTTTTCAATTAAATCCAGTAAGTTACTGGACTTTCTTCGTGTGATTTGGGACAAAAGATCCGGTCCCACGGAGATTCACCATGAAGGCTGCCAACACACGCAGCAAGATCGACTACCGTTTGCTCGGCATGTTGTCAGACCTTGTCATTTGCAGCCGCTGTTTGTGCGCCGGGAAAGTCACGCCGGTGCCACAAGTACTATCGAAGCGACACACGCCGCGGTCGCTGTGCAGAAGCTGCATCGAGCCCCGTCGCCGCAATATTCACCGCATCGTCAAGCACCTGAATTAAATGCAGGTGCTCGGCGGGCATGGCCAAGCGTATGAGGCCTAGAGATACCGGTCGCGTTGCGGCACTATCTCCTTTCTATTACTGACAATGATGCGCGGAGCCACGCGAATTCCTGATGGCGAAGCTCTATTTCTACTATTCGTCGATGAATGCGGGTAAATCGACCGCATTGCTGCAATCGAGCTACAACTACAGAGAACGCGGCATGAACACGCTGGTTCTTGCGCCGGAGTTCGATGATCGTTTTGGCGTTGGCAAAGTTACCTCGCGTATCGGCATCGAGGCAGAAGCGACCGCGTTTCGACCGGCGGACGATTTACTTCAAGTCATTGAAGATCGTTGCAAGGACGAAGCGCTGCATTGCGTGTTAATCGATGAGGCTCAGTTCCTGACCAAAGAACAGGTATTCCAGCTTGGCGAAGTAACGGACAAGCTCAATATTCCTGTGCTTGCCTATGGGCTGCGTACCGATTTTCAGGGCGAGCCGTTCGAGGGCAGCAAATATCTCCTGGCCTGGTCAGACAATCTCAAAGAACTCAAGGCGATCTGCCACTGCGGCTCGAAAGCCACGATGGTCGTGCGGTTTGATGAGAGTGGTGAAGCGATTCGTGAAGGATCGCAGATCGAGATCGGCGGCAATGACCGCTATGTCTCCATGTGTCGAAAGCACTTCAAGGAAAAATTCTACGGCTGCCCGGACTAGATACCCGACGTTGGCAAATTTTCCGTCAGTGCCACTGGCATGACTGCGGTGTTTTCCTGCGCAAGCAATTCGCGCATGTCATCGAGAGTTTTCATGATTACCGTATCCGCGAACTCTACGGCGTCGATCGAATCACGCGAAGTGGCATGAGGATCATTAAACTTGATGCGGTGATTGCCGACTGTAATGACATCTTCGTGAATCAACACATGATTCGATATTCGACGCGAGTTTACAAACGTGCCATTCGTGCTGTTCAAATCCATCAGCAATGTCGCGCTGCCATGTCGCACCAGTAATGCATGATGGCGGCTGATGAACTTGCTCGAAATCGGCACGTCATTGTATTCCGAGCGCCCTATCAGGAATCGCTGCTTGTCGAACGTCAATTCGTGCAAGGTTTCACCATCGAAAGACACGTAGAGTGTCGGCGGCTCCGGCGGCACACCTTTTTCTTGCTGAGCTCCGACGAAACTCGTGCTGTCCCAGGTGCCGTGCGGCAACACGGGACGTTCCACCTGTTCTGAAGAAACGGGCAGCGTTTCTGCTTTGGCCAGGGACAACAGTGCGATGCGATCAAGAATACCGGGCCAGCCGCCTGAAGCGCGCCATAAGTCTGTGCAAACTGAGGCGGGAAATATGAATTCGGGTATGACGCATCCTGCTGCGCGAAGTTTCGCGTACAGAAAATCCATCGCTTCAGCATTAGCCATCGGGCGCAAGTGAAAGTCCCTGGTCAACCTTCTGTTAATGCTATGCATGGCCGGCGACTTGATGATCGATAACAGAGACCGGTCACTGACAAGTACGATCTTCAGTGCGCTCCTACCGCGATAATTCAAACTGGCGAGCTCACACAATGCTCGCAATGCGCTGGGATTGAGGGCGTGCATGTTCTCGATAATCAACAAGGGCGGCTCGTGTTTCGCCGTTTGTTGCAGCGCGAAAACTCGCAACATTGCGAGCAGCTCACTGGTCGAGCTGTGATCGAGTACGTAGCCGAACTGACGCAAAACGGCTTCAAGAAGTCCCATGGTGTTGAGGCCGTTACCGTCGACTATGGCGACCGAAGAATCTTCCGGCAATGCGTCGACAAATTGGCGGATCACGGTTGTTTTGCCCGATAGTGCAGGGCCTTGCAGCAAGCTAAGGCCGTGCGGTGTGGTGCACGTTTCTTCGAGGACTTTGAGCGCATCCGATTGGGATGCGTAGGCGACAGTCGACAGTGGCCTGCCATGAGTCCGGAATGGTTGTTCGTTCAGGCCCGCCGCGCCCAGATCCATAAGTTGTTCTCGCAATCACTGTTGATGCGTTAATTTCGGTAGTCTTGAGCCCCGGTGTCTTTTTTATGTCAATCTTCGTCCGGGCTGACCAGTCTACGACTGCGGTTCGATACTTGTAAACCGCAATAAAGGAATTCTTTGTGTATCAAATGGACACGACGATCTTTTACAAAAATTATTAAGAAACATCTATAAACCATTGAAATTAGAATATGTCTGATGTATTAAACACCATTGTCTGTGGTCGGCGACCAGGCGTAAGGCGTTGACCGCAAAGTTAACATGTGACGACCTTACGCTGTTCCGCGGTGACCGGTGCCTGTTCGAAGGCTTGAGTTTTGCGCTGAATCCTGGTGAGCTACTGTCACTCGAGGGCGACAACGGCAGTGGCAAGACGAGCTTGTTGCGGGCAATTGCAGGACTGATCGAACTCGAAAGAGGGCGCGTCTGCTGGGACGGCGCACCGGTGCTCGCGCAGCGACAGTCATTTCACAACTCGCTGGTGTGGATGGCCCACCGTGTTGGCTTCAAGGATGATCTGACCCTGGTCGAAAATCTGCATTTCGAATCAGCATTGCGGCGGCAATGCGACGCCGAGCTGGAAGAAGTCATGGCTCGGCTCGGCATCCAGCGACTCAAGCGATTGCCGATGCGGTCGCTCTCGGCTGGGCAACAGCGACGGGTTGCATTAGCACGCATGCTGCTGTCGGATGCCGTTCTCTGGATGATGGACGAGCCTGTTACAAACCTGGATCGCGAGGGCAGGTCGGTATTGATGCGACTGATCAGCGAACATCTTTCACGTGACGGCATGGTCATAATGGCGTCACATGAGGATGTCGAGATCGATTCGCCCGTGCAGACGATACGACTGCAATGAGCGCAGCAGAGCAACAATTTCCCGGTGTCTTCACGGGCATGATGGCCGTCACGAGGCGCGATTTGCTGCTGGCCTGGAAGCGGCCCGGTGATGTGCTGAATCCGCTGTTCTTCTTCGCCATGGTTGCGACGCTGTTTCCGTTGTCCGTCGGGCCAAGTGTTGAGCAGCTCGAACTCAGTGGCCCCGGCGTGCTCTGGGTTGCGGCCCTGCTCGCGATGTTGTTGTCGCTGAACAGCCTGTTTCTAACCGACCACGAAGATGGCAGCCTCGAGCAATTGCTCGTCAGTCCATTGCCATTGTCGGCGTTGGCATTGGGCAAGACAATCGCCCACTGGCTGACAAGTGGCTTGCCTCTGGTGCTGGTATCGCCATTGCTGGCGATGACTTTTCGCATGCCGGCATCTGTGACCAGCGTCCTGATGCTGACCTTGCTGCTCGGTACTGTCAGTCTGAGTTTGCTCGGGTCGATAGGCGCCGCATTGACCGTGGGACTGCAGCGAAGTACGGCTTTATTGAGCTTGCTGATATTGCCTCTTGCAATGCCCGTACTCATTTTTGGTGCCCGGACTGTGTCACTCGCCGCGGGGGGCGAAAGTGTAGCCGGCGGCCTGTACTTCCTCGCGGCTTACGCCGTGTTAACACTGTCGCTAGCGCCTTTTGCAGCCGCTGCCGCACTACGTATAAGTAACGAGTAGAATCCGCGCGCATGTGGAACCTTCTGCACAGACTGGCGTCTCCGCCGCACTTTTATAGATTGGCTGCGGGAATGATTCCGTGGTTTGCCGTGTCGGGATTACTGGCAGTGGCGTACGGCGCTTATATGGGACTGTTTATCGCCCCACCTGACTACCAGCAGGGCGATGCATTTCGGATCATTTACGTCCATGTACCCTCAGCATACCTGTCGATGATGGCTTATATGATCATGGCAACAGGCGCCGGAATCGGCTTGATCTGGCGTATGAAGTTGGCGCATGCCGTAGCCGCAGCCACCGCGCCACTGGGCGCGTGGTTTACGTTCCTGGCCCTGGCAACCGGATCGATCTGGGGACGCCCGATGTGGGGTACCTGGTGGGAGTGGGGCGATCCACGACTCACGTCAGAGCTCGTCATGCTGTTTCTCTATTTCGGTTATATTGCTCTTCGTAGTGCAATTGACGATACGGCCAAAGCCGACCGGGCGAGTGCGGTACTCGCGCTCGTTGGCGCAGTCAACGTGCCCATCATTCACTTTTCCGTTGAGTGGTGGAGTTCGCTGCACCAGGGGCCTACGCTGATCAGGCAGGGTGGTCCCGCAATCGATAGCGCGATGTTGTATCCGTTGCTTGCAATGATCCTGGGTTTTACGCTGCTGTTCGGAGCGTTGTTGTTGCGTAGGGTCAGGACCGAGGTCCTCTACCGGGAACGGCGCACCAAATGGGTAAGAGAAATGATCTTGTCAACGTCAGGAAATAATCTGTGAATGGAGTATCGATGGGCGCATACGGTGCGTACGTGTGGAGTTGTTTCGTTTTAACTGCAATTGTCTTCTTGATTTGCGAGTGGCGTGCGAGGCTGCGACAGCGCCAGGTGTACCGTGACATTGAGGTACGGGTTAAGGCGCTCGGAGATCGCCAATGACACCACGGCGACAACGCATGCTTGCCGTCGGGCTCGCCGCGTCTGGAATCTTGATCGCGACTGCGCTCACTCTTGAAGCGCTGAAAGACAATATGATGTTTTTTATCAGCGTTACTGATTTTGTTGCCGGCGATTACCCTGCCGATCGCAATTTCAGAATCGGTGGGCTGGTCGTTGACGGTAGCATTCAAAAAGAACAGGGAACCATGGATATCTTGTTTCGCGTAACCGATCTGCGCTGCGAAATGTCCGTCACGTATTCGGGCGTCAGGCCCGACCTGTTTGGTGAAGGCCAGGGCGTCGTCGCGCACGGTCGCGTCGACGCTAGCGGCATGTTTGTCGCTGAGACTATTCTTGCCAAGCATGACGAGAATTATATGGCGCCGGAAGTGGCGGCGTCGCTTGCGAAACATGTGAATAAACAGACGGCCGATTTGGCGCAAGGTGGACCGGAGTGTGATTCGTAGTGATCCCTGAGATTGGACATTTCGCCTTGATACTCGCGCTGTCCCTGGCCATTTGCCAGGGTATCCTGCCGTTGATAGGAGCACATCGAAATGATGTTGCGATGATGTCGGTTGCGAGAACGGCAGCATTCGGTCAGTTCGTTTTCGTGGTGGCGGCATTTGGCTGCCTAACTTGGGCTTTCGTGCAGAGTGATTTTTCCGTGGCATACGTCGCGAACCACTCGCAGCTGGCGTTACCCACGATTTACAAGATATCGGCCGTGTGGGGGGCTCACGAAGGTTCGCTCCTGCTCTGGATACTATTGCTGTCGGCCTGGACCATCGCCGTGGGCCGATTCAGCCATGATCTTCCCGATGCCTTCGCAGCACGCGTGATCGGTGTGCTCGGACTGTTGTCGACAGGATTCCTGTTGTTTACATTGCTGACATCGAATCCGTTCAGCCGACTGATGCCGGCGCCGGCGGATGGCGCTGACCTGAATCCGCTATTGCAGGATCCCGGACTCATCATTCATCCGCCACTTCTTTACACAGGTTACGTTGGTTTTTCCGTCGCGTTTGCGTTCGCGATCGCGGCAATGTTGAGCGGCAACCTGGATCAGAAGTGGGCCAGGTGGACGCGCCCCTGGACCACGCTCGCATGGCTGTTCCTGACCGTTGGCATCGCGCTCGGCAGCTGGTGGGCGTACTACGAACTTGGCTGGGGAGGCTGGTGGTTTTATGATCCGGTTGAAAACGCGTCGTTCATGCCGTGGCTAGTCGGTACTGCGCTGATTCATTCGCTGGCCGTGACCGAAAAGCGTGGCTTGTTCAAGAGCTGGACCTTGTTGCTCGCGATAACGGCGTTCTCGCTGAGTCTGCTTGGCACATTCCTGGTGCGCTCCGGCATTCTCGTTTCGGTGCATGCGTTTGCAATCGACCCGGCGCGTGGCTTGTTTATCCTGATATTTCTCGGCGTGGTCGTTTTTGGCGCTTTGGGCCTGTATGCATGGCGAGCGCCCGCGCTCGATTCACCGGCCGGATTTCGTCCTGTGTCGCGCGAGACTTTCTTGCTGCTGAACAACGTTTTCCTGGTGATCGCGGCCGCGCTGGTCTTCATGGGTACGCTTGCGCCACTCGCGATCGAGGTCATGAATGGCGAAAAAATTTCGGTGGGTCCGCCCTGGTTTGAGGTGGCGCTGGCGATTCCCCTGATTCCGCTGGTACTGCTCATGGGTGTGGGTATGCACACGGCGTGGCGTGCGCAGGAGCCCGGGTCACTGGTGAAGCGACTGCGTGTGCCGGCGTTGCTGGCCATCGTCGCCGGTGTATTGATACCGGGTGTGATTTTCGGCCGTTTCGGTCTGCTGGTTTGTATTGGCACGATTGCCGCACTATGGATCATGATCGCGTCAATGCTCGAACCTATACGGTCGTGGCGTCGAGAACCTGGTACCACCGCAATAACGCGATCGGTACTGGGCATGTCTGTCGCACACTTCGGACTTGGCATGTTCGTACTGGGCGTCACACTCGTGTCGGCATTCAATATCGAATCTGATCAGGCATTGCGCACGGGCGGCGTAGTCGAAATCGCGGGCTACCAGTTCGAATTGCGAGAAGTACGCGATGTCCAGGGGCCCAACTACGCTGCGATAGAGGGCACATTCGAAATTCGCAAAGACGGCGAATTCGTCGGTGAAGTACGTCCCCAAAAACGCCAGTACCTGGTGCAGAAAAACTGGATGACCGAGGCTGGAATTCTCGCGGGTTGGAACCGTGATCTTTTCATTGCCATGGGCGACCAACTGGGCAATGAGACCTGGAGCGTGCGAATTCAGTACAAGCCCATGATCCGCTTCATCTGGTATGGCGCACTGGTCATGGCCCTGGGTGGTTTGATCGCAATAACTGATCGCCGTTATCGATTGCAGGCGCGCGCCAGGGAATCGGCATGTGTCGAGCTGGCGGAGTCTGCCGAATGATGACGCGATTTGTGCTGCCAATGGTCGCCTTTGCGCTCCTCGTATTCGTGCTGCAGAGCGGTTTGACACTCAATCCCAACGAATTGCCATCGCCGTTGTTGCAGCAATCCGCACCGCAGTTCGAGCTGCCGTCACTCGCGGATCCAGAAGTGCTCGTTGGATCGGCCACCTATGAGAACCAGCTGGTTCTCGTCAATGTCTGGGCAACCTGGTGCCCGGGGTGCCGGCAGGAACATGAGTTTCTCCTTGCATTGGCACGGTCAGAGTCGATCCCGATCTTTGGCCTTAACTGGCGCGACAGTCGGCCCGAAGCGATGCGATGGCTTGAGGCGCTCGGAGATCCCTATATTACGTCGGCCTTTGACGAGGACGGACGGATTGGCATTGATTGGGGAGTCTATGGCGCGCCAGAGACATTTCTCGTCGATGCAGATGGCATCGTCATACACAAACATATCGCGCCGCTAACTCGAGCGATCTGGCAGCGGGAATTCCTGCCATTGATCAACGCGCAAAGGGGCGAACAATGAAATCCTTTCTGGTGGTTTCACTGCTGATCTTTTTTGCGGTTCCCGCTGCAGCGATTGATGCGAGTAAAGCATTTGACGATCCTGAGCTGCAGGCGCGATACGACGTAATTATTTCTGAAGTACGTTGTCTCAAGTGTCAAAACCAGACCATCAAAGATTCCAATGCGTTTCTCGCATCGGACCTGCGGCGCGAAATCAGGCGCATGCTCATCGAGGGCCAGACCGATGATGAAATCTTCGAGTTTCTAGTCGTGCGCTATGGGGAGTTCGCACTCTATCGGCCAAGAATGAGTGGCAAGACCCTGTTTCTCTGGTTAGCTCCGTTCCTGTTTCTATTCGGCGGAGCGATCATCCTCTGGCGCGTCTTGCATCGCCGCATGGTGATGCCGATAGACGACGAGGATCCGGAAGAGGCGTGATGTCGTGATTTTATGGGTTTCGTTGGCGGCCATGTGTTTGCTGGCGGCAATGTTCGTTGCCTGGCCCTTGTATCGACGGCAGCAAAGACTGTCGCCGCTTATCGCGGCTTCGGTTGTCACCGTAGTTGCGTTATCCGCCGGACTGTATGCGTATACGGGCAGTCCGAACGTTTCGTCCAGCAGCGAGACATTGCCGGACGTCGAGGGGATGGTCGCATCGCTAGCGGCGCGGCTGGCGGAAAATCCCGACGATCTCAATGGTTGGAAGATGTTGGGCAGGTCGTACCTGACACTGCAGGATTTTTCGGGCGCCGTGGTTGCCTACGAGCGCGCCGTCGCGCTCGAGTCATCGCAGAACGCGCAGACACTGGTCGAACTCGGCGAGGCGATTCTTGCCAGCGGTAACAGCCGCATCGAGGGTCGGACGTCGGCGCTTTTCGAAAGTGCACTTGCACTCGAACCCAATAACCCAACCGCACTGTTTTACGGCGGCATAGGCGCACTTAATCGCGGCAACATGGATCTGGCGGCCGATCGCTGGGAAATCCTGATCGGTCTGAATCCACCGGTAGAAATTTTGCATGTTCTCGAGCAACGGATTGCCGAGTGGCGTGGTGAATCGTTGCAAGCCGTTCTGCGCGCGGACATCGTCATCAGCGCAGAAATATCGGTGCCGGAATCGGTGGCGGCATCGCTGCCGCTTGAAGCAATCGTTTTCATTATCGCGCGTGACCCGTCACAACCGTCGCCGCCTATTGCCGTAACGCGACGACTGCTGTCAGAACTACCCGATGTTGTCGGTCTCGGCGACAGTGACTCGATGATCCCTGGGCGGACGTTGTCAGCCTTTGCTGAATTCGAGCTTGTCGCTCGTGTGTCTGTGTCCGGCCAGCCTATAGCGCAGTCAGGAGACTGGTTCGGGTCACAGATCGTAAGGCCCGCGGAGAATGACAAGATCAAGCTGTCGATAGAACAACAGGTACCCTGAGATATTCACCCATGTCCGATGAGCTTGAAGCCGCACCGATGTGTTTTGCCTGTGGGGTGGACAACCCCATAGGACTGCAGATCGAATTCCATGTCGATGGTGATGTTTGCACTGCCGAGTTCACACCCAACGAAAATCACGTCGGTTTCAAAAATACCGTGCACGGTGGAATCATTTACTGCGCACTTGATGACGTGACCGCAAATATTCTTTACCAACAAGGCCGTAAAGCACATACGGCTCGTTGCGAGGTGCGTTACCGGCAGCAATGCGTTGTTGGCGAAAAACTTAAGCTCAAAGGCTGGATCGTAAACGAACGCCGCCGACTAGTGGTGCTCAAAGGCGAAGCTCGTCGTGCTGCTGATGATGGTCTGGTGGCCGAGTGCGAAGCGAGCTTCATACTTGAGAAGTAAGCAACACACTTGGAGTATCTGATGGGATTACCGGCAGCACTGGAAGGTCGCTTGCGCCTGCCGATGATTGGCGCACCCATGTTTATAGTGTCGCGCCCGGCGCTCGTCATCGCACAGTGCAAAGCCGGAATTGTTGGTGCCTTTCCAGCGCTGAATGCGCGCCCGCAGGCATTGCTGGACGACTGGATAGTCGAGATCACTGAGGCGCTGGGTGAATATTCAGCCGCACACCCCGACGAGCCCGTCGCGCCGTTTGCCGTTAATCAGATCGTGCACCAGAGCAATAGCCGCCTGTACGCGGACATGGAAACCTGCGTCAAGCGCGAGGTGCCGATCATCATTACCAGCCTCCGGCCTCCGGACGATGTCGTGAAAGCCGTGCACGATTACGGTGGACTGGTGTTTCACGATGTCATCAGCTTGCGCCACGCCAGGAAGGCGATGGCGCAGGGCGTCGATGGCATCATCGCCGTATGCGCGGGCGCCGGCGGTCACGCCGGCACGCTGAGCCCGTTTGCGCTCGTCAAGGAAATTCGGCGCGAGTTTGACGGCACGATTATCTTGTCAGGATGCATGTCGCACGGTGGCGATGTGCTTGCGGCGCTGTCGATGGGCGCGGATCTCGCGTACTTCGGTACTCGCTTCATCGCCACGGACGAGGCGCACGCACTGCCGGAGTACAAGAATATGATCGTGGACAGCGCAGCGGCCGACATCGTGTACTCGTCACTTTTCTCGGGCGTTCACGGCAATTATCTCAAGGGAAGTGTCGCCAATGCTGGCTACGATGCCGACAATCTTGCCGACGGCGACAAGAACAAGTTGAGCGCCATGGACTTCAGCAAGCGCGACAAGAATGAGGCAAAAGCCTGGCGTGACATCTGGAGCGCAGGTCAGGGCGTGGGCAGTGTTGCTGAAGTCATGCCGGCCGGCGAACTCGTGATGCGCCTGCAACAGGAATACGAAGCGGCGCGCGCACACCTGGGCGTCGCCTGAGCCATGAAAGTTATCGGACTTTCATATCTGTTCGTTGCCATCGGCGGGGCATTGGGTGCCATGGCACGATATGCGTTGAACGTGCTGATGCAAAGAGATTTAGCATTTCCCTGGGGCACGCTGAGTGCGAACCTGCTCGGCTGCCTTGCCATGGGCGTGGTCGCGCAGCTGGTGGCCAGCGCAGCCTGGTTTTCAACGAGGCAGGGTTCGTTCCCGACCAGTACCGACTGCTGTTTGCCATCGGATTTTGCGGCAGTTTTACGACCCTGTCGGCCCTGGTCATGGAGCTGCACACGATGCTGAACCGCAACGAGATCCTGAGTTCGTTCAGCTACCTGATGGCAACGATGCTGGGTGGTTTCGCCTGTTTCTACCTGGGATTCGTCATCACGCGCATGCTGCGCCTGCAGTCCCGCTCCTACAAGTCAGTCGCGCATTCCTCGAGTATGCGAACGATATCGGCGACCCAGTCCCGGTGTTCGGGCTTCATCAAGACAGACCGCAGACAGGTAACGGTTTCGGCATTGGCTGTCATCTCGGGCAGCCACACGCGTACGGCTTCGACAGGCAGCTCGATCATCGCAAGATGCAAATCCTTTTCGGCAGCGCAGGCAAACACGCGGCGCGCACACTGACTGGCATCAACGGCGTCCGGTGCAGCAATCGCGTAGACGACGATATCGAGTTCCGGCTGCATCAGCGGCTGATACCATTCGCTGTCGCACAGTTGCCGCCACAAGTCTTGTGCGGCAAGCAGGCTCTGATCCAGCCATTGCGCAAACTGCCCGCCGCTGACCAACGGATAGAGCTGCTGTGTCGCCC
Source organism: Pseudomonadota bacterium (assembly GCA_022563195.1). Classification (GTDB taxonomy): domain Bacteria; phylum Pseudomonadota; class Gammaproteobacteria; order Steroidobacterales; family Woeseiaceae; genus UBA1847. Next base: position 17,308 of record JADFNV010000047.1, read on the forward strand.
ACAATGCGACGGCGGACGCACCGGGTCGTGAACACTCCAGGCTGATTTCTCCAAGGTGTAATTCGGCCGAACTGAAGTAGGTGAACGGCGAGTCATGCTTGTAGAATCGGCCGACATCCGGATCGCGAAACAACACGCAACCGCAGCCATAGGGCTGCAAGCCATGCTTGTGTGGGTCGACGACGATCGAATCGACCTCCGACAGGCAGTCAAAAGCGGCTTTTGTATCATCGCGGAGTTCGCTTGCGAGCCCGAAGTAGCCCCCGTATGCGGCATCGGCATGCACGCGGGCACCATAATGTTTCGCGAGTTCGAGGATTTCGGCGAGCGGATCAACAGCCCCGAGGCCTGTATTGCCCAACGTCGCTACAATCGTGCCGACCTCGCCGGTCTGCAGCAGTTGCTCGATTGCCTTGGGGTTCATGCGTCCTTGCTCGTCGACCGCAACCGGCGCGAAGGGTAGGCCGAGTACGTCGCTGATGCGGGTGTGTGTGTAGTGCGCTTGCGCCGACGCGATGATCTGTTTACCCGGATGCAGTCTGCCGGCGACCCAAAGAGCCTCGAGATTGGCCATTGTGCCGCCGCCGGTCAGATGGCCCAGCAGCGTGTCCCAGCCGTACATGCGGCCGAGGTCCGCCACGCATTCCTTTTCAAGCGCTGAACTGGCCCGACCGCCGTCCAGCGCATGGTTATTTGGATTTACCCACAGCGACATCGCGTAGGCGATACGCGCAACGGCATGCGGCGGCTTGAGCATTTGGCCGGCATAGCGTGGATGGTAATAGGGGTAATTATCCTGCATGCGCTCGGCCACGAGCTGCAACACACGCGCGGTCGCCTCCGTGTCGAAATCGGGCGTGTACGGGGGCAATCCTGCGAAGCCTTGCGCGAGCTTCGCGAGTGCATCGCGTAACAACTCAAGCTCGGCCGGATTAATCATTGCTTGCCCTGATCGTGCGTAAGCGCCGGAGCTTAACGCACATCGAGTGGATGGCGTTACTATGGCTTATGGATCTTCTCGCGCTGGCCGTACCGTTTTTTCTACTCGCATTGCTGCTGGAATTCAGCATCGATCGTGTTCGTGGCAGCGGCCTGTATCGCAGCAATGACGCGATCAATAGCCTGAGCGCAGGCATTCTCAGTACGACACTTGGCTACTTCACGCGATTCATGCCGTTGCTCGTGTGGGGGCTCATCCTGGAAAACTACGCATTGATAGACATGCAGCTCGACTGGTTTGATGCGTCGCCCGGGGGCATTACGATGTGGATCGTGGCTGCCGTTGCCTGGGACTTTTGCTATTACTGGTTTCACCGATTCAGCCATGAAAGATCGATTCTCTGGGCGGCGCACGCCGTGCATCACCAAAGCGAGGACTACAACCTGTCGACGGCGTTGCGACAAACAAGCACGGGCTTCCTGTTCAGCTGGATATTTTATGTGCCGTTGTTTCTTATCGGTTTTCCACTCGAAATTTTGCTCACCGTGAATGCGGTCAACCTGATCTACCAGTTCTGGGTGCATACACAAGTCGTGAGACGCATGGGGTTTCTCGACTACGTCCTCATCACGCCATCCAATCATCGTGTGCACCATGCACAGAATGAGCGTTACATCGACAAAAACTACGGCGGCATGTTGATTATCTGGGACCGAATGTTCGGCACGTTCGAGGATGAGCGTAGCGATGACCCTGTCGTATTCGGCGTACGCAAACCACTGGCCAACTGGAATCCGTTCTGGGCCAATCTGCAGGTGTACGACTACCTGATGTTTGATGCGCGCAAAGCGCAGCGAATGCGGGATAAATTCGGCATCTGGTTTCGACGTACGGGCTGGAGGC
>JADFNV010000048.1 GCA_022563195.1 Pseudomonadota bacterium
CTCGTGGAACTCGTCCAGCAGACGTTTACCGATTCGGCCTATAAATTCATGATCGATCTCGAGGGAGCGTATGGATTTGAGGACGCCCTGAGCTTAGGCCGGGAAATGGACCGGGGATTGTTTATCTGGCTTGAGGGACCCATCGACGATGAGCAACTGGAGCAATACGCGGAACTCAGAAGCAGGCTCGCGGTATCGATCATTCCTGCAGGATACAAGCTCTATTCGTCTGCATTCATCCGACAGGGAATCGAGTCCGGTTCCTGGGATGCGGGCAGGTTCGACGCCACAGTTGTCGGCGGAATCTCGAAGGCGCTCGAGCTCCTGATGATTGCCAACGATGCCGGTCTGCCGATCGAAATCCAAAGCTGGGGTCACTCGCTGGCCCAGGCGGCCAACCTCCACCTAATGCTGGCCAATGAGCGGACCCGCTACTTTGAAGCGTCGATGCCCAAGGAGGCCTATGAGTTCGGCATGAAGAACGGCAACTTGCTCGAACGGGGGAGGGTGGTTGTACCGGAAGGGCCCGGTCTGGGCATTGAGATCGATTGGGATCGGCTCGCAATGGCAGATTTCTACGTTCATTCCGATTGTTGACTCATTGCACCGCCGAGTCGGCCGGCTCGACACGCCTGGCAATGATCAGCAAAGCGACAGTGAGCGCAGCAAAGGCCGCAGTCATCCAGCGAACGCAGCTCATGAGAATGTCGAACAGACCCTCGATGCCGTAGTCGTCCGTGTAAAACTGCGGGTCGTCATACCAAGGCAGGAAAAAGATGGCGATGATTCCGATTACCGTCATGCTGCCGAACATCCATGCCAGCCTCCTGGTATCGCCGATTGCGAGTCCGGTTCTCGGATTGAGCGGATGGCGCATAGGGTCTTTCTTCGTCAAGCCACCGTATTTTCTCCTGTAGAAGAAATACGCCACGGGTCCGCTCAACAGAGCGAGCATTCCTCCCACGAAATAATCGGTGCCGTTAATGAACAGCGCAACGAAAGCGATGAGTACCGGTGGGATGCACAGGGCGATGAGACCCTTGGTCCCGAGCGGAATTTTGAAGGGTCTTTCCATGTCTGGCTCTTTGATGCGCAAGATGCACGCAGAGATGAAGATCAGTACATAGGCGGTCATGAACAGAATCACGTCCACGACCACAATCACTTCGAACGGAAACATGCAGGCGATGAGGGCGAATACTCCCAGCGACAGGACCGCGATGTAAGGAACGCCACGGTCTTTGCTGCACTTGACGAACGATTTCGGTGCGAGATTGTCTTCAGCGAGTGCGAAAAACCCCCTCGAGCCGGAGGTGATATAGGTGTTGAAGATAGATAGATTCGCCAGTACCGCGACGAACACGAACACGACTCCAAGGGCGGGAACGTGGTTCGCGACGACATCGCTGTAGGACAAGCCGCCTTCCGACGCCCAGTCAGTCCACGGCCCAATGGAGGCGAGCCCGCCCATGGTGGGCAGGATGTACACGGCCATGATCAACGGAACCGTGATCAGCGTGGCTTTCGGAATTACCTGGGGATCTTCGAGTTCGCCCGCCATCGTCGACATGGATTCGTAGCCCGAGTACATCCAGATGCCGATCGCTATCCCGGCCCCGATACTTTGAAACAGAGTCTGGTCCGATGGAATGAACGGTTCAAAAGGATTGCTCTGCCAGTTCGCGAAACCGAAGGCTGCGACCATCGCAAACGCAATCATGACGAGGATGGAGATGACCGTGCTGACCGCCCCGACGTCCTTGATGCCACGAATATTGATGTACGTAAAACCGACGATGATCGATGCCTTGAAGAGATATTCCTCAATCGGTGTCAGGTCGATGACGCTGGCGGTATACGATCCCGCAAGCACGACATAAATCGTATTGTCGAAATAGATGGAGATGGTCCGCCACCAGCCGGCCTGGAAGCCCCAGAATTCACCGCAGGCACGCTGCACCCACTTATAAAAACCTCCCTCCTCAGGAATTGCGGATCCGAGCTCCGATGCCACCAGCCCCATCGGCGTACTCCACACGAAGGGCAGCACAATCAACATGACGAGCGTCAGTCCGGGCCCAGCCGCCGGGATCATGTCCTCGATCCCATACGCGCCGGCGGCGCACAGACAAAAGATCATGAAGACAACCGTGGACGTCGTCATCCGGTGTTTTTTCAGACCTGGCGGCGCGGTATCGATCATCCGGGAGACTATACCGGACGTTGCCGATAACGATAACCTGATGTCAAAGGAGGCCGGCGTCGTCGAGAATTTCCTGCATCGGGCCGAGCCGATCGGCGTAATGCCGCCAGCGACCGATTGACCGATCATGCGGTGCCTCACGTACTTGCGCGGCGCTCGCCGTAGTCACGGTGCTTTTGTCATCGTAGTAACGAAGGCAGTTTTCTTCCCACGGCAGATCCAGGTACTCGCATACCTGTCGAGCGATTGTTTCTGTGTCGCCAACGAGATTTTCGTAACTCACGTCGAGGAATCGCCCCGGCATACGCTCACGCCAGGTATTCATCAGCTGTGCGTAGCGCACGTAATGACGCGCCAGTTCCTGCTGCTCGTAGGAGTAAAGATAGGCGTCTGCGAAATGCTGTTTGTAAATCGCGAAGCAGGTATCCATCGGCGCGCGCGTCATGTGCAGGATTTTGGCGCCCGGCAAAGCCGCCGCGATCAGCGGCAGGTACAGGTAGTTGAAGGGTAATTTGTCCGTGATCCGCGGTGCATCACGCAATCCCGAGATGCTCGCGAGATAGGCGTCACCTATTGCGGACAGGTCGGCGCTGGCTGCCGAGCGCAGCAGGCCAGCCGTGAATTGTCTTGGCTCAGAAGCGCCGATTACCTGCCGCAGCGCGAAGCCAAGATGGCGCAACTCACCGGCGGAGGTAACCGCCGAATGTGCGCCGATGATTCGATCGAGCAGTGTTGTGCCGGTCCGCGGTTCGCCGACGATGAAAATCGGCGCTGAATCATCGGGCCCGGTTTGCTGATTGTCGAGCCAGTTCCTGGTGAAAAGTTGCTCGGCCGTCGCGAACAGTTCGATATCGGCGGCTTCGTCGTACGCGACAGTGTCGCGGCGTGCGGCCGCGCCACGCTCGAATGCGTCACCGGCTGATTGCCAATCCTCCTGGTCCTCGCATTCTTTGCCGATCGCGTATTCGAGATAGGCGATCGAGCGCGCGTGCACTGCCGACTCGAGCAGGGTGCGCATTTCATTGACGTGCTGCATCGACGTCGCGGTGTGCGTACGCGATAACATCCAGTGCACTTGTGGATTGTCCGCCTGGATATCGAGGCAATTTCTTAATATCCGTTCCGCATCGCGTTGTTCGTCGTGATAGAGATGACTGTTGGCCAGGTTGATCAGGAACGGTACGTGCTGATTTTCTTTTGCGACGGCTTGCTGATGCCATTGCCGGGACGCCCCGAGATTACCGGCCAGTCGAAACACCGTGCCGATCAGATCCAGCACGACGGGACTTCCCTGCTCCGTATTGACGGCATTAACCAGGCAGCCCTCCGCTTTGACAAATTCACCGGATGTGACGAACAGGCGGGCCAGTTGTGCCCAGGCTGCAGAATGCGCGTCATTGAGGCGCACCACCGTTTCCAGCGCCTGCTGCGCCATGTTGCGATCGCCGCCTTCGAGTGCAATGACGGCGGCAAGGTAATGCGCCCTGGCCATGTCGGGCCGCTCGGCGAGCGCTGTACGACACAGATCGGCGGCTAGTTGCGGATCGCCCGCAGCGAGCGACGCAAATCCTTTTTCAACGAGTTGCTGTAATCGTCTGGGTGCCTTGTTATTGGAACCATTACTCATTGCATAACAACAAAAAAGGGCGCCGGTATGGCCGGCACCCTTGCAAGAATGGCGCGCTTCGGTTTAGTCGAAGCTATAGCCGAATCGCATGCCGATTGTCCGTGGCCTGCTCGGGCCGAAATAAAACGCCGGGATAACCAGGCCGTTGTTGGCAGCGCCGTCGAAGGTTAGCTCATCCGTGAGGTTCTCCACGTAGGCCATCAGGGTCCAGTTATTGTCGGACGCGTAACCGATGCGGAATGCCCATTCCTGGAATGCATCGATCTGGGAATCGATGATGTCCTCGTAGCCACGACCGCGCTCGGATTCGAAGAACACCTCGAGGTTGCCGACGATCGATCCGTTACCCATCGGGAAATCGCCTTTAAGGACCGCAGAGCCGGAAATCTCCGGCGCCCAATAGAGTTTGTTGCCCTCGCAGGCATCGGGATCGCCGTCGAGCAGACCGTCGACATCGGGTGCGCCGCCGCAAAGGAACTGAATGCCGCGGGCCTCGGTATCCAGGAAACCGATCGAGGCGACCAGGTGCAGATTATCGGTAAACGCGATCTGGATCGATCCTTCGATACCCTGTCCGTCGACACTACCGGCGTTACCGACTTTCGCGCCCACGTCATAGTAATTCACCTGCAGGTCCGTGAACTCGTACAGGAATGCGGTTACGTCCAGGGAGACGCGTCCATCGGCGAGCTTGCCTTTGTAACCGATTTCGTAGGACACGACGTCCTCCGGTTTGAATTGTGCCGGCACGTAACCGTCTGCCGCGGATATCTCTGGAACGCCACCGAAGCCGTTGCCAAACCACATGTAGATCTCGGGTTCGAGCGCAAAAGTACCGAAACCGCCCGCCTTGTATCCCTCGGTGTAGCTTGCAAAAAGGGTCGTATTGTCAGAAGGCTGGTAGCGCACAATGACGCGCGGGCTTGTATCGTCCCAATCGGCGGTGTCCGAGAGCCGCTCGGAGGTCACGTAACCGGGAAAGTAAAACGATCCCAGCGTGCTCGCCGGCGCCGGCGCATGCAAACCAAAATCCTTCTCGTCATAGGAATACCGCAGACCGACCGATACGTCCCATTGGTCATTGAATGCGTAGGTCAGGTCGACATAGGCCGCCCAGCCGTTAAAAACGCCATCCGCTATGGTCACTGTTTCCATCAGGCCATTGGCAGTTGGTACGAACGGTCCCACCGTGATGTAGCCCGGGTAATAGTAGGCGTCGTAATAAGCCTGCCAGTAATCGAAATAATCGCTGCAGTTATCAACGTAATAGTAATAGCCGTAGTAGGCACAAAAGAGCTCTTCGTCATTGCTATCCGTGAATATCGCGTCGATCTCTTCGCGGTAATAGGAGACACCGGCATACCAGGACAGTGGACCGTCCGTGTTCGACACCAACCGCAACTCGGTCTGAAAGTAGGTGCCTGTCTGGTCTTGCTTATAGGTCTCTACATTTAGCGGTGTCGAGTCGTAGTCTTCTATATAGAGGTAATCGTGATCCTTGTAGCCAGTTGACCAGCGCAATGACATGTTGTCGAAGTCATAATCGACGTGCAGGCCGAGTGTCGTAATTGTTGCCCCATCAAAGTTGCCACCAGACAGGTCCTGGTTTGTGTTGCGGAGGTCAGCCGGCGTCTCGAACGCTCCCAGCACTGATTGATAAACCGCAAGCCGTGGCGAGAGATCCGATGCCGTGTACACGGTACCGTCGCGATCGAAGTCTTCGTAGTCTGCCGAAAAGAAGACTTCGAGTTTGTCCTTGACGTACAGGCCTGAGACACGGACTGCCGTTTTATCGTGGCCGATCAAGTCGCGACTCGGATCGGCGAGATTTTCGACATAGCCATCCTCCTCGGAGTGATAGCCGGCAAAACGCAATGCGAAGTTGTCGCTTGTTGCTACCGTGATACCGCCCTCGAGCGTTAAATAATTACGCTCGGCGATATCGAAGTCGACATAGCCGTCTCGCGAGCCATCCAGGTTAGGGCGCTTGGTGTGGACGTTGAAAGCACCACCGATGGCATTGCGGCCGAACAGGAAGGCCTGCGGTCCACGCAGGACTTCGGCGCGCTCCATATCGAAGATACTCGATACGACGGCTCCATTACGCCCTTCGTACAGGTCGTTCTTGAAGAATGCGGCCGAGGGATCGCCGCCGACACCGTAGTCCTGCGTACGAATGCCGCGGATGCTGATCGCGTCGATGAAGCTATCCTTACTGTTACCGGTAACACCCGGCGTAAAGGCGACGAGGTCTTTGATGTCGTCGAGATTGACGTCCCTGAGGAAATCCCCGGTAAAAGCCGTTATCGCAAGAGGAACATCCTGGATATTCTCTTCGCGTTTGGTCGCCGTGACGACAATCTCGTCGAGTACCTGCGCCTGGCCGGTGCCCATGACGGTTGCCATTACGATTGCCGAGATTGACTGCGCAAGTGGACTTTTGTGAAATGGCCTGAAGTCTTCAGGCTGCGAATTCGCTGGAATGGGTCCCATGTCGACGCTCCCCTGGATCGATGCGTACCCCAGAAATTAGCCTTATGTATTGGGCAAGTCAAACCTCGGTCGCGATTCCGTCGTTTTCAAGCGATTTGCGCATGGGTTCGAGTTGTTTTTCGTATCGACGCCAGCGTCCAATCGACCGCGTATGGGCAGGTTCGCGCACTTGAACGGCACTGGCCGTCGTCACCGCAGATTCCTGTTTATGGAAATCGAGACAGGCGTTTTCCCACGGTAACTCGAGGTAGTCGATTAGTGCGCGAGCGTTTGGCTCGAGGTTGCTCGCCGCGTCTTCGTAGGAGATCTCGAAATAGCGAGTGCCGAATTGCTCACGATAATGCTGCATCAAATGATAGTAGCGGGCGTGGTGCCGGGCCATCTCGGCCTGATCGTAGGAATGCAGGTACGCATCTGCAAACAGCTGCTTGAAACTGGCGAAGCAGGCGTCCATGGGATTGCGCCGCACGTGAATGATTTTCGCGTTGGGCAGCGCCATCAGGATCAGTGGCAGATACATGTAATTGGGTGGCAACTTGTCGACAAAGCGTGGCGTGCTGCCCTGCATTTTTTGGGAGGCTTCCATGTAGGCTTGGCCCAGTTGTGTCCCATCGAGGTCCTGTGCCTGTGTCACGAGTTCTTCGGAGTATCGGCCGCCGCCCTTGTAGCGCGTGAGGCGACGGATGCTGCTGCCGAATTGCCGTAACTCGCCTGCCGAGTGCACCTGTGAGTGACTTGTGATGATGCGTTCGATCAGCGTCGTGCCCGTTCGCGGCTGTCCGACAATAAAAATCGGCGCGCTGCTGTCGAAGCCTGTTTTGCCGGCAAGCCAATCCGCGTCATAGCTACTTCGCAGCGCGTCAAACATCTCGATTTCAGCTTGCTCATCGAATTCAATGTTCTTGCGCCGTGCGGCGGCACCCCGGGCGAATGCCTCGAATGCCTCGTCCCAGACCTGTAGATCCTCGAGCTCTTTGCCCAGCGCGTAGTTCAGAAATGCCTGTGCCTTGGGTGGAGTCTTAAGATCGGCGGCCAGGGGCCGTAATGTCTCGACGTGTTCAAAGTCGGTCGCCGTACGCAGTCCAGCCAGGATCCAGTGAGCCTGTGCACTGTCAGGTTGAATTTTGAGCGCCTTGCGCAATCCTTTTTCTGCGGTTTCGAGGTGACCGAGGTACATTTCATTATTCGCATGGTTGACGAGGAACATCGGATTGTCGGGGATTTTCGTTGCCGCCTTGCCGAACCAGTTTGCCGCCTCACGTTGATCACCGAACATTGAATACACCATGCCAAGCAGGTCGTGGACGATTGGATCACCTTTCTCGCATGCAACCGCTCTGGCCAGCGCCTCGTCCGCCCTGATCAGGTGGCCGGCCCTGAAGAAAAGTTTCGCCAGTTGCGCCCAGGCTGCACCGTGTTGCGAGTCGAGTTTGGTCACCGAGCCGAACGCTGAAATCGCGGTTCGGGTCTGTTTCATTTCGAGCGCAATGAGGCCGACCAGAAAATGTCCCTCGGGTAAATCGGGTTTGGCACCGAGTACGCGCTGACAGCATTCCGACGCGGCCTTGAAACGACGCGCCGCGAGCGCGCTGAGGCCGTCACGAAGCGTGTCGTGCATCCAGGGCGCCGGCGGTCGGGAAATTCCTGCTGTCACGAAACCTCAGAATATGCGAGAACAGTGAGCATCAAGTTTCAAAGTTACCACTGGTAGCGGCATTGCGCTTGGTATGTGGAGAAATTTGCCACGGCGTTCGCGGTAACGGTGGACTGCAGGAATTTTTACAGGGTCCGTGCTGTGCTCTGCGATACAATTGCGACAGCGGGCAAACCCCTGCTGATGATCAGCCTGAGAGAATCTGTTATGCGAACAATGCTGATACTGCTGTTGATCGCGTTGTTGACGTTTTACACCTCGATTGCCCACGCGGAGGAAAGCGATACGCGTGGGATAGACCCGCACGAAGTCATCGAGGAGCTCATCGTTATGGGCGTAAGCCGCTGCGGGAGCTGGCCTATCGCACATCAAAGTCTTAGAGGTTGCGAGTTTGCGGAGCTCGAGAGGAAGAACCTTCCGACGGTGTTGGAGTTGAGGTAAGAGTTTTTTTCGGATTGCCTGGTTTGTCAGGGTAATCAATGCACGACCAAGGTGTGGACGGACGATCAGCCAAGGGAAGAACTGCTTTGTAAGAGGCTTTTTTGGACACTGACCACTGTGTCGAAAATTGCAAAGCCTCTTGCGCGCTACAGTCCATTGAGGTTTTCCTATACTTACAAAATATCGACCAATGGCAGGGTTGAGGATATCGAGTTGATATCGTTCGACGGCGACATTAGCGAAGCGGCGCTACTGCGACTCATTGCAAACGGGGCAGCCGGAACGAAGTTTGAACCGATAGTGGTGGCCGACGTGAAATACGAACTGGTTGACTTGCGCGATACGATCATAAGGCCCTAAGTCACGTAAACGTTTACGACATCAGCCCAGCATGCAGCGCCCATCCGCCAAGAGCGGTCAGGATCACCACTAACCACGCCGGCACCTTCCAAAACATGAGCAGTATGTGGTATCCAGATTCTTCGGCAGCAGCAAATCCTCGCCGCGCATTCCCTTGACTGGATAACGCCAGACACTGTCAATTGTTCTTATTTGCGTTCGCGCAACAACCTTTGCGCTATTGGTCGGACGTTCACGCGGCTTCAGTCACAACCTCTTCTTGTGAGGACTTTCGCGAATGCATATAGAAGAATATTCCGCCGTAAATGACCATGGCGACCAGCGCCATGCTGCCGCTGACCAAAAACATTGTGCCGTAACCCAGTCCGGCGCCAATGATCGACGCAGCGATATTCGGGCCGACAAATTGCCCAAACCCCTGCACACTGGGTAGCAAGGCGACCAATGATCCACTGCGGTCCATGTACCCCATCATTGAGGACTGGAAGACATCGACAAATGTCCACAGGGCCAGGAAGGCAAACACGCTAATCGTAAGATTGATGCTATTAATTCCTGTACTGAGCATGCCGACGAGTACTGCCATCGATATCAAGGCGACGAATAAGGGTCTGAACAGGCCGAAGCGAGCGCACAGTAATGCCAGCAAACAACCAGCGAGCGCCCAAAAGGACGCCCATGTTAGCAATGGCGTGACATAGTCGGGCGAGATACCCGCGTCGAGTGCAGCCAATTCGATATAGGTGAAATAGCCGCCGATATTGATGTAGGTGAAACATACGGCGGTGAGGCAAAAGATCGGCAAGATGACAGGCACGCGCCAGTCTTCTGAATGATCTTCAAGTTCATGCTGAACCTGCTTTTCCTCATCACTAAGAGGTCTGCTGGGCAGCCAGCGTAGAAACAAGCCGCATACAGCAGCTGTAACAATGAGAAACCAGTAAATTCCATTCAGTGACAGCTGTGGAAACAGGTGCAGTTCGCCCGCCGCGGAAAATGAAAAACCGAGCAACAAGATATTGAATGCCCGAACCGGATTGGTTGTTCCGCCTAAGGTAGCCACAGCCGTGCCCGTGAATATGCCGCTACCAATTCCAGCGGCGAAACGAAGCCACATCATCGACTCGTAATCGACTATGGACATGCACCAGGCATTGGCACCCATGGAAAACACAATGCCGCCCATGACCAGGTATCGACGATTGACGCGGGCAACTGACAATGCGGCAATGATGGCCCCAACTGAGAAGCCCAGCATGTCGTTTCCCCAAACTCGCCCGACCTGCTCCTCGCTGAAACTCAAGGACTGCACCAAGGCAGTACTCAACACTGGCACAGTGACCATCACTGAGTAGCCAACGAGTGCCATAAACACAGCAAACAAGATTGTGCGCCAGTCATCGAATACGATGGCAGCGCCGCTGCCATTGGTAGTGTCGTTAGTCATTACGGTCCTTTGGTGGCCTTGTTTGACATCGATTTTATCTTATTGATCAAGACCATATGGAATAGGGTAACGAATTACTTCCGTGCTTACACGCAGGTGACTCGATTCGCCTTCCTCGATGTGAGTCCACTACTCGGTTCCAATCTCAACCAAGCCCAAAAAAGGCCCTAACAAGTCGTAATGACCTTAATCAATCACGAATTGTTCCAGATGCACCGGCAGCAGAACCCGTGATCCTGGTGAAATCTTGGCAACAGCGTTGCGGAATGGGATTAGCTTCCCTTTCACATTCTCATCCTGGGAAAACTCGTATGGCAGGTTGAAGCTATCCCAGTGGGTAGGAATGATGACAGGTGGATTTCCGGTAACCTTTACGAGGCGTTCGTCATAGTTGTAAAGACCTAACCTGGAGCCATTGACTCCGGCCAGGAGTATGTCCGGGTTCAGACCTTCCAATTCGCGTTCAATAAAATTCATTGAACCCATGGTCAGAACGCTGTGGCCGTCGAAACGGGCCAGAAACATCAGCGAACCACCTTCAATAAACTGATCAATGCGAAGCGGCGCCTTCAGCTCAGTATTGCGGTCATATCGCCGGGAATCGAAGTAGTGTTTTTCACCCAAAGCCGAATGAATGGAGGGAATAATCCGAACTGAAAAATTCTCAAACTGATAATCTTCGCCACCACCCACTGCATATAGTTGATCGTCGGAAATACCGTAAGCTCGCAAAATGGTGATGGTGGTTTCTGACCCAATTACTTTGGCACCGGTTTTCTTTGCAATATAGGGGACGTCGCCCAAATGATCATAATGTCCATGATGCACCAATATGAAGTCGGCCTTGGTGATAAGGCGATCAATTAGGTCTGTATCCCAGATCCCAACTTCATTCCGAGCGAAGGCATGCCTGTCGTCATCAGGATGTTGGCGATCGGCATATTGGAGGCGCGAAATATAAGGATCGATTAACACCGTGACGTCATTGTCTGAGATTTTCCAGCCAGCCGCACCAAAATACGTGAATTGTAAGCCGGTTTGCTCGTCTACTTCCTGGGCGAAAGATTGCGACGCCAATGTCAAAAGACAAAACATCGCAAGGCATTGAATAAACAATTTCATTGGTTTTCCTTGATTGCCGAATTCGAAAATCATCTCAATAGTATTCGTATAAGCCAGCGGCGACCATTTTTCATCGATCCCGCCGACGGCGCCCACTTGCCAGGCAACAACTGCCGATTCTCCTGGCCCCAAAACCTCGATGCGCATGGTTTGTTCGCCCTCTGGAGTTACTGGCTCTGGCGCATGCAGCCCAAATCTAAACCGTTATTAAAGCGTTAACAGATTTCCGGCAGAAATTATCGCTATTGCGACAATCTGCATATTGAGAGGGCTAGTTTGTCGCTGCGATCGCCTGAGAGGTTCAGGGTGATCATTCAGGAAGGAAGGGCCCATGGGATAGCCCGGAAAGCTTTGCGGTTTGCCACCACGTATGGTTCTATCTAGGTCCGACGTTTCTTGGCTGCGGATTCGCGTAGCCGGGGCCAGGCCCAGGCCTAGGCCCAGGCCCAATATGGGGTTGCCGATTTCGGGAATTTGATCCTTGTTCAGACCATTATCCAACACTCCCGTCGAGGACCGTTTCATTTTGACGGCACTGGCGTTTACCCTGGTGTTTGTCTCTGTGCACTTTGTGCTGCACGACGTCGACGAGGCCGCCGGCGATCTGATAATTCAGGATGAATGTCAGATTTGTCGTCTTAACCTTGTTCCGGTCGCGCCCGAACCTGGCCTTTTTCTGCTGAAACCTTTGTGCGTCGTTGCCTATACGCTCCTGACGAACACCGTCTGGAATCACAATCTGCTGCGATTCCCCACCTTGGGAGCGCGTGCACCACCACCCCTGTTCTGATTGTTCTCAGATTGAGTCACTACTACGTGATTAGTGTGCCGTAGCCTGGCGCACGGCGTCGGTGACTCTGAGTACCCACCGACCAGAAAGGGAGGCCTAAATGGCTCAGCCAATTTTGCGTTTCACGCTGATGACAACCGTCATCTGCTTGATCGCGGCCAATTCAAATGTAAAGGCAACCGCAAGCGGGATCAGCGCCGATAATGGCGCGCTGCGAATCGGCCTGTCCGGTCTTTTCGCGGGAGGCGGTTCCAGTGTCGATAACGATGCCTTGGACAATCTCCAGGGTGGCGCGCATGACCCGAACCAGAATGGATTTACCGTGCAGAATGTGGAGCTGTCTCTTGGCGCGGCGGTGGATCCGTACTTTGATGCCCAGGTCAACATAATTTTCCAGATCGACAGTGATGGCGAGACAGTCGTGGAGCTGGAGGAAGCGTTTTTCCTGACCCGTAGCTTGCCTGGAGGATTGCAGGTCAAAGGCGGCCAGTATTTCACCGAATTCGGCCGTCTCAACAAGCAGCACCCCCATAGCTGGACTTTTGTTGACCAGCCGGTAGTGTTGTCACGATTCTTCGGCGGTGATGGGTTGCGAAGTCAGGGTATAAGGCTGTCGTGGCTAACGCCGACCGAATGGTATTCCGAGCTTATCGTCGGTATGCAGAACGCGAAGGGGGAGACCGTCATCAGTTTCCTCAATGCGCCCGGCGAGGACATCGGCGGGCATACCTTGATCGATAGGGATGCGCGCAGCTTTGGTGACTTGCTCTATACGCTACGCTGGCTTAACGGTTTCGATCTGTCGGACACTGTCAGCATGAACCTCGGTGTCTCTGGACTATGGGGCCCGAACGCCAGCGGGAGTAATACGGATACCCATATAGTTGGCACAGATTGGTATCTGAAATGGCAACCTGCCCGTACGCAGCGAGGTTTTCCGTTCGTTTCCTGGCACACGGAGGTGTTGTGGCGACGTTACGAGGCTGGCGATCCAGGGACTCCAAGTCGGGAAACGCTGAAAGATTGGGGTCTGTTTACGCAGGCCCTGTGGGGTTTCAAGCCCGGCTGGGTAGCTGGGCTGCGCTTGGAATACGCTACGGCGGACGGCGACACGGCCGCCGATCCCTTACGCGACACGCGCAAACGCTTTTCGCCCAATCTGACGTGGTACCCGACTGAATACAGCAAATTACGGCTGCAATACAACCACGATTGGACAGAGCATATGCTCGACAAGACCGCCGATACGCTCTGGTTGCAGGTGGAATTCAATCTTGGCAGCCACGCCGCCCATGTGTTTTAAGAGGCTCGAATGAAGCAATTGCGCTGTATATTGCTGTCCTTATTGCTGTTGACCATTTCGGTCACCGGTCACGCATCAATACGAATCGTAACCACAACGCAGGATCTGGCGGCCCTGGCCGAAGCGGTCGGAGGCGAGTATGTGGACGTACAAAGCCTGACGCCGGGATCGAGCGATCCGCATTTCGCGGTGGCCAAACCGAGCATGATTCGCAAAGTATTCCGCGCCGATTTGTTGCTTATAATCGGTGCCGACATGGAGATCGGCTGGCTGCCGCCATTGCTCCAGTCAGCACGAAACGCGCGCGTACAGCCGGGCAACCCAGGCCATCTGAACCTGGCCAGCGTCGTCCCGCTGCTCGGCAAACTCAGTGCACCGGTATCCCGCGCATTGGGTGATGTACACGCGAAAGGCAATCCTCACTACTGGCTGAACCCGCGAAACGGTGTACACATGGCGCAAGCCATCGCCGCACGATTGGGCGAGCTGGATCCTGACCATGCTGCCTATTACGAGGGCCGTTCCCAGAGTTTCGCGCAGACGCTGGATGTCAAATTGCTCGGCTGGCGTGAGGCGTTGGCCTACCTCGAGGGCAGGCCAGTCATCGCCTACCACACGTCTTTCGTCTATCTGGCAGAGGCCTTCGGTTTTCGAATTGTCGACGAAGTTGAGCCCAAACCCGGCATTGCACCCAGTGCAGCGTCCCTGAGCGCATTGCTCAAACGCATCAAGGCCGATGATATCGGCGTCTTGATCATGGAGCCGTACTACGAGCGCCGTTCGGCACGTTACCTGAATGAGCAAACGGGCATCCACATCGCCGTGCTGCCCCAGTCTGTGGGTGCTCGAAAGGGGATAGATAGCTATTTCGAATTGTTCGACGCCATCGTTACCGCATTCAAAGATGCAGAGGACCAATGATATGGATGCCTGGCTAATCCTACTACCGGCGTTCGTGTTGAGCGCCTTGATGATCTTCACTCATACCTATTTCGGTCTGCACGTTCTGGCACGCGGAGTGATTTTTGTTGACCTGGCCCTGGCGCAAGTCGCTGCGCTTGGGGTGAGCATTGCATTCCTTCTGGGCGAAGAGTCTCACGGCACACAGGCGCAGTTGTACGCTTTCGCAGCAACATTAACCGTCGCGTTCGCATTCGCCGGTCTGCGCCGCGTTCCAGGCAAAACCACGCGTGAAGTGATTATCGGCTGCGTCTACGTGGTGGCTACTGCATTGACTATCGTTATTCTGAGCCGCTCCACTCAAGGCATGGAGGAGCTGAAGTCGCTGTTCAACGGCAACATCCTCTGGGTGCGCTGGCAGGAAATTACCTTGATCGCCATCGCCTATGGGGCACTGACGATCCTGCATGTTGTTTATCGCCAGAATTTCCATGCGCTGTCATTCGACGACGACGATTCCAGGCGACCAGGGTTCTTGTGGGAGTTCCTGTTCTTTGCCACGTTCGCGATCGTGATTACCCTGGCAGTTAACGTCGCGGGTGTGCTGTTGGTATTCGCGTTCCTGATTATCCCTGCTTTCAGTGCGTCGATTCTGGTCGCCACACTCGGCAAGCGTTTGGTCATCGGCTGGATCTTCGGCGTGCTCGGCAGCACGGCCGGGCTTTGGCTGTCCTTCAGTGCAGATCTTCCTGTGGGGGCCACCGTCGTCTCTGTACTGGGTTTGTTGCCGCTAATTGCAGTGGGAATCAAGTACCTGAAATAGTGGTGAAGAGTCTTTACCGGGAGGGCCCCTGCATCCCGCGAAAGTCCCTCATTTTTCGGGTCTGCGATACGATCATAAGGTCATAAGTGCGCCAATTGCTTGGGGATGACGATTGGGTGATACCATCTCCGCGCTCTCACTCCGGAACCTCAGAACAATGCTCGAACAACTTGGCACGATTCACCCCGCTTTGCCGACTGGCGTAGGCCTGCTGGCACTGTTCGCAGGTGCGGTCATCATCAATCTGATCGTAAAGCAGGTTGTAGTTCGCACCGTGCGCGCGTTCGCGAAACGATCGAGCGTCACCTGGGATGACGCCCTGGTCACGCACAACGTCTTCGGTCGTCTCGTGCAGGTCGTGCCGGCGCTGATCGTGTTCGTCGGCGTGCCGTTCGTCCCCGGTCTGCCCGAAGGCGGTGCGCAGCTCATGCGCAACGTCGCGATGGGCTATATGGTATTGATGCTGACGCTGGCGCTGACGGCGCTGCTCAGCGCCGCAAACACGATTTACGCGGCCTCGCCGATCGCAAAGGAACGCCCGCTAAAGGGATTTGTGCAACTCCTGCAGATCGTCGTCTGGATTCTCGGCGCCGTGCTCATCGTAGCGACGGTACTGGACCGTTCACCGCTGTTGCTGCTCAGCGGTTTCGGCGCGATGACGGCTATCTTGCTGCTGGTGTTCAAAGACACGATCCTGTCACTGGTTGCCAGCGTGCAACTCACCGCGCAGGATATGGTTCGCGTGGGCGACTGGATTGAGATGCCGCAGTTTGGTGCAGATGGCGATGTGGTTGATGTGCAGCTGCACACCGTCAAAGTGCAGAACTGGGATAAGACGATCACCACGATCCCGACGCACCGGTTAATCACGGACTCGTTCAAAAACTGGCGCGGCATGTCGCAGTCAGGCGCCCGGCGGATCAAGCGCGCCATTTTCATCGACGTGTCGTCGATCCGCTTCCAGACGCAAGACGAAGTTAATCACTTCACACGTTTCGCGCTGTTGAAGGACTACGTCAAGAACAAGGAGCAGGATCTGTCTGATTACAATGCGGGACTCGCAACCGCGGTGGACGCCGAAGTGAACAGACGGCGGCTGACGAACGTCGGCACATTTCGCTCGTACGCATTCAACTACCTGAAAAATCACCCGAGGATTCACAAAGGCATGACGCTGATGGTTCGTCAACTGTCCCCGGGTCCCGAGGGGCTGCCGTTGGAGATTTACTGCTTCACGAGTACGACCGAATGGGCGGTATACGAAGACATCCAGTCGGACATCTTCGATCACTTGCTGGCAATCGTGCCCGAATTCGGGCTGCGCCTTTACCAGAAACCGGCGGGTTCAGATCTGGCGAACCTTAGATAAATTGGTCGGCGTGTAATAAATCCTTAGTTGCTGCTTCATCTTCAACATTCTCCTCTCTAGTGTCAGAGATTAGGTGTTGCATCGACCGTTCGAAATCGCACGTAAAAGTCGGCATTCAAGTTTTGCTGTCAATATAGCTGGTTCGGGGGGGTGCCAGCTCACAATGTGAAGGAGTTCTCAGTTTATCTCTGATCCAAGAAATTAAAACTCTTTTTGTGAACGACATCCCATTTATGATTCACCTTTGCGCGCATTTTCTGGTCTCGATAAACCACATGCATTGTTGGGGTGTGTAATGCCAGGTTTTCGGTGGTTGGTTTGGATCACCAGCCTCTACCTTATCTCATTTCACTCAACGGCAGCGTTCTCCGCCACCGGGGACGTGATCAGCGTCTTTTCGCCGCCAGGGAACGCACCGTGGGGGATGGCTTGGGATGGCGCGAACCTCCGGATTGTTGATAAAAGTGATGACCGCGTCGATGAAGTCACCACGGCCGGAACTGTCCTCTCATCCTTTGCTACTCTCCCTGACGCCAAAGGGTTGACGTGGGACGGGACGAACCTCTGGCTTGCTGACCATGTTGCGAACCGCATCTACGAGATCAACACAGCAGGGACGGTTCTCTCCAGCTTTCCTTCCGTTGGCGGCGAACCCCAAGGATTGACCTGGGACGGCGTCAACCTTTGGGTCGTCCAACGCAATTTAGGGTTGATCTACGAGATGACGACGGCAGGGGTCGTGGTCTCCTCTTTCCCTATACCGGTAACGCCTGAAGTGGGACTCACCTGGGACGGCACAAATCTCTGGTTGACCAAGGCATCGACGATTGAGGAGTGGACCAGGACCGGTATCCTTGTCTCCTCCTTCGCATCGCCATGCACTAATACCAGAGGCATTACTTTCGACGGGACAAACTTCTGGATCGCCTGCGATGGTGGTGGTCCTAATGACTTCATTTACGAGCTCGAAGGACCGGCACCATCTTTCTCCATCACCAAGCGTGCTTTCTCGCCTGATGGTACGCCGATACCGACCGGTGCGACCATTCCGAGCGGTGTGGAGTTCAAGTTTCTGCTCTACATCAACAACCAGGGCATTGCCCGTAGCGATGTCAGCGTGCGCGACGTGCTGGACCCGGCTTTCCAGTACGAGGCGGGAACCATTCAGGTAGACAACTCGGTCGCAGCGTGTGTGGCGGCCGTCTGCACGGCAGCGGAGGAACTGACGATTTTCGCGGCAGTGGACGGGGCCGGTTTCTTATCAGATGCAGTGGACAGCGATGTCGGGAGCTACACGGGCGCGAGTCTAAGTGTAGATGCCGGTAACCAAAATGTGGCTAATCTGCAGTTGGACATCAACGCCAATGTGGTCTGGGCCATCTTGTTCTCGGTGAAGATGCTGTGAGCCGGGCCACTTTGAATCCGCACCCGAAAGCAGGCATTCAGCTAGTATTGCGCATAGGGGGCCGCTAACAACCCAAAGCAATCGATCAAGATAATTTCTCAATCAGCCAACGGATATTCGGTCATTGAATCAATCAATCAGCTCTGAGGTTGCCAGCGCCATAAGTGCATGTAACATTGAATATTCCGTTATCGACTGCGAACCAGAATACGCGGACACGCAACAATTCTGCGATCACTATGGCTATTCCGTTGACGAGGCCGCCAATGTGTTGCTGATAGCATCGAAAAAGGGCGAACTGAAGTTTGCCGCCTGCATCGTACTTGCTGCATTTCGTCTGGACGTAAATAAGACTGCGCGAAAGAAACTCGGAGTCTCTCGACTATCTTTTGCAAGTCCGGAGCAGACGCGGGAACTGACCGGTATGGATCTTGGCGGGGTAACGCCCTTTGGGGTTCCAGAGAACGTGCCAATATGGATTGATTCGCGCGTAATGGAATGCAAGCAGATAATTCTTGGTGGCGGGAATCGTTCGTCCAAGATTGTATTGAATCCGGCTATGCTGTTGAAAATACCGAACGCTGAAGTCGTCGAAAACCTTGCCTATAAGGCGTGACGCCAAAAGACTTTCGCGAAAGAAACATCATGGAAAAATCCTGGCAGCAACAGCTCGAAGCGCTTAGCTAGTGGCAATCAAAAAAAATTCAGGCCCATTTCAAATCAACCGCAGGGATTTTCTGCGCCAGTCCACGCTGGCAGGGCTGGCGGTTGCGGGTAGTCTCCCCGATGTAAGCTGGGCGGTCCGAGGCGATCAATTGCATATCCGCAATTACTTCGATATCTCCTCTCTTGACCCACCATTTTCACTCTCGGGTGCCGATTCGTTAATTCAAAGGGCAATTTTTCAAAATCTCCTGCAATTCAAGACTGATGGCACCTGGGATACAGAACTTGACGCGGCTGAGTACTTCGAAACCATCGATGACACCCACTACGCTTTTCGCCTGAAACGCGGCCAGATCTTCAGCAATGGATTCGGCGAAATGACGGCCGAGGATG
>JADFNV010000086.1 GCA_022563195.1 Pseudomonadota bacterium
CAAAATCCGCGAATCCGGTGCGTGCGTCTGGGATATTGACTAGAATCAAGGGCTCGCTTCGGGGGAAGCTCGAACAATAAGGATAATAAATCGATGGCCCATACGATGGCAGCGGCGCTGCGCGAGAACTTTCTCGGCAACTCTCCGAGCTGGTACAAACTCTCGATTATCGGCTTCTTGATCCTGAATCCGGTGCTGGTCTCGATCGACGGTTTCCTGGCCGGGTGGGTCCTCGTCGCGGAGTTCATCTTCACGCTCGCAATGGCGTTGAAATGTTATCCGTTGCAGCCAGGTGGCCTGCTGGCCATTCAAGCCATCGTCCTGGGGCTGGCATCTCCCGAAAACGTGCTGCACGAAACGGAGAAAAATTTCGAAGTCATCATGCTGTTGATGTTCATGGTGGCGGGCATCTACTTTTTAAGAGAGATGCTGCTCTACACGTTCACCAAGATCCTGCTGGGCGTGCGTTCCAAGATCCTGCTGTCGCTGATGTTCTCGTTTGCGGCTGCATTCCTGTCTGCGTTTCTCGACGCGTTAACGGTCACGGCCGTGATCATTACGGTGGCGATCGGTTTCTACGGCGTCTATCACAAGGTCGCATCCGGCAAGAGAAGCCATCACAGCCACGATCATGGCACCGATGACGAGGTCATCGAGTTGCATCGCGAGGACCTGGAAGAGTTTCGTGCCTT
The DNA here is from genome assembly GCA_022563195.1 of Pseudomonadota bacterium. Classification (GTDB taxonomy): domain Bacteria; phylum Pseudomonadota; class Gammaproteobacteria; order Steroidobacterales; family Woeseiaceae; genus UBA1847. The sequence continues at coordinate 693 of JADFNV010000086.1, forward strand.
TCTGCGCACGCTGATGATGCACGGTGCCATCGGTACGGCGCTCGGTGGAGTGACGACCATGGTCGGCGAGCCGCAAAACCTGTTGATTACCGAGATCATGGGCTGGTCCTTTGTCGAGTTCTTTCTGAAGATGGCGCATATATCGATGCCAGTGCTGGTCGTCGGTCTGATCACATGCGCGTTGCTCGAGGCGACCAAGACGTTCGGCTATGGCGTACAACTGTCGCCGAAAGTGAGAGATGTGCTCGAAGAATTCGACGAACAGATGACGCGGGAACGCACGAAGTCTGATTCATCAATTATTGTCGTACAGGCGGTCGTGGCACTGTTGTTAATCGTCGCATTGGGATTCGGGCTGGCCACACCCGGCATGGTGGGGTTAATGGTTATCGTGCTGGCGACGGCATTCAACGGCATTACCGAGGAGCATCGTCTTGGGCACGCCTTCGAAGAGGCGCTGCCGTTCACGGCATTGCTGGTCGTGTTCTTCGCGATCGTTGCGGTCATCGACCATCAGGAGTTGTTCACGCCGATCATCCAATGGGTCATGTCTGTCGAGGACGCCAAGTCGCAACAGGCGTTGTTCTACATGGCGAACGGTGTGCTGTCGATGATCAGTGACAACGTGTTTGTGGCGACCGTGTACATCGGTGAGGTTGAGGAGATGTTCATTAACGGCGAACTGACGCGTACGCAATTCGATGCGCTGGCCGTGGCAATCAATACAGGCACCAACATTCCGTCAGTCGCGACTCCAAACGGCCAGGCAGCGTTCCTGTTCCTGCTGACGTCGGCATTGGCGCCGCTAATCCGCTTGTCCTACGGCAGGATGGTCATCATGGCGCTGCCGTACACGATCACGATGAGCACGACGGGCCTGTTAGCACTTTGGTACATACCGCGCATCATTTAGGAGTGGCCCTTGGCCACGACCCGATGACAAATCCGGCATGAAACCAATCTGTCATCTCAATCTCGCGCCACATTATCGTGGCGGCGAACGCCAGATCGAATTACTCGTTCGCGAACTTGCGCGTTGTGGGTATTCGCAGCGACTCGTTATCAAACGGGGAAACAGTCTGGCAGTGCGCTGTGCTGACATTGAAAATTTGGAGATTCGGGAGGTGACTTCGAACTTTTTAGCGGCAGGTATGGCGGTAAAAGGCGCTCGCGTTGCACACGCACACGATGGGCGCACTGTGTATTCGGTACTGTTTGCGAATCTGGTTTACGGCATTCCTTACGTCATTACGCGACGTGTAGTCGCGCCACAGTCAAAGTCGATTTTTCGCGGCTTGGCCTATCGTCGTGCGGTAGCGATAGCCGCTGTTTCTCGTGCAGCGTCAGTCGAATTAAGAAAGCGGCAACCTGAAGTGCAGCCGGTGGTCGTTCCCGATTCGAGTGCGGGATTCGCTGCGAATCAGGTTGAAGTCGACAGAATTCGTGCGCAACGGCCGGGTAAGACTCTGGTCGGGCATGTCGGCGCACTTGATCACTCTCATAAGGGCCAATCAACCATCATTGAGGCTGCGCGGATTGCTGCAAGCAAGTATCCGGACTGGCACTTCATACTGTGCGGCGATGGCCGGCACAAGCAACGATTTCAGAAGGAAATTGGATCGTTGACCAACATTGAGCTGGTTGGTTGGGTCGAAAACGTCGGTGATTATCTGGCTGCCTTTGACCTGTTTGTCTACCCGTCCTTGCACGAGGCTTTGGGATCGACACTGCTTGATGCGATGCAATTTGGACTGCCGATCGTTGCGTCGAATGTCGGCGGGATACCGGAATTGGTCGAGGATGGCGTCAACGGTCGGCTGGTAGAACCGGAAAATGTATCGCAGCTGGTTGCCGGTATTGCGGAATTGTTGGGGGCGGACTTTGATCGTGAAGAGATCGGCAGGCGAAACCAGGCAAAGGCAAGTCAGTTCGGAGCGTCCACCATGGCGCACGCATACGTCGCACTGTACACGTGAGACACGAAGCTGCGTTTCCTTGGTCTGGATATGGTATTAAGGCTCTGATTTTCCAAGAGAACACGTATGTCCTTTGACATCAAAAATCTCCGCATCGGCATCGTCGGCCTGGGTTACGTCGGCCTGCCGCTGGCGGCCGAGTTCGGCAAGAAATATCCGACCGTAGGCTTCGATATCAAAGCCGAGCGCATCGCAGAGCTGGACAAGGGCGAAGACTCGACGCTGGAGTGTACGAGCGAGGAAATTGCTGCGGCAACACAGCTGAGTTTTGCCTCGGACGCGGCGGCATTGAAAGACTGCAATTTCTACATCGTGACAGTGCCGACGCCAATCGGTAACGGCAACCGGCCATTGCTCACGGCGTTACGAGCCGCGAGCACGACACTTGGCGCTATCATCGAGAAAGGCGATGTCGTCGTCTACGAGTCCACGGTTTATCCCGGTGCTACCGAAGAGTTTTGCGTACCGATTCTGGAATCGGAATCGGGCCTGAAAATGAACGAGGACTTCTTCGTTGGTTACAGCCCCGAAAGAATTAATCCCGGCGACAAAGAGCATCGGTTGCCGTCCGTTCTGAAAGTTACTTCGGGTTCTACTGAGGAATCCGCGGAGTTCATCGATTCGGTGTACGCATCGATCATCTCCGCCGGCACGCATAAGACATCGAGTATCAAAGTCGCCGAGGCTGCAAAGGTCATCGAGAACACGCAGCGCGATGTGAACATTGCGTTGGTCAACGAACTCGCCATGATTTTTGAACGTGTTGGCATCGATACCGAGGAGGTTCTCGAAGCGGCCGGTACCAAGTGGAATTTCCTGCCCTTTCGTCCGGGGCTGGTCGGCGGACACTGCATTGGTGTCGACCCGTATTATCTAACGTACAAAGCGCAGCAACTCGGCTATCACCCGCAGATGATTTTGGCCGGTCGTCGTATCAACGACGATATGCCGTTGTACATTTCCTCTCAGGTTGTGAAACGCATGCTGGCCAACGGCATACAACCGATGGGGGCGAGGGCGCTCATTCTGGGCTTAGCCTTCAAAGAAAACTGTCCGGACGTTCGCAATACCAAGGTAGTCGATATTATTACCGAACTGGTGACGTACGGTATGCAGGTCGACGTTCACGACCCGTGGGTGGATGCTGTTGCTGCGAAGAACGAATACGATCTGGACCTCGTCGCCGCTCCTGAGAAAGGGGCGTATGATGTGGTCATTGTTGCGGTCGCGCACGACGAATTTCGGGCCATGGGCGCTGACGGCATTCGCGCTTTTGGCAAGGACAAGTCGATGTTGTACGACATCAAGTATGTGCTGCCCCCCGAACTTGTCGATGACCGCCTGTAGTAGGAGCACCCACAAGGGCATAAACGCGCCCTGCGGCCGACCAAACCGTAGGAGGCCGCCATGCGGCCGAC
>JADFNV010000013.1 GCA_022563195.1 Pseudomonadota bacterium
TCGGTGCGTAGCAGCTCGAGGTGCACTCGCTCGGCCAGCGGCACCCCGGTCCCCAGCCGTATCGACACGATCGGTACCTGCTCCGCCGGATCCTCGTAGAAGCCGAGAGCACCGGTGCCTCGGGGTAGCGTCGAAAGGTGCTCCATCCCCGCTATCACCCTCCCTACCAGGGTGACATTGCGATCGAGATGGCGGGGCGCGTGTCCGATCACCACGTAGAGCTCCGCTCCACTCCCCGAGTCCGCCTCGTCGGCTCGCCCGACTCCAGCGTCGAGGCCCTGACGGTGTACGCCCCGTCGTGGAAAGGCGCCGAGGACTACGACGCGGTGGCTGCCGCAACCGGCTATCGGGTCGTGCGTCATCCGACGGTAAGGTCGGTGAGGGAGGTTCAGGGGGAGGTACTGCCCAGGAATCGGAAGAACTCGGAATCCACCGGAAGGACGACCACCGTGCCCTTGGTAAGTGTCTTTTCATAAGCCTCCAGCGTGCGCTGGAAGGCATAGAATCGCGGGGCCTGCTCGAACGCTTCGGCATAAAGCCGGGTGCCGACTGCCACATGCGCGCGGCCGTCGACCACGTCGCGCGCCAGCTCGTGTCCCTCATCGAAAGGACGCATGCCTCCGTTTGCTTGGCTATTGTACAAATCGCCCAGTTCAGCCCAGGCCGGTGCGAAGCCTGGATCGATCTGCAGCGCCTGTTTTAGCAGACTCTCGGCCTGCGTATATCTCTCAACCGTGCGTTGGTTATGAAAATATCGTCCCTGCAGGTACAGCGCATAAGCCTCAGGGTCGGTCTGACTGGCTTTGCGTTCCTTACCCAACAGCGTGATCTTTAACGCGTCAACCACGGCTGCCGCGATCTCGTCCTGGATGGCGAATATGTTTTCCAGTTCCCGATCGTAGGTTGCCGACCATAAATGCGTATCAGTAGCCACTTCTATCAGCTGCGCCGTGATACGCAGCTGGTTGCCGGACTTGCGCACACTGCCTTCCAGTACATATGCGACATTCAACTTGGCTGCTATCATCGGTATATCCACGTTCTGTCCCTTGAACGAGAACGCCGACAAACGCGAGGTAACCCGCAATTCCGGAACCTTGACCAACAGGTTGAGGATCTCCTCCGAGATCCCATCGGAGAAGTATTCGTTGCCAGGGTCGTCACTCATGTTGACGAACGGCAAGACGGCAATCGACGTAAATGACCCCGGCGCACCACCACCCAGCAGACGGTCCCGCAGCCCGACCACGTTCAGCCCCAGCAGCACAGCCAGTAAGGCAATCAACGCAACGCTTACCACCCGCAACATCGGGCGGCGCGCCGACCGTAAAGCTGTCGCAGAGCCGTGCGTTGCATATTCTTCAGGTTCGGTACCGTCGAGGAGCTGGACTTTTCCGATCAGTCGATAACCTCGCTTGGGAACTGTCTCGATCAGAGAACTGTCGCCTCTATGATCGCCGAAGTGATGACGCAGATCTCCGATACAGCGAGTCAGGGATTCGTCGCTGACAGTATGCTCGCCCCATACCTCAGCCAGGATTTGATCGCGCTCGACGACTTCTCCCGCATGTGCTGCCAGACACATAAGCACATCGGCGCTCTTCGGTTGCAGGTGGGCGGAACCGTCGGGCCCGATGATCTGACCCTCCAGCGGGCGAATCTCGAAATCTGCAATTCGAAAGCCTCTTTTGAGATCTGCCAGACTCATGTCTTATTCCTGGAATTGGAGTGCGGCTAGGAGACCCCAAATTTCGCACAAAACGACGCTTTCCGATACTCGAATACCCGAAAAGCGGTATTTTTATCGGTTTTTCATCGTTTATTTATCAGTACTTTTCCACTGCCTCCGCCAACAATAAGGCCATATCAAGGTAGCGACAGGTCTTCGCTTCCTCCGACAAGCCATGGATGACTCCCCGAAGGACCCAAGACCGCCGAGCTACCATTGCGAAAGAGTAAGCACGTAATTAAAAGGGAGCATAAGTGATGAGAGTCCAGAAGAATCTAGCTTTCAATCGGGTGGCGATTTCAATAGTAGCGGCTTGCGCGATTTTCTTAGTAAGTACACATGGCGAAGCGCAAAACGCAAACACTGGAAAACCGGAAGCATTTACGATTGAGCATACAGTCTTATTTCCGTTAGACAGTTTCACCGAAGTACCACCGGCATTTAGCAATGGCGCTAGCGAATTTCTTGATGGCTGCGGATCATGGGAGGCAGACGGAGCGTTCATTGATCAAGGGAAAGCCACGGCAGAAGAAACGTTTTTCTTTGGTCCTTTGACTCCAAGCGGCTTTGGCGGTTTGGTTGGGGAATCCGACACCTTCGAATCCAACACAAATGATTCATTCGTGATCGACTACATGGTCCTATTAAGTTTCATTGATGATTCGCATGAAGGTTCCTGTGTGTTCAAAGGCGGCACTGGCAACTATAGCAATCTTCGCGGGGGAAACTGTAAAGTGAGTGGCGTGTTCTCGTTCGTTTTTAAGGACCAGGAACCGGACCCGAATTGCTTCAGTGGGACGGGCTGCCCAACTGACGTGTGTATTTTCGTCGATCAGACTTTTACAGGAAAGATTGCCGCTGACTAGCCGCAGCGACTCTCGCAATTCCTGAAATCGTTGGCGAACTGCACGTAATCATTTTCTTCTCAACGTGTGCCAGTTTCCCAAGCTCTGAGGACCGATCTGGGATGTCAATAAGCGTGTAAGATCAATAAACGTCATGTAGCCCTACAAGCAGGATCAGCAATGGTCCTGCTTTTTAGGTGGTCCAATAAAGACGATACTAAGAGAAGGAAATTCAATCCGGGACGACGAGTCAAGTTATCGCCATAGCGTCCGCTTCTGGCCGAGAGCAGACTGTCATTTTCACGATTTCGGTAATGATTGAACGACCGCTATTGGTGAAAGCGGACGTTCAGTCTGGGACTCTCAAAATCGAGTTGTCGAGTGTCCGGTTTACGGCCAAGAGCAGACATTAGGCTAGTATTGGGTTAAAGGGCCGCTAATGACCCAAAGCCGACATAAAGAATGGCCCCGTCATCATCGATTCATTGGAAGTGGATCACGTTAAACTCAGGAATACACCGTATCTAATCTCTAGTCTTGGGTCATCCAAAGCAATCTGCTTCGACCGATCAGGAAAGTGAGAAATGATCAACTTAACTGCAATCACAGTGGCCCGTCCGATCTGTCTTGTTGTGTTGTCTATCGGCATGCAAGCATGTGTAATCCCGATACCTTATCCGGGTGATGAAATGGTGATGATCGAGAAGGAATTGATTGAGTCGATTCAGGTCGGCCAGACCAGCAAAGCAGATTTGCAACACAAACTTGGGCCTCCAGATTGGAGCCTGAATGATGGGTCGCGATGGATGTACTACACGCGCACCTATCGCCCGGCGGGACTGGGACTCTTAGTGGATGGTGGGGGCACCAAGTCACTAATGGACTGGCGCACCGAGTTTCTCTACTTGACGTTCAATAGTTCTGATGTCATCGACGATCGGGAGATTTCCGTAGCAGAGCCTGACACAGGAGCAGGCTGGTTACCGCACGAAGTAAAATTAGAAAGCGAAGTTAACTAAAATAGATGTTGAATGACCGCTTTCGGGAAAAGCGGCCATTCGGCCCGGCAGATGGCTTTTAGGCCACGTCTTACTACTTCAAGCGGACGCGTGTGGGGGCCGTAGGAACAGAGCACTCCGAGGCAAGCGTAGCCGGCCGACATAACTGAGCCCCGGAGGGGCGAGGGCAATCACGCCCCCGCTATTCGATCAGGTATTTGTCGAACCAGTCGAGATAGCGCTCGTACAGGTCTCGCTCGTAGGAAGGCACTGACAGGCTGTGTCCTTGTCCCGGGTATACGACAAGTTGCGTAGGTACTCCACGGCGCCTGAGCACGAGGTACAGTTGCTCCGAGTTCAGGATGGGCATGTTCCAGTCGTGCTCGCCGCCAACAACGAGCGTCGGCGTCGTGACCTTGTCCAGCGAATAGAACGGGGAGACTTTGTCCCACAGTTCCCGGTTCCCTTCGAGCCACGGGAGCCCGGGTTCCTCTGCCCAAAGGCGTTGCCACTCGTCATGGCCGTAGTTGGCAACGACCAGTGTCTCGCTGGCTCCCGAGATCGCGGCCTTGTAGCGATCGGTCTTTGTAATGACGTGGTTGGTCAGGAAACCGCCCCACGACCAACCATAGACAGCCATCCGGTCACCGTCGACCCAGCCTTTCTCGATAGCGAAATCCATGGCGTCCATGGAGTCGCGGTAGTCGATATCACCCCATTTCCCGACCAGCGCATCAGTAAATGCCTGCCCATAGCCCCATGAACCACGGAAGTTCGGCATGATGACCACATAGCCCTGCGCCGCGAATAGTTGTGACACGAAGTTGAATCGCCAATCCCACTGGCCCCAGGGCCCGCCGTGGATGTGCAGCACGCCCGGGTAGCGTTTGCCGTCCTCATAGCCAGGAGGGAACACAACAAACGTGTCGATGTCCGTGCCGTCTTCCACCTGAAAAGTGTGTTTCTCCACGGCGCCGGTCGTAATGCCCGCCATAAGATCTCGATTGATTGCGCTGAACCGCTGCAATCCTCTCTCATCAATGCTAAATATCTCGGCAGTTGACTGCGGTCGGGATACGACGGCATAGACCTGGCCGTTGCGAGAGACATCAAACTCGCGAACGACATTCTCGCCTGCGATGACCCGCTCTGTTGCACCGGATTCGACATCGACCCTGACGAGTTGCTGTTCACCGCGGTACTCGGCCATCGCAAAAATGCTGCGGCCGTCAGCCGAGAACCGGAGTCCCCATACCTGCATTTCCGCCAGCGACTCCACAAGTTGCGACTCACCCGTCCCGGCATCGAGGATGGACAGTTGCGGAATTGCGTAGACCGGCAGGCCATCACTGACATTCGATGTATAGGCGATTCGTCTCCCGTCCGGGCTGAATACCGGATTCGAGTCCGCGTACCGGGCGCTGGTCAGCTGTTCGGGCTGCGGGTTGTCCTGGCTTACGTCAATGCGCCACAAATCGGTGTTCCGATTCGTGTCGGGCCAGTCCGTCCGATTGCTGACGAAAACGATGTGTTTGCCGTCCGGTGACCAGATTGGCTGGCCGTCGTCGAAGTCCCCGGACGTCACCTGATGTGTATTGCGATCGGCGATGTCGATGACGTGCACATGGGTACGTCGATTGTCGAGGTAACCGACATAGTCTCGCTTGAACTGCAGTCGGTCGACGACCCAGGGGCGCGGGTTGGGGCGCTTCTCTTCATCGAGGTCGGCGGGCGACGGGTCCTTGACGAGCAGCAGCATGCGCGTGCCGTCCGGCGACCATTCGTAAGAGCGAACCCCTTGTTTGAACTCGGTCAGCAGTTGGGCATCGCCGCCGCGCCGATCCAATAGCCACACCTGTGTCCTGCCATCCTTGCGATCGGATAACACGGCCAGATAGCGGTTGTCCGGGCTCCACTTCGGTGACCACGCACCAGTGCCCGCAGCAGACATGCGCACCGGCTCGCCGCCGGCCGTTGGTTTCATCCAGACGGCGCTTTGCCAGGTGTCTTTCTCGAGGTCGCGATGGGATTGGGTGTAGGCGAGATATTCGCCATCCGGGCTGACGGTGATGCTCGAAACACTTTTCATCGCCAAGTAGGTGTCTATATCGAACAGGCGATCCGCGTACGCATGTGCTGACCAGGCCAGCAGGACGGCTGTGCCTAGGACGCTCGGTCTTTTTATTGCAAGCACGTCATATCCTTCCCCCGATTCAATTCCGGTCCCGCCTACTTATAGCATGAGGCCGCCGAAGCTCTTATACATTGGGGCCTGCGAATGCAGAGTATCGCTACTTCAGACGTACCCGTTTTGGTTCCGTAGGAACAGAACAGCACGCCCGAGGTATGTACTGAATTGGTTCAGCCGCTCGCGCCCCGATGCGGTCATCAAACACTATTTGCATCCGACTGGGTCTATAGCAAATAATTGACGCATCGTAGGAGCGGATGTTGGCATTGACCGATCTATCGAAATTTATTGGTGAGCTTCAGCGCCGGAACGTACTTCGTACAGGAGCAGCCTATCTCGTTGCTGCCTGGCTCCTGGTACAGATTTCCGATATTTTGCTAGGTGCTTTTGGCGCAGCGGACTGGATGTTACGCGCGATCGTCATCGTCCTGGTGGTCGGGTTTCTGATTACCGTCGTTCTCGCCTGGCTCTATGAAATTACATCGGATGGCGTCATGCGCAGCGAAGAGCTTGGCGAAGAATTGTCATCTTCGGTTCTGCACGGCCGACAAATAGATTTTGTGATCATTGGCGTATTGATGGTCGCGGTTGCGCTGTTCGCGTCTGACCGATTCGATTGGATTGATTTCAAAGGCGAGTCCGGTGTCGATCGAATTACGATGGCAGTGCTACCTTTCTCATTTCTCGGGCCGGATCCGGATAGCGAATATTTTGCTGATTCGATGACGGATGAACTTATTGGCAGATTAGGGCGCATTGATGCGGTCCGAATCAAGTCGAGGCTGTCGGTCGCTCGATTCAAAGCCTCTGAACAGAGTGTTGATGACATCGCTGCCGAGCTGAACGTCAATTTCGTCCTTGAAGGATCGGTGTGGAAATCCGAGGACCGGGTAAAAGTTAGGGCACAACTGACTGATGCAAGCTCGGGGTTCCAGGAATGGTCGGACGTGTTCAACGGCGAATCGGATGATTGGTTTAAGTTGCACGAAGAAATGGCAATTAAGATTACCGACGCGCTGAATTTACACATCAGTCCTCAAGAATCTGACCTTGTCCGTGCACATTACACAAGAAACCGAAAGGCTTACGATGCGTTCTGGCGCGGCTGGTTGCTACTCGAATCGTTTCATTCAGATGTAAGTCATCCCGAAAAAAAGATCAGGGCGGCGGAGAATCATCTGCAACATGCCCTACAACTCGACCCGAATTACCCGTTGGCAATTGCCGGGCTCTCATTGGCTAACAGTTACTATTATTTTTACGGGGTCGACCGTAGCAACGAGCGGCGGAAACGCGGCATCGAACTCGCCCAGCAAGCCCTAGCTATTGATCCAGATTTTCCGGAGGGACGAGTCGCGCTGGGCATGGCATTTTCGACCAAAAACGATCATGCTTCAGCCGTCTCAGAGTTCAGAAGGGCATTGGCGCGCGACTCCGAAAATGGGATGATCTGGTGTCTGCTGGCGTTTTCATGCGTTGCGCAAAACCCGCCAGACCTCAAAGCTGCTGAGGAAGCGGCACGAATTGCAATTCTCCATGATCCGTCCTGGACTTATTCTTACCAGGTTTTGGGCTGGACGCTTTTTCTTCAGGGCCGCTATCAGGAATCTGCAGCAGCATACCAGAGAGGTGTCGAGTTCAATCCCGACTATTTTGAGGTGCAATTCGGGCTTGGTAAAGCAAACCTGGAACTTGGCAATTTCGATCAAGCGATGACCGCTTTCGAGGCGGCGCGCGAACTTGGCGGCTCAAGCGAGGTCCTCATGTACATTGCCGCTTGTCATGTCGGACTTGGAGATTTCGATAGCGCTCTTGCGAATTTAGAGCGGAGCCTCGACCAAGGATTCGGTCCCGTCGAGGCAATTGCAGGCAGCCCGTATTTCGCGCCACTTCGTGGCGATCCACGTTTTCCGACGCTTGTTGAATCGTACGAAAACCAATGAATTGTCCCCGCTGATCGATTGCGCGCTTTTGCTGAAAACGAACTATCGCTGCGCTCGAGCTGGCGATTAAGGCGTTTCGGACTACGTCAATTGCACGCGACTAGGAGCTGTAGGAACAGTGCACTCCGAGGCCGGCGCAGCCGGCCGACATAAAGAGCCCCGACTAAATCGCCGGGAGCGATTTAGGACGAACGCAGTTCGCCCGAAGGGCCGGCAACAGGATGTTGCCGGTCAACCCGCGAAGGCAATCCTGCCCTCGCTACCAAATAAATTAGGCTAGCCCCAGAGGGGTTGACCTTTTCAGTTTTGACGATATCAATATTCGCAAGGACTAAAGGTTTTCAGCCCTGTGCGGCCGTTCGTCCAGCGATGCGACCAAAAACGGCGCCTGAGGTCAGCCGTTTGCCGTGGGGTGTACTAATCCTGTTCGGCGGCGGTTTGAGTCTCGCAGCGGCTGTGTCAAGCTCAGGTCTTGCGCTTTGGATCGGTGAAAGCCTCGCCCCACTAAACGCCTTCGGCCTGGCTGTGCTGGTAATCGCGGCCATAACGCTCGTTATTTTTCTGACCGAACTGACCAGTAATCTGGCCACAACAGCAACGCTACTACCGGTAGTCGGCGCTATAGCTTTGCAGGCCGGCATAGCACCAATCCTTTTGACCGTCCCGATCACCATCGGGGCGAGCTGTGCTTTCATGTTGCCTGTCGCAACACCGCCCAATGCTATCGTCTTTGCTACGGGTACGATCAGTATTCCGGAAATGGTTCGAGCAGGGTTCGTACTCAATCTTCTTGGCATCGTCATGGTATCGCTCATTGCCCTGTTTGCCGCGCCATGGTTGCTGGGGTAGGGCCTAGATGAGCAAAAAGTTTTGGCCGACTGACGCCCACCATGTTTTATGCATAGTCGTACTTGCATTGAGCAGTACCGCGTGTGCGGACAGTCCCGCGCAATTCGATTACCGCGATGCGCCGAGCAATGTGCTGTTTGTCGGCAATAGTTTTATCTATTACAACAACAGCCTGCACAAGCACTACAGCGCCCTTGTTCGGTCGTCGAAGTTCAAATTCGCTACGCGACCCATAACGCGCTCCATGACGATCTCGGGCGCTCATCTGCCCGAGCACGAGGGCGGTCTTCCGGGCATGCTCGCTGCCGAAGACTGGGATGTTGTGATTATGCAGGGGTACAGTCTGGGTCCGATCAGCGAGGCGACGGCTGAGCCATTTCGCAAGGCGGCACGTGATTATTCAACCCTGGTGCGCGAACAGGGTGGGCGGCCTGTCTTTTTCATGACCTGGGCCTACGCCGGCAAGCCGGAAATGACCTCGCAATTGAATGTCGCCTACACGGAAGTTGGTCGCGAATTGGGCGCCCAAGTCGTGCCAGTTGGATTGGCATTTGCGACGGTAACCGACGCAAGGCCGGATATCGTGCTGCGAATAGCGTATGCAAAGCATCCAACACTGGCCGGTACGTATCTGGCGGCCTGTACATTCTTCGCAACGCTATTCAATCAGTCCCCAGAAGGGCTAGAGTACTCGGCGGGGCTTGATATAAATGATGCGGCTTATCTGCAAGGCGTCGCCTGGCAAACGGTCCTTAGCTACCAAGACTGAGGCTTTTCGCTTCGCCGGGCGAGGCAGGCCCTGCAGCCTATTTCGTGTTACGCCACTTCAAGACTATTCCATATACCTATAGCATTGGTTTTTTCCTAGCGGGACTGCTCATGCTCCTTGAGAATATTGCACAAGCCGAAAAACAAGAGGATTAATATGCCGCCTGTACGCCTTGGTCTGCGCGAGAACCGATCGCAAATTGTTTTACTACTCCTCATTGTTGTGTTCATCGGGGCAGTGGTTGGCGTCGAACGCTCAGTCCTTCCGCTTCTCGCCGAGTCGGAGTTCGGGCTCACGTCCGCTACCGTTGCGGTTAGCTTTCTGATCGCATTTGGCTTTGCCAAGGCCGGGGCAAATTTCCTGGCAGGCGAACTGGCTGGGCGGATCGGACACAGGCGCATACTCCTGGTCGCCTGGGCATTTGGTATTCCAGTGCCGATCCTCCTTATGTGGGCGCCATCGTGGGGTTGGATCGTGTTCGCTAACCTGCTATTGGGCATCAACCAGGGACTTGCATGGTCAACCACTCAGATCATGAAAATCGATCTCGCTGGGCCGCGGCAGCGCGGCATGGCAATGGGGTTGAACGAATGTGTCGGGTACCTGGGGGTGGCGGCGGCGGCGCTCGGGGCCGGTTATCTTGCGGCAGCCTATGGGCCGCGGCCGGCACCGTATCTGATTGCGCTGATCGCTGCGGTGCTTGGCTTGCTTGTAACCTTAATCGGGGCTCGTGACACCCGACACCACGTCGAACTTGAAAAGTCGATCGTGGCAACAAGCCAGGCAAAAGGGGCGCCTGAGCTGCCATCCGGTCAGATTGCACGGATATGGCACGGCAGCTGGAGCTATAGGCCTCTTTTCGCAACAAACCAGGCGGGACTGCTCAACAACCTTAAAGAAGGCGTGGCCTGGGGACTCCTGCCCATATTTTTCGCCAAACAAGGACTCGATTTGAAGCAGATCGCCTGGCTGGCGGCCCTGTACCCGGCGGTTTGGGGAATCGTGCAACTCGGTACGGGCACCTTGTCCGATCGCGTCGGACGCCGACCACTGATAGTAGGAGGTCTGCTGGTGCAAGCTTTGGCGTTGGCCGGATTCGCGAGTCTGAATGGATTCATCCCCTGGGCCGTTTCAGCTGTCGTGTTGGGAGTAGGCACGGCGGCCGTTTATCCGACCCTTATTGCGCAGGTAGGTGACTTGGTCGCCCCAAAGACCCGGGCGAGCGCCATCGGCCTCTATCGGTTGTGGCGCGACCTTGGATATGTTGTAGGCGCTCTGTTTGCCGGTCTGCTGACCGATCTGCTGAGCTTTCGAGCGACTATTCTGATTATTGCACTCCTGCTCGTCGGATCTGGTTTGATCGCGCTCTTCCTGCTTCCGGCACCGCGTTCATCGTTGGAATCGGCGCGGGCTGAAGTCTGAACCGCGGTTCGCGCTGGACGTATCGTCGGACCAGCGGCGCACGGTAGACGGCAGAGCAATTTTGGACGCACAGAATGCGTAACTGTCGGAACAGTGCACTCCGAGGCAGCCGCAGCCGGCCGACATAACTGAGCCCCAGCGGGGTGAGGGCAATCCTGCCCCTTTTGCCAATCGATGAGCTCGGAGATGGTGCGAAAATGACCCATTGACCGGGACGGACCATGCTGGCAGGCTTTTCCTGGGAGAGTCAGGAGAATGGTGCGTTGGATCGAGTTTTCGTAAGTCGAGACAAAGAGCTGCAACAGCTCAATGACAAATTGAGCCTCATGATCGGCGGTCAGGGGCAGGTTTGTTTCGTGACAGGTGAAGCCGGTTTTGGCAAGACCTGCCTGGTCGCAGAGTTTGCAAGGCGTGCTCAGGAGCGCGAAGAAGAGCTTCTGGTCGTTATCGGTGATTGCAATGCTCAAACGGGAATCGGCGATCCATACCTGCCGTTTCGAGAAGTGCTCGCAATGCTGGCTGGAGATATTGACGACCGGGTTGCGCAGGGCGTGACGACCGAGGAGAACGCCAGTCGACTCAAAAAATTCCTTCGTGTTTCAAAACGCATCATCGTCGATGTTGGGCCGGACCTGATAGATATTTTCTTGCCCGGTGCCGGAATTGCAACGCGGGCAGGCGCGCTCGTTGTTGGCGAAAAGGGCAGGCGAGGGCGTCGCAGCTCGACATCTGCAAGCGGTGCAGCTGCGCTCTCGATTGCCGATACATCACTCAGTAATGAACAAAACCGAATCTTCGAACAGGTCACGACAGTCCTGACTTCACTGTCAAGACAGAAGCCGTTGATTCTGATCCTTGATGACCTGCAATGGGTTGATGATTCGAGCGCGAGTCTGTTGTTTCACCTTGCACGCCGCATCGAAGGCAGCCGTATCCAGATTATCGGAACGTATCGGCCAGAGGAAGTCGCTGTCGGTCGCGGGGAATCCCGTCATCCGATGGCGCAGGTCGTCACCGAGTTGAAGCGGCATTATGGCGACCCACTTGTCGTACTTGGCGACGAAACCGATACAGAAAGAAGACACTTCATTGACGCATTGATCGATACGGAGGGCAACAAGATAGGTGCGGAATTTCGCAATGATCTGCATAGGCAGACCAATGGCCACGCATTGTTCACATCGGAACTCTTGCTGGCGATGCAGGAACGCGGCGACCTCGTTCAAGACGAAGAAGGGGACTGGACAGTAGGGCCGTCCCTCGACTGGAGTACGTTGCCGGCGCGCGTGGAAGGCGTGGTCGAAGAGCGCATCAGTCGTCTCCAATCCGACCTTAAGGAGGTTCTGACAATCGCCAGTGTTGAAGGCGAAACATTTACCGCGCAGGTAATCAGCCGTTTACAGGAAATCACAGAACGTCGGTTACTCAAACAATTGACACAAGAACTGGATCGTCAACATCGGCTCGTGAGCGAAGAGGGCAGCATACGAGTAGGCGACACCCGAGTATCGAAGTTCAGATTTCGTCATAACATGTTTCAAAGATACATCTATGACAATCTCGGCGAGAGCGAACGCGAACAACTGCACGAAGATGTTGCGTCAGTCCTTGAAGCACTTTATGAAGAACACAGAGGCAGGGTCTCGGTACAGCTTGCCTACCACTACGAGCATGCGCAGATTTTTGAACGGGCTGCTTCCTGTTATCTGCTGGCCAGCGAGCGCGCATCCAGCGTTCATGCGCACAACGAAACCCTTGCTCTTGCCGAACGCGGTCTCTCTGCATTGAATCGATTGGGGGATATTTCCGGGCAGTCTGATGTGCTGTTGGAACTAAACTTGTTGATTGGTGAGGCACAGCATCATGTGGGTCGATTCGCCGAGTCAATGGAGACCTATCGGCAGACTGCTGCAACGGCGGCAAGACTCAAATCTCCAGAAGTGTTGGCGCGAGCTGCCCTGGGCTACGACGAGCCGAGATGGCGTTGCAATCTTCTGGCAACCACAGCCATAGAGCTGCTGAATCAGGCACTCGATCTCCTCGATGCTGGCGATAGTGTCCTGCGTGTGTGCCTCATCGCACACCTTGCGCGAGCTAGCCTTGGTTCCGCGTCGCTAGACGACCTGACGGAGATGCTGGATGGTGCTATCGCGATGGCTCGCCGGATTGAGGACCCTCGTGCACTGATTGATTCTCTGCGCACACGTCTCAGCCTGGACCGCGATCCCACTCGGATTGGAGATCGAGTCAGCCTGATCGGCGAGATTCTCGATACTGCACACAGCATCGATGACCAGTACCTGCAGTTCGAGTTACTTGCATTTCGAATTTATGACCTGGTTGCGCTTGGCGATTGTGATGGCTGGGAGCGTGACCTGGAAGCGCTCAGGCAGATCGACGTCGATATTACCGAGCCTTTCTACGAATACAACTACCAGACAATGATCGCGGCCCCGGCCATCCAGGAAGGTCGTTTCGAAGATGCCGAGTCTTTGGTGATGGCAGCATTCGAGACCGGGGAAAAACTCGGTGTCGACAACAATGAAGGTGTGATGGGCATACAGATGTTCACAATACGACGTGAACAGGGCCGGTTGGTCGAAATCGCGCCAATCGTAAAACATTTTGTCGACGAACATGGTGCGGGTGCCGCCTGGCGACCTGGGCTCGCGCTGATTTATGCAGAAATTGGCGAGATCGAAAAGGCCAGAGTTGAGTTCGTGCAACTCGCTGCGGATGGTTTCGGTGCAGTTCCGCGAGACTCTCTATGGCAGACCTGTCTTACGTACCTTGCAGAAGTTTGTTGCGCACTTGACGCTGCCGAGGACGCACAGGTCCTATATGATTTATTGTTGCCGTACGAGAAATTAACGGTAGTTGTCGGCAACGCTTCAGCCTGTCTGGGAGCGACATCCCGCTTTCTCGGCCAGCTGGCTACAACACTCCTGCGATGGGACGACGCCGAAAGACACTTTGAACACGCGCTGAAAATGAATGCTCAGATGTCTGCGCCGACATGGCTGGCACACTCTCAGTTTCAGTACAGTCGTATGTTGTTTGAACGTGGCGACGCTAAAGACGTCGAGTCAGCGAACGCGTTACTAGACTCAGCGCTGCGAATCGCCAACGACCTCGGCATGCGCGCATTGGAATCGCGGATCAAAGCAAGAACCGCTGACGGCTAAAGTCGCTTCATGTACCATGCGCTCAACTCGTATCCTGCCAAGGGACTCTTGCATGCCGGTTTTTATGATCGAACGCGAATTCGCCGAAAAGTTAGAGGTGACGCTCGAGGGCGCCGCCAGTATGAAACTTGTGAACGACGATGTCGGCGTGAAGTGGCTAATATCCTTCCTCAGCGCCGATAAGAAAAAGACTTATTGCCTTTACGAGGCCGCAAACGCAGAAGCGATTCGCGAGGCTGCGGAACGCAACGGATTGCCCGCTGATGTGATTGTAGAGGTCGGCGAGTTGAGCGCCATGGGCGTGATGGGTGGCATCCAGACTGAGCGATTCATGGACTAGACAAATCACGCGACTACTCGGTAGCGGTCAGACGGGGCGAACGTACTCGACCCCCATGTTTCTGGAATCAGGGCTGGATTTTTTCGTACGTTGTATGCTGTGAGGATGTTGCTTCGCATCCTGCCGCTGATCGCCGGACTGTTGCCGATTGCAGCAATTCACCTGAGCTACCTGATTGCCATCCAGGCGGCCATCCTGCCAAGCTGCATTCCTTATATTCATGGTTGCGTGTCGATAAGTGCGACGGGGCGTTATCCGCCGGCGAGCTACCTCTTTAAAGCTGCGATGATGCCGGAAGCCGTCATTCTGGCAATATTCTGGCTCGGCAGTGTTGCGTGGCTTCAGGCCCTGAATCGCTCTGCCGGAGAGACTCGCACCGTCGGAACCGCCATCGGTAGCTTCGGTGTTGCGGGTGCATTATTCCTGATTCTGTATGTCACGTTTCTGGGGACGCAGGAACCCTTCTATGAGTTCATGCGACGCTTTGGCGTTTACCTGTACTTCTTGTTTTCGGTGATCGCCCAAATCATGCTGGCGGTAAATGTGCTGCGAATGCCGGCCGGGACCTGCTCGCCGTTGCTTATTCGAATAACGAAAATACAGCTGGCCCTTTCACTTATTCCATTTGCGCTCGGTATTTTGAACCTCGTTCTGAAGTCAGTCCTGCAAGACAGTGATCCATCGGAAAATGTTATTGAGTGGATATTTGCATTGATGATGCAAAGCTATTTCGTGCTGAGCTATTTTTCCTGGCGGGAGACGCAGTTTACGGCAAGCTTCGATGTAACTGGCTGGAAAAAGGGGGATGGCAATGCCTGAGATACATGGCCGAAGCAAATTTTTCATGTACGCATCAATTGCCTTGCTGGTGATAGTACTGATCGGATTTTCACCAACATTTTACTTGCGTACATTCTTCGATGTTCCTGCCATTCCGACGTATGTTTATGGCCACGGCGCTGCTCTGACCGCGTGGTTCATCTGGTTCTGCGTGCAGACGACAGCAGTACACAAGGGGAGAGTCGCCTTGCACAGGCGATTGGGAGTGGTCGGTATTACGATTGGTGTTTTGGTGCTTGTTTCGGGCGCTGCTGCTGCGATAGGGCTTGCACCTCGTTTGTTGGACAAGTTTGGCAATATCGATGCAGATATGTCCCGCATTGCTGCCATTGTGTGGGGAAATATCGGCATGCTTGTCGCATTCACCGGATTCCTTGTTGCCGCAGTTCTGAATCGTCACCGGCCCGAATTTCATAAGAGACTGATGTACCTGGCATCGATTGGAATCCTTTTGCCGGCATTTGGACGCATCGCAGGATTCCCCATGATCGATCTGCCGCAGCCGCCACTGGCATTCGCGGGCTTGCTGACCTTTCTCGTGTTGCTTGGGATTTTCGACAAGACCAGCAACGGTAGTGTCCATCGAGTCACATTGGTCGGCGGAATCGCATTGCTTGCGAACCTTATCTTTTTCGGCCTTGTGCTACCAACCACTGCGGTCGGCCGCGCGTTTGTCCTTACGCTGACCTGATACTGGCGCGACGGCCACTATTAGTGAAAGCAGCCTATCGACCCTGGCAGCCGACTTCTAAACTACCCCACGTTACTTTACGCGGACGCGTTTAGGGTTTGGCGGGACAGCACACTCCGAGGCAGGCGCAGCCGGCCGACATAACTGAGCCCCGGAGGGGCGAGGGCAATCATGCCCCCGCTACCAAAAGCATTTGCCGGACCCGTTCTTATTCGGGCCCGGCATTTTCGTTTGGCAACGAAAAAATTCCGCTGCGAAATTTCCTAAGCCGTCGGTCGTACGTTGGCATTCAAGCGAAAAAGGTTGGTCGGATCGTACTGGTTCTTCAGATTGACCAGGCGAGTGTAATTGCCCCGGTAGTTGGCGTTGACCTGCTGTTGCGTCTCGGTAAAAAAATCATTGGTGTAGAAGCCCCTGGTGTGTGGCTCCAGAGATTTCCACTGCTGCCTGATATACGCAATGTGTTGCGAGGGATCAGTGCCCATGGGCCAGTTCACGAATGACAGCATGTTGTGCTTCGATTCGCGATGCGGAAACGCAGTCGCATCGTCCGGCACACGACCAATCGCGCCGCCCGATTGCTGAAACACGACGCGTGTGCTCCGCCCCGGGTGGGCCTCAAAGGTGTCAACGAGATCATCCACCAGTTGCGACGTGAATTTTCCGGTAAAGCCGGACTTCAGATAGGAGCCATTGGCGCGCGGGTCATCGATATCACCGGATTTCTGCAGGGCGACGTAATCGATGGCTTTGACATCTTCCTTGATAACGGTTCCGGCGGTTCTGATCGGTGCTATGACCGCGTCGGCCTTGTCATGTGGCCCGCAATATACGACACCGATAACAGCGACAGAATCTTGCCCCTGTTCGGCAACTACGCCGCCGCCGACATGCAGTTCGTCCGGCGCGCTGTCGGCGTACTCGCCGAAGAAATTCATGATGTTTCTAGCTTTGGAGAACGGGAATATGAAACTGCCCGCTATCACCTTGCGATGCATTGGGTGTAGCTGGAATTCGAACGAGGTGACGATTCCGAAGTTGCCGCCGCCACCACGCACACCCCAATAGAGTTCAGGGTTGTCGTCGGCGCTCGCGCGATGGAACTTCCCATCCGCCGTAATGATATCCACGGCAAGGACATTATCCAACGATAGCCCGAACTTTCGTGCGACTCGACCGAATCCACCGCCCAGAGTGATGCCGCCCACGCCGGTATGAGACACTGTACCGGCCGTCGTCACGAGTCCGTAGGCCATCGAGTCATGATCGAGTTCGCCCAGGAGACTGCCGCCGGCGACCCGCGCCGTACGCGCAATCGGATCCACACGCACGCTGCGCAACAGCGACAGATCGATCATCATGCCGCCATCGCAGGTTGACTTGCCCGCCATGCTGTGGCCGCCACACTTGACGGCAACCAGCAGATTTTCCTGCCGCGCAAAACTCACGGCATCGCTGACGTCGGCCGAGCCCATCGGTTGCGCGATGAGCGCGGGACGCTTGTCGATTGTCGGGTTCAGTACCATGCGGGCCGTCTCATAGGCCTCGCTGCCCGGAAGCAGCAGGTTTCCGCGCAAGCTGTCGGCAAGCTCCTGTACCGCGGCCTGCTTAAGCGTGACCTCGGCGCCATCGCCAGTCACGGCATTAACGTCTGAGGTGACCTGGGTCAGATGGTTGAGCAGGGCCGCCAGGCTCTGCGTTGCAGGGAGAGAAGCGGCTACAGCCGCGGCGAGGGACGACTGACAAAAACGGCGTCGATTCATGCTAATCCCCTGGCTTATTTTATTGTGCGGGAAGTCTACACACCTTGCGTTAATTGTAATACAGACCATGCGCCAATCGCCCATTTCTGCTAGGGAAGCTCTGATCAATTTGTGTTTTCAAATGTGTTGATGCGATTTTCTAATAACGTGCTCAAAAGTTCGGAAAACGTTCGGCGTTTGACACGATTTGTTCGTTTGGGTTGTTGCTACGCCCCGTTTTCTTGATCAATCGTAAATTTCAGACGCACCTGTCCTATGTTGGCCGCAATAATTGTCTGCGTGCCATATACAAATTCACCAATCCACAAGCTACGAACAGGCGGTTGGCATTCTTGTCCAAACCTCGATAACGAACCTTGTTGAAACCGAATATTCGCTTGAGTATCAGAAAAGGATGCTCGGCTTTCGCCCTGACCTTCGACTTGGTGCGATTCTTCGATTTGTCCTCGTCGCTTAACGGCCGGTTGCGAGCGCCTTTGCTGTGGGTAAAGTCTTTGGCACGCGGCGCATGTTCTAAAATAACATCACGCTGACCCGAGTAGGCGGAGTCGCCCCATACCCGGGTTTCATCGCCGTGCAACAGGTCCCCCAGTAACTGGCTGTCGTGCACGTTGGCCGCCGTGGCCACCACCGAATGGATCAGCTTGGTCTTGCTGTCGACACCAATATGGCCCTTCATGCCAAAGTACCATTGGTTGCCTTTCTTCGTCTGGTGCATCTCCGGATCGCGTTTTTTATCCTTGTTCTTGGTCGAGGTCGGTGCATCAATGATGGTGGCATCCACAATCGTACCGGTGCTGACTTTCAGGCCATTCTCCTCAAGATATTCGTTGATCAACTGAAACAAACGATCGCCCAGGTTATGGGCCTCCAGCACATGCCGGAATTTGCACACCGTCGTTTCGTCCGGCGCCGGTTCGCGCCCCAGATCGATGCCAACAAAGTGTCGCATGGCCCGCGAATCGTACAATGCCTCTTCAACCGCAGGATCTGAAAGGTTGAACCAGTGTTGCAGAAAATGGATGCGCAGCATCCGCTCCAGACCCACCGGCGGCCGGCCTGCTCCTGTGCGCTTCACCTTTGGATAAAACGGCTTGATCACTTTGCACAGATCGCGCCATGGAACAATCCTATCCATCTCCAGCAAAAACGTCTCCCGACGCGTTCGCTTGCGAAAACGTTCGAATCCATTATCAGCGAGCGTTTGTTGACGCATTACCTAAGGGCTCCGTGCAACTTCGAATAACGATCTGTATTATAACCGTTCAGCGAATAAATCAGAGGTTCCCTAGGCATATTTTGGGTTGAGGCCAATCGCTTACTAACAGGTCGCTATCGGCTCGTAAGCCGGTCAGTAGCTTCTAACGTTGTGTTTGAAAGAGACTTCTGGGGTGCGCATGTTGCGGAGTTTTCACACAGCCTCGGCCATTAGCGGCCATTCGATTCAGGCCATTATCGAGTATCGGAACGGCCGCTTTCGGGAAAAGCGGACAATTTGCTACGGTTTTTGCAACACCGCGACAGCTAGATCATGGCAACTTTCTAATTGACTGATTTTGCCCCTGATACCCTGGCCAAAGGAGACCGGTTCGCTTTGTCCGTTATTTCACCATTATTAAACGGACAATTCCCGCTAGTTGTCCACTAAGAATTGCACAGACGCTGCAAAGGGAATTGATCGTAAATTGGGTCAAATATCGAAGATTGCCTATACTGCAATCAAATGCGATGTATAGAAGACGAGACCTATGCCTGAAATTACATTACTTGGTTGGATCCACACGATTATTGCCATTATTGCCCTGATTGCGGGTTTTTACACTTTGGCGATTTACAAAGTGATTACTCCGGAGCAAAAAACGGGTCAAATCTATTTGATCTGTACGCTTATCGCGGCGGTGACCGCCCTGATGATATACAAACATGGCGGATTTGGGCCTGCCCACAGTCTTGCTGTTCTTACGGTAGTGGCCTTGGTCGGCGGTACTGTCGTCACCAAAATACCGGTATTTTCAAATATAGCGGAATACATTCAAACTTTTTGTTTTTCGGGAACCTTGCTTTTCCACATGATTCCCGCAATAACTGATGGGCTATTACGCTTGCCAGTAGGGGATCCGGTACTAAGCAATCCCAACGATCCCATGTTGAAGAAATTTTATTTGGCATTTCTTGTTATTTTCCTGGTGGGATATGTCATGCAATTTCTGTGACTTAAAAAACAAAAAAAGACTGGAGAAATTTAAGCAGCAGCAGCCGTTCGGGTATCGTGGCACGCTCTTACGACCGTCGCTTGCGTCCCGCCTCAACCGCACCCTTCGTCAAGAATCGCTCGAGATCATCGGCCAGCGGTGCTGTGAAATGCAGATCGTTGCCACGGTCGTCCGCAAACGCGATCGACTGTGCGTGCAGAAACAGGCGTGGCAAACCGAATTTCTTCGCCCGTCGATTGTCCTCGGCATCACCATAACGTTCGTCTCCGGCCAGGGCGTAGCCCACGCTTTGTGCATGGACACGAATCTGGTGGGTACGACCCGTCAGCGGTGAACACTGCATCAGGCTGTATTTACCGTACGTTCGTGACAGCTGCATGCGCGTTTGCGCGGACTTGCCATCTTCACTGACGATGACATGGCGCTCGCCACCCTTACGGTGACGCACGAGCAATGGCTTGTCGATCAGTTGATCGCCGAGCTGCCAGTCACCGACGACGAGTGCAAGATAATTTTTCTCCACCAGCCCGTCACGAAACTTGCCATGCAATTCGCGCAGCGCGCTGCGTTTCTTCGCCAACACCAGGCACCCTGAGGTTTCGCGATCGATGCGGTGCACCAGGGACAGATCCCTCAACTCGGGACGCGCATGTCGCAGCAATTCGATAACACCATGGCTGATGCCGCTGC
This sequence comes from Pseudomonadota bacterium, assembly GCA_022563195.1. Classification (GTDB taxonomy): domain Bacteria; phylum Pseudomonadota; class Gammaproteobacteria; order Steroidobacterales; family Woeseiaceae; genus UBA1847. The sequence goes on from JADFNV010000013.1 coordinate 20,469, forward strand.
CGCCGTGCACGGCGATTCCCGTCGGCTTGTCGATGACCAGCAGCCGCTTGTCCTCATAGAGTACGCAATCAGCGATGCTGGCCGACAAGCCGGCGCTTGGCGCCGATGCCTCGACCCGAATCCAAGCGGGTGGCACACGCACCTCGTCACCGACTGCCAACTTGTACTCGGCTCGAATTCGACCGCCGTTTACGCGCACTTCGCCACGCCGCAGCAGCCGGTACAGGCGCCCCTTTGGCACGCCCGGCAACTCGCGACGCAGAAAATTATCGATGCGCTGCCCGGCCTGCTCGCCATCAATGCGAATTTTCCTTACCTGGGTGAGCCGAGTGCCTGGCTCTTGTTCAGACTTTCGCTGCATGATCAATAACTTGATGGAATTCAACGTTGTGGTATATTAGCGCCCTGTGACGCCCCGGGTTTGTATCCGGCAACGCACAGGCTTTCAAACGGCACCCTAATCGTGGGCCCGCCAATTTGAAAGCTTTAATCATTTTACTTTTTGGTCTCGCCGTGCGCGAGGCCGACTCAGATGGCAGCGAGCACGGACAGCAGCGAGCGCCAAAGCGGCAAGGCCGCAGGGATTTCATGCTAGATTTTTTGCGGGACCTGATTTCAAAAGATTCGTCCCTCTTCAAGATTTTCAACCTCACGCGCGACGCATCTACGCGTCCGATTTACCTGCGCGAGGATCCCTGCACCAGCACCCTGGCAATTCGTCCCGACTTTCTGCCCTCTCTCACTTATCAAGTAGGGCAACATGAAAAGAATGTTAATCAATGCAACTCAGAAAGAAGAGTTGCGCATGGCAATGGTCGACGGCCAACGCCTTTATGATCTGAATATAGAATTACCAGAAGGCGAACGAAAAAAAGCTAATATTTACAAAGGAAAGATTACGCGCATCGAGCCCAGTCTCGAGGCCGCGTTCGTCGACTTCGGCGCAGATCGACATGGCTTTCTGCCACTCAAGGAAATCTCCAGCGAATACTTCGTCAAACCTGTTGAGTCGGGCAAGAAACCGAACATCAGGGAGGTCCTGAAGGAAGGCCAGGACATTGTTATTCAGATTGACAAGGAAGAGCGCGGCAACAAGGGCGCGGCGCTTACAACCTTTGTCAGTCTTGCCGGACGCTTCATCGTCCTGAAACCGAACAAGTCGCGTTCCGGCGGCGTCTCGCGCCGTATTGTCGGTGACGATCGCGACCTCGCCAGGCAATCACTGTCCGATGTCGAAATACCCAAAGGTATGAGCGTAATCCTGCGCACAGCCGGAATCGACCGCAGCACTGAAGAACTGTCGTGGGACCTCGAAAACCTGCTCACGATCTGGCACGCCATTCTCAATGTAGTGCTCGAAAAGCCCTCACCGTTCCTGATCTATCGCGAAAGCGATTCCGTCGTGCGCGCTTTGCGCGATTACATGACAACCGACATCGGCGAAATTCTGATCGATGATGACAAGACCTACAAGGAAGCCGTCGAATTCGTCGAACAGGTCATGCCGCACAATTTACGCAAATTGAAGCACTATACGGACACAGTGCCGCTGTTTACGCGTTACCAAATTGAAAGCCAGATCGAGTCTGCATTTTCTCATTCAGTGACCCTGCCATCGGGTGGCAGCCTGGTTGTCGATCACACCGAAGCTCTCGTATCGGTTGATATCAACTCGGCGCGCGCGACCAAAGGCAGCGACATCGAAGCCACAGCACTGAACACGAACCTCGAGGCAGCCGAAGAAATTGCACGCCAACTGCGTATTCGCGACCTCGGCGGCCTGATCGTCATCGATTTCATCGACATGGGACCGCAAAAGAATCAACGCGACGTTGAGAATCGCTTGCGCGACTGCGTGCGCCAGGACCGGGCCCGCGTACAGATCGGCAAAATCAGCCGCTTCGGCCTTTTAGAAATGTCGCGCCAGAGGCTGCGCCCGTCCCTCGGCGAGTCCAGCCACCTGACTTGCCCGCGATGCTCGGGTCTGGGCTCGATTCGCAGTGTGGAATCACTCGCATTAGCCATTTTGCGCATCATCGGTGAAGAAGCGCGTAAGGAGCGAACGGCGAAAGTCATTGCGCAATTGCCTGTCGAGGTTGCTACCTACCTGCTCAACGAAAAGCGTGACTGGGTGCGGAGTCTCGAGACGAGCAACGACACGCAGGTAGTCCTGGTCGCCAATTCGTCGCTCGAGACGCCGCACTACGATATCCGGCGAGTGCGCGACGATCAGACCGAACTTCCGGAAAACGCGGGTGCCAGCTACGAACTCGCGGACATTGAAGAAGAGCCTGAACTGCCGGCGGCACTGCAGGAACGCAAGGCCGCGGAGGCGGCAGCGATCGGCGCCATCAAGCCAGGCACGCCGGCACCCAAGCGCCGTAAACCGCCGGGCAAGGGATTTTGGGCCAGCATCGGCGCGCTATTTTCGAGCGACGAGGAGAAGCTCAAAAGCAAATCGCAATCCAAGCGGCGCAAGCAAAGTGGCAAGAGCGGTCAGAGCCGAAGCCCGCAGCGTAGCCGGCGTCGCAAGGAGCCGCATCGATCGGCAGACAATCGCGGCGCCGATCGAAAAAAGACCAGGAAGCCAGCCAAAAAGAAAACGGCCAAGGAACAGAGTCGACGTAGCCAGGATGAGGGACAGCAGACACGCAAGCCGAAGGAGGCGATGGAAAATCGCGATGAGAACCAATCGGCGAACAAGAAATCGTCGCGTGGTCGTCGAAGTCGCGGTGGTCGCCGCAGACGGCGTAGCGGAGACCGGCCAGCCCAGGAGTCGACTGTCGAGCAGCAGCAGACGCACCCTGCAGAGGACAATAAGCGCGTCGACAATAGTCCTCCCAAAGTACGTACCGATGTAGAACGCGCGACCGACGCAGCAGAGCAGGCAAGATCATTTATAGACCTCGATCAAACTGCGCCGAACTTGACACCCATCAGCGAGCCGGTCGAATCGAAACCCAGCGAGCCGGTCGAATCGAAACCCAGCGAGACGGCGGAATCGAAACCCAGCGAGACGGTCGAATCGAAACCCAGCGAGCCGGTCGAATCGAAACCCAGCGAGACGAAATCGCCACTACCGCCGGGCAACGGATCGTCGGACCCTGAGCCTAAATCTGAGCCTAAATCTGAGCTTAAATCTGAACCAGAGACTAAGACAAAGACTGAGACAAAGTCTGAACCGAAACCGCAAGGCAGCTTGCTGCCATGGGATGCGCCTGCGCCACAAACGGGTGAGAAGCCGCGTGAGGAGCCTGCCAAGGCGGAAAAACCCGCGGAGCCACCACCATCGGGCGATTGATCGAACGAATGTAGGAGCCCGCACGGCGGGCGATAGCCACAATGTTCGGTGGAAATCGCCCGCATGGCGGGCTCCTAAAAGTGATTGTCTCTCAGCATCTGGAGCAATCCCTTCGACGCGTCCTCGATAAGATCGAGTACGCGTTCGAAGCCCGAAGATCCGCCGTAATACGGATCCGGTACTTCGTCCTCGTGCCCGGACGCGAATTCCAGGAACAGGTGAATTTTGTCGTGATATGCCTCGTCGGCCTGCTCTAAAAGCGTCGCGTGATTCAGCCGATCCATTGCCAGGATGTAATCGAAGCGTTCGAAGTCATCCTCATGCACGCGCCGTGCACGTATCGCCTCGAGCGAATAGCCGCGGCGTTGGGCGGCTTCGCGCGCGCGCCGATCGGCCGGTTCATTAACGTGATAGGCGTGCGTTCCAGCAGAATCCGCCATGATATTCGCGGCAAAGCCCGCCTCCTCCACCACGTGCCGGAAGACACCTTCCGCCGTTGGCGAACGACAGATATTGCCCATGCACACGAATAGTACGCTTGTCATTGGATTCTCAAGCATAGGTAAATGTTAGCAGCAATTCAAAGCCGCTTTTTCTGCACTTCGAAAGCGCCTGTAAGCAAATCTCGCATCGCTCCGTAGCATGACTCACAGAAACGATTGAAGTCCGATAACCGGGACTCATCGGGCCAGACACCGGTCGTTTCATGCAGCTGACCGATCGCAATCTGGTAATCGGCCAACAGCTGTATGTAGGCGCGCCGTTGATCATCGGGAATCGTCAGTGGCGGCAGTCCGGCCCTCAGCAGGGGAATGTTGGCCAGCAAGCGGGCGATTCGGCCGTTGCCATCCCAAAACGGATGTATATGGACAATTCCCAACTGAATTTTCGCGTAGGTCTCATGTGCTGTGAGCTCGGAGATATCATTCACATTGACAGCGTTTGTGAAGTCCATGATCTCGGTCATCAGCACAGGAACCGATATCGGCGTCGCATATTCGATGAACACCTGGCGGCCATCCGCTGTGACCATGTGCGTACCATTCGGCTCTACTTTCCACGCACCGTTTGGTTTATAGATGTCGGTCACTTGTTCCGTCTGTACCGCCTGGTGCAGTTCGAATACGATGCTTTCGGTTAGAGGCTCAAGCAGGCATCGATAAAGCAATTCGATGGCGCGGGCATGCCCGATGACTTCCTGGTGGTCTTTGATCGGCTTGCCCGGGATCGTAAGCCCTTCGTGCAAGACGAAATGGGTATCTCCGAGCGTAAGCGTGTTGCCCTCGAGGGCCGTGGAGGTGTGCGTCCACAAGTCGCGGATCTGGGCCAGCAATTCCCGCTTCAAGTCGCCGTCGAGGCCGCGCAAAAAACCCAACGGGGAAGGCGCAGCAACGCTGTCGTCGCTCGCCGTCGCGACGGCGTGATATCGCGTCGCACGACCCACGCCCGAGCGTGTGATCAGGCCCTGGTCTACCCACTCGCGCAACCAGCGGCGCAGTGTTCTGCGCGGCAATTCCGGTCCTGCCGACCGCACTATTTCGGCAACAGAAAGCGGCACCGGGCTCTGCTTGAGCGCGGCAAGAACCGCTTCGCGTTGGGCTTTTCTGGCCATTAAATCAGGAAATTAAGGAATTACCGGCCATTATAACGAAAAATGGCCGGATAATAACGATTATCCGGCCATTTATTGACTTAAAAAATACTATCCCCGCACACAGACAGAACCGACACCTTACCGGTCGGTATTGCCACTAAATCCTGCATCGATCGCGGCGTTATCCCGAACTAGAACTCTGCAACCAGCCTCGCGTACCAGAAGCCACCGTTGACGCCGAATGGCGAGGTCAGGGCTTTGTCGACACCCAGAATTTCTGCGACAAAGTGGCCATCATCGTCGGGCTCGACATCAAAGAGGTTATCGACACCTACGGACAAGCTAATGTTGTCATTGAAATCGTATCGAGCCTCAATATCGACAAGTATTTCGGAGCCGTAATTGATCGCTTCCGAAGCATCGGATGGCGACAATTGACCGCCCGAATCTCCCCGACCACCGTAAAAGTTGAAGCGTAGGAAGCCCGGCAATCGCCGGGCTTCCTATCGTGCATTTTGATCAGCCCCTAGTCGCCAAACCTCTTACGATAGGTCAGCCCTATCGTGCGAGGCTGGTTCGTCCGGTAGGATAGACGCGCCCGGCCACCGCGCTCACGGTCGAATGACAGGAGGGCGTTCTCATCACTGGCATTGTGCACGTAGAGTACAGCTTCCCAATCATCCTTGATGATGCCGGCACTTAGATTCACAAGCGTGTATGCATCAAGCACCAGGTCGATACTGGTAACCTCGAGCCCCGTCATTCCCGCATATGCCAAATCGTGGAGAAAATCTCCGGCACCCGACAGCTGGTCGGTCGGCTGGGTGATGCGATCGCCGACGTGGTGTACTGTCGCGGAAAAATAACCATCTGACCCGCCAGCCCAGGATACGGGGAAGTAGAAGGTGCCAGTGGCAGCAATCTGAAATTCCGGAACGGAAGCGAGCCGGTTGCCCTTCTCGACGCCACCGAGTGGGTTGCCAAGGGAGTCAACCGCCGTCGAGTCAAATTCCGAGGAGAGTGCGCTGCCCGCTATCGAGAACTCGAATGAATCGGACGTCTTTGCGGTGAGTTCGACTTCAATGCCACTTGAGTGTGCCTTGTCGACATTGAATGAAATGCGCGAAGAGCAGCTGCCTGCATCGAGCGTCACCTGCAGATCCTCCATGTCGGCGTAAAACACAGCGGCGTTTAACGAGACGCCGTTGTCGAATCTCGCCTTAATACCGGCTTCATAGTTCCACAACGTCTCATCGCTATACTCGGTGATGCCACCGAAAATGACGAGGTCCTCAGGCGTGCAAAGCGGTACGTTGAGCGGATCATTGACGCCACCCAGCCGGAAACCCTGCGATACCTGCGCATTCAACGTCACGTTGTCGTTCATCTCATAGCTAACGAGCACACGAGGTGTGAATCCATCCGACGACGTCTTGTCAATCTGATCGACGGGATCGGCGAATATGCCGCCGAAGACGATTCTGCGCACCTCATTGAAGTCGTAGAAGCGGCCGCCGACGGTCAGGTGAAAGACATCGCTGATGTCGTAAGTGATCTCGCCAAAAAAGGCCGATTGCTCAATATCGTACGGCAGAGCCGACGCAAACGGCGAATCAGGCGGTGCGACGCCGTTCGCAACAGCGGCTGAGGTGCCATCGCCGAGAAGTGAATCGACTATGGCATCGTAACCGGGTGTCGGTAAAGTCTGCCCGTAATCGCGATCGACCTGGGACGTAAACGCACCGACAAGCCACTGCAGCGGTCCGTCAGAATTCGAACTAAACCTGAGTTCGAATGTTGTTTGCTGGAAATCGGTCGCATCCAGCAGGTTTGATGGCAGATTGACCGAGGCCTCGGGGAAACCAAGTCCAGCGAATGGGTTCACGCTCACACTTCCGGTCAAGGCACTCGCGTCGCGACTGACCAGGATATTGCGGTCCATAAAACTGCCGATGAAAGTAACGTCGAAGTTACTAAACGAAGCTTCAACCAGAAGATCGGCGAGCATCGTCTCGTCTGAAAATCCTTCACGAAGCAACAAGTGCTGCTCACGCTCACCGAGTTGCACCGGCGGACGTGTCGTCGTGTCAGGGTTCGCAAACAAGTTCCACACTTCCTGGCGGTTGAAGCCGTCGGTATCGATGTCCTGATAGATGATGCGCGGCGTAATTGTCAATGTGTCGTTTGGCATGAATGTGACTGCCGCGCGAATACCCGTGCGATTACCGCTGTTGACGTCGCTGATGGTGCCACCGCCTTCCATGGAGGCATCGATATATCCGCCGTATTCGGTTGTATAAGCTGTGACTCGCAGAACCGCAGTGTCGGACAGTACTGTATTGATCATACCCTTGACATGCCAACCGACATCGCCGTCCGTAATCGAATGGGCGTTAAGCTCCACCGATCCCTCAAATCCATCTAAACTCGGCGCATTGGTAATGTAGCGTATCGTGCCGCCGATCGAACCCGAACCGAACAAAGTTCCTTGCGGCCCACGCAGCGTTTCGACGCGGTTCAGGTCGTACAAGTCGAAGTCTGGTGTAAAAAGCGACATTGAAATGATCGATTCATCTAGATAGACACCGACCTGTTCTTTGACACCCGGTTGGTCACGAACGATCTGACCAGCTGAGACGCCCCGAATCGCGACCTGGCTCTGACCCGGGCCGAGGTTCTGAATCGTCAGGCCGGCTACGTTTCTTGCAAGGTCCTCAAGCGTGCCTGCGCCGGATCGCTGAATGTCACTCTGCGTCTGGGCGTTAATGGAAAACGGCACGTCCTGGATCGTTGACTCGCGTTTCGTCGCCGTTACGGTGATTTCTTCAATGACGACCTGCGCCGCCGATTGCGTTGATAGGCCAAGACACAGGACGCAAGAAATAGGAATTAAGATTTTATGGACGATTTTCATTGTATATCCCCCGACAGAATTGATAATTGACTTGCTATATAGGTGCTAATTTGTTGATTTAGTTACACCTGATTCTTTTATATGGTCTCGATTGTATCAACTACGCTCCAATAATTCTCGTTCTGTGGCGACCAGGTCGTCTTCAGTATCGACGCCAGCGCCCGGGCGCTCAGCGGCCTGGGCGACGCGTATGGTCATGCCCAGCGACAACGCCCGAAGTTGTTCGAGCTGCTCGCTGGTCTCCAGCGGTGAAGGCTCGGCCTTGACCAGCCGGCGCAACACCCCGCATCGATACGCGTAGATGCCGTGGTGATGTAGTGCGGCTTTGATCGCCGCGTTTTTGAGCTCGTCGGTGCGGGCGAACGGAATCGCCGCACGACTGAAATAAATCGCATCACCGTTGTCATCAACAATGACCTTGACGACATTGGGATTATCGAAGTCTTCTGCCGAGGCGATGGGCGATGCCAGCGTCGCGATGTCAGCCCTGTGATCGTCGAGCAATGACGCACATTGATTGATCGATCGGGCAGGCATTGCCGGCTCGTCGCCTTGCAGGTTGACGACGATTTGCTCGTCGTCCCAGTCCAACAGGTCGCTGACTTCCGCGATGCGCTCGCTGCCCGAACGATGATGGTCGCCCGTCATACACACGGTGGCGCCGAATCCATCGGCGACCTCGGCGACACGGCCATCATCAGTTGCAATCACGACGCTGCTGGCAGCGCTTTCCATCCCACGACGATACACATGCTCGATCATCGGCTTGCCTGCAATCTCTCGTAACGGTTTGCCAGGAAGGCGTACGGACGCGTATCGCGCCGGTATGACGACGACAAAATCCGTCATTGCCCGTCCTTTGCATCGCGCAGGCGCGATTCGATCTGTGCCAGCCAGGGATGGGCCAGCAGCGGATCGATTTTCAATTCCACGGGAACCTTCCACAGCTTGTCCGATCTCGCAGGTCCAAGTTTCACTGCGTCTTTCTCTGTCATCAAAATTTCGAACTCGTCACCGAATTCGAGGTCCTGCCTGGAGATCTTTGCATGATCCGGAAGCGCATGCTCAATAACCTGAATTTCGTGTGCTCGCAGCAAATCAAAGAACCGAGCCGGATTGCCGATTGCGGCGACAGCATGCACCGTCGTGCCGGCAAACCGGTCGATGGGTCGAATCAATGATCCGTTCAGCCGACTGACCTCGCTCGCGACGAGTTCGAATTCAATCGCGTTTTGCTCGACTACCGATAAAGAATCGCCTGACTCGCGCAAGTGGCCATTGATCAGCACCTGGTCGACTTCACCCAGTCGAGACAGCGTTTCTCGCAGGGGACCCGCTGGCAGCAACAATCGATTGCCAAGACCGCGCGACCCGTCAATCACGCAAATTTCATAAATTCGCGCAAGCCTGTAGTGTTGCAGGCCGTCGTCGGCAATGATCAGATCTGCGCCATCCTCGACGAGCATTTCGGCCGCCCTGACTCGATTCGCATCGACGACGACCGGGCATCCTGTCCGCATCGCAAGTAGCACGGGCTCATCGCCAACAACGGTGGGATCGCTGGCCGCGTCTACGCGCATCGAAGACGGTGATTTGCTGCCGCCATAGCCGCGGCTGACGATGCCGGGTGCAAAGCCGCGTTTTTGAAGTTCATGTGCCAGCCAGATGGTCACGGGCGTTTTGCCCGTACCGCCGGTTGTGATATTGCCTACGACGATTACTGGCGCGATCGTCTGGTGACTGCCAAGAATCCCCAGCTCGTACAGGCAACGGCGCGCCGCGATCAACAGCCAGTACATGCCACTCAAAGGCAGCAATATTCGATACGCGGGCGCACCTTCGTACCAGACACGATGAATCCATGCGTATACGGTGCGCACGCCTACTTCTCGCTGAATTGCATTTGATGCAATGCCGCGTACTGCCCGTCGTGCGCAATGAGTTCATCGTGCGTGCCCGACTCGACGATGCGCCCGGCGTCGAGAACGATGATGCGGTCGGCCTTTTCGACCGTCGACAATCGGTGCGCGATGACCAGTGTCGTGCGATCCTTCATGAGCTCATTGAGCGCCTCCTGAATGCGCCGCTCGGAACGCGTGTCAAGAGACGATGTCGCTTCATCGAGTATCAGCACGGGAGAATTTTTGAGCAGCGCCCGGCCGATCGCGATGCGTTGCCGCTGCCCGCCCGACAACAATACGCCGCGATCACCTACGACGGTCTCCATCCCATCAGGAAGCTCGCTCGTGAAATCGAGTACATTCGCCGCTTCAGCCGCCCTCAGCACGTCCTCGTGCGAGTGCTGGCTCAGCTCGCCATAACTGAGATTGTTGGCGATCGTATCGTTAAACAGGATGATGTCCTGGCTGACGAGACTGATGTTGTCGCGCAGGCTCTTGAGCGTGTAGTCACGTATCGGAGTACCGTCCAGCAGGATCTCACCCGCGTCAACATCATAAAATCGCGGCAACAGGCTGACCAGTGTCGACTTGCCACTGCCGGACTGGCCGACGATGGCCAGGGTCTGGCCTGACTCGATCTGTACCGATATGTTGTCAAGCACGGGCCCGCTCTTGTCGCCATATGCAAAGCTTACGCCACGAAATTCGACCGTGCCTGTCGATGCGTCTTTCGAAATCGTCCCCGTATCCACTTCCTGCGGCTCGTCGATGACGGCAAACAGGCTGTCCGCAGCGGCCACGCCGCGCTGTAATGTCGCATTGACGTTGGTGATGCGCCTTACAGGCTGCAGCATCAGCATCATCGCACTGAAGAACGAAATAAACTGACCCGGTGACAGGTTGCCCGCGACGGATTCGACGCTGGCCATATAGATGACACCGGCGACGCCGAAACCAAAAATCACCTGGGTAACCGCGACGCCGAGCGACCGTACTCGAATCAATTTCAGATTTTGTGCCTTGTTGCGATCGTCGACTTCGTCGAGTCGATTTTTTTCATAGTCGTAGCCGCCAAAAATTTTCACGACCCGGTTGCCGGTGATAATTTCTTCAGTGACCTGGGTTACTTCTCCAACGGAATCCTGAATGCGACTGCTGTAGCGACGAAAAGCGGCACTGAGAAACTTGATGAGTGCCGCGATAATGGGAAAAACGATCGCGACGAACAAGGTCAGTTTCGGACTCTGCAATAACATGACGACAATTGCGGCAACCAGAGTGAGCACGTCTCGAATCGCGATAGTGACGACACTGGTCACCGATTCGGCGACCATTTCAACGTTGTATGTCATCCGCGACAACAGTGGCCCCTTACTGCGTTCATCGAAATATCGAGTCGGCAATGTCAGGAACTTGCGAAATACGTCGCGGCGCAACGAGCTGATGACATTACGGCCGATCCAGCCAAGGGACGCCTCGGTCGCATAACCGGCTATGCCACGCGCAATGAATATGGCAACGAAGGCAACAGGAATCCAGCGTGCTGTCTCGAGGTTTTGTGCGACGAGCGCCTCGTCCATCAATGGCCCGAGGAGGTATACGAGACTGGCTTCGATGATAGCGGTCGCCACCATGCCAACGGTCGCAATCATCGCCAGCAGTTTGTGCGGCAGGACGTAACGCCACAATCGTCGATAGATTTCGGCGGCCTTGGGGTCGATGCGCTTGCTCACGATGACGTCATGACCCCGGTTGGCTTCACTCGGCCCCCGGCTCGTTAACCGTGGCGATACTGATTTGCACGAATCCAATCCGGCCCGCGACATCCATGGCCGTAACGACATGCTGGTGTTTGGCATTAGCATCCGCGCTGATCGTCAGCGGCAGGGAATAATTGCCATTGGACACCTTCTGAAGTGCATTGCGGATGGTTTCAGGGCGATTGTTGATGAGTTCGCGACCGTTGATAAAATAGGTGCCTGTAGCGGTAATCATGATGTCGATTTGGCCGGGAACTTCCTCGACGATTGCCGCACTGTCGGCCTGCGGCAGACTGATGTTGATCTGTGACTGCTTGACGAAACTCGTCGATACCATGAAGAAGATCAGCAGCAAGAAGACGACATCGATCAACGAGGTCATATTGACCTCTGGCTGCGTCCGTGGTCGCAGGTTCAATCTCATCAGTTAGACTTTTCCTGACGCCGGTGCAGCGCCTCGACGAGTTTGATCGCTTCTTTTTCCATATCGACAACCAGTGTATCGACGCGAGTGCGGTAATAGCGATATCCAACCAGCGCCGGTATCGCGACGGACAAACCGGCTGCCGTGGTGATCAAGGCCTTCGAGATGCCACCAGCCAATGCCGCCGGGTTGCCAACACCCTGTGCCGTGATCTCTGTAAAAACCTGGACCATGCCGAGAACGGTGCCGAGCAGGCCCAGCAGCGGCGTCACGGCCGCGATCGTACCCAGGGTTTCGAGATAGCGTTCGAGTTCGTGCACCACATGGCGCCCCGTGTCTTCAATGCTGTCTTTCATCACGGCGCGTTCGCGGTCCCGATTGATGAGGCCGGCCGCGAGGATCTGTCCTAACGCCGATCCCTGGTGCAGGCTCTGAATCTGTTTTTGATCCAACTGGTCCCTTTTGACCCATCCCCACACCTTGCTGGTCAAATCCTCGGGGATCACGCGTTTCTGCTGCAGCGTCCAGTAACGTTCGAGAATGATTCCCAGCGCAAGGATCGCGCACAGGACGATGGGCGCCATCAACAGACCGCCTGCCTTGACTATCTCAACCATAAAAGCCGACCCAGAGAAAAAATGAAATATACAGTTTATTCATGCCAGATTCGACGCCGCTCTTGCCGATGTTGCCGAACCTGGACACGATTTGCGTCCTCGCACATGCGAATACTGATCGCCCCGGATGTCGCGGTTTCCAGCACCTCCGCTCCCACTGCCTGCCAGCGCTGCACCACATCGTCCTTTGGAAAACCCCAGCGATTGTGAAATCCGGCGGATACGATCGCTATCGCGGGCCGCAGTGCCCGTACAAACGCCATACTCGAGGAAGTCCCGCTGCCATGATGCGGTACGACCACTACCTCGACCGGGCCGATCGCACGAGCCCTCACGAGCGCCGCTTCGACATGGCGCTCGATGTCGCCGGTCAACAACAGGCGATAGGGTCCGGCCTCGATCTGCAATACGCACGATGCGTCGTTGCCGCTGTAAACCGCCTCGGCCGGCGGATGCAGAAAGTGGAAACCGACGCCATCGTAAGTCCAATGCTCACCCGCGCGACAGCGACGGAATGTACCTGTCAGGTCGGACAACGGCTCACCCGCCACGACCTGCCCAAGCTCAATTCCTGCGACGATCGCGCGAACGCCTCCAGCATGGTCGAGATCAGAGTGAGAGACAACCAGCCGGTCAATCCGATCGATACCACGGCTCTCGAGAAACGGCAGGATCACCGAACTGGCGCTACTGCCGCCGCTGCGAAACGATGGGCCCGTATCGAACAATAAGACATGATTCTGCGTTCGGACGACCGCTGCCAATCCCTGCCCGACATCCAGTACCTGTATGGTCACGCAGCCTCGAGCCGGGCCTGCAGGAATATAGAGCACGGCGGCCGTGATCGCCAGCCACGCAAGATGACGGCCAGGCCAGCCAGGCGGCGCCACAGCCCACACGACAGGCAGCATAATGTACATCCAGGCCACGCCGGAAATTTCGGGAACGCTATGCGCTCCCCAGGGAATGGCAGCCGCGGCCACGATGATGTGTTCTATCAAGCCGATGCTGCGAGCGGCAAGCAGCAAGACCTGATCACCCAGGGGCTGTAACGGGCCGTCGAGCAAGAAGCCGACGAGCGTCAGGGGCACGGTGAGCAAACTGAATAACGGGACCGCGATGAGGTTTACGGCCGGTGCCGCAAACACGATGCGACCAAAAATGATAACCGTGATTGGCAGCAGGCCAAACAACAGCAACAGCTGAACCGTGCCAAGCTGCCTGAGCGTGATTGCTATCCGAGTCCAGGGACGACTGCGGGTCGTTGCCGCATTCTCGTAGCGACGCGCAAGCCATAGTAATGTCACGACGGCCGCAAATGAAAGCTTGAAACCAGGCGCAAGTGTTGCCAGTGGAGTCAATACCGCAATGACCATGCACGATGCACTGACAATCGCCATCGGACACGCGATCCGCCGCCGCAGCACCGCCACGGCAGCAATCGCAATCATCAGACTGGCCCTTTGCGCCGGCACTGCCAAGCCTGAAACGAGGGCGTATAGCACCGCAACAAACAATGCAACGACAATCGCGGTCTCGTGAACATTGCTGCGACCGCCGAGCAGTCCGCCGATCACACAGGCGATAAAATAGCCGCCACCGGCTGCCAGCCCAATATGCAGTCCCGAAATTGCCATCAGGTGGCTGGTTCCGGTGCGCGCGTATCGGTCCCATTGTTCGGTGCTGACAAGGTGCCGAGCCCCGACCGCGAGTGCAGCAAGCACGGCCGAATGCTCAGATCCCGCCATGAGTCCTGAGACACGACGCACGAATCGCGCTCGCAGGCGATCCGTCATGCCTAGCACGCCCGTATCCAACAGGTGATTGCGACGACTGTTAACGACGTAGGCCGTTGCACCGATGCGCTCACGAAAAGCCCACGATTCGTAGTCGAAGTCACCCGGATTGCTCGTACCGCGTGGTCGCCGCAGACGCAGTTCAAATCGCCAGATATCACCAAAGTAAATTGCGACAGGTGGCTTAAACCAGCTGACACGTATCCGCTCCGGGAGCCGCGGATTTTCGACAGGCACCGCGACGAAACTGACGGACTGTCCGTTACTGCGTGGAAAATCCACGATCCTGACGCGGGTCAGGATACTGTCACCAGCGAGTTGTGATGCCAAACGGGAATCGATGACATCGTGTGCAGCGCCGGCGAAGAGTGCGAGCCCGGCAAGAAAAAAGCCCACGAGGCGAAGTGGACGAACCAACATCAAAGCGATACTTACCGCGAATACAGCGTTGATGAGGTTGGATACGATGACAAAGCTGCTAAGCTGCAGCGCGTACATACCTGCCAGCAGACAAAGGCAGGCTCGTGTCATCAGCCAGGCCTCCCGGTGTCACGATCAATCCTTATCGAAGCGGAAACAGCAGCGCATGCCAAGGCGGTTTTTTAGGAAGTTTGCGTTCAAACGCCATGAGTTGAGTGAAAGGTGGTTCATGGCGCCGTTTCGTCACTTGTTGCACGATCACCGACTCTGGGGGATTCGGCGCAAGACCGTGATCCCGGCGTTCGCTCTCGGCCTGTTCATTGCATTTCAGCCTTTTCCGGGCCATGTCCTTGCCGCGGTCCTTGCCGCGCTGGTCCTGCACATCAACATACCGGTCGCGTCACTCACGACCTTTATCTCCAATCCCGTAACGATCGGCCCTGTCTTCTATTTTTCCTACCGGGTAGGTGCGTTCCTGTTGTCGATCGAACCCGGTCCATTTGCAATGGAAATGTCACTCGAGTGGCTGACGAATACCTTCGTCTCGATCTGGCAGCCGCTGCTATTGGGCTCTGTGCTCATCGGAACCATCGCAGCGACGCTTGGCTATGTCGTACTTGACGTGGTCTGGCGTGGTTCGCTCGCCGACTACAAGGCGCGCAAACGCCGCAAACGAAAACCGTAGGATGCCTGCCGACGGTCAGGACGACCTGATGTCGTGGAGCACAGGGATGTGCGTGAGCGACGAAGGGCGATTACCGCGATGTCTGAACGACGGCCCCGACACGGTAGCTCCTCGAGCTTAATGTCGCATCGACGTCCCTGTCTCACTCCAATCCGCGAATCCTCGCTCTCGCTGTCCCTGCTCCGCTCGGATTCGACGACGCTCGACGAGCCACCGTATCGTGTCCGCCCTCCGGTCTTCGTCGGGACGGCGGGCGGGCTACGAGCGGAGTTTGCCGTCTTCGAGTACGAGCACGCGATCCATGCGCGCCGCGATCGAGTGATCGTGCGTAACGATGATGAGGCTGGTCTGTAATTCCTGATTTAATTCGAGCATCAGGTTCAAGACATGCTCGCCATTGCCGGCGTCCAGATTGCCTGTCGGCTCGTCCGCCAGCACCAGCTGCGGCCGTGTGATCAACGCACGTGCGACGGCCGCACGTTGCCGCTCGCCGCCTGATAGTTCGCCGGGCTTGTGCGAGAGTCTCTCGCCGAGCCCGACCCGGCCCAGCAGTTGGCGGGCCTGCTCCATCGCTACCGATTTGACCTCACGCCGAATCAGCAGCGGCATGGCAACATTTTCCTCGGCCGTGAATTCAGGCAACAAGTGGTGAAACTGGTAAACGAATCCGATGTAGCGATTTCTAAGCTCGCCTTTGGACATTTCGTTGCCACCGTGCATCGGTTTGCCATCAACTATCACCTCGCCTTCATCGGGATCATCGAGGCCACCAAGGATTTGCAGTAATGTCGTCTTTCCAGAGCCCGAAATGCCAATAATTGCTACACGTTCTGCTGCCTGGACGACCAGGTCGACCTTACTGAGCACCTCGAGAACTGACCCGCCTTCGCGAAAGCGCCGCGTTACGCCGCGACACTGCAAGACCGGACGATTCTGGTCAGTCATAACGCAATGCCTCTGCCGGTGCAGTTTTCGCAGCGACCCATGCCGGATAGACAGTCGACGCCAATGCCAACAACAATGCGATCGACGCAATCTTGACAACATCGGGAATGCGCAACTCGGCTGGTAAATCGCTAATAAAGTAAACGTCGGCGGCCAGGAATTTGATTCCCAAAGCGGACTCAAAAAAGGCCACGGTGCTCTCCAGATTAATTGACAGAAGAATTCCTGCGACGACGCCGAACAGAGTACCGATCACGCCAATGATGCTGCCCTGAGTAATGAATATTTTCAGAATACTTTGCGGGCTCGCACCGATCGTACGCAGAATTGCAATATCTGTCCGTTTATCTTTAACGACCATCACGAGGGTCGAAACGATATTAAATGCCGCAACAGCAATAACCAGCAGCAATATCACAAACAGGATCGATTTTGTGATTTGAATAGAACGAAAAAAATTCACATGCCGGCGCGTCCAGTCGGACACGAGTACGACAGCGCCATGCTCCAGCGCAACTTCGCGAACGATTGCGGACGCTTCGAAAATTTCGGAAACCGCGAGCCTCACACCAGTCACTGCATCCTTTTTACGATAAAGCCTTTGCGCATCGACCAAATTGATAAACGCGAGACGGCGATCGAATTCAAACATACCGACTCGATACAGGCCGCTCACCGTAAAGCGTTTCGTCCGCGGCACTATGCCTACTGGTGTGACCAGCCCTTGCGCAAGCGTCACCGTTACCTTGTCACCGACGCTAATTTTGAGAGCGTCAGCCAAATCTACGCCGAGGATGATATTGAAAGATCCGGGCCCAAGGCTGCCAAGCTCGCCTTCGGTCATGACACTATTGACGCCGGAGACGAGATCCTCGGCGACGGGGTCGATGCCACGCAGTTCAGCGCCACTTAGCCGCTCTCCGAACACGAGCAGGCCCTGCCCCTCTATGTACGGTGCTGTCGCACGGACGCGCGGATTCCGGTCAGCCGTTGCCGACATCGATTGCCAGTCCAGCAGCTCGCCATTGAGGTCTTCAATGCTCGCGTGAGCAGTCATCGTCAGCAGCCGATCCTTCAGCTCACGCTCGAATCCGTTGACAACCGAAAGTACGACGATGAGAACCAGGACCGCGATCGCGATTCCGAGCATTGAGATAGCGGATATCAGGGACACAAAGTTGTTGCCGCTACGAGATCGCACGTAGCGAGTGCCGATCCAGAGTTCGAAGTTCTGACTCATCACATCACTCGTAGCGCAGCGCAACAGCGGGATTCACACGCGCCGCCCGGCGTGCCGGGTACAGCGTAGCAAGTGATGTCAATACGAATGCGGCCCCTGCGATCGTGGCGACGTCCGCCATTTCCAGCTCGGACGGAATTTGCGTAACGTAATACACATCGCCCGGCATGATCTTAAAGCCGAGCAGATTCTCGAGCACGGGTACGATTTCAGGAACGTTGATCGCGACCACAACACCGAGTACGACGCCGACCAATACTCCGGCCCAGCCGATTACTGCGCCCTGCACGAAAAACACACGTACGACTCCATTTGCACTCATGCCGAGAGTCCGCAAAACGGCGATATCGTTGGTCTTGTCCATGACCACCATGACGAGGCTTGCCACGATATTGAACGCCGCCACACCGATGATCAGCGACAGCATCAACGACATCATCATTTTCTCGATGCGAATGGCACGAAAGTAACTTGCATTCTCAATGGTCCAGTCGCTCGTTATCGCGCCGTTCCCGAGACGTTCGCCGAGCATTCTGGCGATCGCAGGTGCTGACATGACGTCGTCAGCCCGAAAGCGCACAGCCGACCGTTCATCGCCCAATGCCAGGATTGCGGCTGCTTCGTCTGCATTGATGAGCGCTAACAGACCGTCATGATCCTGAAGACCGGCCTCGAATACACCACGCAGGATAAATCGTTTTAACACGGGCCGCAGGGTGCCGTCTCCAACTGGGCGCGGAATCAGCAGCACGACGCCATCACCCATCCGCAGGCCCAGATCAACAGCGAGAAGCCGGCCGAGAATTATGCTGCGGCTGCCGGGTGACAGATTCTCGAGATCGCCTTCGAGCAAATTGATCGGCGATTGTGGTAACGAACGTTCGTATTGAGGATCCACTCCGTGGACCAGCACCGCGCGCAATTCGCGGCCTGATCGAATCATGCCTTCCATCGCAACAATCGGAGCCGCCGCCGCAACTCCCGGATAAGCCGCGATCTGATCCACAAGCTCGCGCCAATTCTCGGTTACGCCATCGGGACCCGTCACGGAGCCGTGTGCGGACATGCTCAGCAGCCGGTTGCGTAACTCGCCCTCAAAGCCGTTCATGACCGAAAGGATGACGATCAGAGCAGCGACGCCCAGGGCGACTCCCGCCAGCGAAATCAGCGTAATGAAAGAGACGAAACGGGTGCGGCGCTTTGCTCTCAAGTAGCGAAGCCCGACAAACAGTTCAACGGGTTTGATCATCCCGTCGCATTAAACCATATCCGATCCAGGGGAGTGTTCGTCCAAAAATCGTGACCGAATTCACAGTTTTGACCTAAGTAATAAAACCTTGTAAATCAAACGCCTTTTAGCATGACTTGGAGTGATATAGTCGATCGCAATGAGAGGAGAAGCTGCAATGGCAAAGCTACGCAAACTGACCCTGTTGGCGCTCGTACTGGGCTTTATGGGTACGGCAACCGCAGACACGTTGGACGTGGCGCCCGATGAGAACGCGGCGCGCCCGACACGTGGCATGAAGCAAGACGTCGTCGAATCGAAATTCGGCATTCCCCAATCGCGCGATGCAGCTATTGGCGATCCGCCCATTTCACGATGGGAATACAGGGACTTTGTGGTCTTCTTCGAGTATGACCGCGTCATTCACGCCGTCATCAAACGATAGCACCCCGTCAAAGCGGTATTAGCCAAAATACCGCACGCTCATAGCAGCGTACAGGCAGACTGCCTGGGCATGGTCCGCGCCTACATGTGATAATCGCGGCCCGATTTTCCACTGACCGTACTCGTGGCCTACGACAGTTTGCTGATTCCCCCGACCTTGCACTTGCCGGAACCTGGCCGGAGCCGCGGCTGGGGCCGTTTGATCGGCGCCAGTACCGCGCTCGCGATTGCCGAATTATCGCGGCGCATCGATACACCGCTGCTGGTCCTTGCCAATGATCCGCGTCAGGCCGACCAGCTCGAATCCGAGATTCGTTTCTTTGCCGGAAGCGACTGTGCAATACGCCACTTTGTCGAGTGGGAGACACTGCCGTGGGATAGTTTCTCACCCCACCAGGAGATAGCCTCAGAGCGTCTTGCCGTCTTGTCGGCCTTACGCGGCATGCACGGTGGAATTGTCATCGCGTCTGCGCCGGTCCTGCTGCAACGGCTGCCTCCTGTGGACTACGTCGCTGCGCGATCTCTGTCGCTGCAAAAAGGCCAGTTGCTACCGCGTGAGGCATTCATCGGCTCCCTAGCGTCTGCCGGTTATCAGCGGGCGTCGCAGGTATTCGAACATGGTGAATTCGCCGTCCGCGGCTCGCTGATCGATGTCTTTCCAATGGGCTTAACCCAGCCGATTCGCATCGATTTCTTCGACGATGACATCGAGTCCCTGCGCTACTTTTCCCCCGACTCGCAACTTTCCGGCGACATGCTCGATACGGTCGAGGTCTTACCCGCTCGCGAAATACCGCTCGACGCTGATGCCATTCGTGATTTTCGCGAACGATACCGTGAGCGATTCGAAGGACAGCCGAGCCGCTCACGCATTTATCGAGACGTATCAGACGGCATTGCGCACGGTGGCATCGAATATTACCTGCCGCTATTTTTCGATTCGACCGCGAGCCTGATCGACTACTTGTCAGCCGGCTGTATGCTTATCGTGCCCGAAGGCATTACCGCGGTGCTGCAGCAGGCCTGGGCCGAAATCGAGGAGCGACACGAAATCTGCCGCCTCGACCCCGAAAGGCCCATTCTGACAGCCGTCGAAACCTTTTTGACTCCAGATGCTGTTGCGGCCCAATTGCAGGAGTGGCCACAGCTTCGCTATTCGGCCCAAACGCTTGCCGATGGCAAAACAATAGAAAATTTCGCAACCCGGATGCCTCCCGCACTGAAGATCGAGGCTCGATACGAAGACGCCGCGGGAGCGCTGGTGGAATTCCTGCGATCGTTTGCCGGGCGCGTCCTGTTTACGGCAGACTCGGCCGGCCGGCGCGAACAAGTTCATGACATTCTGACGGGTCGGGGCCTTGACCTGACGCGCGTCGATGACTGGAATTCCTTCGTGACAGGAAGTCATCGTATCGGTGTTGCGATAGCGCCGTTGGAGAACGGCGTACTGCTGACCGACGCCGGCGTCGCGATCATCAGCGAACAGCAATTATTCGGCGATCGCGTGCGGCCGCACAGCCGACGCCGGCGAATCGAGCGTGACCCCGAAACCATCATTCGTCAGCTCAACGATCTCGAAGCTGGCTCTCCCGTCGTCCATGCTGAATACGGAGTCGGACGTTATCTGGGACTGACAACGCTGCAAGCGGGAGGAATCGAGGGTGAATTTCTACACCTCGAGTACGCTGACGGCGACAAACTCTATGTACCCGTACACGCACTGGAACTCATTACGCGTTTCACCGGCGCATCGCCCGAGACTGCACCTCTGCATCGCCTTGGCAATGACCAGTGGGCCAAAGCGCGACAGCGCGCCATCAAAAAGATTCGCGACATCGCCGCCGAGCTGCTCGATGTTTATGCACGGCGCGCCGCTCGCCCCGGATACCGTTTCCATTGGTCCGAAACCGACTATCGCGAATTTGAGCGCGGCTTCCCGTTCGATCTCACTGATGATCAGGCCCGGACGATCGACGAAGTGCTCACCGATCTTGGCACCGACAAGCCTATGGACCGCATCGTTTGCGGCGATGTCGGCTTTGGCAAGACCGAGGTCGCGCTGCGTGCGACGTTTGCCGCTGTATACGGCGGCAAACAGGTTGCCATTCTGGTCCCAACCACGCTCCTCGCCCAACAACACGGGCAAGTTTTCAAAGACCGCTTCGCAGACTGGCCGGTTCGCATCGAAGTGCTGTCCCGTTTCCAGACAGGCAAAGCCGTCAGGGTGATCGTCGAGGGCATGCGTGACGGTACCGTTGATGTGGTGATTGGCACGCATAAACTTCTGCAGCATACGAAAGACCTCAAGGACGTCGGCCTCGTTATCATCGATGAAGAACATCGCTTCGGTGTCCGCGACAAGGAAGCCATCAAGTCACTGCGTAGCCAGATCGACGTATTGACGTTGACGGCAACGCCGATACCGAGAACGCTGAACATGGCATTGGGTGGCCTGCGCGATATGTCGCTGATTGCGACAGCCCCGGCCGAACGCCTGGCCATAAAAACCTTTGTTACAGAATGGAACGACGTTTTGATTCGCGAAGCCTGCCTGCGCGAAGTCAAGCGTGGCGGCCAGGTGTACTTTATTCATAATCGAGTTAAAGACATCGACGGGGTCGCGCAAAAGCTTGCCGTGCTCGTCCCAGAGGCGAACATCCGCGTCGGCCATGGCCAAATGCCCGAACGCGAGCTGGAACAGGTCATGCTCGATTTCTATCACCGGCGCTTCAATATCCTGCTTTGCACGACGATCATCGAGAGCGGCATCGATGTCCCGACGGCGAATACGATCGTTATCAATCGCGCCGATCAATTTGGTTTGGCGCAGTTGCATCAACTTCGGGGTCGAGTCGGCCGCTCACACCACCGGGCCTACGCCTACCTCGTCGTCCCGCCCCGGGCCACAATGACAGCGGATGCTATCAAACGGCTCGAGGCCATCGATTCCCTGGAAGAACTGGGATCAGGTTTTACGCTTGCGACACACGATCTCGAAATTCGTGGCGCCGGTGAGTTGCTGGGTGATACACAAAGCGGGCAGATCCAGGAGATCGGCTTTTCGCTGTACACCGAGCTGCTGGGCCGCGCCGTCGAATCGCTCAAGGCCGGCCGGGAACCTGATCTCGACGGACCGCTCAACGCCGGCGTCGATATCAATCTTCGCGTTGCCGCGCTCTTGCCCGAAGACTATATCCCGGATGTACACCTGCGCCTGATACTGTACAAACGAATATCGTCGTCGGCGACGCCCGATGATCTCCGCGAATTACAGGTCGAACTCATCGACCGTTTCGGCCTGTTGCCGGAACCCGCGAAGAATCTGATGCGCATTGCGGCTATTAAACAGTCAGCCGGCGCTCTCGGCATCGAGAAAATCGATGCGGCCGACAGTGGCGGCTATCTCATCTTCGGTCAGCAAAGTCACATCGACCCTGTCGCCCTGGTGCAATTAGTGCAAAATGACAGCCACGCATACAAACTTCAGGGCTCTCATCGTTTACAGTTCCGTGGGGAACTCGGTAAGCTTGACACTCGATTCGCGGCAGTTGAGAAACTGTTAGAGCGACTCGCAGTCAAAGAAACCACGCTGAAGGCAGGATAAGTCCGCACATCCACGAGGTTGACCATGCAACGAATCGCTTTGCTCCTCGCATCAATGTTATTACTGCCGGCAGCCGTAGCTCAGGACGAGGTTTTAGACGAAGCCCCGGAAATCCGCCGCTATACGGTCGAGATCGTTGTCTTTGCCTATGTTGAAGATGTCTATGTCGGCACCGAAAAATTTCCCGCCGACATTCCGGTCATCGCCGATGCGGACATGTTCGATGACGATGCGGAAGACATTCTCGAAGACGACGCGCTGCAGGAGGATAAGCCCGAGCCTGTCGTCGATGATGAAGACGCTGACGAGAACGATCCCGATGCGGCCAAACTTGTCACCGTCTTACTGACCGAGGACGAATTTACGCTGCAGGACGTCATCGATAAATTCGAGGAACTTGACGCGTATGAGACGATCATGCACGTCGGCTGGACCCAGGCCACGTTTCCGCTCGAAGAAACGGAAGCGATCGATTTAGAGTTTTTCGGCGAGCCACCACCAGGTCTCGCCGGTAGTTTTTCCTTGTACCTCGGCCGTTACCTGCACCTCATCGTCGACCTGGCACTCGATGCGCCCGGCGATGATGACGAGAAACTCGGGATCGCCGACTCACCCGCCTTCAGTTTCGGCGGCTTTCGATTTCGATATGTCGATGAAGAGCCGTTTTATGAAGAGATTGTTCGCTACCGCATACAGGACAATAGAATCATCAAGAACGGCGACATCCGCTATTTCGACCACCCGAAATTTGGTGTAGTTGCCAAAATTACGCGGTTTGAAGAAGCCGACGACGAAGACCTGGAAGAAGAGGACGACGAAGACCTGGAGCGCGACTTCCAACAATTACTCAGTTGGAATGAGTAACAGCTGGTCAAGAAATGACTGTGCCGACTGACCGTCGCTCGCTTCCGTCGATACCGCCACACGAAACGATACCGTGATAAATTTTGATACGGTAGAGCGCGGGTGGTGCACGCCGAGTTCCCTTACCGCCGCCGAAATTCTTCCTGCGAATTCGCGAACCCCGGCTTCGTCTGACGCATGAGACAGCACCACCAGTTGCGCACCATTGAGCCTGCCGACGACATCGCTGGCACGCTGTAAGCAGCGCCGCACAGCCTGCCCCACGCGCCGCAAACAGGCGTCGGCCGCATGCCGGCCAAACACATCGGCATAGGCACTGAATTCGTCCAGCGTGAACACCACAACAGCGAGAGCGAGCTTTTCACGTGCTGCGACGGCCCAGTCGTGCTCGAGAATTTCGCGAAATGCCCGGTCGTTGAGAAGCCCGGTGACGGGATCATCTCGTGACAAATCCCGAATGCGTCGTTTCGCCTTGAGCAATTCGTGGTGCACTTCACTGCCGGCGATCGCCCCGCCGTCGCCGCGCCAGTACGCGACGTAAAATCGTACCGTTGATTCGCCTGCCCCCCTCAATGGCTTCAATGCCAGCAAGTATTCACGGCCGCCCAGCTCGACCGGAAAGCTCGTTTCCTCCTGTAATCGCAGCGACTCCGAAATCTCAAGAGCGAGGTCCCTGCCAACCAGCTGCTCAATAACGTCGGCAAAAGGTCGCTTGCGCGAATCCTTGCCACCGATCGCGTCAAATGCCGGATTGCTCATCACGACGGGCCAGTCAGGATGATCGACACGCACGATGACCAGCGGCTCGGCCGACGACTCGATGATCTGTTCCAGCATCTGTCGCGTAATGGAATTCACGCATCCAGTTCCAGCTGCGGCCGCTCATTCCAGCTCGTCACATCAGCGTTCGCCTGTTGCCACTCGTCGCTTCCGAGTAAGGACTCACGCGCTATGTGGCCTGTACCGTGCAATCGCGCGAGACGCACCAGTGACAGCGGATTCGAGTGGTCATTGAGCGCCTCGACTGCCTGCAGGGCCGCACCACGGTCATTACAAATCAGCACCATGTCGCATCCTGCTGCGATCGCGAGGGAAGCCCGTTCGTGCATCGAGCCATATTCAACGGTCGCCTTCATACTCAGATCGTCGCAAAACACGGCACCGCCGAAGCCCAGGCGCGAACGCAATTCGCGCTGAATCCAGAACGTCGAAAATCCCGCCGGCGTTGCATCCATCTCGCGGTACACAATGTGCGCAATCATCACGCCCGCAATCAAACCATTGTTGTTGAGTTTTTCAAAGGGCTGCATGTCGTCGAGCATGGCGCCGTATTCGCGTCGATCGACCGGCAATTTTATATGCGAATCCGCGACAACGGCGCCGTGCCCAGGAAAATGCTTGGCGATGCCGGCCATGCCTGCACTATTGAGCCCACGGCAAAATGCTGCGGCAAGCTCACCGACTGCATCCGGTTTGGCATGGAATGATCGATCGCCGATAATATCGCTCACGCGCCAATCAAGATCTACACATGGGGCGAAGCACAGGTCGATATTTGCGGCGCGAAGTTCGGATGCAATCAGCCAACCCGTCTTGCGCG
The DNA here is from genome assembly GCA_022563195.1 of Pseudomonadota bacterium. Taxonomy (GTDB): domain Bacteria; phylum Pseudomonadota; class Gammaproteobacteria; order Steroidobacterales; family Woeseiaceae; genus UBA1847. The sequence goes on from JADFNV010000013.1 coordinate 45,806, forward strand.
CTATGTCGAGGGCTTGCTGTGGATTGCGATCGTATTCGTGACCGATGCTGCGCATCGGCGGAATGTCGCTGAAGCCCTGGCGAAAACGCTGCACACGGCCACCTTCGTGATCGACAGCGATCAGCAATGCCGGACTTCGCAGTGCCCGGATTTCCGCGACGAGGTCTGTGATCTGCGCCGGCGATTCGTAGTTTCGAGTAAACAGGATCACGCCGCCAACGCCCGGTTCGCGCAACAGATCGCGATCGGCCGGGATCAGCGAAACGCCGTCTATGTCGAGCATCACAGGACCAAGTGACATGCCTTATACCCCTGAGCCGTCAGAGCCGATCTCCGTCCAGGTGTGATTGATGGAGTACTAGGTTAGTGCGGCTTACCCGCGTGATCCAAGCTATTACGTGATAATTATTCGAGAAATAACTTGTATCTAATTGAAATTACATCATTTTTCAAATACTGCAATTGACTCGACATGGGCCGTATGGGGGAACATGTCGATAATTCCCGCAGCCGCGAGCCGGTAGCCCTGCTCATTCACGAGCGTGCCGGCGTCACGCGCGAGCGTACCCGGATGGCAGGATACGTACACGATGCGCCGGGCATCGACGACGTGCATGTGCTTTACAATTTCCGCGGCTCCAGTCCGTGCCGGGTCCAGCAGAACGCTATCCCAGCCCTCGCGCAGCCAGGACTCGCCGCCATCGATTCGATCGAGATCGGCGACTCGAAAATCAATATTGCTCAGTCCGTTGATGCTTGCGTTATGCGCGGCCGCCGTGACCAGCGTCGGCTCACCCTCGACGCCTAGCACCACACCGGCCTTTCGAGCGAGTGGCAATGAGAAGTTGCCGAGTCCACAATACAGATCCAATACCCGATCGTCCGCGTCGGGCGCCAGCAACTCGACGACAAGGCTTACCATACCCTGGTTGACCTCGCTATTGATCTGGACGAAATCCACCGGGTCGAACTCGATGCGAATATCGAACTCCGGCAACGAGTAGTACAGCGCTTCGTCAATCTCTTCAGGATGCAACAATTCAATTGAATCCAGGCCGCCGGTTTGCAGGTAGATGCGAACACCGTGTGCATCGGCGAATGCCCGCAACAATGCCTCATCGGCTACCGATGGTGTGTCGAGTACACGAAACACCAACGCAACGGCGTTGTCGGCAACCGCGACCTCGATCTGCGGCAGGCGGGTACTGATCGATAATCCCCCGATCAGCTCACTGAGCGGGTCGATCATGGCGTCGACCGGTTTGGCGAGAACTTCGCATCGATGCATATCCGTGATGAACGGGGCATGACGTTCGCGGAAGCCGACGAGCACCCTGCCCTTGGCATGCACGTCCTTGACGGCAAGTCTGGCGCGACGCCGATAATTCCAGGCAGGCCCGACAATGGGTTCGAGCCAGCGCTCGGCGGAGACCCGACCGATGCGCTGCAGATTGTCCTGCAGGGTTTGAAACTTGACCTGCCGCTGCTGCTCGCCCGTCACATGCTGCAGGGCACAGCCTCCGCAGCGGCCGAAGGCCTCGCAACGAGCGTCGATGCGCTCGGGCGAGGCGTCGAGTACCTCCAGCAGTTCTGCTTCATCGAACTTGCGTCGCGACTTGCGGCGAATAAAGCGCACCTCTTCGCCGGCCAGTGCCCCTGCGATGAAGACTTTCTTACCGCTGAGCGCGGCAATACCTCGACCGTCGTGCATGACGGACTCGATACGGGCCGTCTCCGGCTCACGGCGGCGTCGCGACACGGCCAGCTACTCAGCTCACGGGCCAGGCCGCAAGAAATTCCTTCAGATGCGGTTCGCCCATTGCCGTCAATGCGCTTCGCACAAGGCCATACTCGTGCTCAAGACCGATTTGATCCAGGTTGCCACGCAGGAGCTCGAAGCGCAGGAATATGAGCCAGGTATTGAGCACATCGGTTTCGCAATAATCGCGAATTTCGCGCAGCCCACCCTCACGATAGCGATCCCAGACCTTGTCGCCGCTCATGCCCAGTTTGCCGGGAAAACCCAGCAGTGCCGACATCTGCTCGAGGCTGGCCCGTCCCCGCGGCTGAAAGCCGGCCAACACATCCATGAGGTCGATGTGCCGCCAGTGGAATCGGCTCAGGTAGTTGTTGTAGCGAAACTCCCTGTCCGAGTCACCTTTTTCCCAGTAACGCGGCGCCTGTATCGAGTGTTTCAGCGCGCGATAATTCAGCACCGGGAGATCGAAGCCACTGCCATTCCATGAAATCAGGTCAGGCGTATAACGATCCACGCCGTCAAAAAATCGGCGCACCAGTTCAGCCTCGTCCGAGTCTTCGTCACCGAGGCTCCAGACGCGAAAACTCTCGCCCGACCGCAGCGCAACCGCAATGGCCACAATGCGGTGCTGATGCAACGGCAGGAATTCGCTGCCCGTGGCCTGCAACTGCCTGAATATCATCGCCGACGCAACGTCCTCGTCAGACAGATCGGCAAGGTCCCACATGCGGCGCCCGAATTCGACGTCGGGAATCGTCTCGATATCAAACGAGAAGCAGTTCATGACGATTCAGGAGTCGAGATGCATTCGACAATGGCAAACGCGATGATGAGGCCGGCATCGTCTGTCAGGCTGACATGTCCAGCGCCGATTCCGAGTTGCGCACAGACCTCTTGTCCACGTTCGGACCAGATGATCAACGGTCGACCCCAATCATTATTGACAATGCCGACATCACGTAACCAGATGCCGTGCCTGAACCCCGTGCCCATCGCTTTTGCCGCTGCTTCTTTAGCAGCGAAACGCATCGCAAGAAAGCGTACTGGCCACTTGTTCTTGTGGAACAACTCAATTTCTTCATCCATGAGCAGTCGGCGCACGAAATGCTCGCCGAACCGGTCGTAGGTGGCCTGAATCCGGGACAGTTCAACGACATCCGTCCCAATTCCAAAAATCATGATCGGCTCACCCTTCGCGTGCCTGCAGCATCAGGCGTTTCATCTCGCTGACGGCCATTGCGAGCCCTTCAAAGACTGCGCGGGAAATAATCGCGTGACCAATATTGAGTTCGACTACCTGCTCGATAGTGGCGATTGCTGCGACATTTCCGTAATGAAGCCCGTGGCCTGCATTGATTGTCAGTCCGAGACCATCACCATATTCGGCCGCGATCCTGACACGTTCGAGTTCACTGCGTTGCTCGTCACCTTCAGCATCGGCATAACTGCCGGTATGCAGCTCGACGACCGGCGCGCCAACCGCTACGGCCGCATCGAGTTGCAGCGGATCCGGATCGATAAACAAGGACACGCGGATACCGGCGTCAGCCAGGCGCGCGCAAGCGTCACGCACTGTATCGATCTGGCCGTCGACGTCGAGGCCTCCCTCGGTCGTGAGCTCTTCACGTTTCTCAGGAACGAGACAGACATCGGACGGCGCGATATCCGCGGCGATGCCCAGCATTTCATCGGTCACAGCGATTTCGAGGTTCATATGGGTGTGCATTACCGCGTTGATCGCAATGATATCGCTATCTTGAATATGGCGACGATCCTCGCGCAAGTGGACCGTAATACTGTCGGCGCCGGCCTGTTCAACTATCGCGGCCGCTTCCGCGGGACTTGGGTATGGCGTGCCCCGCGCCTGCCGCAAGGTTGCGACATGGTCGATATTGACCCCAAGTTGCAATGGTTTCGTGATTTCCAATTAACGTGCCTCGCCTTTGGAATCAGGGATTCTAGCGCGATGCAAGTCAACGAGCACCTTGCGACTCTTGAGCTCCTTGCCACCGAGATGAAAGGCAATAAGCGCGCGCAGCAATCGGTTCGCGGCGCGCAAAACATCGGGCTCATCGAAGTGAAGCTCGCCGATGGCCAGCAACTGGGCCCCTGAAAAGACCAACGCTCCATCCGATCGATTGACAGCAACCGGACCCTGCTCGAATCGGTACTCATAATTCTGCGCAGGTTTGAGTGCCTCCTGCGAGTCGAACTCGTGATCAAGAATCACCGCATAGCCGACTTGTCGCAGCAATTCGATTTCAAACTGCCGCAGGCATGCGGCCACGTTTTCCGTCGCGGCCAGTGTCTGAATCGTCTCGCCGTAAATATCGAAAATCCCGGGCTGCGGATCGTGGCGATGCAGCAGATGCAATAACAATTCATTGACATAGAAACCAGAGAGCAAGGCGTCGCCCGACAGGCTTATCGGCGCGCCACGAATTTCCGCACCTGTCAAAGTGCCGAGATCGGATCGTTGCACCCACGACATTGACAGCGGCATGAAAGGACGCAAGACACCACGAAGTCGAGACTTGGCCCCGCGGCTGCCCCTGGCGACAAGCGCAAGTTTGCCGTGATCATGACTTATCACATCGAGAATCTGGCTGGAATCTCGAAACGGTCGATGATGCAGGATAAATGCGGGCTGCTGCTGGACTCGCCTGGTTGCGGTCATGGCTACGGCAACTCATAGCCGAGACGCTGCAAATCCTTGTCGCTATCAGACCAGTTGTCCCTGACCTTGACCCAGAGTTCGAGATGTACGCGCCGGGACAGACGTTCGCTCAGTTCAATGCGAGCCGATCTGCCGACTTTCTTTAAAATATTGCCACCCTTGCCAACGACCATGCCTTTCTGGCTATCGCGTTCTACCCAGATTATCGCGTTGATCGTTATGCGCTGCGCGTCCTGATCGTAGCGTTCGATCTGCACGGTCAGGCCATAGGGCAATTCCTGATGCAGCAATACCATCAGCTTTTCGCGGATGACTTCAGAGGCGTGAAACTCGGCGCTGCGATCCGTCTGCATGTCCTCGGGAAACAGTCGCGGCGATTCGGGCAGGAAAGCAGGAATACACGCCAGCAATGCGTCGAGATTGTCGTGCTTGCGGGCCGATATCGGCAAGATTTCCGCGAAATCGTGCCGCTCCGCCATCGCCGCAATGGTGGTCAGTAATAGTTCCTTGGGATTCACACGATCGATCTTGTTGAGAAGCGCGATAACCGGTGCACGATTCGTTCGCAGGCGATTCAGAACATCGCGGTCCTCATCGGTCCAATGCGTCGCATCGCTGACGAATAGCACAAGATCCGCATCGACGAGTGCATTGACGGCCGTACGATTCATCATCCGATTCATCGCCTTGCCGGCCTTGCGATGCAAACCCGGCGTGTCGACGAAAACGATCTGCGCATCTGTTGTCGTGTACACAGCCAGAATCCGGTGACGGGTTGTCTGCGGCTTGTGCGTGACGATGCTGACCTTGCTACCCATGATCGCGTTGATCAAAGTGGACTTGCCCACATTCGGCCGCCCAATAACGGCAACGAATCCGCAGCGCGACTGCGTCATTTCACAGCGCCATTGGCGATTTCCGCCAGCATCCTTTGCGCAGATTCCTGTTCGGCGTTGCGTCGGGTTTTTCCGCTACCACTGGTTTTAATCTCACAATCATTGATCGAACAACTGACTTCGAATCGCTGACGATGCGCCTTACCCGTGACATTGACAAGCACATACTTCGGCAATCCCAGGCCCCTTGCCTGCAACCACTCCTGCAGCTGGGTCTTTGGATCGCGAAGATCCTCAGCGGAAGGCATGTCGTACAACCGGTCGCCAAAAGCCCGCTCAACAACGGTTCTGGCCGCATCGAATCCTGCATCCATGTATACGGCGCCAAATATCGCCTCGAGAGCATCTGCGAGAATCGACTCACGCCGATGACCACCGGTTTTGCGTTCGCCGCTACCCAGTATCAAATGCTCGCCAAGCCCAAGGCCCAAAGCGAGTTCCGCGAGTGACGTATCTTTCACCAGAGACGCGCGCAACCTGCTCAGATCGCCTTCCGGCGCGTTCGCGTGCGAACGAAACACGACCTCGGATATGACGAAATCCAGAACTGCATCGCCAAGAAATTCGAGACGTTCATTGTTATCACCCGGCACGCTGCGATGAGTCAATGCTTGTTGCAGGAGCCGGATATCCGAAAACCGATAATCCAGCGTTTTCTTGAGCCAGATCTCAGCCTTGTCCAACGTTCCCCCTATCGGCGTATCAGGACAGTCTTATCGAAATGAACTGTAAAAGAAACATTACCAATGAATGGAGCTGGGTGATCGTAGACGGCCGCAACCTCCAAGCCACCGTCGACCGCAGTGACTTTCACATCACGTGCGGAAATTACGCTGACACTCTCGATATCGAACCGTCGTGAGATCGATCGACGAACAAGGGTCCGGGTTGCATTTTGACCGTCAAATTCCTCAAATACGCCGTTCACGACACCGATGATTTTCATGTAGTTCAGATACACGGGCGTCAGGCGCAGTGCAGCGAACCCGAACATGCCGAAGAAAACCGCGAGTATGATAAAGCCGATTGTTGTCACACCGGCCTGGCGCCGCAACTTGTGTCTATGAATATTGTCTTGCACTCGTATCATACCGTTGGTTGAGCCGCGTGATAACGCGAGCACCGTCTCCAGCTGTCGATTAGATCAAATTTAGCGCAATATTAGTGCGCAATTCGGTGACTTGCACCACATTATTGAATCTTGCTGCCAACGCGGTCCCAACGCGGCCAGCTCAAGCCATCCATATGCATCCAGATACGTACCGCCTCGCCCACGAGGTGCGACTCCGGGATGGCTTGAATGAAGCGGCTGTCCTTGCTGTTGTCGCGATTGTCGCCCATAACGAAAAAATGTCCGACCGGAACATTGAAAGTACCATCTTTCCAGTTATTCGTTTCATCTGTAATCAGGATTTCGTGTCGTCTGCCATCCAATTGCTCGACAAACCTCGGCTCGAGCGGGGTCGCGTCAGCGTGTTTTTCCAGATCGATCGTTTCCCCATTGATAGTCAACCGATGTCGCTCATAAACAATTTTGTCACCGGGTAAGCCAATAACGCGTTTGATGTAGTTAATGCTCGGATCGGAGGGCAGGCGGAAAACAATGACATCGCCGCGCTCGGGCGCACCGGTTTCGAGGACCTTGAATTCCGTCACGGGAAGTCGGAGACCGTAAGCGAATTTCTTGACAAAGATGAAGTCGCCTTGCAAAAGCGTCGGCATCATTGACCCCGACGGAATCCGAAAGGGTTCAAATACGAATGACCGAATGATAAGTACAAACAACAGGACCGGGAAAAAAGAACGCGAATACTCCACAAATATTTTTCGCGTTTTGGATCCGCCGTCGTCTTGTTTGTTCTTCGTCCAGACAAACTTATCGAACGCCACGACGACACCGGAGAATAGCGTTAGTACGGTCAAAACCAATGCCAGATTAATACTCAGAATTCAATCTCACTTATCGACGCGCAAGACCGCCAGAAATGCCTCTTGCGGAATTTGAACGGATCCTACCTGTTTCATTCGGCGTTTGCCGGCCTTTTGTTTTTCCAACAGTTTGCGCTTGCGCGACACATCACCACCGTAGCACTTTGCGGTCACATTTTTGCGCAATGCTTTGACCGTGCTACGTGCGATCACTTTGCCGCCGATTGACGCCTGGATGGCAACCTCGAACATCTGCCTTGGAATCAGTGCACGCATCCTGTCGACAAGATCCCTGCCCCTCGACGGTGCGATGGCCCGGTGGACGATAATTGACAGTGCATCCACGCGTTCCTTGTTAATGAGGACATCCAGTCGTACGAGATCCGCCGGCTCGAACCGCTCAAAATGATAGTCGAACGAGGCGTATCCGCGACTTACCGACTTAAGCCTGTCGAAGAAATCGAGCACGATCTCGCCCAGGGGCATTTCATATTCGAGCGACACCTGGTTACCAAGATAGCGAATATGCTTCTGCACGCCTCGCTTTCCGATACAGAGTTTAATGACCGAACCGACATGTTTCTGGGGAACCAGTATATTCGCTGTGATAATAGGTTCGCGCAGTTCTGCTATTTCGTTTACCGGTGGAAGCTTGGACGGATTTTCGATATGAGTGATTTTTCCGGATCTGTCGATAACCTCGAAAACGACAGTCGGCGCCGTCGTAATCAAATCGATGTTGTATTCGCGCTCAAGTCTTTCCTGCACAATCTCCATGTGCAGCATGCCGAGAAAGCCGCAGCGGAATCCGAAGCCCAACGCATCCGATGTCTCAGGTTCGAAGTGCAGTGCCGAATCATTCAGGCGAAGCTTTTGCAGGGCATCGCGAAAATTTTCGTAGTCATCAGAGCGAATGGGGAACAAGCCGGCGAATACGCGTGGCTGCACTTGCTTGAATCCGACCAGCGGTTTGTCACAGGGTTCGTGCGTTAAGGTCAATGTATCGCCAACCGGCGCACCATAGATATCCTTGATAGCGGCAATAACGAATCCGACCTGCCCTGTGCGCAGCTCATCACGATCCTGCATTTTCGGTGTGAAGCAACCGACCCGATCGGCCATGTAGGATGCCCCGGTGGACATGACAGTAATCTTGCTGCGCTTCGGCAGGCTGCCATTGACGACGCGAACCAGGGATACGACGCCAACATAATTATCGAACCACGAATCGATAATTAAAGCCTGCAATGCACCTTCTGCGTTGCCGGACGGTGGCGGAATTTTGTCGACGAGCAATTCGAGCAGTGCAGGCACACCTTCGCCTGTCTTTGCACTCACGCAGAGGGCATCCTGCGCATCGATGCCGATGACGTCCTCGATCTCAGCCTTAACACGATCGGGTTCCGCCGCGGGCAGATCGATCTTGTTGATTACGGGCAGGACCGTCAGGCCTTGATCGATAGCGGTTGTACAGTTGGCGACACTTTGCGCTTCGACGCCCTGGGCGGCATCAACAACGAGCAGCGCACCTTCGCAGGCTGCCAGAGAACGCGATACTTCGTAGGAAAAATCGACATGACCGGGCGTATCGATGAAGTTGAGCTCATAGATCTCTCCATCGGCTGCTTCGAAGTTTAGCGAGACACTCTGAGCCTTGATCGTGATACCGCGCTCTCGTTCGATATCCATCGAATCAAGCACCTGGTCCCCCATCTCTCGATCCGACAGGCCGCCACAGTGTTGAATAAACCGATCAGCCAGTGTCGACTTGCCGTGGTCAATGTGCGCGATGATGGAGAAATTGCGGATTCGGTTCATATCAGGAAGTTATGGCCAGCCAGCGTCTTGCCAGCAAACGAGCCGCCGCGAAGTATACCGATTTCGCCTTGCCGGACCGCAAAAATCATGTGGAAAACGATGAGGAATCGCCCAGTTCGGCGATGATGCGCATGACGGCGTCACGATCCAGGCTGAATTCGCAGACAAACCGACCATCGAACTCGATGACCGGAACCCGGGCATCGTACTTCCGACGCCAGTCATCACGGCTATCCACGTCAATGACCTCGATGTCGAGCTGGTCACGCACGAGCGGCAACAGTTCTTCGATCAGTTGCTCGCACAAATGGCAGCCCTGGCGGCTATAGACCGTTAGAGCAGACAATCAGACACCCTCACCCAATCTTTTCTCGATGGTCGGTACAAAGTCCCTGAGGCAGGCTTCCTTCCGCAAACGCCAGCGTCCAAGCACGATACCGGCTGCGAGGCCAAACAATGCGGCCATGGCAGCACTTGCGTCACCCAATGACCAGGCATTGGCCGCCGCCGCCGCCACCACGGCGCCCAGCATTGGCAGACCATAGACGATCAGCGCCGCTCGCAGCAGGTTACTCGGCGCCAACGCGATCTCCACCAGATCCCCTTCGGCGAGGTTCAGATCCGGATGCATGGATGCTTCAACCTGTCGAATACGGTCGCCACTGGCCAACAGGCCTGCGCCGCAACCTTTCCCGGCGGCGCACCTCGGGCACACCTCAACGACGTCAATATCGACGATGGCCCGGGTGCCATGCTCGTCGCTGACGAACGCTTGAATTTTACCTGTGGGGTTGTCCATCGACGAACTTATAGCAGTTCAGGCGCGCCATTGTCAGGCGCGTATTGCGGCCCGGCTAATCTGGCTGCATGGATCTCGCGATTTGCTCGACAGTTGCCGCCGGCACTTCACCGACAGCCGTGACGACGTGGTCCTCGATTACGATGCTGAATGAGCTCGACGCACCGACGCGTGATCGCTCTGCAACTTTCTTGCCCGTGTCTGGTGCAATGAAAATCGAGACATTCGCCAAACCGTCACTGTACAGAATATGCGTCACTAGCTCTGCGGCGCCAGGAAACGTTGATTCCTGCGTCGAAATGACACGGAAACCTGGCGGCAAATTGCTGCTGCTCCAATCCGTTTCGACGGCACGGATCACGTCGCGTTCCGGCTGGTCGTACCAGCGAAAGTCGTCGGTATTGTAAGACGGCGTCAGCGCACCGAGGGCGATGTCCTGATCGATGGTGATATCGGCGAAACTGACTTGCTCGATAGCTTCACCGTTGGCATCGATCAGCTTCGTCTGCAGAGGAAAGCCGGTCTTGATGTCGAGCCAGACCCGGTGTCCATAGCGGTAGCTGTCATGCGGGCGAATCGCAAGCATCACCGCCTTGCGCCCCGCGACGCGCTCTTTGCGCACAATGGATACGTCATATTCGGCGCCGAAACGGATATCGCTCGATGGCAGGGTCGAGAACAGCGTACTTTGATCGTTCCACTCTCCGACAAGCACCGATTTCTTGTCCGGTAGTATGCAATGCACTTCGTTGCCATTGCGGATGATCTCGAGCCCGTTGCCGTCTTGAACAACCACTTTTTCGCGAACAACGCCGTCAGACACGATATGCACGACTTTTAACGCTTCGGCGGTGCCATTTTGTATACGAATGACCGTGCCTTCGTAGTTGGTTGTCTGTACGGCACTGGCCATTTTTCTCAACCACTCGCTGGGACTCATATCCTGCGCCAGCGCGACAGGCGCGACTATTGCGAGGCCGATGAATGCAAAACTGGCGGTCGCGATCAGAAATCGTCGCTGGATCTTCATAAGCTTAGCCCGGATCATTCACGACTAGTCCGGGTCAAGGAGACTGCCGCTCCGGCGTTGCGCTTGAATCGACATCCGTGTCGGCGGCGTCTTCTGCCTCTTCAGGCTCGACAAGCTCAACGATCTCGACGTCACGCGACCGAAACGTGGCGAGTCGCGCGTTGATATTATTGGCGCCCGAACCGGATATCGTCGCGCTGTGTCGCGAGAAGTAATCGAGAATCTGGCCATCCGGCTGCCCGGGTACCGTGTATGCCTCCTCGATGACACTGTCCGCAATCGTTTCGGTTGCCACTAGGCTGTTCAGATCGGGCACTACCGCGAACTGCTGCAGGCCCAGAATTGCAGCTAAAGCGACGCTCGCAGCAATTGCGAAACCAGCCAGCGAGCGCAGGTAAGGTTTAGGCGGCGGTTCGATGGCGTCGAAATCTTCATCCAGCGAGTGGTCACCAATCGCCGCCGCGATCCGCTCGCGGAGCGTGTCCGCTCCCTGCACGCTGCGATGCCCGCGCAACGCGTGGCCCATGGCCAGATACTCAGCCGCTTGCTGGCGGAGGTCCAGATCCTGACTCAACCTTCGCAACAGTAATTCGGCTTCGTTTTCCGGCAATTCGCCATCTACAAATGCCGAAATCTGCATTTTTATTCCATCATTCATACGTTCCCGCCCTTTATCGAATCAAGGTTCCAACTTTCTTACCGATCGCATCACGAGCTCTGAAGATTCTTGACCTCACGGTTCCTACCGGACAGTCCATCGTCTCTGCAATCTCTTCATAAGACATGCCATCCAACTCACGCAAGATAATCGCTGTCCGCAAATCATCCGGCAATGCTGTAATCGCGCGCTCCAGCGTTTCTTGTAACTCCTGCCCCAGTAACAAGCCTTCCGGGGTATCTGTCTCTTTGAGCTTGGCGTGCAAACCGTATTGTTCCGGGTCTTGCATGTCCAGCTCAATATCCGCTGGCCGTCGGCGCTGCGCCGCAAGATAGTTTTTTGCGGTATTCACAGCAATCCGGTAAAGCCACGTATAAAACGCGCTTTCGCCACGAAATCGAGGCAACGCCCGGTAAGCCTTGATGAAGGCCTCCTGGCTGATATCCAATGCCAGTTCGGGGTCGCGCACATATCGCATCACCAGGTTGACTATCTTGTGCTCATATTTGAGCACCAGCAGGTCAAACGCGCCCTTGTCACCTTTTTGTACCCGCTTGACCAGTTCCCTGTCAGTCGATTCATTCGACATGCGGTCGTGTCTCGCTGTCATCAAGGTACAAGCGCTCGACTCCGGGATAGACTGGCAGGACTCCCGAAAGTTCTCTTCTTGAAGCTCTAAATAATCGCATTTCGTGACACAGTTCGCCCATCCATTCGCTGCGTGCCAATGCCTGCTTTTGCCAGCGCCGCAGGGGGGCATGTTATCAGCTTCCCACGGCGGCCCCCAAGTGTCGCCTGATCACCTGTAAGCGCCGCCACTCCTCATTTTTTCTGGATGTACCTCGCAATAGCTCGACGGATCTTCGCCCGTCACAGGCCTCAATACGAAGCCAAGCGAAGCCATCCAATATCACGCTGCCGTTCGCAAGCCTCGCAGCCTGCCAGTCTCCGCTGTTATTGCGCAGCTCGACCTCGCCATTGCTGTACAGTCGGATCCGTCTGATTCGCAGATATCCGCTGACAATCACGAGCAATTCCCGACCACTGAACAAAAGCCAGAGGACGCATGCAGGCAGTCGAATAATAAGACTCGCCTGCATTGTCAGGATCGTCACAAGTCCGAGAATTATCATGATGCATCCGCTGCATATGACGATCCCGCGCAATAACGGTTCAGGCATCAGTTCTGTCGAGTATGTGCTCGATAACAAGGGCGAAATCCGCAGCAGGTATTTCCTTCTGCAACAGGTAACCTACCAGCTCTGGATCCGACAGTGCCAAAAGCGACCGAAATGCCACTTTTTCATTGTCCCCGGCCTGCCCATAGTGACGTTCGAAATAGCCCAGCAACAGCTCGTCAAGCTCGCGCATTCCCCGTCTGCACTGCCACCTGAGTTTAGATTCTGGCGGAAGCACTCTTCAATGACGTCGTGCCGCGAGCATTTTCTTGGTTTCGGCTATGGCCCGCGCCGGGTTCAGTCCTTTCGGGCAAGTCTGTGTGCAGTTCATGATCGTATGGCATCGGTACAGTCGGAACGGATCCTCGAGCTCATCGAGGCGCTCACCGGTCGCCTCGTCGCGGCTGTCGACAAGCCATCGATAGGCCGCCAGCAACACAGCGGGGCCCAGGAAGCGATCGCTGTTCCACCAGTAGCTCGGGCAAGCTGTCGAACAACAGGCACAGAGAATACAGGCTGCGGGTTCGTCGATACGTTCCTGGTCCTCCTTGCTCTGCAATCGCTCGTGATTGGGCGGCGGCGGTGTCCGTGCCTGCAGCCACGGCTTGATCGATGCGTATTGCGCATAGAAATTGCTCATGTCGGGAACCAGGTCCTTGATCACAGGCATGTGTGGCAATGGGTAGATCCTGATGTTGCCTTTCACGTCATCGATCGATAGCGTGCAGGCCAGCGTATTGCCACCGTCAATGTTCATTGAACAGGAACCGCAAATGCCTTCCCGGCACGAACGGCGGAACGTCAACGTCGAGTCGATTTCATTTTTGATCTTGATCAATGCGTCCAGGACCATCGGACCGCAGGTGTCCATGTCAACGTCGTAGGTATCGACACGCGGATTCTCGTCACTGTCGGGATCGTAGCGATACACGGCGAAACAGCGCACGTTTTTGGAGCCATTCGCGGCAGCGAAATGCTTGCCTTTCCGGATCCTGGAATTCTGCGGCAATCTAAATTCGGCCAAGGTCTGTACTCCTGATGGTCAACATTTGATATTGATAGACCACTAATACACGCGCGCTTTCGGTGGTACGGCTTCGACCTCATCGGTCATTGTTTCCTGGTGAACAGGGCGATAGTCGAACGACATACGGCCGCTTTCATCCAACCAAGCCAAGGTGTGTTTCATCCAGTTCTCATCGTCACGGTCCGGATAATCTTCCCGTGCATGCGCACCACGACTTTCGAGCCGATTCGCGGCCGACTGAATCGTCGCGGTCGCGTTCAGCATCAGGTTTTCGAGTTCCATGGTCTCGATCAGGTCGGTATTCCAGATCAGCGAACGATCCGAGATGCGCACGTCATGCAGTGTGGCAGCGGTCTTCACGAGAAGCTCGACACCTTCATTCAAGGTGTCACCCGTGCGAAATACCGCCGCGTGATTTTGCATGATTTTTTGCATTTCCAGGCGAATCTCGGCAGTTGAGCGACCGCCATCGGCATGTCTGAGCTTGTCGATGTGTTGCACGCTGTTCTGCCCGGCGTCGCGCCCCAACGGCTGATGCCGCGCACCCGGCGTCATGGTGTCGGCACAATGGTACGCCGCCGCACGGCCGAAGACGACCAGGTCAAGCAATGAGTTCGAGCCGAGGCGATTGGCGCCATGCACGGACACGCACGCCGCTTCGCCGACAGCCATCAGGCCCGGCACAAGACATTCGGCATCGCCGTCGACGAGCGAAACAACCTCGCCTTTGTAATTCGCCGGAATGCCACCCATGTTGTAATGCACAGTCGGCAACACGGGAACCGGGTTCCGGGTCACATCGACGCCGGCGAAAATACGCGCCGACTCGGCAATGCCGGGCAATTGCTCTTCAATTACCGCCGCCCCCAGGTGCTCGAGATGCAAGTAAATATGATCTCTGTCCTCGCCGACGCCGCGGCCCTCGCGAATTTCAATGGTCATCGACCGGCTGACGACGTCGCGCGACGCGAGATCCTTGGCATTCGGCGCATAGCGTTCCATGAATCGCTCGCCATCGGAATTTGTCAGATAGCCACCCTCGCCTCGCACACCCTCGGTAATTAACATTCCAGCGCCGTAAATTCCGGTCGGGTGAAACTGCACAAATTCCATGTCCTGCAGAGGCAGTCCGGCGCGTAGTACCATGCCGTTGCCGTCACCGGTACAGGTATGTGCCGAGGTGCAGGAGAAATAGGCTCGCCCATAGCCGCCTGTGGCGAGAATTACCTGGTGTGACCGAAAGCGATGCAGGCGACCTGTCGCAAGATCAATCGCGACAATACCGCGGCAGGCACCCTGCTCCATTATCAGGTCGACAGCAAAATACTCGATGAAGAATTCGGCATTATGTTTCAGCGACTGCTGATACAAGGCATGTAACATCGCGTGACCGGTCCGGTCAGCGGCAGCACAAGTTCGCTGCGCCGTGCCTTCGCCGAATTTCGTGGTCATGCCGCCAAACGGCCGTTGATAAATTCGGCCGTCTTCGGTCCTTGAAAACGGCACGCCATAGTGCTCGAGTTCGATCACCGCGTCCGCGGCTTCCTTGCACATGTATTCGATCGCGTCCTGGTCGCCGAGCCAGTCGGATCCCTTGATCGTGTCGTACATGTGCCAGCGCCAATCGTCTTCGCCCATGTTGCCAAGTGCAGCACTGATGCCACCTTGAGCAGCAACGGTGTGACTGCGAGTCGGAAACACCTTGGTCACACAGGCTGTCTGGAATCCGGTCTGCGCCAGGCCCAATGTCGCTCGCAACCCCGCGCCTCCGGCACCGATGACGACGACGTCGTAGCTATGCTCGATGAAGTCGTAGTCACTCATGCGCCCAGTCCAATTTTTAATATCGCGTACACCGAGACGATCGCCACGAAAACGTGAGCGAATCGCGATGCCACAAGCGACGTGACCTTGATCCATGACATGTGGACGTAATCCTCGACGACCACCTGCACGCCCAGGCAGGAATGATAAGCAAGGGTCGCGCAAAACAACGACAACAGCACGCTGTTGAGGGGCTTGGCAATAAAACCGATCGCACTCGCATGTTCAAAGTTTTGCAGACTGGCAATGGATACGGCGAACCACAGCCCGAGCAAGATCAGCGCCACGGCCGAGACTCGTTGCCCCCACCAGTCGCCGGTCCCGTCCTTAGCCGTTCCCAAGCCCAAAACACTGGCCATCGGCGTGCGCAGACTCATGCCAGGACCATCCAGAAACCCGCCGTCATCGCGACCGAGGCGACGAGTACGAACCAGGCGGAGGCATTGGCCTGACGCATCTCGAATCCGCGACCCGTATCCCAGAAGAGATGACGAATTCCATTCGCAAGGTGAAAGGCGAACGCATAACTCCAGCCAATCAGGAGCAGGCGGCCGATCAGCGTCGACATCAGGTCTGCGAAGCGCGCGTAGTCAGCCGCGCCCGCCGCTGCACTGACCAGCCAGCAGGCGAATACGATCAGACCAATGGACAGCGCCACGCCGGTTGCCCGGTGCAGGATTGACAGCGTCATCGTAATCGGCCAACGGTAGATCGAGATGTGTGGTGACAGTGGCCGGTCGGAATTACTCATATGACGCCTTATCGGGGTTGGCATCGCGGAAATCGACCCTATTGTCTGTATCCTTGCCAGTCATGGTGAAATTATGCCAGACACGGCATCGACCTGCATGATCGGGAGATGACCTGCGTCACATTAATACAGTGAGTTCGAGATGCCAGATACACCTTACTCCGAAATAGTCACGGGCGGCGACGACGCTTTCGACTTCCTGCAAGGTCAACTGACCATCGATCTCGCGACCCTGGCCGGTACTGATCCGGTGAGAACGGCGTGGTGTAACCCCAAAGGCCGCGTTATTTGCCTGATGAACGTGGTAGCCGTTGACAGCGGCTACACGATGACATTGCCGTCCGAAATTGCTGACGAGGTCATCCAACGCCTGACAATGTTCCGATTTCGGTCGAAGGTTCAATTTGACGTGCAGGCCGCGACTCTGGAGAAACTCGGCATCGAGACCACGGTTGATGACTGGCTGCGCGAGAACCTGCGGACTGGCATCGTTGAAATCTGGCGAAATCAGTCCGAAAAATTCACGCCGCACATGCTGAACCTGGACCTGCTCGGCGCGATCAGTTTCGACAAGGGTTGTTACACGGGCCAGGAAGTTGTCGCGCGCACGCACTATCGCGGCGCGACCAAACGCCGCTGTCTGCGATTCGAATCGGCAGAACCGGTCGCCGCGGGCGACAAAGTCTCGCATGGCGAGCGTTCCGTCGGCGAAGTCGTCAATGCCATCGGCAACGACCTGCTCGCCGTCGTCCCCGTCGACAAGTCGGAAGAAGCACTGACGGTGGGTTCGGCCGCATTGACGCACATACCGCTGGACTATCTTTGACGACACAAGCTGCACGGCGGCCCCGACACGGGCACGTCACCGGGTATTTGCTCGCGCTTAACCTCGCTCGGCGTCCTGCCTCGCTCGCATCGGCCTGCGCTTGCTTGGGCGTCCTGCGTCGCAGCGCTCCGGACGACGCGCGAGCAAACACACCGATACCGCGCCCCTGCCGAGCCGTACCAGGCCGCGGGCGGGACGCGTATCGACGGCAGTGATATGCAGCACCGTGGGCGGGATGTTCTTCGACCGAAGTAAAGCGCAGCGCAGCGAGCCATGAGGGAGAGGAATAGCCCGTTCGCGGTGCTGCGTCGCCCGGAAATCGCCCGCCGTGTGGGGCTCCGGGCGTGGGCTAGTCGAAGACTTCGGGTCGCATATGCGGGAACAGCAATACGTCGCGAATCGACGCAGAGTCGGTAAACAACATGACGAGTCGGTCGATTCCGATGCCGATGCCGGCAGTCGGCGGCATGCCGTACTCGAGCGCGCGCACGTAATCGTGATCGTATGCCATCGCCTCGTCGTTGCCGGCATCGCGACTGGCGGCCTGAGCGCGGAATCGCTCGGCCTGGTCCTCGGGATCGTTAAGCTCCGAAAAGCCGTTGGCAATTTCGCGTCCGGCGATGAAGAACTCGAATCGGTCTGCCAGAAACGAATCCTCGTCATTGCGTCGAGACAATGGTGAGACCTCAATCGGGTACTGTGTAATGAAGGTCGGCTGGCGCAGATGCTCCTCGCCTGTCTTTTCGAAAATTTCGATCTGCAGTTTACCGGGTCCGTAACTGTCCTTGACCGTGATACCCAGCTTGTCACAAATGCCGACGAGATAGTCCCGATCTCGCAATTTCGATGGTTCGATATCAGGATTGAACTTCGCAATCACTTCGGCAATCGTCAACTGTGCAAACCGCTGCGAAAAGTCGAACTCTTCGCCCTGGTATCGAACGCTCGCGTTACCGAGTACTGATTGCGCCATGCCGAGCAGCAGCGCCTCGACCATGTCGATCAGGTCTTCGTAGTCGGCATAGGCCCGGTAGAGTTCCAGCATCGTGAATTCGGGATTATGCTGCGTTGACACACCTTCATTGCGGAAACTTCGATTGATCTCGTAGACGCGCTCATAGCCTCCGACAATGAGCCGCTTGAGATTCAACTCGGGAGCGATCCGCAAATACAGGGTCATATCGAGCGCATTGTGATGCGTTGTGAACGGGCGCGCAATCGCGCCGCCCGGCGTCGTCTGCATCATCGGCGTTTCGACTTCAAGATAATCCTGGGAATCGAGGAATGCGCGAATATAGGCGACGATGGCCGATCGCGTGCGGAAAACGTTGCGGCTGCCCTCGTTCATGATCAGGTCGACGTAACGTTGCCGATATCGTGTTTCCTGGTCTGAAAGACCGTGGAATTTTTCGGGGAGCGGGCGCAACGACTTCGTCAGCATGCGCAGCTCGTCCGCCCTGACCGTCAGCTCGCCAGTCTTGGTCCGAAACAGCGTGCCTGATGCTGCGACGATGTCGCCAACATCCCATTTCTTGAAGTCCTGGTAACGACCCTCAGCCAGCTTATCGCGCTCGAGTCGCACCTGAATTTGACCGGAACGATCCTGCAATTTAATGAAGCTCGCCTTGCCCATGACGCGCTTGAACATCATGCGTCCTGCGACAGCAACCTCTATTTGCGCCGCGCGTAAAGTCTCATCGTCCTGGGCGTCGTAGGTCTTGTGCAACTCTTCGGCCAGGGAATTGCGACGAAAATCGTTTGGAAACGCATTGCCTTGCTCGCGAATTGCGTCGAGCTTGCGCCGTCGTTCGGCGATGAGCTTGCTGTCGTCTGCCATTAGAGCCCTTGTTTAAGACTGGCTTCAATGAATTCGTCGAGGCCACCGTCGAGCACAGCTTGAGTGTTACCGGTTTCGACGCCGGTACGCAAATCCTTGATGCGACTCTGATCGAGAACGTAGGAGCGAATCTGACTGCCCCATCCGACATCCGCCTTGTTCGCCTCCACAATCGATGCTTCGGCGCGACGCTTCTGCATTTCAAACTCATACAGTTTCGCCTTGAGCTGGCTCATCGCGCTCGCCTTGTTCTTGTGCTGCGAGCGGTCGTTCTGGCACTGCACGACGATATTTGTGGGCAGGTGCGTGATGCGCACGGCCGACTCGGTTCGATTGACATGCTGGCCACCCGCGCCGCTGGCGCGGTAAACATCGATTCGCAGGTCGGATGGATTCATTTCTATGTCGATGTCGTCATCGA
The DNA here is from genome assembly GCA_022563195.1 of Pseudomonadota bacterium. Lineage (GTDB taxonomy): Bacteria > Pseudomonadota > Gammaproteobacteria > Steroidobacterales > Woeseiaceae > UBA1847. Next base: position 65,236 of record JADFNV010000013.1, read on the forward strand.
CTTCGGGGGCGACGAACACGGAGGCGAAAGACGTGTGCCTGCGATTGCCAGCATCAAATGGAGACTTTCGTACGAGCCGGTGCACGCCGGTCTCGGTCCGCAGCCAACCATAGGCATACTCACCGACCACGTGCACGGTCGCACTTTTGATACCGGCAACTTCACCCGCCGACGCCTCGATCACGTCTGTTTTGAAGCCGTGTGCTTCGGCCCAGCGCAGGTACATGCGCAAGATCATCTCGGCCCAGTCCTGTGCCTCGGTGCCACCGGCACCCGATTGAATATCGAGGTAAGCGTTATTGCCGTCCATCTCCCCGGAAAACATGCGGCGAAATTCCAGGCCGGCAAGTTGCTGTTCCAGGTCTTTGAGATCGGCGACAACTTCGTCGACCGTGTCAGAATCGTCTTCATCGATAGCCAGCGTCAACAACTGCTCGGCATCGTCGAGTCCTGACGTCAATTTGTCGATAACGTCGACAATCAGATCGAGCTGCGCGCGTTCCTGGCCCAAAGCCTGCGCGCGTTCGGGCTTATTCCAGACGTCGGGTTGTTCGAGCTCGCGCTGAACTTCGGTCAGTCGTTCCGCTTTGCCATCGTAGTCAAAGATACCCCCTCAACGCGGTGGTGCGTTCAGCGAGATCGACGATTGTCTGTTTGATGGAGCTCGTTTCCATGGTTTGTTCTGCTGGTTCAGGCGCGGACGACGCGCGATCTTATCACGCAGCCGCGTTTTCCAATGCGGATATTTGTTCGACGACCAATTGTGGCGTTTCGACGCCGCGAAACTCGTTGACGTCCAACCTGTACGCGAGCTGCACGACGCCGCGATACGACGGGCCAGCCTGGTTGAACGCAATCGCATCGACGGCAGCGCCGCCATCGGCGCGACGGACTCGCAGCTTGAGATGGTTCTCACCCACGGTGCGCTGCTCAAGAATCGTAAAGTCACCATTCCACAGAGGTTCGGGAAATCCCGATCCCCAGGGTCCGGCCTCACGCAATGATTTCGCGAACTGCAGACAGAACGCCGATTCGGGCAGCACGCCGTCGCTGACAATCGCACCACTGAAGTCGGCCTCGGGATACAGACGATCGAGCTGGTCGGAAACTGCCGTCGCAAAGTCCTGGTAGTGGTCTTCGGCAATCGTCAGCCCTGCTGCCATCGCGTGACCGCCGAAGCGAACGATTAAATCGGGATGCATGCTCGAGACGGCTTCCAGCAGGTCGCGCACATGCACGCCCGGAATCGAGCGAGCGGATCCTTTCAAAAATCCTTCGGTTTCGCGTGCAAAGGCGATGACGGGTCGGTGACACCGTTCCCGGACGCGCGACGCGATGAGTCCAACGACGCCCTGATGCCAGGATTCTTCGTAAACGCAAACGCAAGACGGCCATTTTTGTGCCGTTAGCGATTCGACGTAGGCGAACGCCTGCTCACGCATCGTCGCTTCGATCTCGCGACGCTCCTTGTTGATCTTATCGAGCTGGCGCGCGTACTGCTGAGCCGACGCGTCGTCATCAGTCAGCAGGCACTCGATTCCTACCGACATGTCATCGAGTCTGCCGGCGGCATTGATACGTGGCCCCGCGACGAACCCAAGGTCGGTACTGACCGTCCGTGACAGTTGCCGCCCTGATTGCGTCAGCAGCGCGCGAATCCCGGCGACCGCCATGCCTTTGCGTATGCGACTGAGGCCCTGCTGGACAAGGATGCGGTTATTGTGGTCGAGCGGCACGACGTCGGCGACGGTGCCCAACGCGACCAGATCGAGATAGCGCGCAGGAATCTTCGCGGCACCTTGCTGCCCATCTTGCTCGAGCACGCGACCCAGTGCCGCCATCAGGTAAAAAGCGACACCGACGCCTGCAAGGTTGCGACTCGGAAATTTGCTGCCGGCAAGATTGGGATTGACAATCACCTCGGCAGCCGGCAATTCCGTGCCGGGCAGGTGGTGATCCGTTACGAGTACCGGGATACCTTGCGCCTGCGCATCGCGCACACCGGCGATACTCGAAACGCCATTGTCGACCGTCACTATCAGTGCGGGTTCGCGATCTGCGGCAACACCTACGATTTCGGGCGTCAGTCCATAGCCATATTCGAATCGGTTTGGAACCAGGTAGCCGACGTCCGCGAAGCCATAGGCGCGCAGACAGCGCAACATGAGTGCCGTGCTCGTTGCCCCATCGACGTCGAAATCGCCGATGACAATGATTCGCTGTTCGCGTTTGCCCAGCAGCAATTCGACACCGGCGTCGATGTTATCGAGCAGGCTCACTGGCGCAAGTCCCGCAAGACCGTAGTCGAGCTGTGCCGCCGTCGTTACGCCGCGCGTGGCATACAGCCGTGCGTGCACGGGATCCAGCATGGACAATTCGGATAAGACGGCTGGCTCCGGCACCGTCCGTGTAACGATTGGCCGTATGGCGCGCAATGACATCAATTCAGGACCGGTGCGGTGCGGCGCCAGAATCGCCAGGCGTGCGTGCGCAGTACGTCTGCCTCAACGCCGTCACGGAAAAACAATGCGAGCCGACTCAGGCGTCGCGCATGCAACGCTGCGCGCAACTCGCGCAAGCACTCTTGCAAGGCTTCGACATCGTCAGCATCGAATGCAGGCACCGCTACAAAGCCGGCATCGCATGCGTCCAGGCAGGCCGCGATCGAGCCGGGCCATGAATCGACGACGCCGGATCTGCTGTGCCAATAGCCTTTCGTCAGCGGGTCGTCCGCAAATAACGGCGGACATGGCTCCGCTTGCTGCTCCGGGGCGAATCCACCGCCCCACAACCATAAGGAGTTGATCGGGTGCCGCCCTTCCGCCTGTCGTTTCAGGTTCACGTCGTGATCGTGCAAAGCCATTTCGACTTCGCCTATCAGCCGGCGGTAGTCAGCCGACCCAGTGCCTGACGGCATGAAATCGTTTGGCGGTAGTTGATCGACCACATTGGCAGATGATCGGGCTGTCGCTATCGGCTCATCGGAGCGCAAATAGCCGTAGGAACCGATTTGAATGAATCCAAACCGGCTTCCGTCTGTCAGTGATTGCTGCAAATGACCGAATAGAGTTCGCAGATGCGACGCTGGCACATCGTGACCGCCCAACGCGTGCAGGCAAATATGATCGAGACGTGGTTCGAGATAGATCGGATCCGCCGCAGCGATCCACACCGTCGGTTGATCACTTGTTTGTCCCCACAGTCGCAATGAGGCCAGTCCGTCGATCGGATACGGTAAATGGATCGCGCTGACGACACATTCGAGTATCTCCGTGGGTTGCGACCTTATCTGCAATGTGGATCGCGATAACCAGGCACGTAAATTGGCATCCTGCAGGCGCCCGCCACCGACTGCGGGCAAAACGACGATCGCGGTGGATTTATCATGGGATTTCGTCACAAGGATTGCGGATCGACACGGGCTTTGTATGATGCGTGGTGACGCTGATGGTAACGGAAACAGGAATTGAAATTCACACTTGAATCATCGACAGCCGTGACCATTCGCAGCGTGTCGGACCAGGAAATCCGTATCGGCGACCAGAGCTGGACGCAAACGATCGCGTTGACGAACGACGGTATCCTCGACGGCTGGATTCACAGGCCCATAGAGGCGTTAGTCGAAAACGATTTGGCGTTGCTGCTCGAGACAGGCCCCGAGTTGATCGTCCTGGGCACCGGCAACAAGTACATCCTGCCGCCGCGGGATCTCGTGTTTGCGCTGGCCCGCCGTGGTGTTGGCCTCGAAGTGATGGACACGCCGGCCGCCGCCCGCACCTTCAATGTTCTGATTGCTGAAAGCCGACGCGTAGCCGCGGTGCTCTACCTGTAGGAAGCCGCGAAACCAATGCACGGGCACGGTCCCGGGTATTCGCTCGCGCTTAACCTCGCTCGGCGTCCTGCCTCGCTCGCATCGGCCTCCGCTTGCTTGGGCGTCCTGCGTCGCAGCGCTCCGGACGACGCGCGAGCAAACACCCGATACCGCGCCCCTGCTGAGTCTTGCGAAGAACATTCCGCCCGTCGGCCCGACGAAGATGGGAGGGCGCCCACGATACGGTGGCTCGTCGAGCGTCGTCGAATCTGAGCGGAGCAGGGACAGCGAGA
>JADFNV010000049.1 GCA_022563195.1 Pseudomonadota bacterium
CGTCGGAGTGCACGCCGCACGCGCCCTTGCATATGCGCTGAACAAACCAATCCTGGGGGTCAACCACTTGGAAGGACACGTGTACGCTAACCTGCTTTCCTTACGGGATAAGGGATATGGGATAAGGGATAAGGACCAAACAAAATCATCCCCTAAACCCTATACCCAAACCCCAAACCCCATTGGGTTCAGACGTCGAGTACCGTTACTACGGCTTAAGCAAAGATGCATAAGCCTTTTTCTATGCTTATCCCAAGACATCGAGACCCGCTACAGGCTGGCCCTGAAGTCAAGGGCGGGCATTGTAGAGACGCAAACTCGTCGCTGTCAAGGTAGTCCACTGTCAGCCCGGTAAGGGCTTCTAAGGCATTGATTTCAAACGTCCGCTGACGCTTCCTCGACGCCCTCCGGAGCCGCATCATGATCAGCGGCCGCAGTCAACCCGACAGCCAATGCGTCGGTGCCTGCAACCGCGGTCTCGACACCCTCACCAGCAGACTCGGTCTGACCCTCTGCCTCTAACTCTGCCTTGGCCGCTGCCTCGGCTGCTGCCTGAGCTGCATCGAGTTGCTGCAACTCATCGGCAAGGTCTTGCTCGCGCGTACGCCGGCGCTCGGCATGATGCGCGAACCCAGTACCCGCGGGAATCAGGCGACCAACGATAACGTTCTCCTTGAGTCCACGCAGATCGTCGCGAAGACCGCGCACGGCGGCTTCGGTAAGAACACGTGTTGTCTCCTGGAATGACGCCGCCGAAATGAACGACTCAGTTGCAAGTGATGCCTTGGTGATGCCCAGTAGCACGGGTTCAGCCGTGAGCAGCTCTTTGCCCTGGATCTTGAGCTGTTCAACCGCCTCGTGAAAGCGCGCTTTGTCAATTTGCTCACCGCGCAGGTAGGTGCTGTCGCCAGCACTCTTCACGATGATCTTCCTAAGCATCTGCCGGATGATCACTTCTATGTGCTTGTCATTAATCTTTACGCCTTGCAGTCGGTAGACGTCCTGTATCTCGCGAACCAGGTATTCGGCGAGTTCCTCGACACCGCGCAGTCGCAAAATATCGTGGGGGTTCGGCTCGCCATCAGCGATGATTTCACCTTTAACGACCTGCTCGCCCTCGAATACGTTCAGATGGCGCCATTTAGGAATTAACTCCTCATAGCTCTCACCTGTCTCATCAGTGATGACGAGGCGGCGTTTGCCCTTCGTTTCTTTGCCGAAACTGACGGTACCCGTATGTTCGGCCATGATTGCCGGTTCTTTTGGCTTCCTGGCTTCGAATAAATCGGCAACACGCGGCAAGCCACCCGTAATGTCCCTGGTCTTCGATGATGCCTGGGGAATACGTGCAATGACATCACCGACCGAGACTTTCACACCGTCGCCCATGGTGATGATTGCGCCCGCCGGCAACGCATAGACTGCCGGAATCTCGGTATTCGAAAAGAAGATATCTTCGTCGTTGTCATCGACAAGTCGCGCGACAGGTCGCAAGTCCTTGCCCGAACCGCCGCGGCTCTTCGGATCAAGAACGACGATACTTGTCAGGCCCGTAAACTCGTCGACCTGCTCCGACACTGTCACGCCATCGATAAAGTCATCGAACCTGAGCCTGCCCGCAACCTCGGTAACAACCGGGTGAGTATGTGGATCCCAGTTTGCAACTACCTGTCCCTGCTTGACTTCATCGTCATTGGCAATCGTAATTTTCGCACCATAAGGCACCTTGTAGCGCTCGCGTTCGCGACCCTGTTCGTTGATCACCGAAATTTCACCTGAGCGTGACACTGCAACGAGGTATCCCTTGTGATGAGCAACCGTCTTGATGTTCTTGAGCTTGGCGATACCGTTCGACTTGATTTCGATGTTGTTCGCCGCGGCCGACCGTGACGCGGCACCACCGATGTGAAACGTGCGCATCGTAAGCTGCGTGCCTGGCTCACCGATTGACTGTGCAGCAATAACGCCAACAGCCTCGCCGATGTTGATGCGATTACCGCGAGCGAGGTCCCGTCCATAGCACTGAGAACAAATGCCGTAGCGAATTTCACAGGTGATAGGCGAACGCACCATAACGTGGTCGATCGACATCTCTTCGAGCTGCGCGACGGTCTCTTCGTCGAGCATTGTACCGGCATCAAATGCAACCTTGTCGGTACCCGGAAGCAGCACGGGTTCGGCCAGTACCCTGCCCAGTACGCGCTCACGCAATGGTTCGACGATATCGCCTCCCTCAACGATCGGAGACATCGCCACGCCGTTGCGGGTCTCGCAGTCCACTTCGGTTACGACGAGATCTTGTGCAACATCAACGAGTCGACGTGTCAGATACCCGGAGTTAGCCGTTTTGAGCGCTGTATCAGCCAGCCCCTTGCGAGCACCGTGTGTCGAGATAAAATACTGCAATACGTCGAGTCCCTCGCGAAAATTCGCGGTGATCGGCGTCTCGATGATCGAGCCGTCAGGCTTGGCCATAAGACCTCGCATTCCAGCCAGCTGCCTGATCTGTGCAGCCGATCCACGAGCACCGGAGTCAGCCATCATGTAAATCGAGTTGAATGACTCCTGTTCCACGCGCTCGCCGCTGGAGTTTGTAACTATTTCCTTTCCAAGCCTGTCCATCATGGCTTTCGCGACCTGATCATTAGTACGCGACCAGATATCGACGACCTTGTTATAACGTTCGCCTTCTGTCACCAGCCCCGACGCATACTGGTCCTGTATTTCTTTGACTTCAGCTTCGGCGATGTCCAGAATTTCCTGTTTATTCTCCGGCACAACCATGTCGTTAATGCCGATCGAGATACCGGATATCGTCGCGAAACGGAAGCCCATGTACATCAAGCGATCCGCGAATACGACGGTTTTCTTAAGCCCGAGCTGGCGGTAGCAGGCGTTGATGACGCCCGATATCGCCTTCTTCGACATCGTCTGATTGACAAGTTGAAAATCGAGTCCTTCCGGCAATATCTCCGACATCAGCGATCGGCCGATCGTCGTATCGACGACCCTGTTGACCGACACCGTCGTTCCGTCTTCGTCTGTTTCCAGCACGCGTACACGCACCTTGACTCTCGCCTGCAATTCAGCAGCGCCACTTTCATAGGCGCGACGCGCCTCGTCCACGTCGGTGAGCATCATGCCTTCACCCTTCGCGTTGACACGCTCGCGGGTCATATAATAGAGCCCCAGGACAACGTCCTGTGACGGCACGATGATCGGATCGCCGTTGGCAGGCGACAAAATGTTGTTGGTCGACATCATCAACGCACGTGCCTCGAGCTGCGCTTCTATCGACAGCGGCACATGTACGGCCATCTGATCACCGTCAAAGTCAGCGTTAAATGCCGTACATACGAGCGGGTGCAACTGAATAGCCTTACCTTCAATCAGCACGGGCTCGAATGCCTGGATACCGAGTCGGTGCAGCGTCGGCGCACGGTTCAGGAGAACCGGGTGCTGACGAATGACCTCTTCGAGAATATCCCAGACTTCGGCGCCCTCACGCTCAACAAGGCGTTTGGCCGCCTTAATCGTTGTTGCCTCACCGCGCAGCTGTAATTTCGAGAAGATGAATGGCTTGAAGAGTTCCAGAGCCATCTTCTTGGGCAAACCACACTGATGCAACTTCAGCGTAGGGCCAACCACGATGACCGAACGACCGGAGTAGTCCACACGCTTGCCGAGCAGATTCTGGCGAAAACGGCCTTGCTTGCCCTTGATCATATCGGCGAGCGATTTCAGCGGACGCTTGTTCGTGCCCGTGATCGCACGGCCACGACGGCCGTTATCGAGCAGCGCGTCAACCGACTCCTGCAACATACGTTTTTCGTTGCGCACAATAATATCCGGCGCATTGAGTTCCAGCAGCCGACGCAGCCGGTTGTTGCGATTGATGACGCGACGATACAGATCGTTGAGATCAGACGTTGCAAACCGGCCACCGTCCAGCGGTACCAGCGGGCGCAGATCCGGCGGCAGCACTGGCAAGACAGTCAGCACCATCCACTCAGGCTTATTGCCCGACTCGATAAAAGACTCGAGCAGCTTGAGGCGCTTCGACAGACGCTTGATCTTGGTTTCCGAACGCGTTGCATCGATGTCGTCACGAACCTTCAAAACTTCTCTATGCAGGTCGATTGTCGTGAGCATTTCGCGTACGGCTTCAGCACCCATTCGAGCGTCGAATTCGTCGCCGTACTGCTCCAGTGCATCGAGGTACATTTCATCGGTCAACAACTGGCCACGCTCGAGCTCGGTCATACCGGGTTCGACGACTACGAAGGCCTCGAAATAAAGCACGCGCTCGATCTCGCGGAGCGTCATATCCAACATCAGGCCGATGCGTGACGGCAGTGATTTCAGGAACCATATGTGTGCTACCGGGCTCGCAAGCTCGATGTGTGCCATACGCTCACGCCGAACCTTGGTCTGTGTGACCTCCACGCCGCACTTCTCGCAGACTACGCCACGATGCTTGAGGCGCTTGTACTTACCGCACAGGCACTCGTAGTCTTTGATCGGGCCAAAAATCTTGGCGCAAAACAGGCCATCACGTTCAGGTTTGAACGTCCGATAGTTAATCGTCTCAGGCTTTTTCACCTCACCGAACGACCACGATCGCACCATGTCGGGCGACGCCAGGCCGATGCGAATTGCCTCGAAGTCGTCAACCGGATTCTGATACTTAAACAACCTCAGCAGATCTTTCATTAGTCTGTCTCCAGCTCAATGTTGATACCCAGAGACCGAATCTCCTTAACCAGAACATTGAACGATTCCGGCATACCGGCATCCATTTCATGTTCACCGTCGACGATGTTCTTATACATCTTGGTTCGCCCCTGCACGTCGTCCGACTTGACCGTTAGCATTTCTTGTAATGTGTACGCCGCACCGTAGGCTTCAAGCGCCCAGACCTCCATCTCACCGAAGCGTTGGCCACCGAACTGTGCTTTACCACCAAGTGGCTGCTGCGTAACCAAGCTGTAAGGACCGGTCGAACGCGCATGCATTTTATCGTCAACAAGATGATTGAGCTTGAGCATGTACATGTATCCAACCGTGATCTCGCGATCAAATTTATCGCCGGTCCGACCATCGAACAAACTCGACTGACCCGTATCCGCGAGATCGGCCAGTCTGAGCAGACCCTTGATCTCGTCTTCAGTCGCCCCGTCAAACACGGGCGTCGCCGTCGGCACACCATTGGTCAGGTTTTGGGCTAATTCGATGACTTCTTCGTCGTTGAACGACTTGATGTCTTCGGTACGACCTCCCGTCTGGTTATAGACCGCTTCGAGGAACTGACGAATCTTTGCGGTCGATTCCTGAGCCTTGAGCATAGCGTCAATTTTCTTGCCCAGACCCTTCGCGGCCCAACCGAGATGCGTTTCCAGCACCTGACCGACGTTCATGCGCGACGGAACACCCAGGGGATTAAGTACGATATCGATAGGCGTACCGTCTTCGAGGTACGGCATGTCCTCGACGGGCACAATCGTTGAGATCACGCCCTTGTTACCGTGACGGCCGGCCATCTTGTCGCCCGGTTGGATACGCCGCTTAACTGCCAGGTAGACTTTGACCATTTTCAGCACGCCCGGCGCAAGATCGTCACCCGCCGTAATCTTGGTCTTCTTTTCTTCGAAGCGACTGTCGAATTCCTCGCGTTGTGCGTTGAGACGCTCGAATGCACGCTGCAACTGCTCATTCGCATCGTCATTTTTCAGGCGAATTTCGAACCATTGCTCACGCGGCACCTCGTCGAGGTACGCCTTTGTGATCTTTGATCCGGATTTGAGCTTATCTGGCCCACCTTGCGCCATCTTGTTTGTCAGCATGCGCTCGACACGTTCGTAGATATCCTCTTCGAGGATCCGCAATGTGTCATCCAGATCTTTGCGGACGCTTTCAAGCTCGGATTTCTCGATTGTCAGCGCACGCAGGTCTTTCTCGACGCCATCGCGCGTAAACACGCGAACGTCAATGACCGTACCATCCATTCCTGGCGGCACCCGCAGCGACGTGTCTTTAACATCGGATGCTTTTTCGCCGAAAATTGCACGCAGGAGCTTTTCCTCCGGCGTTAGCTGCGTTTCACCCTTCGGCGTAACCTTGCCGACCAGGATGTCGCTCGCCTTAACTTCGGCACCAATGTACGCGATGCCCGACTCGTCGAGCTTCGCCAGTGCGGCGTCACCGACATTCGGGATGTCGGACGTAATGTCCTCCGATCCAAGTTTCGTATCACGTGCAACGCACTGCAATTCCTCGATGTGAATTGTGGTGAAGCGATCCTCAATAACGACACGCTCAGAAATAAGGATCGAGTCTTCAAAGTTGTACCCGTTCCACGGCATGAACGCGACGAGCAGGTTTTGACCCAGCGCCAGTTCACCCATATCCGTCGACGGCCCGTCCGCAAGCACATCGGTGTTTGCAATCTTGTCGCCCGCTTTTACGAGCGGTCGCTGATTGATGCAGGTATTTTGATTCGATCGTGTGTACTTAGTCAGGTTGTAAATATCGACACCCGGCTCGGCGGCACTCGTCTCATCATCGTTCACGCGCACGACGATTCGCGACGCATCGACCGAATCCACAATACCTCCTCGACGAGCAATAACAGTCACGCCCGAATCGATAGCGACAATACGCTCCATGCCCGTACCGACAAGTGGTGCTTCCGAACGCAGTGTCGGCACCGCCTGACGTTGCATATTCGAGCCCATGAGTGCGCGGTTCGCATCATCGTGCTCGAGAAACGGAATCAACGAGGCAGCCACCGATACAATCTGACGCGGACTGACATCCATGTAATCGATATCCGCGGGATTCGACAACGTGAATTCATTTTTGTGGCGAACCGATACCAAGGTTTCAGTGAATTTGCCGTTCTTGTCCAGCTCCGCATTCGCCTGCGCAATGACGAACTGGCTTTCCTCGATCGCGGAAAGGTACTCAATCTCCGTCGTCGCCTTGCTCTTCGTGACCTTTCGATAGGGCGTTTCGAGGAAACCGTACGCATTCGTTCTCGCATAGACCGCGAGTGAGTTAATCAGGCCGATATTTGGCCCTTCGGGCGTCTCAATCGGGCAGACACGGCCGTAATGTGTTGGATGCACATCGCGAACCTCAAAACCTGCACGCTCTCGGGTCAGTCCACCGGGGCCTAGCGCCGATACACGGCGTTTGTGAGTGACTTCCGACAACGGGTTGTTTTGATCCATAAACTGCGATAGCTGGCTGGAGCCAAAGAATTCTTTGACGGCTGCAGCGACCGGCTTCGCATTGATCATCTCCTGCGGCATCAAGCCTTCGGTCTCGGCCTGTGTCAGGCGCTCCTTCACGGCGCGCTCTACACGAACCAGGCCGACGCGGAATGCGTTTTCAGCCATTTCACCAACACTACGAACGCGGCGGTTACCAAGATGGTCGATGTCGTCAACCGTGCCGAATCCATTGCGAATGTCGACCAGCGTCTTCAGCACCGCCAGGATGTCATCCTTATTGAGTACGCCGCTGCCTTCCGACGTGTCACGACCAACGCGACGGTTGAATTTCATCCTCCCGACGCCCGACAGGTCGTAGCGATCTGGATTGAAGAACAGGTTTTGAAACAGGTTCTCAGCCGCCTCCTTGGTAGGAGGTTCGCCCGGTCGCATCATGCGGTAGACCTCGACCAGTGCCTCGAGGCGTGTCGTCGATGGATCGATTCTAAGTGTGTTCGATATAAATGGACCGCGATCGAGGTCATTTACAAACAATGTACGAATGTGCTCTATACCAGCGGCAATCAGGGATTCGATAAGCTCGGCTGTCAATTCCCCGTTTGCGGGAGCTAGCAGCTCTCCGGTCTCTGTATCGACGACATCGTGAGCCAGGATCTTGCCCTCAAGGTACTCGGCCGGCACGACAAGCTTTTTGACCGTAGACTTTTTCATGTCTTGGACATGCTTGGCCGTAATACGTCGACCCTCCTCGACGATGAGCTTGCGGCCCAGTTTGATATCAAACGTCGCGGTATCACCTCGCAGGCGTTCAGGCACCAGGCCCATCTTAATGTCTTTTCCAGACAGGTAAAAATCGTTCGTGTCGAAGAACAAATCGAGCATTTCTTCGTTGTTCATATCCAGCGCACGCAGAATGATTGTCACCGGCAGCTTGCGGCGACGGTCAATGCGCGCAAAGACCGAGTCCTTCGGATCGAATTCGAAGTCAAGCCATGAACCACGGTAGGGAATGATGCGCGCAGAAAACAGCAGTTTGCCCGAGCTATGCGTCTTGCCCTTGTCGTGATCGAAGAAAACGCCAGGCGAGCGGTGCAACTGAGACACGATGACGCGCTCGGTACCATTGATGACAAACGTGCCATGATCAGTCATCAGCGGCATTTCACCGAGATAGACTTCTTGCTCACGAATGTCCTTGACGGGCTTCGGCGTGCCGCTCGCTTCTCTGTCATAAATGATGAGGCGTACGAGCACGCGGATCGGGGCCGCGTAGGTCAGACCGCGCATCTGGCATTCCTTGACGTCGAATACCGGTGTGCCGAGACGGTAGCTCACATACTCGAGCGCCGCGTTACCCGAATAGCTGACGATCGGGAATACTGACTTGAATGCCGCATGCAGGCCAATATCATTGCGATCTTCGATCGACTTGTCAGTCTGTAGAAATTTGCGATATGAATTGACCTGAATCGACAACAGGTACGGTACGTCCAGGATTGTTGGACGTTTGCCGAAATTTTTGCGGATTCGTTTTTTCTCGGTGAATGAATAAGCCATTCGAGAGATTCCTCGTTAGTTACAGATGCGCGCAAGCAACCAGCCGAATATCGACTGGCTGCTTGCCCGACTTGTGGACCGCCGGGTCCTTGCCAGAAGAGAATGCAAGAACGTTACTTGAGCTCTACAGAAGCGCCCGCTTCTTCAAGCTGCTTCTTGATCTCTTCTGCTTCGCCTTGTGATACGCCTTCCTTGATCGTTGAAGGGACGCCTTCAACCGTGTCCTTGGCTTCCTTCAAACCAAGTCCGGTGATCGTGCGGACGGCCTTGATGACGCCAACTTTGGCCTGACCAAAGCTCGTCAGAACGACGTCGAATTCGTCTTTCTGAGCCGCTGCTTCACCCGCATCGCCGCCTGCGGCGGGACCTGCAGCAACAGCTACCGGTGCGGCCGCGGACACGCCCCACTCGTCTTCGAGCATTTTGACGAGTTCAACAACTTCCATGATTGGCTTCGCGCTCAACTCTTTGAGCAGATCCTTATTTGACAGTGCCATTTCACTATTTCCTCTAAATATAATTCCTGAGTCAGGTAAATTTCATCCAGGTTTACGCCGCTTCCTGGCTGCCACGCGCGGACAAAGTCCGTGCGAGCATCGCGGAAGGTTCAGCGAGAGTCCGTGCCAATTGGCTCATCGGTGCGATCATGACGCCGAGCAGCATTGCGCGCGCTCGATCCACGGTTGGCAGGTCTGCCAACATCTCGAGATCCGTCGCTGGCAATAATTGCCCGCCGGTTGACAGCGATACCGCCTGCAGAGCGCTGTGCTCTTTGGCGAAATCCCTGATGACCCTGGCAGCGGCACCTGGATCCTCTTTGGCAAACGCGAGCAGGATTGGTCCTTTGAGCGAGTCTCGCATGCACTCAAAGTCAGTACCCTCGACCGCCCGACGCGCAAGCGTGTTTTTGACAACCCGCAGGTACACGCCGGCACTGCGCGCTTCTCTGCGCAGCTCCGTCATTTCGGACACAGTCAAGCCCCTGTACTCAGCCGCAATGGCCGTTACAGAGTCTCCCGCAACCGCATTTACCTCTTGGACAAGTGCTTTCTTGTCTTCGAGTTTCAGTGCCATGAATATCTCCTGGCTTTCGGTTACACACAAAGGCGAAAAGTCTTTCACACACTCTGTTTGGAACTCCCGTTCCATTCAAGGTGACTAAACTTTCACCTCCCCTTTGGGAACACCCGTTCCCATGTCGGATGGCAACCGTTGCCAGCATAAACTGACTAAGGTTTCACCATCTGCGTAGGCAGTAAATTAAGATCAGCGGTCAGACTGATCACCTACGGTCTTCGACGATCGCCGAGTCCTTTCGGCTACATGCCGCGTCGTTCGAAAACGGCGCCGCAAAATTTATTCAGGCATCTATTGACGCCCGATCTACGGATACACCGGGTCCCATCGTTGACGAGACGGTCAGTTTCTTGACATACAGACCCTTGGCCGAAGCCGGCTTGGCCTTCTTGAGGTCAGCCAGCAACACCTCAAGATTTTCCTTCAACGCCGGCACTTCGAAATCCGCGCGACCGATCGGGCAATGAATAATGCCCGCCTTGTCGGTGCGATAACGCACCTGTCCGGACTTGGCATTTTTTACTGCCGTTTCGACGTCCGCCGTCACAGTACCCACCTTGGGATTCGGCATCAGTCCGCGCGGGCCGAGAATCTGGCCGAGCAGACCGACAACCCGCATCGCATCTGGCGTTGCGATAACGACGTCAAAATTGAGCTCGCCTTTCTTGACGGTCTCGGCGAGGTCTTCAAATCCAACGATATCGGCGCCGGCAGCTTTGGCCTTGTCAGCATTCTCGCCTTGAGCAAATACGGCGACGCGAACTGTTTTGCCCGTTCCGTTCGGCAGAACCGTTGATCCTCGTACGACCTGATCTGACTTGCGCGGATCCACGCCGAGATTAACCGACACGTCGATACTCTCGGTGAACCTGGCCGTCGCTAATTCCTTCACAAGGCCCAGGGCAACGTCGATCTGATAGGTCTTATCGACGTCGACTTTTTCGCGTGCGACTTTTCTGCGCTTGCTTTCGGCGGCCATCAGTTCACTCCCTCAACTTCGATCCCCATGCTCCGAGCGGTACCTGCCACAGTACGCACCGCGGCATCCATGTCCGCCGCGGTCAGGTCAGGCATCTTCGTCGTTGCAATCTCTTCGAGCTGCCGACGATTCACTTTGCCTACCTTATCGGTATTCGGCGCTCCGGATCCTTTCTTGATTCCTGCTGCTTTTCGCAACAGCACAGCAGCCGGCGGCGTTTTGGAAATGAACGTAAAACTGCGGTCGGAAAAGACCGTAATAATCACTGGAATCGGCAATCCTGGCTCGACACCCTGCGTCTCTGCATTGAATGCCTTGCAGAACTCCATGATGTTAACGCCATGCTGACCCAACGCCGGACCAACCGGCGGTGACGGATTGGCCTGGCCTGCAGGAACCTGCAGCTTGATATAGCCAGTTACTTTCTTAGCCATTGTCCTTCTCCCGAGTTCAAACGCTATGGCTTTCCCATAGCTCCTCGTCTGTTTCGTATCCTGTAGGAGCCCGCCATGCGGGCGAGTTCCTACAAATTTAATCACCGTGATCGCCCGCATGGCGGGCTCCTACGATGCTTCGTCTTACGACTTCTCTACCTGGCCGAATTCCAATTCCACCGGCGTAGACCGGCCAAGAATCTGAACAGCGACCTGAAGTCGACTCTTTTCATAGTTGACCTGCTCAACGACTCCTGAAAAATCATTGAACGGTCCATCAATTACTCGAACAACCTCGCCTGGTTCAAAGAGCACCTTCGGCCGCGGTTTGTCGACTCCTTCCTGGACGCGCGCCAGAATTTGATCTGCCTCTTTATCGGAGATCGGTGCCGGCCGCTCACTCGAGCCACCGATAAAACCAAGCACCTTGGGCACTTCCTTGACCAGATGCCAGGTCTCGTCATCCATTTCCATCTGCACGAGCACATAGCCCGGGAAGAATTTGCGCTCGCTGCGCCGCTTCTGTCCTTCTCTCATCTCGACCACTTCTTCGGTCGGCACAAGAATATCGCCAAATTTGTCAGCGAGACCCATTCGCTCGATGCGCTCCTCCAGCGAGGATTTCACCTTGTGTTCGAAATTCGAATAAGCGTGAACGATATACCACCGTAAGGCCACTGACATATTCCCCTAAGTCCTTGCCGTATCGCTCGTCTAACCGACGAGTCTGCGGGTCAGCCAAAGCAGACCCGAATCCAAAATCCAGAAAAACATGGCCATGATGAATGTAAATACAAACACGGCGATCGCTGTCTGGGTCGTCTCCTGTTTCGTCGGCCAGATGACCTTGCGAATCTCAACGCGAGCACCCTGAATGAAATGCCACAACCTCTGACCCTGCGCACTCGTCATCGCAATCGCGATACTCGCGCCAGTACCGCCGAGCACCATCAACACTCTGATTGGCAACGCGATCTCGAATTCATAGTAGTAGAATGCGTAAAGGCCACCGACAATCGCTGCCGCTGATATCAGTAGCTTTAGAACATCCAGCATTCCACTCTGACTTGTTTCTGATTGTGTCGTCATTTCTTTCTAATCGACATAGCTGTCGCGGGCATGGCCCGCTCCTACGATGCCTTGTCACATTTCCTGGCAGGCCAGGAGGGAATCGAACCCCCAACCTGCGGTTTTGGAGACCGCCGCTCTGCCAATTGAGCTACTGGCCTTTCTCGCTTGAAATACTTCAGCAGATCGGAAAAGTTGACCGCGAGAAACTCTAGGCGGTCATTAGTTCCAACTACCCCCTTCTACGCAATAATTTTCGCCACCACGCCGGCGCCCACGGTACGACCACCCTCGCGAATGGCAAAACGCAGCCCTTCTTCCATAGCGATCGGTGCTATCAGTTCCACCACCATCTGCACATTGTCACCCGGCATCACCATCTCGGTGCCCTCGGGCAACTCAACCGCTCCCGTAACATCCGTCGTACGGAAGTAAAACTGCGGACGATAGCCCTTGAAAAACGGCGTATGACGACCCCCTTCATCCTTGGTCAGAATATATACTTCCGCCTCAAACTTGGTGTGTGGTGTGATCGATCCCGGCTTCGCCAGCACCTGACCACGCTCAACCTCTTCGCGCTTCGTGCCTCTGAGCAATACGCCGACATTGTCGCCCGCCATGCCCTGGTCCAGAAGCTTGCGGAACATCTCAACACCCGTGCAGGTCGTCTTCTCGGTGTCCTTGATGCCAACAATCTCGATCTCATCGCCCACATTCACAACACCGCGGTCAATACGACCCGTCACTACCGTGCCACGACCCGATATCGAGAACACATCCTCAACCGGCATCAGAAAATCACCGTCAATCGCACGCTCGGGCACCGGAATGTAGCTGTCCATCTGCTCGACAAGCTTCAGGACCGACGGTACACCAATATCCGAATCATCACCCTCGAAGGCCTTCAGCGCCGAACCCGTAATAATCGGCGTGTCGTCGCCCGGAAACTCGTACGTCGACAGAAGATCCCGCACCTCCATCTCCACCAGCTCCAATAGCTCGTCGTCATCAACCTGGTCGGCCTTGTTCAGGTACACCACGATGTACGGAACACCCACCTGGCGCGCCAGCAGAATGTGCTCACGGGTCTGGGGCATCGGCCCATCGGCCGCCGATACCACCAGAATCGCACCGTCCATCTGCGCCGCACCCGTGATCATGTTCTTCACGTAGTCCGCGTGTCCCGGACAATCCACGTGCGCGTAGTGACGGTTTTCACTCTCGTATTCCACGTGTGCCGTCGCAATCGTGATACCACGCGCGCGCTCTTCCGGAGCATTGTCAATCTGATCGTAGCCCATGACCTCGCCACCGTGCAGCTCAGCCATGACTTTCGTCAGCGCCGCCGTCAACGTCGTCTTGCCATGGTCCACGTGACCAATCGTGCCCACATTAATGTGCGGCTTGGTTCTTTCAAACTTCTCTTTAGACATTAGCTCGCCTTCTTCATGACTGTATCGGCCACGTTTCGTGGCACTTCTGCATACTTCTCAAATTCCATTGAGTAAACGGCGCGTCCCTGGCTCATCGATCGCAATGCGGTCGCATAACCGAACATCTCGGCAAGCGGCACTTCGGCGCGAATAATCTTGCCTGACGGCGAGTCGTCCATGCCTTGTGTCAAACCGCGACGACGATTTAAATCACCCATCACGTCACCCATGTAAACTTCCGGCGTTACAACTTCGACCTTCATAATCGGTTCGAGCAGCACCGGGTTCGCCTTCAAGGCCCCATCTCTGAATGCCATCGAACCGGCTATCTTGAACGCGATTTCACTCGAGTCGACATCGTGATACGAGCCATCGTAAAGTGTGACCTTGCAATCTACAACCGGATAGCCCGCAACGACGCCATTTTCCATCTGCTCGCGTGTACCCTTGTCGACCGCTGAAATATATTCCCTGGGCACGACGCCGCCAACAATCGCGTTCTCAAATTCGTACCCCGAACCTGACGGCAATGGCTCAATACGCAGGAATACGTGACCATACTGACCTCGTCCACCCGACTGCCGGACAAATTTGCCTTCCTGCTCCACTGACTTGCGGATTGTCTCCCGATAAGCCACCTGTGGCTTGCCGACATTCGCCTCGACTCGAAATTCACGCCTCATGCGATCGACGATGACATCCAGGTGCAGCTCGCCCATGCCCGAGATAATTATCTGACCGGACTCCTCATCCGTGTGCACGCGGAAAGACGGGTCCTCTTTTGCAAGTTTTTGTAGTGCTATGCCCATTTTTTCCTGGTCAGGCTTTGTTTTCGGTTCGACGGCGACCGAGATAACCGGATCCGGAAAATCCATGCGCTCCAGCGTGATGACCTTCTTCAAATCACAAAGCGTGTCACCCGTCGTCACATCTTTCAGCCCAACAGCAGATGCGATATCGCCTGCGCGTACTTCCTTGATCTCTTTGCGATCATTTGCATGCATTTGCAAAATTCGACCAATACGTTCTTTCTTGCTTTTGACCGGATTATAAATCGTGTCGCCGGAATTCAAAATGCCCGAGTAGACCCGGAAGAACGTGAGGTTGCCGACGAATGGGTCCGTGGCAATCTTGAACGCGAGCGCCGCGAATGGCTCTTCGTCATCAGCGAGACGCTCGACCTCGGTATCATCTTCGTTCATGCCCTTGATGGGCGGCACATCAACAGGCGACGGCAGGTACTCGATGACTGCGTCAAGCAACGTTTGCACACCCTTGTTCTTGAACGCCGCACCACACACGGTTACAACGATATCCCCGGCAATAGTGCGCTTACGCAAGCCAGAGCGAATCTCGTCTTCGTCGAGTGTACCGGTCTCAAGGAATTTCTCGAGCAACTCATCGTTGGCATCAGCGGCAGCTTCAATCATCTTCTCACGCCAAACCTTGGCCTCCGCTAGCAGATCCGCTGGAATGTCACGAGACTCATAAGTCGTGCCCATGTCATCGTCCCAGTAAATTGCCTGCATGCGAACCAGGTCGATGACACCTTCGAATTTCTCTTCGGCCCCTATCGGCAATTGAATCGGTACCGCTGTCGCGCCAAGGCGCTCATGAACCTGTGCAACAACACGCAGAAATTCAGCTCCGGCACGATCCATTTTGTTGACGAAAATTATGCGCGGCACATTGTACTTGTTGCCCTGACGCCATACAGTCTCGGTCTGCGGCTCGACGCCACCTACCGCACATAGCACCGTTACTGCACCGTCAAGCACACGCAGGCTACGCTCTACTTCGATAGTAAAATCGACGTGTCCGGGCGTATCAATGATGTTGATGCGGTGTTGCTCGAACTGCTGATCCATGCCTTGCCAGAAACAGGTTGTCGCCGCGGACGTAATCGTAATACCGCGCTCCTGCTCCTGTTCCATCCAGTCCATGACAGCCGTGCCGTCATGAACCTCGCCTATCTTGTGCGAGACACCGGTGTAGAAGAGCACCCGCTCGGTCGTGGTGGTCTTGCCCGCATCAATATGGGCCATGATGCCGATATTGCGATAACGCTCGATGGGTGTTGTGCGGGCCACGAAAAGATCCTGAGATACTCGGCAAGCAAAAGTGCTTACCAGCGGTAGTGCGAGAACGCTTTGTTGGCTTCCGCCATGCGATGAGTGTCTTCTTTCTTTTTTACGGCTGTGCCGCGATTATCTGCGGCATCAATCAATTCGTGAGCAAGGCGATGTGCCATTGATTTTTCGCTGCGCTTGCGTGCAGCATCGATTACCCAACGCATTGCCAGGGTCTGACGACGAACAAGTCGCACTTCGACCGGCACCTGGTAAGTCGCACCACCAACCCGGCGCGATTTCACTTCAACAACAGGCTTGACGTTCTCGAGCGCCAGTTCGAGCAATTCCAGAGCCTGTTCGTCTGACTGTGATTGCTTTTCCGAAATGCGATCGAGGGCACCATAAATGATGCGCTCGGCAACCGATTTCTTGCCGTCGTTCATGATCATATTCATGAATTTTGCCAGCAAGTCACTGCCAAACTTCGGGTCGGGCAGAATCGTGCGTTTCGGAGCCTGTGATCTTCTTGACATGTTGTGTCTCTGCTACAGCGCAACAATAGTTGCGAGTTCCTTTATATTTATGACTTGGGACGTTTGGTGCCGTACTTCGAACGACCTTGCCTGCGATCGGATACGCCCGCGCAATCAAGCGTGCCGCGAATGGTGTGATATCGCACACCCGGCAGATCTTTCACGCGACCACCACGAATCAATACGACCGAGTGTTCTTGAAGATTGTGGCCTTCACCGCCGATATAGCTGGTCACCTCAAAACCGTTGGTCAATCGCACGCGAGCGACCTTACGCATGGCCGAGTTTGGCTTCTTCGGCGTTGTCGTATATACACGCGTACAAACGCCTCGCTTCTGCGGGCTGGCTTCGAGTGCCGGCACCGTGCTCTTGGCGCGTTTCGTGACGCGTGGTTTGCGTACTAGCTGATTGACTGTGGCCATAGGCCCTCATCTCTTGTTGCTTATTCCAAAAAAACGCGCGCGCTTCTCAGACGCGCGCACCCGAGCGCCGAACCCCATTGGGTTCAGACATCGAGTACCGTTACAACAGCTTAAGCAAAGATGCAAAAGCCTTTTTCTACTCCTGTCCCTGAAATTCAGGACCCGTCACAGACCGGCCCGGAGCATAGGGGCGGGCATTGTAGAGACGCGAACTCGTCGCTGTCAAGGCGGCCCATCAGCAATGCGCCAAGGGCTGCTAAGTCATTGATTTCAAGCGTCCGCTGGCACTTCCTCGATGCCCTCAGGAGCCGCATCACCGTCAGCGGCCGCAGCCAGGCTTGCAGCCATATCGTCGGCGCCGGCAACGACGGACTCGACACCCTCGACATCAGACTCGACCTGGCCCTCTTCCTCTGCCCTGGCTGCCGCCTGAGCTTCATCGAGGAGCTTCAACTCATCGGCAAGGTCTTGCTCGCGCGTGCGCCGGCGTTCGGCGTGATGCGCGAATCCAGTTCCCGCAGGAATCAGGCGACCCACGATAACGTTTTCCTTGAGTCCGCGCAGATCGTCGCGAAGGCCGCGTACGGCAGCTTCGGTAAGAACACGCGTCGTTTCCTGGAACGATGCCGCCGAAATGAACGACTCGGTTGCAAGCGATGCCTTCGTGATGCCCAGTAACACGGGTTCAGCCGTTAACACTTCTTTGCCCTGGATCTCGAGCTGTTCCACCGCCTCGAGGAAGCGCGCTTTATCAATTTGCTCGCCGCGCAGGTAGGTGCTGTCACCAGCATTCGCAACGATGATCTTCCTAAGCATCTGACGGATGATCACCTCTATGTGCTTGTCATTAATCTTCACGCCTTGCAGACGGTAGACGTCCTGTATTTCGCGAACCAGGTATTCGGCGAGTTCCTCGACACCCCGTAGTCGCAAAATATCGTGGGGGTTCGGTTCGCCATCAGCGATGATTTCACCTTTAACAACCTGCTCGCCCTCGAATACGTTCAGATGGCGCCATTTAGGAATTAACTCCTCATAGCTCTCACCTGCCTCATCAGTGATGACGAGGCGGCGTTTGCCCTTCGTTTCTTTGCCGAAACTGACGGTACCCGTGTACTCAGCCATGATTGCCGGTTCTTTTGGCTTCCTGGCTTCGAACAAATCGGCGACACGCGGCAAGCCACCCGTAATATCCCGGGTCTTCGATGATTCCTGGGGAATACGTGCAATGACGTCACCGACCGAGACTTTCGCACCGTCGCTCACGGTGATGATTGCGCCCGCCGGCAACGCATAGACTGCCGGAATCTTGGTATTTGAAAAGAAGATATCTTCGTCGTTATCATCCACAAGTCGAGCGACAGGTCGCAAATCCTTGCCCGAACCGCCGCGGCTCTTCGGATCAAGGACAACGATGCTTGTCAGGCCTGTAAATTCGTCGACCTGCTCGGACACGGTCACGCCATCGACAAAGTCATCGAACCTGAGCTTGCCCGCAACCTCGGTAACAACTGGGTGAGTATGTGGGTCCCAGTTTGCAACCACCTGTCCCTGCTTGACCTCATCGTCATTGGCAATCGTGATCGTCGCGCCGTAAGGAACCTTGTAACGCTCGCGTTCGCGACCCTGTTCGTTGATCACCGAAATTTCACCTGAGCGTGACACTGCAACGAGGTATCCCTTGTGATGAGCAACCGTCTTGATGTTCTTGAGCTTGGC
>JADFNV010000001.1 GCA_022563195.1 Pseudomonadota bacterium
ACATCTGACGCCAGGTTGAAGCTGCGATTGAATGTTTCACCGTCCTCCGTGGTTTCTTGCACCATCTCAATAGCGTGAACCTTCGAGCAGTTTGCTCCGGCTGCGTCTAATCTAGGACGAATCGTATCGGCTATTGCATCCTCATCAGAGAGCAGAATCACCGATCCGAACGGGGCGTTTCCACCGCCGACCGGCCATCGGGCACCGTTGCTAACAGCTGAAGCCAGGGCAACGGTTATCAGGCTTTTCCCAAGACCGGGATCACCAGATATTAGTGTGAGCTTTCCTCTTGCGATTTTCTCAGGCCAAAGCCAACTGATCGGCTTCGGTTCAACGTCGGCAATGCAGACAGTCTGCAGAGTAGTGCCGGCGCGCAGGATCGGTATCTTTCTGATTACGGGTTCATGCTGCGACATCAAGCACCTCCGCGTCATAAAAGACTCTCGGATCGTAGCCGTTCAGTAGTGCTTCCCGAATTGCCACGCATGAAGGCGCGCCCGCTTGAAGCAAAGCCTGCGCCATGCTGTCGAGTCGCTCGTCGTCATAACTGCCGCGCTCATGAATTAGGGCAACGCAACCGTCTGAGGGCCACCAGTAATTGCTAGCTTGGTCGTCAACCGGCAAAACCATGATCGGCTGCGAGTGTTTTTTAGCGAAGTTCCAGGCACCTGGACCGATTGCAACACGGACGCCGGAACGGGGAACGGGCTTAAACTGTTTACCGAAAGGAGGGAGCTTCACGATGACCCTCGTGCACGGTATGCTTTTTGCTTACAAGTTGCGCTGCAAAACTTTTTGTCCGATCGCGGAGCCAAGAACTCCGTATCGCACAGATCACAGACCTTTTGGCGGCCAATGAGTCGTTTATCGCGTTGTTCCTTGCTGTAATGTTCTCGCTTACAACGGTCGGAACAGAATATGTGTCGACGCCGTCGGCGATCTTCACGAAAGTAGACGATGCGCTCACATGTGCGGCAGTAGCCACCGTCCCGCCCGCTCCAGTAACTGGGCTCGCAGGATTCGCAATAAGAAACCGTTTCGCGTTTCAACCCGAACACGACTCTTCTCGTGATCGTCTGTTTGTACATCGTTTCTTGGGGGCGGAAGGCGCATTGGCATCCGTAACAGGATTCACCTCGCGTCGAACTCCGCAGCATTTCTAAATATGCGTCACGCTCGGGATCAGGATCGACGAAACCAAGTCGCTTCATTGCAGCTTCGGCAGTGTTACGGGTGTCAATTGTCTGGTCGACCCGACAATCGGTATCCGTAACGGGTATTGCGGGTAGCGGTACCGTTTCCGAGATTCGTAACGTTGACATATTCATGCTGCCTCCCTCAGCCCCAATGCCAGCTCATAGTCAGCAACAAAAGCTGGACTTCTGAGTGAAGTGAGATCGGCAAGTGCCTCCAACGCATTACGCTGAGCGCTCGGTTCTGTCGCGGCCATAAACTCGTCAAACCTCTTCTGTCTTGCTGTCTCAAGCCTTTCGTCATAGCCCTCGAGGACTTCCTTCTGTACAATGATCATGTCTGCCAACACTCCTACTGTTGGTGGAAAGAAATTTGCCGGACCCCTGCACAAGGTTCGGCTTTTCTTTGTTAAGCGGTCATGCCGCATCCCTAGCAGCGCTGCTCGGCCGCGCACTTACAAGGCCAAACACAAGTGCTTTGATTTCGCTGTCGGTTCTACCCTGGAGACGAGCACGGTTAACGGCGTCAATCTCGTCGTCTGGCCAGGCCGAAGATCGCTCGGAAATTCGAACAGCCGGTGGCAGCAAGCCCTCGCCAATTTCTCGATATACGGTAGATTTGGGTTTGCCCGTGCGATCGCAAACCGCTGGAAGTCGCAGAAAACATTTCACGTTCAATACTCCTATGGGGTGCCATAACGGCCCATAGAAGTATTAAATCAAACGGGTTTCACTCGAACCGGTTATCGTGAATCGTTATTTTCTTCTTGGTACTTTTTCTTTGCAGTCGATACGCGTCCACGAAGATTTGAAATCTTCGACGACAATTCGCTCTTGCCATCCTTTGCACGAAAATAGATCGTTTGATCTTCAATCTCATCAATTACACCGTTTCCGGCGAGGCATTCAAGTTCTCGGAGGACATCCTTTTCCGAAATATTCCCATGCGCTCGCTTTACAATTTCATTTATCGACTCCGTTAGACCATCACCGGAGGACCGGCGGCCACGATCACGGTTTTTGCGTCGCCCGGTCACTGCTTCATCCAGTGCCGCCATGAATAGCGCACGGTCTTTCATGTGTTCTTTTAGGAGTCGCCCAGCGGTAGCAAAATCACCGGCCGCAGCCTTGTGTATCGCTTTTTCGATTGTTGAGTTTATAGCTTTGGTCGCCTCAGAGCGCTTAGCTGCCTCCACAACCTTCACCGCAGCCTTTTCAGTAACTTGCTCGAATGGGACTCCCCTGGCCTCAGCTTCTGCTGCAATGACTAACCCGAGCAAGAGCTTTCCGAGTTCATCGTCTGGAAGTTCCAGATCTGCGGCCGCTAATATTGGGGTCTTGTTCATCGCGCTCCTTCCTGCGCCCTTCTAAAAAATCCAAGGCAACTAGCGAAGGTGGCCAGCTTTTCGGGTGCTACCCTAGCCTTGGACTATTCAAGATATCACTTCGTCTTGCGAGCTTGCTTTCCGATATTCGTCACCTTCGCATCAGAGCAAAGGCCGTCAAGATAATCAGCCCAGCCCTGCATGACATCTCTGCGCGTTTCGAGACGATCCCCTTGATCGTAAGCCCGTACATGTTTCACATCTATATGCGCTAGTTGGCGCTCCAGTACGTCCTTAGGATGGCCTTGCTCACCCAATATCGTCCTGCCCGTCACTCGGACACCGTGCGGCGTAAACTTCCCTTGATACCCGAGAGCATAAAACGCCTTCACGAAAATAGAGTGCGCCGCGTGTTTCTTGGGGCTGCTGCGGTTCGGCAATATGTACTCGAAATGACCTGTAATCTTGTGGAGCGACTCCAACATATCTACTGCCTGATCCGGCAAGGGTAGGGCATGAGGTTGACGCGTTTTCATGCGCTCCGCAGGAATCGTCCAAATCCTGTTCTCGAGATCGAATTCGTCCCACCTTGCTGCTATCACCTCTGTCGGTCGAGCAAGCGTCCACCACATCAAATGAATACCGACCTTCGTCGGGAAGTAACCAGGGAACTCATCAAGCCGCTTGAAGAATCTCGGGATCTCGTGTGGCCGCAGCGGATTCTTGTGTTTGGTTGCTTTGACCTTAACCGTGTCACGTAATGCGTAGCTGAGGTCCGTACTGGCCCGCTGAGTCACAATTGCCAGACGTGAAATACCCCCGAAACATTGACGAGCGATAACGGCCATGTGCGGGGCGCGTTGCGTGATGCGCTTTACGACTGAGTGACCGTGAGCAGGTGTCACCTGGTCGATGGGAAGGCTGCCGATATGTGGATACACATTTTTCTCAAGCAGGTTCTTTCGTTGTCGGTATGTTCGTAGGCTCCAATCCGATTTCTTCTCTTCCAGCCACTCCTCGGCAACCGCCTTGAATGTATTGGCATTCGCGTACTGCTGGCGAAGCTTTTCCGCCTTTCGTTGATGTGCAGGATGGATGCCCTTTCTTACAAGCTTCCTGGCCTCGTCCCTTTCGTCCCTGGCCTCCCTCAAAGAAACCTCAGGATAGGCACCGATAGCGAAAAGGTTCTCCTTTCCTCCGATTCGATACCTATAACGCCACAGAAGAGCCCCTGAGGGCCTTACATCGAGAACTAAACCGCTGCCATCAGTGTATCTTCCGACCTCCTGAGAGCGTCTCAGGGCCTTGATGCGGGTATCGGTTAGAGCCACTATATTCTCCATGGTCGAAAGTACCCGCAAGGGTACCCGCATATCTCTGGGATGTCTAAGGACAAGATGGGACGCTGTAGGACACTATATACAAGCATTTTCGAGAACTCCGGGACGTTTCGGGACGTTATGGGAATAGTATACTAATTGTGTCCCACAATCACCCATCAGGCGTCGCCGAGCCTAGCCAGGCTGACGAGCACATCACAAGGCGGCTCAAAGCTGCCCTGGAGCTCGTCGATATCCGGCTGCTGGATCACCTCATCATCGGTGACGGTGAAACGACGTCTCTGGCGGATCGCGGGTTGTTGTAGCCGAACCCCTGCCACCCCTTGTAATGCACCGATCAGGCTGGTATAAAGTTCCGCCCTCTGCCCGCGAGGCGCGGGCAACTTTTTGTAAAATCAGAGACTTAAAGCCGATGTCCAAGGTTTGTCAGGTGACCGGGAAGCGCCCGCAAAGCGGAAATAACGTTTCTCACGCCAACAATAGAACTCGCCGCCGTTTTTTGCCGAATTTGCAGAAAAAGCGCTTTTGGCTCGAATCCGAGAAACGTTATGTGCGCCTGCGTATTTCCCACAAGGGCATGCGCATCATCGACAAACACGGCATTGATAAGGTCGTTGCGGACCTGCGCGCGCAGGGCCAACGCGTTTAGCGCGGGAGTATTCACTGATGGCCAAGAGTAATCGCGAAAAAATTCGCCTCGTATCGAGCGCCGGAACAGGGCACTTTTATACGACAGAGAAAAACAAGAGGCTCCACCCCGAGAAGATGGAAACCCGGAAATACGATCCGACGATTCGTAAGCACGTGATCTACAAGGAAGCAAAAATCAAGTAAAGGCCCGCGTCATGCGTACACACCTGCATGCCTGAGCTTCCGGAAGTTGAAACCAGTCGACGCGGAATTGCACCGTATATTGTCGGCCAGCGCATAGACGAGATAGTCATTCGTGAACGGCGACTGCGGTGGCCGGTAAGTCTCGACGTCGATCAGCGCCTGCCCGGGCAGACCGTGACCGCGGTTGACCGGCGCGCCAAATACCTGCTCATGCATACGACCGACGGTACCGCAATCATTCATCTTGGAATGTCAGGCAGCATCCATGTCGTCAGGCACAATACGCCGGCAGGCATCCATGATCACTTCGACATTGTATTCGGGTCCGGCATTTCGCTTCGCTATCGCGACCCGCGCCGTTTCGGTTCGCTGCACTGGACCGATGATGTTGCCGAACACTGGCTCATCAGAAACCTGGGGCCTGAACCTCTGGGCGATACATTTTTAGGCAAGTACCTGTGGACCAAGTCGCGCGGCCGTCGAGTGTCCATCAAGCAATTCATCATGAACGCAGAAATCGTCGTCGGCGTCGGCAACATTTACTCCAGCGAGGCCCTGTTCCTTGCCGGTATTCATCCGCGCCGCGCCGCGGGTCGTATAGCTGCACACCGATACGACGCGCTTGTCGCTGCCGTCAAGCTCGTGCTGCAAAACGCGATTGCCGCTGGCGGAACAACTTTGCGAGACTATTACGGCGGTGATGGAGAGCCCGGTTATTTTCAACAGCAACTCGAAGTATACGGTCGCGATGGACAGCCGTGCCGACGTTGCAAGCGTCCTGTGTCTGTCATGGTGATAGGCCAACGATCGACATTTTATTGCAAGAGATGTCAAACCTGATCACGGCTATCGGCCGTAGCGCTTGAGCAGTGCCTGTCCAACTTTGGGTGACACGAATTCCGACACATCACCGCCGAGCTCTGCCACCTCTCGAACGAGGCTCGACGATATAAAGGTGTACTTCTCCGTGGGCGTCAGAAATGCCGTCTCCACCTCGTCGGTCAGGTGTCGGTTCATGTTGGCCAGCTGAAATTCGTATTCAAAGTCGGACACGGCTCGTAACCCACGGATGATAACTCGCAGTCCATTGTCTCGGGCGAAATCCACCGTCAGCCCTTCGTACCCCGTCACCTCGACATTGTCGATATCGGCAAGCGCGCTCGCCGCCATCGCAACGCGTTCTTCGGTCGTAAACAACGTTTCCTTGCTCGTTGGATGGGCTGCAATGGCAACGACTACCCTGTCGAATAACACGCTCGCGCGGCGCACGAGGTCCTCATGGCCCAGCGTGATCGGATCGAAGGTACCCGGATACATCGCAGCTACTGTCATCGGCAGGCTCCTTTAGGAACTGGTCCTGACTCTTACGAGCGAATATCGCACTCTGCCGGCGTTTCCTGTCTTCAGTGTCTGCCATCCGTCAGGCAGCTCAAGTACAGGTCTGGAGCTGTCCTCCTCAAGATAGACAGATGCATCAGCGGCGAGAATCGATTGCTTTTGCAGCAGTCTACACAAGTCGCCGAGCCTGTCATCTGCGAATGGCGGGTCCAGAAACACAAGGTCGAACTCGCCGCAATCCACATCCACCAGGAATCCGAAGGCCTCTGTCTCATAAACTTTGGCGGCATCGGTATCCAATGCCGCAATACTCTTGCGTAAGGTGTTTGCTGCTATCGCGGAATTTTCGACGAATACGGCGCTGGCAGCACCGCGTGACAAGGCCTCCAGCCCCAGTGCACCCGTTCCGGCAAACAGATCGAGGCATCGGGTCCCAGCAATGCGCGGCGTCAACCAATTGAACAAAGTCTCGCGAATACGTTCCGACGTCGGACGCAAGCCCGGAACATCAGCGATATCCAACAGACGACTGCGCCAGTTTCCCGCTACAATACGCAGCCGTCCCCGCTGGGATTTTTTATCGGCCTTCGCGCTTCGCTTTGCCATTTTCTTCTACTTGGCATTCGTATTGATGCACCGTGGTGTTCGAACAGTGTAGGTGATTCGCCACCCGCAGGGGACTTTGAATTACGATGTTCGCAAATAAAGAAAAGCCTGTCCCAAATAAGAGTTTTTTCAAACGACTGTGCACACGTTTGAACAGTGGCGGCGGTTGGCTGACCTACGACCTCGCCAAGCTCGCGCCCGGCGGCGCAATCGACGAGGGTGTTCTTGATCAACTCGAATCCCTGCTCGTGATGGCCGATGTCGGCATTGACGCTGCTGGACGCATCATTGCTGATCTGCAAAAGAGTCTCGCACGCAAAGAACTTAAAGATGCGGACGCCCTGCGCGCAGCTCTGCGGCGCTCGTTGCTGGCGATACTCGAACCGGTGTCCCAACCGCTCGAGATCACGGCTCTCGACAAGCCGTTCGTCGTGCTCATGGTCGGTGTCAATGGCGCCGGCAAGACAACGACAATTGGTAAGCTCGCGAAACGGTTCACGAATCAGGGTTTGTCTGTCATGCTCGCGGCCGGCGATACTTTTCGCGCTGCGGCCGTTGAACAGTTGCAGTCATGGGGCGAGCGTAATGACGTACCGGTCATCGCCCAGCAAGCAGGCGCCGATCCCGCTGCCGTGATATTCGACGCGTGGGAGGCGGCCAGCGCTCGCAATATTGATGTGCTGCTCGCTGACACGGCAGGCCGCCTGCAGACTCAACAGGGACTCATGGATGAGTTAGCTAAGATCAAGCGAGTCATCTCACGACGCGATAAAACTGCGCCGCACGAAACGATGCTCGTTCTGGATGCGAGCCAGGGACAAAATGCGCTCGTTCAGGCCCAGAAATTTCACGAGGCGCTACACTTGAGTGGAATTTCGATTACGAAGTTGGATGGCAGCGCAAAGGGTGGCATCCTGCTGGCGATTGCCGATCAGATTGGTGTGCCCATTCGATTCATCGGCATCGGCGAGTCGGCCGATGATTTGCAGCCGTTTGCCGCGTGTGAATTTACAGATGCATTACTCTTCGACAGCGAGCTCAAATGATACGACTTGAGGATGTGACAAAGCGTTTCCCCGGCGGACAGGAAGCTCTGTCCGGCCTGAGTTTTTCGATTGACAAGGGCGAGATGGTATTTGTGACCGGACACTCGGGCGCCGGCAAGAGCACGTTGTTGCGTTTGATCGCGCTGATTGATCGCCCGACAAGTGGTCAGGTCATCGTCGATGGGCAGAACACTCATCGCGTCAAGCGCCGCAAAATTCCAGCTTATCGCCGGCAGATCGGCATGGTTTTTCAGGACCACAAGCTGCTGTATGACCGCCCGGTCTTTGACAATGTCGCTTTGCCACTGATCA
Organism: Pseudomonadota bacterium; assembly: GCA_022563195.1. Classification (GTDB taxonomy): domain Bacteria; phylum Pseudomonadota; class Gammaproteobacteria; order Steroidobacterales; family Woeseiaceae; genus UBA1847. Next base: position 7,995 of record JADFNV010000001.1, read on the forward strand.
TTGCCGGGATGGGCTACCGGGAGGCTGGTCGTCGCGTGCGCCCAGCACTTGAACAGGTCGGACTGCTGCATAAGGAAAAGCAAAGGCCCGAAACTTTATCTGCCGGCGAACAACAACGCGTTGGCATTGCCAGGGCAATCGTGACGCGCCCCAAACTACTGATTGCCGACGAACCAACCGGCAATCTCGATCCGGACTTGTCGCTGGAGGTCATGCGAATTTTTCGCCGCTTCAACGAAGTTGGTGTGACGTTGCTGATAGCGAGCCACGATATCTCGCTGATTGATCGTCTGGGGTGCCGCCGCATAGAGCTTGAAGAGGGCCGGCTCGCCCGGACAACTGGTGATGACATCAGCACCGGCTACAGCACGCCCGAATCCGGTCTGGATCCTGAAGCATGGCGGTAACTCGTCACTCCGATGCCATTGCGCCAGTTCGCTCATCGGGCCCGATGACGACATGGATAAGCCGACATATCAGTACTGCGATCGGCTCAGCTGGACGCCTTTTCAGGCAACCGTTCGCGAGTCTGATGATCATTCTTGTTATTGCCGTGACGCTCGCGATTCCGGCGGCGGCAAATCTCCTTATCAAGAATGCGCTATCGATCAGCTCCGGCTGGGATAACGCTCTCGACTTCTCTATCTACCTTCGCCATGGTATTTCCGAAAGTGATGCGCAAGACCTTGCGCAACTCATCGAGCAACGTGCAGATGTCGCAGGCGTTGATTTCGTTTCTGCAAGCGATGCGTTGCGGCAGTTCAAGGAACAGTCGGGTTTCGGCGAGGCCCTGGACCACCTGAGCGAGAACCCCCTGCCGCACACGCTGGTTGTCCGTCCCGGCCCGTCAAACTCGGTGCAGTCCATGATTTTGCTGCAGGAGGAGCTTGGCAATCTGCCCGAGGCCGATCTTGTGCAGGTCGACACCGAATGGGTGCAACGCTTTCATGCGATTCTCGATATCGTCAGACAGGCAATAGCGATTGGGGCAGCTCTTCTTGGCGTCGCCATCATCGTCATTATTGGCAATACGATTCGACTCGACATTCAGAATCGCCGCGAGGAAATCGAGGTTACGAAACTCATCGGCGCCAGCAATGCGTTCGTACGCCGACCCTTTCTTTGGTCCGGATTCTGGTATGGCCTTTTTGGCGGCTTGACCGCGCTGGCGCTCGTCCAATATGGGCTGTTTCTGCTCGAACCGCCCATTGCCCGACTGGCCAGCCTGTATCAAAGCGGCATCACCGTTTTGAACCTGACCGGCGTGGAAATCCTGTCCCTGCTCGGCATCGGAGTCGCCCTGGGGCTGATCGGCTCCTGGTTCGCGGCCGCGCGCCATATGCGGCGAATCGAGCCTCGCTGAGTCAGTAATTAAACATAATACGAAGCATTGCTTATACCACAACTTATTGTTTTTAAACGACAATGATCATATTACATCGCGGAACTTTTGTGATTGTTAGCACTCTAAGGCCTTGAGTGCTAAAATCGATAACCACAACGGAGGGTTTCAATGACAACAGCGATTGCAGCAATGAACCGTGACATTGCGCTGGCCGGACCGGTCGGCAGCCTCAATGTCTACATCCATGCCGTCGGTGCCATTCCGGTACTGAGCCGCGAGGACGAGCACACGCTCGCGACCCGCTTCCACGACACGGAGGATCTCGATGCCGCGCGCGATCTGGTCATGGCACACCTGCGTTTTGTCGTCCATATTGCCAAGGGATACACCGGCTATGGCCTGCCACTGGGCGACCTGATCCAGGAGGGCAACGTCGGGCTTATGAAGGCCGTCAAGCGATTTGACCCTGACTACGGTGTGCGTCTCGTGTCATTTGCCGTGCATTGGATCCGCGCTGAAATTCACGAATTCGTTCTCAAAAACTGGCGCATCGTCAAAGTTGCAACAACCAAGGCGCAGCGAAAATTGTTCTTCAATCTGCGTAAATCCAAAAAGAGTCTTGCCTGGTTATCCCATGCGGAAACTAAAGCGGTCGCGAAAGACCTAGGCGTCACGCCGAAGGAAGTCACTGAAATGGAACGGCGTCTGAGCGCCCGCGACGCGATTTTTGATCCGGCGCCCTATGCTGACGATGACCACACATACACACCAGCCGCGTATCTGCCCAGCCCCGATGCCGACCCAGCCGTACTCGTCGAAAAGACAGACTGGACCGAAGATGCGACCGGACGTATGACTGCAGCCATGACGGAACTTGACGATCGTAGTCGCGACATTCTCGAGAATCGCTGGCTAAGCGAAAACAAGATGACCTTGCATGAGCTGGCCGACCGGTACGGCATCTCGGCTGAACGAATTCGCCAGGTCGAGGCAAACGCGATCAAGAAACTCCGCACCGCGATGGCCGTCTGAATAACGCAGCATCGGACCAGGTTTTATTTGTAAGTTTTGCGTCGATAGCGAATCCAGCCGCCGTCCTCGACACCCATCGGGTCATCGTGGGTCCAATGCACGAGCCCGCCGAGCTCGTTCCACTCGTACATGCCACGAAAATACAATCGGTCGCCGATGCTAACCGGCACTCGATCGGCCAGATCGATGTTATGGGCGATTAGCAACGACTGATGATTCTTGATCTGGAGAATGATTCGTTGGTGGCGCAAACCCTCGCGATCATCAGATATCAGGCGCTTGACGAATCCCGAGTTCTCTATCCATTGTCCTGTATCGCTCTTTTGATAAAAGTCTTTGATTGAAAATCTACCCTGCAGTCACCGGAACCATCGTAATTTCGACACGTCGATTTACCTGGCGGCCCAAGTCCGAGCTGTTACTTGCCATCGGGCGCATCTCCCCCATGCCGACAGCAATCAGGCGTTGGCCTGAAATGCCTCGCGACTGGAAGTACTGCGACACAGATGACGCCCGACGCACCGACAAGCCCTGGTTGTAGGATTGCGAGCCCGTGCTGTCGGTGTGGCCGGCTACCTCGACGACCGTCTGGTCAAAATTCTTGAGAACCTTGCCTACCGCATTGAGGACGTCAAAAAATGCAGGGTTCAAGTCCGAGCTGTTCGTGGCAAATGTGACGTTACCGGGCATGTTCAATGTGATGTTATCGCCAATGCGTGTCACGCTGACGCCGGACCCTTCAAGCTCGGCTCGCAACTCCGCTTCTTGTCGATCCATATAGTAGCCAACAGCTCCACCAGCCAGTGCTCCGAGGCCTGCGCCAATGAGCGCGCGCTGCCGTCGTTCAACCGCATCATCACCCGAAATGAGTCCGACGACGGCTCCGGCCGCTGCGCCAATAAGCGCGCCTTTCGTTGCATTGCTGGTCTGCGATTCGCGAGTATAAGCATCCAGTGTTTCGCAACCGGACACGGCGACTGCCGCGCAAATGATCGCGACATTTATGATTCTGCTGTCCATGATCGTTCCTTCAGTAATTCAAACCAATTCGGTTCGCCTGCTTGCAGTATGGTCAGATACATAATAAGGGCCGACTACCTGAACAGGTACTTAATATCGTGGTTTATAAAAATCGCATCGGGCGCAATGTGCAAAACTGAGCACTGTGTCTCACTTGGACTTACATGGCCGGACAGCGTGTAGAATGGCCAGCCCGGAATTCGAGATTGATCATGACGGAAATCGACGGCTGGTTAGCGCGCTACGAGGAAACACACAGCGATCTCAGCTACCCATTTGTGTACTGGGCTGCCGTGCCAGTCATCGTGCTCGGCACCGTCGGGCTCTTGTGGGTACTACCGGTGCCCGGCGAGTTCTATGACATTTCCCCTTTACTAAACTGGGGCAGTGCATTCCTGATGGTTGCCGTTGTGTACTACTTCATAATTTCAGTGTCGCTCGCAATCGGCATGCTGCCATTCGTTGTCGGCATCGCCGCATTGCAGATATGGCTCGGCCAGTCCGACTATTCGGCGCCTCACGTCAGCGCTGGCTTGCTCATGGCCGGGATGATCGGTTTGTGGCTCGGGTATCGGAACCGGCACAGCATCCGGCCCGTCTTGCAGGATATGCAAATGATGATTATCGGACCACTCTGGCTGCTATCGGTTCTGTATCGACGTGTCGGCATACCGATCTAGGAAACCATCGTGACTACAAGCACATCCAATCTCAACCCCCTTGATCTCTTTGATGTTCGCTCCGAGCTCAGCGAAGAAGAGCGCATGGTCCAGGACTCGGTTGCTCGTTTCGTCGACGAAAAAGCGATACCTGTCATGCGCGAAGCATTCGAGCAACATCGATTTCCTGACGAGCTGATATCGGGAGTTGCCGAGCTTGGGTTGCTCGGCTGTTCGATAGACGGATATGATTGTGCGGGTCTCAACAGCATTTGTTATGGCCTTATCTGCCAGGAACTCGAACGCGGCGACAGCGGTCTGCGGAGTTTCGTGTCGGTGCAAAGCAGCCTCGTCATGTTCCCGATTCACGCATACGGATCGGAAGAACAAAAACAACGCTGGTTGCCGGCCATGGCCAAAGGTGAGGTCATCGGTTGTTTTGGTCTCACCGAGACGCAAGGTGGTTCTGACCCGAGCAACATGAAAACTCATGCCAGGCGCGACGGCAGCGATTGGATTATCAACGGCTCGAAAATGTGGATCACGAACGGCAGCATCGCGGATATCGCCATCGTCTGGGCGATGACCGATGATGGTCTCAGAGGTTTCATCCTTGAAAAGGACATGCCTGGCTTTACCGCGAAAGAGATCGAGAACAAGTTCTCGCTACGGGCGTCAATAACCTCCGCACTGTTCTTCGATAATGTACGGGTGCCCGAAACCAACGTCCTGCCAGGCGTGAGCAGTCTCAAGGGTCCTCTGAGCTGCCTGACACAGGCTCGTTACGGAATAAGCTGGGGCGTCATCGGCGCCGCACAAGCCTGCCTCGACGAAGTTATTCGGTACACGGGCGACCGCGTATTATTTGACCGTCCGCTGTCGCATACGCAGGCCATTCAGATTCGTCTCGCGGACATGAGTCGGCGCATAACAACGGCGCAACTGCTGTCATTGCAACTCGGCCGATTGAAAGATCGAGGCACACTCAGCTCCACGCAGGTGTCTCTCGCAAAATGGAACAACTGCCGTGCGGCACTCGATATCGCCAGGGATGCCCGTGACATTCTCGGCGCCAGCGGCATCAGTGCTGAGTACGTGCCCATTCGGCATATGCTCAATCTTGAGAGTGTCATCACCTACGAAGGCACCGAGACCGTGCATCAACTCGTCATCGGTAAGGAACTCACTGGCGTCAACGCATTTGGATGATCCGCGTCTGACCGAAGAGCGCCTGCCCGGGAATCGTGACGTCTGGCGCATCGCAGCGCCGATGATCCTCTCCAACGTGTCGGTGCCACTGCTCGGCATGGTCGATACGGGCGTAACGGGACACCTTGAGAGTCCCGTATACCTCGGCGCCGTTGCGATTGGCAGCATTATCTTCGGCTTCCTCTACACGGGAATGAATTTCCTGCGCATGGGCACGACCGGCATCGCCGCCCAGCGTTTCGGCGCGAACGATAATGACGGCTTGCGCGTCGCGCTCGGACAGGCTCTCATAGTCGCGCTCCTGATCGGTCTGTGCCTGATCGGCTTACAAGGTCCGGTCGGCGCTTTGGCAATGCAGCTGATTGGCGCCGAGCCCGATGTCGAGTCTTTTGCCTTGCAGTACTTTTCGATTCGCATTTGGAGCGCACCGGGTACGCTCGCCAATTTCGTGATCATCGGATGGTTCATCGGATTGCAGAATGCAAGAGTACCGCTGGTCCTCTTTTTCACGATCAACATGACAAATATTGTGCTCGACCTGTTATTCGTGCTCGTCTTCGGCATGAAAGTTGACGGCGTGGCTCTGGCCTCGGTTATCGCAGAATACACGGGCCTCCTCGTGGGACTCGGTTTTGTCGCACACGCATTGCGCCGCCGCGCCGGTCACTGGCCATTCGCACGGCTATTAAACGTGCGCGCCTACGCGGCATTTTTTTCTATCAATGCGCACTTGTTCATTCGCACGATGGCCTTGGTATTCACGTTTGCTTTTGTCACGGCACAGGGGGCACGATTTGGCGGGCTGGTGCTCGCCGCAAACGCCGTCCTCATGAACCTGCAAAACCTGACAGCCTTTGCACTCGACGGCATTGCTCACGCCGCCGAGGCGCTCGTTGGCAAGGCCGTGGGAGAACGTCGTCGTGATGCGTTGCAGCAAGCTGTTCAGTTGACATTGAAGTGGTCGTTGCTTTTCGCCGCAGGCTTCTGTGCGACCTATGTTGTCGTCGGCCCTTCGTTAGTTCGGCTGTTGACCGACTTGCCCGAAGTACGTGACACCGCGATGCGCTACTTGCCGTGGCTTATCGTCTCACCATTGATATCAGTCTGGTCGTTCCTCTATGACGGCGTCTATGTGGGTGCGACACGCGCGCGAATGATGCGTGACATCATGCTGATCTCGACGCTCGTGATCTTTTTGCCCGCCTGGTACTTGTTGCAGGGGCTGGGCAACCATGGTCTCTGGCTCGCCTTCACACTGTTTATGGCTAGTCGAGGCATCGGCATGCACCTCGGTTACCGCTACAAATTGCTGCCCTCCATGCCTTAGACATAAGCTATGTCACCGCCATTGAACACAATTTTCATGTGAACTGGGTCACACTTCTCTCTCAAGTGAATATCGCGAGACGCTACTTGTGACCGATATCCCGCCACCGAACTCACCTCAGGCGCATTTTGTAGTCGCTGTTAGTGACTATTTTCCATGAGGCAAAGACCATGTTGTTACCCACTTCTATCTACGAACGCGTACCTCAGTTCTGGCTCCTGCTTGGACTTCTCTTTATGTCCTCGGGAGCCTACGTAGGCTTTGAATACAGCGTATCCTTCTTGTATTTCGGCGTCGGCCTCTTCAGCTGCGTGTGGAGTCTTTACGTCTATGTACTGCGCTCGCGCAATCCGCAGAACTCGCAGCCTGAGCCAAGCCCGCAAGACGCGCAATCAGAACAGACTACGCCTTCAGTTCACCAATCGACTGAGCAAACAAGCCAGGGATCGTAACGCATCTACGGCGCCTTCATTCGACTCGCCCTAGCCTGGCTTGTAACTCCCGGCGGAAGCCAAAGATCGGCATTGCTGGCGAACAGTCTTTTTTGCCCAGTTATAAGCCACGATACCCGTAATGATGTTAGCCGCCGCATAGGCCGTGAATATTCCGGGCATGCCGAACCAGTGTCTTGCGACAATTGCCAGCGGCACATACAAGACGATCGTTCGCAACAGGCTCACGGCAACACCGGGCATCGGCTTGCCCAGACCGTTAAACGATGCGTTCATCACCATGACCATACCGTAAGTACCATAGCCAATTGGCGCGATCCAAAGAAATAATTTCGTGACGCTGATGACGGCGGCATTGTCGCTAAACAGCGTCGACAAGAAATCGGCTGATAGTGCGAGAAAACCGGCTATCAACAAGCCGCTGCCAAGACAAAACACCGCGCACAGCCGCAACGCTTGCAAAATGCGCGCTTCCTTGCCGGCGGACAGGTTTTGCCCGACAAATGGCCCGATGATCGCCGACAGAGCGTAGTAGAGGACGAGCACCAGCGACTCGATGCGACTAGCAACCCCGAAACCTGCCACGGCATTCGCCCCGTAGCCCGCAATCATCGCCGTAATGATCGCCGTCGCTATCGGTATGATCGCATTGGTGCCGGCTGCTGGTATTCCAACATGCAAGATGTCGGCCCACGATTTTTTGAGTTCGGCAGGATGCGGTCGATTGAGGCTAACCATATTGAACCTGCGGCGTAGAAAATACAGCGAGCCGACCAAAATGGCGGCGCGGGCAATCAACGCCGCCATCGCTGCACCATTGAGCCCCATCGCCGGTATCGGCCCAACGCCGAATATTAGAATCGGGTCCAGCGCAATGTTGAGAAGAGATCCGACGATCATCAGTTTACTGGGTAGCCGAGTGTCCCCGGTCGCACGCATGCTCGCCAAACCCACCATGCCGACGACAATAAAAGGAACTCCCGAATACAGAATGAGCATGAAGCCTCGAATCAGGGGAATCAGATCTTCGGGCGCGCCGAGAACTCGAAACAAGGGGTCAATAGTCAACACACCGACAATAGCAACGGCGGCCGTAACCAGGAACGACAACAACAGGCTGTCCGTCGCCAGACGGCGTGCGCGACGATGATCCCCGGCGCCAATCGCGCGCGCGACAACTGACGATGTGCCCGCACTCATGCCGATTGCAACGCTCGTGACAATCATCAGAATAGGGAATGCAAAAGCATGCGCGGCCAACGCGTAATCGCCAACGCGGCCCAGGAACCACGCGTCAATGAACGCCTGCCCCATCATTGTTCCAATGCCGAGCAGCACTGGTACGGTCATATTGATAAGGTGACCGCTCACCGAGCCCTCGGTGAGTTTGGCTGTCTGTGGTTCCATAACAACTCGGAGATGGCAACCACGCCGGTCGCGCAGTTCAGTCAACTATGACGCAGGCGATGCAATGGCGCAAACCGGGGAAAATGTAAATGAGAAATCAAAAAACCTAGAACAACATCTTCGCCGTCACGACAAAACGTAATGATCCGCCAATGTCACTCCCGTCGAACGGGTAGCACGTTACCAGGCTCAGCATGGGTACTTCTGTATCCAGCAGCAGGCTGCCGCGACGTGAGTCAACGATATCGATACCAATTACCTCGTAGAGATGTTTGCGCCCGCCAGGCGTCTCAATGAACAGCGATTCACCAATTTCTATGTCTCTCAGAAAACTGAAATGCGTGTCCCTGTGCCCGGCGATAACGCTATTGCCTTTCTCGCCAGGCAATACGCTTGCGCTCAGGTGGCCTGGACCGAAAGCCAGGGTGCGACCTGATCCTCCCGCAAACACGATCAGGTCTACATCGCCCGACTTCGCTGTGAGACGCGCAACTGGCCAGGTATCCGCCCATGGCCAGGGAACAGGACGTTCATTACCGAGGGAAGCCTGAATCCATGCACGCTGCATGAGTTCCTGTGCAAGCCACGCCTTTGCCGGAATGTACGCTCCCTGGCCAAGTTGCCAGAATCCAAAACACAGCAAACACGCCACAATGCAGCCCCGTGCCGAATTAATACGCAGGACCACTGAATACCCTCCTTCGCAGCAGCGGCGCCGCGAAAAGCAATAACGCCGCCAACAGTGCCGCCAATCCTGATAGCTGCAGAATGGCGGCGTTTGTCGCTGTCGCGGGAAAACCGAAGATCGCCGAACCGCTCTGGCCGTAAGGGATCAGGTTGGCAAGCTGTTCGTTTGTCAGCGGTTCGCCGGCAGGTCGAACCGGTGTTTTGTCGACGGCAATCAGACTCGTGTATTTGCTGACGAGATGATGCGACAGCGCGGTTGCCACGATCGCCGAGCGCGTTTCATCTGCGTCGGCGCCACGACGTGCACCGTCGAGTAAATCGGCAATGCGTGCCCGCGCCCACAGCGCCGCAACACCCGAACTCTGCCCGTCGATTTCAAGCACGAGGTCACGCGACCATGCGCCACCGACAGAGTCCCCGCTTATGCGAACAACATCGCCGCGCCGAAACGGACCCGACGCCCTGGCTTTCACGGTAACCGGTTCGCCGAGGTAAAGGTCGGGCACGACGGTTGGGTAACTGTCTATAACGTTGCCACTGGGCCACTGAACGTTGATGTTCGTTACTTGTGGATGCTCAAGCTTGCGAAACAGCCGATCCATTTTTTCGCCGACCTCGTGCGACGCGCTGATCAGCGTAAACGTACCGCGGCCCGCCGCGGCGGCTTTGCGCATGAACCAACTGTTGGGTGCCGACCCGATACCAACGGTGAACAGCCGTGCATTGTTGAGCTCAGCTTCGATGAGACTGAACAGGCCTTCTTCGTTGCCGACCGCACCATCGGTAATAAATATGATCTGCCGGAGATAGGACTCCGTAACTGGCGCGCGTAAAGCGAATTCCAGCGCCGGGTACATTTCGGTGCCACCGTTCGCTTGTAACTGTTTTACGAATTTTTGCGCGATGCCGATGTTTGTTGCAGCCGCCAACACACTGGTCCGGAAAAGCGCATGTGTGAATGAATTGAATTCGATGACATTGAACCGGTCTCCCGGACGCAACCCGTCAATCGCGCGCCGCAACGCCTGTTTCGCTTGCTGCATCGATACGCCGTGCATCGAACCCGAGGTGTCGATAATAAATATCAGCTCGCGCGGCAGTTGCGCACCTGGCACATCACCGAGTTCGGGAGGCACGACCATGATCAGGTAATACGGTTCGCCATTGATGGTTTCAGTGAATGCCATCGCTCGCGGTGATGATGACGGAACAGGTCGCCACAAAAGTTCGAAATCGTGATCCATTGCCGCCCGCTGACCGGCCATCGTAACGATGTAGCGGCCATCGGTCTCGCCCACGTCGACCGGGTGATAACGACTCGCGATTATCTTGAGTGGCATGCCCGCGTTAACGCTCGCACGCAGCGAAATCCTGTGGCCCCCGGAGGCAGAAACCATCGGCGGCGAAATAAGTGATGCGTCATCGACCAACGACGTGTCCGGCGACCATCCGCTTCCCTGCCGATCCGGTAACGGTTGCCCCGGGATATAACGCGGCGTGAGCGTCATCGGAAATCTGAGACTGAATGTGCCCTCGTCATACTGCAGATTTTCGAGGTATTCGATTTCGACGATGACCGTCTCGCCAGGCGCGATATTGGCTACAGACGTCGTGAACAGATTTGCGCGTTGCTGCTCGACAAGGCTGGTCTTCTTGCCGGCTTGCTTCGCCTGCTCGTACTCTTTTCTTGCCTGGTTTTTTTCGCGAATCTCGGCTTCAATGAAACGGTCGCCGATATAGAGGCGCATGTGATCGACTGCAGCCTTGTCCGGCAACGGGAAAACGTAGACGCCTTCCACCCACTCCCTGCCCGTGTTCTTGAACTCCTGCATGACCGACACGCGCGCAACGAGGCCGTTGACCGTTATGTTAACGTCGGTGTTGAGCAAGGTCGCAATGACGTAGCCCTGTTCCATGCGCAGGAGAAGGCTGCCCGCCTGCATTTCCCCGGGCGTTGGGCCGTTTGCAGCGGCGGAAACGGGTCGAGCCATGAGTATCGTCATAAGCAATAAATGCCAGGCCCGGACAGACTGACGTTGCAAAAGAGTCGCGACTTGGTGTCGCCCCGATGCCTGTTTTAGTCCTGGATGCCAGCAGCTGCGGCAGTATTGCGGTTGCGGCTGCCTGCGAATCATTCGCGATTTCGGTTGACGCATTACGGGGCTCCTTGTGGCTTGTGACCCATTGCAACAAGCTAAAACGCCAGGCCGTGGACAACGGCATGGCAATGCACCGGCGTAATGTGGCAAATTATGGCGATATTCAAAGGAGCAGCCTGTGGCCAAGCGCATTGCGATCGTCGAGGACGAAATTGCCATTCGAGACAACTACGTGGCCGCGTTTCAGCGCGAAGGCTACGTCGTCGATGCATACGCCGATCGTGACTCGGCGATGCAGGCCTTCGATGCTCGGCTTCCAGACCTCGTCGTGATCGACATCAATCTCAGGGACGACGTAGAAGGTGGCTTCGAGTTGTGCCGGGTGCTGCGCTCGAGAGCGGCCGAGTTGCCGATTATTTTCCTGACTGCCAGAGATAGTGAATTCGACGCCGTTTCGGGATTACGTCTTGGTGCCGATGATTACCTGACGAAAGACATCAGCCTGCCGCACTTGATGGCGCGAGTTGCCGCGTTGTTTCGGCGCCTCGATGCGCTACAAAGACCGCCGGCGCGCGAGAACCGGATGCTGCGAGGAGATCTCGAGATCGATACGGATCGGATGACCGTGCTCTGGCAAGAACAATCCGTAGGCCTGACTCTAACCGAGTTCTGGCTTGTACATGCAATGGCACGTTACCCGGGCCACGTGAAGAATCGACAACAGTTGATGGACGCGGCGCAGGCTGTGCTCGACGACAACACGATTACATCGCATATCAAACGCATTCGTCGCAAGTTTATCAGCATCGATCCCGCCTTCGATTCAATCGAAACTGTATACGGCATGGGTTATCGCTGGCTGAGCGGCTAGCAGCCATCTCTCCACGATGAATCTCAAGCAGCAGTTGCTCCTCGTCAGTCTGCTGACCCTCGTGCTGCCGTGGGCCGGATGTCAGTTCATTCGCGAAACCGAGTCGGCATTACGGGAAGGCCAACAGCACCTGCTCGCGGGTACGGCACGTGCAATCGCCGATGCTCTCGCCCAATACCCGGAGGAATTCCCCCCCATCCACGTTGCCAATCACCTCTACGGCGACCAACTCTATGGCCACCACCTTAAGACGAGACCCGAAATCGATGGATACTTTGACGACTGGACGTTAGGGCGCGATTCGCTGCGTGATATGCGCGGTGTTGACGGTCCTGTTCGTTTTGCAATCGGTCTCTATGATCAGACCGTGTACCTGTATGTTGATGTCGCTGACAAAAATGTAGTGTACGCAAGTGCAGGAACCATCGCGGTGGATGACGGCACTCGATTTGCCGATCGCGTGGGCCTGATCAATACAAGCCCGCCGTTTCTCGAAGAGACGCTGATGTTTGCCGCTGAAGCGCCTGGCCCGATTGTCACTTACATCAAAACCGCCTACGGTTTTGCGCCCGAACCGACCATTCATGCGTACTGGCAGGACGGACCGCGTGGATATCACATTGAAGCCCGCATTCCTGCACGTTTGCTCGGTACGCATCTCGGCATCGTCGTCAACAACACCGCTGATGAAGTCCAGGCCGCTGTTCGCAGCGCCAGTTTTGCTGCCCGTACGCCGGGGGCATTCGTCAGCATGTCTCCCGAGTTGACGCGAATAGCTGCAAGTCTTGCGCAACCCGGCATGCGCTTGTTCGTAACTGACGCGTCGGGCTGGAGAATCGCCACAGTCGGCGACGTTTCGGTTGCGTCCACCGAGCGCCTGGGATTCGGAACGACCTGGCTGCGAATTGCATATGACGCCCTCGTCGAATCCGGCCAGGATGCAGAATTGGCCGGCCCCGATGCCAGTGGTCGCGAGCAACAGGGATACATCGTACAGGCTCTCGACGGCCGCGAATCGGTGAGTTGGTTTCGCAGCGCTGACAGTGGCAGGGCCGTGGTCGCCGTTGCCCAGCCCATAATCGTCGACAACACGACCATTGGCGCTGTTATTCTGCAACAAGGCACGGATGCGATCCTCAGCCTTGGAAACCGGACTCTCGCACGACTAATGAATGTAACCGTCATCGCCACATTACTCGTGGCGGCAGCGCTTCTTGGTTATGCGACATGGTTGTCGCGGCGCATTCGGCGCTTAAGTCTCGCGGCAGAGTACGCACTCGAAAGTGACGACTTGCGCAAGGCACTGCCGAGTGCGTTGTCGGGCGATGAAGTCGGTGACCTGTCGCGAAGTTTTTCGCACGTTCTGCATCAACTCGGTGACTATAACGATTACTTGCGTTCGCTTGCATCGAAGCTGTCGCATGAACTGCGCACGCCATTGGCGATCGTCACCTCGTCACTTGATAATCTCGAGCATGAAGATCTAAGCGAAGCATCCGCGACCTACGCGGCCAGAGCTAAAGGTGGCGCCGACCGATTGCGTCGAATCCTGACCGCGATGAGCGAAGCAAGCCGGGTTGAAGAGCTGATGCAGCACGCCGACGCCGAAAACTTCGATCTTTGTGAAGTGCTGGAATCTACGGTTGCCGCCTATCGCGACGTCTATCCCAATCGACAGTTCGTGTTTCAAACAGATCTTGAAACGGGCCCAACGCAGGGCTCGCCCGAGTTGCTGATTCAGATGCTCGACAAACTCGTCGACAATGCCGTGGACTTCAGCGATGACAGCAACACTATCGCAATAGGCCTGCACTCCGACGAAGCCATGCTGCAATTGACGGTTACAAACCCCGGGCCGCCGCTACCCGAACGCATGCGCTCGCAATTGTTCGACTCGTTGGTCTCTGTACGTTCAGGCGACGACAAGCACCTCGGCCTTGGGCTATATATCGCGAAGCTCATTGCCGAAGGGCACGGCGGCACCATCAGCGCGACGAACACAGATAATGGTGTTACATTTTTGGTGTCGTTGCCTCGCGAGCACTTCGACTGAAAATAGTGGTCAACTAATCTACTCTTGGTCCAGATCGCCGATATTCTTCTTGATTTCTTCGCCTCACCCCTATGGGTAATGCAGATGATCGTAGCGGCGCAGATCTGCAAAAAACCCGGTAGTTTCGAGCGTGGTGCCTGCGTCCCTGACATTGGCAAGGCCCATGTACTGTAGCGTTTGCTAACGCCTGCGGGAGAACTTTGCCAAATTGCGAGGCGATCGCGTTGGCGTTACGGCCCTGTAGCATCTAAGCTTAGGAAAACGAAGGAAAAAAAGGGGGCGAGCGCGCTTGTCCGTACCTCTGCACAAACAGAACCCGCATGAGATTACTCGTGAGTCGCTGGTTCAGATCCTTGAGATCATGTACCGGCTGGCAGCACCCGATTCGCTGCCGATGCTCTTACGGGAGATTATCGAAGTCGGCAAGATTGCGATCGTTGCCGAAGGCGGCGTCCTTTGGCTACTCGATCGGCCAACGGGCGACCTCGTTAAGGTAATTCCCTCCTCCGACGAGCCCGAGCGAACGAAAACGGGAGAGGGTCTCGCCGGCCATTGTGCTATTGCCATGCAGATCACCGATATTTATGATTGCCGTGAAGACGACCGTTTCGCTGCGACACCCCTCCATGTGGAGGAGTTCGAAACCCGGTCACTGCTCAGCGTTCCTATCATTGGCCAGGACGATCAATTGCTTGGCGTCATGCAGTGGCTTGGCGAACACCCGGGACAATTCGATCAGCATGACCAATGGATCGCGCCTGCGCTTGCCGCCGAAGCCTCTATCGCCATTCAACACTCGGAGATGACCAGCGAATTGCTCGCCAACGCAGTTTTGAGCCGCGAAGTCGCCGTCGCGAGGGAAATACAGATAAGCACGTTACCCGATACCATGCCTGAGGTTGCCGGCTACGATGTGCATGGGCAATTTCTGCCGACGGATCACACGGGGGGCGACCTCTTTGATCTGGTGATGCTGGACGGACGGCTTTTTATTCTCCTCGGCGACGCCACCGGACATGGATTTGGGCCCGCGCTTTCTGCGACGCAGATGCAGGCCATGCTGCGAGTCGCGTTTCGTCTCGGCGCCGATCTCGATGCGGCCTACACCCAGGTCAACAACCAGCTCAACGAAGACCTGCCGGATGACCGTTTCATTACCGCGTTCATCGGCTTCCTGGATCCGGCAACTCACGAAGTGGAATTCCACTCGGGTGGTCAGGGCCCGATCCTGATTTATCGGGCTGCCAGCGACGAATGCGAGTGGCACAAGCCGACGAACTTTCCGATCGGCATCATGGAACTCGACGGCACTGCGGAGGGACAGACAGAGGCGCTGGAGCCAGGTGACATACTCGCGGTCATTTCGGACGGTATCTACGAATTTGCGACCGCCGACGGCGCCGAGTTCGGCGAAGACGGCGTTGCAAAGGTGATGCGCCTCGGCCATGAGCTGACGATGGCCGAATTGAGTCAGAAGTTAATCGATGCTGCGTTCGATTTCGGCGGTGACGTACCACAGGCCGACGACATTACCCTGGTTATGATCCGGCGGTTGCCGAAATAAACTTGCGGCTATTCGAGGGCGAGAGTATGCAACAGGAATTTGGACGAAGTCTCGATAATTTGCAGACTATTGTCAGCTTCACCGATCAATTTTTTGCGCAGAACGATATCGATGACTCTGTTCGTTACATCGTTGATCTCTGTGTCGAGGAATTGTTCGTCAACATGGTGACCTACGACACCGAGACTGAATCAGACATCCTTATCGAGATGAAGCCTCACGCGCACGGCGTTGAAGTGACCTTAACTGACTTCGACGTGATGAGATTCGATCCCCGTGACGCCGAGCCCGTCGACATAGACGCGCCGCTCGAACAGCGCACACCGGGAGGCCTGGGTCTCTATCTCGTGTCGAAGATGGTGAGTTCGATCCACTACGAGTATCGAAATCGCACCAGCAAGATCACATTCATTGCGGACCGGTGAGGCTTATGTTTCAGATTGGATTTGACGACGCAGGCACGATTATCGCGGAAGGCCGACTGGATGCCGCGCAGGCCCCCAGGGCGCAGGAATTTCTCGATGCGGTCACCGAGGAGTGCATCCTCGACCTGGGCCAGCTGGAATACATATCCAGCGCCGGGCTCGGTGTTCTGCTGCGCACGCATAAACGACTGATGAGTGACGGGCGCGGCCTGAAGCTCATCAATGTCAATCGTCATATCAATGACATATTCATGTATTCCGGCTTTGACAAGCTTTTTGAGATCGAGGCAGCGGTTTGATGTTTTTTCTCGCCAATGCACCAACTTTTCCCGGTCCGCGGAGTATTTATGACTAGAGACCAGGAAATCGCAATGGTGAAGGATTGCCAGCAAGGCGACATGAAGGCATTGGATACTTTAGTGAGACAACTGCAAACACCCGTCTACAACGCTGCATACCGCATGCTCGGTAGCGCCGATGAAGCTGCAGATGTTACGCAAACCACGTTCTTGAAGGTTTTCGAGAACTTGCATCGCTTTGACCCGAAATACAGATTATTCAGCTGGACGTATCGCATCGCCGTCAATGAAGCCGTCGATCAGCTCAGACGGCGCAAGCGCGTCAAGCCACTCCAGGACCCGCCCAAATCGGATACAGACCAGCCACAGGAAATGGCCGCTGCCTCGCAGCTCAGTCGCGAAGTGCAAGCAACGCTGATGGAGCTCAATGAAGATCAGCGGGCCGTGATCGTTCTGCACTATTTCAGCGACTGCAGTTACAAGGATATCGGACACATACTCGACCTGCCCGAGAAAACCGTAAAATCGCGGCTATTCGCGGCACGACAACATCTGAAAAACAAGCTGCAGGGGCGCGGAGTATTTTCGTCATGACAGATGATCGCAAACTGGAACTGGTTAGCGCTGCAGTCGATCGTGAGCTTGGCGCCGGCGACCAGGCCGAGCTGGACGCATTGCTCGAATCGTCTGCAGAGGCCCGCGCGTTCAAATCGGAACTTGAGGAGCTTGACTCACTGTTGAGCGGCATTCCGGACCTCGAGCCACCCGAATTCCTGCACGCTTCGATAATGGCCCGGACCAAGGTGGCGCGACGCAAGGTCTCAATTTTTGACTTCTTGACCGCACTGCGACCCGGCGCCGGTTTGCGTTATGCCCTGGCCGCCGCCGCGGGTGCTTTGGTCGTTGCAATTTTTCTCCAAGACCAGGCGATGCTTTGGGACGATACTCATATCACCGATCTCGTTGGAACGATGGCCCCGGGTACCGCCTCGGCTGACGTAGACATCATCGATTCATTTTCATTCCGCACAGACGGGCTGGAAAGCCTCGTCCAGCTCCAGCGTAATCAGGGCTTCATGGTGCTGGTCGTACGGATTGATGCCATCGCACCAATCGATATTTCAGTGGACTTAACAGGTACCGGCCTTGAGCCAGATGCCGTCGCACAGATAAATAGCGATTTTGAATCCATAGCGTTTGCTGGCCAGGCAATTAACATGCGGGCCATTGGCAAGCAAAGAATGAGTATTTTGTTACGCCGTGTCGATGACACGGAATTCGCCGGGGAGGCGACGATTACGTTTGAGTATTCAAACGAAGGTAATTTGCTTCAGCGCCGTTCGCTGACAGCGACTTTGACAGGAGTAAGACAATGAGCAGCGAAAAGAAATCCCAATCGACAAAGTTGATCGTCGGTTTCGCAATAGCAATTGCGGTGGTCGCTTACGTCGGCGTCAAGTACCCGATGCCCGGTGACAACGCAGTCGGAACGGTTGCCCCGGCAGAGCGTTATCGTGGTGATCAGCCGACCGAAGCAGATGTCACGCTCGATGATGAGACCGTGGCACAGGTCATGCAAACTGATGTGTATCAAATGATCATCAGCGACGAGGCCTTCGCCGAAGCCATGCGCAGTGACGCTTTTCGCAACTTGTTGCGCAGCGACGCTCTGTTAGCTGCGATGCGCAGTGATGCTTTCCGCAGTGCCTTACGCAGCGATGTGTTCATCAGCGCAATGCGCAGCGACGCGTTCCTGAGTGCGATGCGCAGCGATGTGTTCCTGAGTGCGATGCGCGGCGACGCGTTCCTGAGTGCGATGCGCAGCGACGCGTTTCTCGCGGCAATGCGCAACGATGCGTTCATGAGCGTGCTTCGTAGTGACGCGTTCCTGAGCGCTATGCGCAGCGATGCGTTCCTGAGTGCCATGCGCAGCGATGCGTTCCTGAGCATTGCACGGAACGATGCATTTCTGAGCATGTTGAGAAACGATGCTTTTCTCGCTGCGTTGCTGAGCGACGTTACTCGAAGCTCTTTGGGCCGTGATGTCAGCCTGGCAGACGCGTTGAGGAATGATGTCGCACTCGCAGATGTGCTGGCTGCAGACCTCGCGTTGGCCGATGTATTCGCCAGTGACATGTTTCGTAGTGTATTGCTGAGTGACGCATTCCGCGAAGCGCTTCGCGGCGATACGTTTCGTGCTGCGCTGCGCGATGACGTGTTTCGCAGCATGCTTCGCAGCGACGCGTTCCTGAGTGCAATGCGCAGCGACGCCTTCCTGAGTGCAATGCGCAGCGACGCGTTCCTGAGTGCAATGCGCAGCGACGCCTTCCTGAGTGCAATGCGCAGCGATGCGTTCATGAGTGTGCTTCGCAGCGATGCGTTCATGAGTGTGCTTCGCAGCGACGCGTTCCTGAGTGCAATGCGCAGCGACGCGTTCCTGAGTGCGATTCGCAATGACGCGTTTTTCAGTGCGATGCGCAATGATGCGTTTCTGAGTGCCATGCGCAGCGATGCGTTTTTAAGCGCCTTGAGCAACGATGCGTTTCGCGCTGCCTTGCGAAACAGCGACGCATTCCGACAAATGTTACGGGCAGATGCGCAGCGAGGCATGATGCGACGCAGCGAACTCGACAACTAGTCGCTGTCCGGTCACGTCAACACAAGCAAGGGTCCTCTTGCCCGACGGCAGAGGACCCGCGTCGTTGCCCAGGCAGGTATGGTTCCACAACAATTATAAAAAAGAGGATATTGTTATCCGCAGCACAATCCTGATTGGACTATCTGTTTTACTCCTGTTCGCCGATAAGGCGCACGCGGAAGCCTTTGAAATGGATGTCGTCGAAACGGACGAAGTACGGCTGCTCTACTTCGATCCGTTTCAGACCCACCTGGTTCCGCACGTTTTGCGCAATTTCCATAACTCATTAGACTTCCAACGCAAGATATTCGAGTGGGAACCGCACGAGAAGTCGACCATCGTACTGACCGACCTGAGTGACTACGGCAATGCCGGAGCCAGCGCCTCGCCGTATAACGGAATTTCGGTTTATATAGCCCCGGCCAGTCGTACGCTCGAGACCATGCCGAGCAGTGAACGCATTTTCATGATCATGAATCATGAGCTCGTGCATATCGCAAACATGGACGTTGCAAACTCGCGGGACCGCCGCTGGCGGCGTTTTTTCGGCGGCAAGCCCCGGCATACAGACCGGCACCCGGAGTCGATACTCTACAACTACCTTACCGTGCCTCGTCTGAGCTCGCCTCGCTGGTACCTCGAGGGTGCGGCCGTTTTCATGGAAACGTGGATGTCCGGCGGCGTCGGTCGTGCTCAGGGCGCTTACGATGAAATGGTGTTCCGCTCGATGGTTCGCGACGACGCGTATTTTTACAGCAACTTAGGAATCGTGTCGGAAGGCGTCAGCGTTGATTTCCAGGCCGGCGTCAACGCCTATTTATACGGCACGCGTTTCATTAGCTATCTCGCCTACGAGTACACACCGCAACACGTGATTGACTGGCTGCGGCGTGGCGAAGACAGCGAGCGCTATTACTCGAAGCAGTTCACGCGTGTTTTTGGCATGCCGCTCAAGGACGCCTGGAATGACTGGATCGCGTTCGAGCACGAGTTCCAGAACGCAAATCTCCAGGTTCTCCGCGAATACCCGATCACTACAACAAACCCTCTGACCACACAGACGCTCGGTTCCATTTCGCGTTCGTTTATCGACGAAGAGCGTGGCGAGATGATCGGCGCATTCCGCTATCCGGGTGTCGTCGCTCACGTGGGTAAGATGTCACTGCGGACCGGTGAGGTCGAGCACGTGGTCGACATCAAGGGTCCGATGACCTATCGCGTAACGTCATCCGCATTCGATCCAGCGAGTCGGACGTTTTTTTACACCGCCGACAACCTTGCTTTTCGCGATCTGATGGCCGTCAACGTCGACACGGGTGAGGCACGCATGTTGTTGAAAGACGCACGCATTGGTGACCTTGCTTTCAACGCTGCCGATCGCTCGTTGTGGGGGCTTAGGCATTTGAATGGCTACGTATCGTTGGTTCGCATGCCGTATCCGTATTCCGAGTGGAACCTCGTGTATGCCTGGCCCTACGGTCACGTGGCCTATGAAATGGATATTTCCGCGGACGGCGAGATGCTCTCGGCGTCAGTCGGTGAGATAGACGGCCGGCAATATCTCAGGGTGTTCAGGATTGCCGACCTGCTAGAGGAAAACGTCGATCCGATCCGGGAGTTCGAGTTCACACCAGCGGCACCAGAGGGATTCGTGTTTTCGTCAGACTCCAAGACCCTGTATGGCAGCTCTTATTACACAGGCGTGTCAAACATCTTCTACTTCGATTTAGAGACCGACATTATGGAGGCGGTCAGCAACACCGAAACGGGGTTGTTTCGCCCGATACCGATGCAGGACGGCTCATTAACCGTTTTTGAATACACGGGCCAGGGATTCGTCCCAAAGAAATTAGATCCTGTAATTCTTGAGGACTTCAGTTCAATCATGTTTCTCGGCAAAGAGATTGCCGAAAAACATGCCGTCGTCGCCGACTGGAACGTCATAACGACGCTCAATAAGTACGATCACGAAGAATTAATCCGCGCTCGCGGCAAATATCGCCCGTATCGTGAGCTGGGCTACGACTCTGGTTACCCCATTGTCGAAGGCTATCGTGATACCGAGGCGCTGGGCTGGACATTTCAATGGAGCGACCCGGCACAGCTACATCGACTGGGCTTGACGACGAGTTTCTCGTGGGACGATGAATTACCGTCATCTGAGCAGGTGCACGTTAATCTCGAGTACGAAGCCCTCAACTGGTACGCCCGGTATTGGCACAATGGCGCCGATTTTTATGACCTGGCCGGACCCACTGAACGCAGCCGCAAGGGCGATGCCTACGTCATCGGCTATGAGCGTGCCTTGATCTTCGATCGGCCCAGGAGACTGGAGTTTTCCGCCGAGGTCGCCTACTTCACGGGTCTCGACACCTTGCCCAACAACCAAAATATTCCAACACTGGTTATCGAGGACATTCTCTCTGCCAGTATCGGATTAAGATATTCGAACACGCGAAGCTCGATCGGCGCCGTCGATCACGAGAAAGGCTATCGCTGGGAAATCGATGTGACGTCTGACGAGTCCGACTTTAGCACGGTTGTAAAATCGCATGTCGGCCTGGATTTTGGATTCGCCCTGCCATGGAAGCACTCTTCAATCTGGCTTTACAACTCCGCGGGTGAGAGCGACGGCGATCCGACGGATCCACTCGGCAATTTCTATTTCGGCGGATTCGGCAATAACTACGTCGATAATCGTCACGAAAAACGCTACCGCGAGTACTACAGCTTTCCGGCGTTTGAAATTGACGAGATCAGCGGCACCAACTTCGTAAAATCGACGCTGGAGTGGAATCTGCCGCCAATTCGTTTCCGCGAAGTGGGATCCCCAAGCTTTTTCCTCAAGCACATCCGGCCTGCCGTGTTCCTCAGCGGGCTGCGTACCGATGTCGGAAAAGCTACGGAGCGTACGGTTTCGACGCTCGGCGCACAACTCGACCTCGAGTTCACGTTGGCGCACCGTTTACCAATGACGTTGTCAGTAGGATATGCGACTGGCTACGAGCACGGTGAACGACTTGGCAATGAATGGATGATATCGCTTAAAATACTGTGACATGTTCACAGATATTCTGATTCGCGCACCGGTCGGACTTTTCCCTGTCCTGATCTTTCTCGTGGTCCTACTCTACCTGGACAGCTATAAACTGATTCGTTTCAAAACGATCCTGTGGGTCATCGCCAGCGGTGCGCTCATGACGGTGCTCGCGTATTTCGTCAACGGCTTTCTGAGCGAACAACTACAGATTGAAGTCAGTAACAGTAGCTTTCCACGATATGTGTCGCCGATCAGTGAGGAAGTGTTGAAGGCGCTTGTCATCGTGTTGTTGTTCCGCCTGAATCGAATCGGTTTTCTCGTCGACAGTGCGATTATGGGGTTTGCTGTCGGTGCCGGATTCGCATTTGTCGAAAACCTTTATTACCTGCAGTCCCACGGCGACGCACATATCGCCTTATGGGTCGTGCGTGGCTTCGGTACTGCAATGATGCACGGCGCAGTCACGGCTATCTTTGCCATCCTGTCCCAGACCCTGACCGAGCGACATATGAAGATCAACCCGTTGTTATATGTCCCGGGACTCGCAACAGCGATAGCGCTGCACTCCGCCTTCAATCACTTCCTTCTGCCGCCGATATTGACGACACTTTGCATTATGGTGTTTTTTCCGCTCGTGCTAACCATCGTTTTCAGAAAAAGTGCGACGCATATGCACGAGTGGCTCGAACTGGACTTCGACGCCGATGCGCGCCTGCTCTATCAAATTAATTCGGGTGAGTTTGCCGAGTCAAAAATTGGGCTCTTCCTGCACGATCTGCGCGACAAGTTCGATGGTCCCATCGTCGTCGATATGCTCTGTTATCTGCGTCTGTACACCGAGCTTGCCTTGCGCGCCAAAGGCGTATTGATGATGCGCGAAAACGGACTCGATGTAGCCGTTGGCGATCGCACTCGCGAAAAATTCACCGAAATGGAATACCTGGAAAATAGCATTGGTAAGACTGGCCTGTTGGCGCTGCGCCCATTTCTACACATGACGCGCAAAGACCTGTGGCAGTTATACGTGCTTGAGGATAAGGACTAGTCAGGAAACTCGATGCCGAGTTCGGCCGCAAATTGCTGCATGCGCGGATCGTCATGCATCGATTTCGTTTGCGGGAACCACGTCACCAGCCAGGGGAACCACGGTATCTTCTCGTCTCTGGCGGCCCGCATCCATTTCATCGTCTCTTCACGATCCTCGAGTCCGCCATAGATAAGCGATAACGTGAAAGGGTTGTTTTCTCTTTTGTGAACGAATTCGAGCACAGCCGCTGCATCTTCGTCGCGATCGGCAGTGGCGAGTGTGGCAGCGAAAGCGAATCCCCAGAAGCGATTGTTGCGCAGGTGCTCATGCGCCTCGATGGCCTCGTCGACCCGACCCATGTCCAGGTAGGTTTGTCCGAGCGCAAGCCAGGCAACAGGATAGTTCGGATTCAGGCCGATCGTGGTCTGCGCTTCTGCAATTGCTTGTTCAAACATTCCCGCATCGCGATACTGATCTGCGAGCCAGGCCGTGTAGAAAGGGGACAGCGGGTTGAGCTCCGTCGTGTACTCGCCGTATTCGATGGCTTCCTCGTCTCTTAGCAATAACTCCAGCAACCATGCGTAGTGGTAGTGCGCGTCGACGAGGCTCGGATTGAGTTCAAGAGCACGCAAGAAGGCTTCTTCGCCGCCCGCGAAGTCCCACTCATAATAGATCTTGTACATGCCGACAGCAAGGTATGCCTCCGCGAGATCGGAATCGTATTCAAGCGCGCGCTGCGCCGCTTCTTTCGCGCGCGGATAGGCGCCGGCGACCGGGTACGGGCTGTGACCAAGCTGTGAGTAGCCGATCGCAAGACCTGCGTAGGCCAGTGCACTTGTGGGATCGTTCTCGACCGCTTCCGTAAATATCTCGATCGCGCGCCGGTAACCTCGCGGCGAGCCCTTGTGCAGCTGAAACATGCCTTTCAGGTAGGCTTCGTAGGTGGCCGAATCAGGTCCATCAGTCACAGCAAGCTGCCGTTCTTCATCGGGCGTCAGCTGCACCTTAACTTCGCGAGCGACGGCGCTGGCAACCTCGTTCTGCATCGATATCAAGCCATCGAACTCGCGAGTGAAGCTCTCGGTCCACAGTAGTTGCTCGGTCTGGGCGTCAACGAGCGTTACGTTGACACGAACCTGGTCGCCTTCCCGCATGACCGAGCCCGAGAGTATCTTGTCGACGCCCAGCATCTCGCGGATATCCGCAAGCGACATATCCCCAGTGACGCGTCGCGACGAAAAACGCGAGGTGACCCTGAACTGGGTGATTCGCGACAACGACGTTATCAGCGCGCCATGGAGGCCGGCAGACAGGAATTCCTGACCGGTGTCTCCTGACAGATTCTCGAGCGGCAGCACGGCTATTGCCGTAGCAAGATCGGCCGCCGCGTACCAGGGCCCGGCGCCTCGCAACGGTCCCTGTCGAATCTCGTTGATCGTACTGCCTGCAAAGATCACGGCGACAGCGATGAGCGAGACCAGGATGATGTAGTCAGGTTTGCGAAGGTTGAGATCCGTAGTGTCGGCAGCGCCTGCCGGCGGCGTCCGCACAATGCCTGCCGGCGTGATGTCGTATCGCCAGCCAAATATGACGGCGAGCGGAAAACCGGCTATACCCGCCAACCATATGTGCTGCAATGCGGTATCCGGTATGCCAAAAGACTGGAATGCCAGCGCGATGACTTCCAAAAGGGCCCACACGCCGACGATGTAGATCGCGGCGGTTCTGAACACGCGGCGCCGCCGCATTTCTCGTACGAATTGTCCCAGTCCGGGCATCAAAGACTCTCCAGCTTATTATATTAGCTGAAAATCCGCTCGCCGCATCAGACGCCGAGATACGCGGTGATGCCCATGGCTGCTTCACGACCTTCGAAGACGGCCGTGACGACGAGGTCCGAGCCACGCACCATGTCGCCGCCCGCAAAAACGTCTGGGTTCGTCGTCTGAAACTTATATTCGCCAAGCGCTGCGACACGCACCTTGCCGCTAGGCAATGTCTCTATGGAGTAGTCGTCAAACCACGTTGGCGGATTTGGCCGGAATCCGAATGCAATGACCACGGCCTCGGCCGGAAGAATTTCTTCAGTCCCGGGCACTGGTTCAGCTTGCTGGCGGCCATCCGCGCCCAATTTGCCCAGGCGTGTCTCTATCACCCGGACGCCCGTGACCTGGTCCGTGCCAATGATTTCGAGTGGCTGGCGGTTAAATAGAAATTCGACGCCTTCTTCCTTGCTGTTGGCAACCTCGCGTCTAGATCCCGGCATGTTTTTCTCATCCCTGCGATATACGCAGCGCACGCTGGCCGCACCCTGCCTGATTGCCGTGCGATTGCAATCCATGCCCGTGTCGCCACCACCGAGAACGATAACGTTTAACCCATCCAGGTCCACGTAGGGTATGGCGTCATCGTCATAATCGAGCTCACGGTAGACGTTCGCAACCAGGTACGGCAATGCTTCGTGAACGCCGGCCAGATTCTCGCCCGGAAATTCACCGCGCACGTAGGTGTAGGTTCCCATGCCCAGAAACACGACATCGTACTCGTGTGTGAGTTCGTCAAACGATTTGTCCTCACCTATCCGCGTATTCAGTACGAACTCCACGCCCATTCGCTCGAGAATTTCGCGGCGCTGATCGACGATTCGTTTTTCGAGTTTGAATGGCGGAATGCCGTACGTCAGTAACCCACCGATTTCCGGATAGGAATCGTAGACGACCGACCGAATACCCTGCCGGGCGAGAACGTCGGCTGCCGCGAGCCCCGCCGGTCCGGCACCGACGATGCCGACACGCTTGCCCGTGTCAACGACATGCGACATGTCGGGCCGCCATCCTTGTTTGATAGCTTCATCGGTGATGTACTTTTCGATGCTGCCTATCGAGACCGCGCCGATACCATCATTGAGCGTGCATGCGCCTTCGCATAAGCGGTCTTGCGGGCAGATGCGGCCGCAGATTTCGGGCAGTGAATTTGTCTGGTGCGAGAGTTCGGCGGCCTCGAACAGTTTGCCTTGCTCAATGAGATCCAGCCAATTCGGAATGTAGTTGTGTACCGGGCATTTCCACTCGCAGTAGGGATTGCCACAGTCGATGCAGCGGCCCGCCTGCGCCGCCGCGTTTGCGCCATCATAGTGCCCGTAAATTTCACCAAAGTGGAGAATGCGTTCCTCGGCCACTTCTTTGCCCGGATTGCGCCGTGGAATTTCCAGAAACTGTAAGGGATGTTTTGGCATCGTTTGCTTATGCCGCCTGACGCAAGGATTCGATCAGCAGGCTGAGTTCGGCCGCTTTCGGTTTGACGACCCAGAATTTCGGCAGGAACGTACGATAATCATCAAGGATCATGTCACCCCACTCGCTGCCGGTTGCCTCGACGTGCTGCATGATCAGGGATCGCAGGTGGTGCAGATGCGCCTCCATGTTCTCTGGCGTCACGCGATGAATATCAATGAGTTCATGGTTGTAGCGATCGACGTAATTACGATCGATATCGAGCACATAGGCGAACCCCCCTGTCATGCCCGCTCCGAAATTGACGCCTGTCCGACCGAGTACTACAACGACGCCGTCGGTCATGTATTCGCAACAATGATCGCCTGTACCTTCAATAACGGCCGTCGCACCCGAATTTCGAACGGCGAATCGCTCACCCGCCGTACCCGCGGCGAACAGTACGCCGCCGGTTGCTCCGTACAAGCAGGTGTTACCGATAATGGGGGTCTCCCGTGCAACGTAGGTCGCATTCTCCGAGGGTCGAATGACAATACGACCACCGGCCATGCCCTTGCCCACATAGTCGTTGGCGTCGCCGATTAACGTAAGGTTGAGCCCCGCAACGTTCCAGACACCAAGACTCTGTCCCGCCGTACCGCGTAGCAGAACATCAATCGGCGCCTCGGACATGCCGGCGTTACCATACCGTCGCGCAATTTCACCAGCAAGTCGAGCGCCGATAGAACGGTTGAAATTGCGCACTTCAAAACCAAAGCGGCCACCCGATTTTGACTCGATCGCAGGCATTGCGATTGCCAGCATCTCCTCGGCGAGTTCACCTTTGTCGAAAGGATCGTTGCGTAATTCCGTACAGAACTGTGGTGCATCTTTCGCCAGACCGTCGTTCGACACGATCGACGTCAGATCGAGCCGCGCCTGACGCTTCGTCACACCTGGCTGCAATTCGAAGAGATCGACTCTGCCGATGAGTTCATCGAGACCGCGGACACCAAGCTCGGCCATGAGCTCGCGCATCTCCTGCGCGACAAAGCGGAAGAAGTTGATGACCATGTCAGGCAAGCCAGTGAAGTACTCGCTGCGCAGGATATTGTTTTGCGTCGCGACACCGGTCGCGCAGTTATTCAGATGGCAGATTCGCAAGTACTTGCAGCCGAGTGCAACCAGCGGTGCCGTGCCGAAACCGAAGCTCTCAGCGCCCAGCATCGCTGCTTTGATGACATCGAGGCCGGTTTTCAGGCCGCCATCCGTTTGCAAGCGAACCTTGTGCCGCAAATCGTTGCCGCGAAGCACCTGGTGTGCCTCGGACAGACCCAGCTCCCACGGGCTGCCCGCGTACTTGACCGAGCTCAGCGGGCTTGCTCCAGTGCCGCCGTCATAACCCGAAATCGTGATCAGGTCGGCATAGGCTTTTACGACACCTGCAGCGATCGTACCGACGCCCGGCTCGGCGACAAGCTTTACCGACACCAGCGCTTCGGGATTGACCTGCTTGAGGTCGAAGATCAACTGCGCGAGATCCTCGATCGAGTAAATGTCGTGATGCGGCGGCGGTGAAATAAGGCCTACCCCAGGCTTTGCATAGCGCAGCCGCGCAATCATCTCGTTGACCTTGTGTCCAGGAAGTTGCCCACCTTCGCCGGGCTTGGCCCCCTGTGCAATCTTGATTTGGATCACTTCGGCATTGACGAGATACTCAGCCGTAACGCCGAATCGACCTGATGCCACCTGTTTAATCTTCGATACGCGTTCCGTGCCGAATCGCGAGGGATCCTCTCCACCCTCTCCTGAATTGGAACGCCCTCCGATGCGATTCATCGCGATTGCAAGCGCTTCGTGCGCTTCTGGAGATAGCGCGCCCAATGACATGCCGGCACTTTCGAAACGCGGCATAATTGCGTCAACACTCTCAACCTCGGCCAGCGGTACGGGCGCGCCTAGCGGCCGCACCGCCATGAGGTCGCGCAAGGTCGCGACAGATCGGTCGTTCACAAGCCTTGCATACTCCCTGTAACGCTCGAAATCTCCAGTGCGAACGGCGGATTGCAGCGTCGCCACAACATCCGGGTTGAAACAATGATATTCACCGTCATGCATGTACTTGAGCAAGCCGCCCTGAGACACCGGCACGCGAGGATCCCACGCCGCGGCCGCGAGTTGCTCTTGATCTTCTCGCACGTCGTTGAAATTGGCGCCTTGAATTCGCGAGACCGTGCCCTTGAAACAACGCTCCACAATCTCCTCGTGGAATCCAACGATCTCGAACAGTTGTGCACCGCGATAACTGGACACCGACGAAATGCCCATCTTCGACATCACCTTGAGCAATCCTTTGCGAATGCCGCGGCGAAAGCTGCGACCCAATTGTTTTTGTTTGTCGAGATTGCCGCGCTGTGCGATATCGTACAGCGACTGATACACAAGATAGGGATAAACGGCCGTCGCGCCGTAACCAATCAGGCACGCAAAGTGGTGTGCGTCGCGTGCGACACCGGTTTCAACGATGATGTTTGCATCGCAACGCAATTCCTTGTGCACAAGATGGTGATGCACCGCCCCCGTCGCAAGCAACGCGTGTACGGGCAACTTGCCGCGATCGAGGTAGCGGTCGCTAAGCATCAATATCAAGCTGCCGTTGCGTACAGCTTCTTCCGCCCGCGCACAAATCTGATCGAGCGCATCAGGCAATGACAGTGATGCGTCGACATTGAGATCGATGAACGTGTGCTTATCGCCAAACATGTCATCGCTCAATAACTGGCGCAGCTTTCGCTGTGACAAGACTGGCGAATTCATGATGACCTGCTTCGCATGTTCGGGTCCAATGTCGAACAAACTGAACTCGCGCCCAATGTTAGTCTGCAAAGACATCACGATGCTTTCGCGCAATGAATCGATCGGCGGATTTGTCACCTGCGCGAACTGCTGTCGAAAATAGTCGAACGGTGAGCGTACCTGCTCCGACAACACAGCCATCGGCGTGTCATCTCCCATCGACCCGACGGCTTCCAGTTCCTGCTCCGCCAGCACCGCAACGATGTCGTGCAGCTCTTCCCGACTCAGGTTGAACATTTTCTGATAACTGGCCAGCGTCGCTGGATCCATCGGTTCCGCAGCGATGTGCGTGTCGATGAGTTCCGAGTCGAGATGGCGGACACCTTGCTTCAGCCATTTCTTGTAGGGAGCGCGCGTCTTCAGGATGTCATGGATGTCGTCGTTTTCGAGCAAGACGCCATTGACCAGATCGACCGCTAGCATCTCTCCCGGACCAAGACGCCCTTTTCTGACGACGTCTTTTTCATCGTAGTCGTATATGCCGATCTCGGAGGCAACCGTAAAGTGGCGATCTTTGGTAATGACGTAGCGCGCCGGACGCAATCCATTTCGATCCAGGCAACAGGCCGCGTAACGACCATCTGTCAGCACGATTGCAGCCGGACCATCCCAGGGTTCCATCTGGCAGTCAAAGAATTCATAGAACGCACGCACATCTGGATCGAAGTCATCGATGGACTGCCAGGCCGGCGGCATCAGGATGCGCATGCCCTGCAATACATCCATACCACCCGCGCGCAGGACTTCGAGCATATTATCAAGAGTGGAAGAGTCCGAACCGACCAGCGATATCAGCGGATCAAGATCGGAAATATCGTCGAGCTTGTCCGAGATAAAATTCTTTGTACGCGCAATCGCCCAGTTGCGGTTGCCCTGAATCGTATTGATCTCGCCGTTATGCGCAAGGAATCGAAACGGTTGCGCGAGCCGCCACTGCGGTGTCGTATTCGTCGAAAAACGCTGATGAAATATGCACACCGACGATTCAATGTGTGGGTCTCGCAGATCCGGATAGAAATCGGACAGCACGCTGGGCATGACCATGCCCTTGTAGCCAATCGTGATCGACGACAGGCTCACGATGTAAGTGTCGCCATCTCCAATCTTTTTCTCGACACGGCGCCGCGCAAGAAACAAGCGGCGATTGAAGGGTCCTCGTGGCATGCCCTGCGGTGCATTGACATAGACCTGCTCAATTCGCGGCATTGATCTTAACGCCTGCTCACCACATACGGTCGGATCCGTCGGTACTTTGCGCCAGCCCGCGACCTCGAGTCCGAAATCTGCGATGGCTGTGTCAATTGTTTCGCGAGCTGCGTCGGCGCGTTCCTCGTCCTGATTTAAAAAAACCATCCCGACCGCAAATCGATCGCCCAGTTGCAGGCCAAGCTCCTCCGCAGTGGCCCGCAAGAACGTCTGCGGAAACTTTATCAACAAGCCACAACCATCTCCGGTTTTGCCATCTGCGGCGACGGCGCCGCGGTGTGTCAGGCGCGCGAGGGCGGAGATCGCTGTTTCAACGACCCAGTGACTCGGCATGTCATCGAGATTTGCGATCAGGCCAAAACCGCAGCTGTCGCGCTCGAATGCCGGGTCATATAGACCACTCGCGCTTCGTTCGGTCATAAGAACCCTGAAGGATGCGCGTCCTGCGCGCCCTGAATAATTTCTTATTGAGGTGGCGCCGAAGCGCCGGATTGGACTGCGCGCATGAAAGCACTGGTGTGGGAAATTGCGTAAATTTCCGCTCGGTGGTGCCGATGTTGCTGTCGCTGCCCGATCAATCGAGTATATGCGACGAATCCCGCGCGTCGCTACTGCACGGCCGCAAACGCAGTATTTGCGGTCGAAATCGTGGCTTTGGAGCCTGTTTCGCGGTGATTCGAGGCAGTTGGAATTTGGTTGCGCGCGTAACCATGCCTACGCCAGACAGTTGCTGAGTCCCTGAATGCTCAGAATTACCGCGCGCTCAGCCGAATCTCGCCCGTCCTTTTGAATGTCAGGGGCTTTGCAAATGGGATATCGACGCCAAGTTGGCCTTTGAGCTCGTAGGAAATATCCCGGGTGGCGCCGTCGCGCACTATATAGAGCAGCTGCGGTGCTGTTCGCAACAAATCGAGCTCCACGCTGATTACGATTTCCCCGTCGCCCTGCGCCGCTATAACAACTGCACATTCCACATTACCGCTCGCGAATCGCTGGCCGTCGAGCTCAACTCCGTACGAAACCTTATTGATCGGCAACGGAAACGAATTCGGATTGGTGATATCGAACGACAGCAGGAATGTCTGTCCTGAAAAATCGAAATCCGTTAACTGCACGTTTCTGAGGCTGACTCCCGGCGCACTGACTAGCGCGTCCATGCTTGCGCACGACGACAGAATACACGTAGCCAGAATCAAGCTTGTGTTTTGTGCCAGGTATCGTGTGTTCATTCTACGATCCTCCGCGCAAACCGGTACTCCATCAATATCACCTTGACGGAGTACTAGTGTACATCTCTGCCAATCTCACCCCAACGAGCCGCGATAAGCAACCAATCGTCGCCGTCGAATTCCAACTCCATTTCGAACCGGTACGCATCGGCGCTAAAGCCGAATACGCCATCGTTCGTTCCTGCCATGGCCACCACGAGCACGAGCTCCGCCGCCGAATCGTCGATAACGTGGAGCTCCTCTATTCGCACTAGCAAAGCGATATTGTGCTGGCGGAAGAAATAGACGCGAAACAGGTTCTCAATTTTCTCGCGAGTATTACCACGCGCATCAGTGTAGGCCGGCGAGATCATCTTGACGAGCGTTCGTCGTTCCTTTTGCTCCACGGCCTCGTGCCCCTGCTGTAGCCATAAGCGTAGCGCTTCTTCCGGAGGTGTTGGTGGCTCGCTGCAGGCCGCCAGACAAGTGAAAAATACCGCGATATTGAGCACGCGCACGACCCAGCCCGATTGTGCACGACCAGTATCGCTTGCGTTACGGAACGGATTTCGGGTAGCACCAGTCATCATCTGCTAAAGTTTAGGGTAATCCGGATCCGAAATTGACCACCAGCGTCAAATTCGTGACCTGGTTCGCACTAATAGATAAGAATGAGAGTATCGACATGTCGGTAAAACTGCTTAGTGAGAGCATGGATGCGACGATTACCGATGACGATCAGATTCGCATCGACGCGATTCTGGAATTCTGGTTCAGGGAAAAGGAACTTACAGCGCCACAAATAGACCGGCGCATGGATGTCTGGTTCGGCACGGACGAGGTGTTTGACCAGGAATGCAAGAGTGAGTTTGCCGACGATGTCGATAAGGCATCAGAAGGGCAACTTGACCACTGGGCACATGAATCCACCGGTCGACTGGCGCTGATTCTCTTGCTGGATCAGTTTCGCCGTAACATATATCGCAATACGGCTGAAGCCTTTGCCAAAGACAAGGCGGCATTAAAACTCTGTGTTGAGGGCGCGATGGAAGGCAAGGACAAGGGGCTCGCGCCCATTGAACGCGTATTCTTTTACATGCCATTGCAACACGCCGAGTCTCGCAAAGTACAAGCGAAGTCCGTGGCGCTTTACAACCGCCTGTCTGAGCTCGTGTCCGCGACGCATCGCGAAACCTTCGAAACCATCGCCCAGTTCGCCGAATTGCACCATGACATCATCGAACAGTTCGGCCGTTTTCCCCATCGCAACAAGCTGCTGAATCGCGAAAACACAGCGCAGGAAAATGAATATTTGTCCGGCGACAGCCCCGACTTCGGTCAGGGCAGCTAAACCGCAAGAACAACAGATAAGCATCAAACCAGGGGGTTCTCATGCGCAGACGCACATTTTGTAAGACGGCCTTGGGTGCGGCGGTAGCCGCCACATTACCTGGCTGCGACTTTGGCTCGCCAGGTTCAGGCACCGATGTTGGCAGCTTCATTCCCGCCGTCACCGGTACCGGTGACGAGATTTCAATAGAGTCCGCGGCGGTCGCCGAACTCGCCGATAGCCTGCAAGGCCACCTGTACTTGCAGGCTGATGCCGGCTACAACACCGCGAAACTGGTCTGGAACGGCATGTTCGACCACAAGCAGCCAGCGATGGTGGTGCAGTGCGCGTCAACTGACGACGTCGTCAGCGCGGTGACGTTCGCCCGCGAGCGCAAGCTGCTCTTATCCGTCAAGTGTGGTGGTCATAGCCTTCCGGGCAAATCGACGTCGGATGGCGGCATGATGATCGACCTGTCGCAGATGCATTCGGTCGACATTGATGTCGATGCCAAAACCGCACGCGTCGACGGTGGCGCACTGCTCGCACATCTCGATACTGCAACGATGGCACACGACCTGCTGACAACCACGGGCATCGTATCTCACACCGGTGTTGGCGGATTCACACTCGGCGGCGGCTTGGGCCGCACGGACCGCAAGATGGGCCTCGCTATCGACAACTTACTGGCCGCAACCGTTGTCACAGCCAGCGGCGATGTTGTGCATGCCAGTGAAGACCAGAACGCCGATTTGTTCTGGGGCCTTCGCGGGGGCGGCGGCAACTTCGGCGTGGTCACCGAGTTTGTTTATGGCCTGCATCCTTTTAAGCCGACCGTGTACGGAGGTCAACTCATTTATGACGTCAACAAGGACTTTCTCGAGTTTTATGCCGAACTCCACGACACACTGCCCGACGAGGCCAATATCGAACCAAATCTCGCCCCGGGCGAAGACGGTCGGATGGCTGCGATCGTCGGCGTCACCTGGTGTGGCGATCATGCCGCCGGCGCGAAAGCGCTGGCGCCGATGCTCGCATTTGCGGGCCTCAAGAGTGGCGAACTCGGTCCACGGTCGTATCATGATATACAAACCAGTGCCGACGGTTTTCTCGGCCATGGTCGTCAGTACTATCTTAAGTCGGGCTTTCTGCGGGAACTGACGCCGGCAGCCATTGAGGTCATCGTCGAATTTGCGAACCGCGGTACTGTTGGTGCATGGTTCCAGCACCTCGGCGGGGCCACATCGAGGATCGCATCCGGCGCGACAGCATATGCGCATCGAGACGTAGCCTTCAATTTCGGCATTATGTATATCGGTGATGACCCGGCGCAAAACGACGCGGGTATTACGGCGGTTCGTGAGTTTCACCAAGCCATGCAACCGCACATGGCCGGGTTCTATACCAACCTGCACGACGATAGCGAACAAAACACCTGGGGCAACTACGGTCCGAATTACCCGCGCCTGGTCGGGATAAAGAACAAGTACGACCCAGAAAATCTGTTTCGCCTGAACGCGAACATCAAGCCGAGTGCATAGTTCGAAATACTAGGTCGGATTACTCATGAATAATCCGCGCCTAATCCTCTGCGAGGCGCGCGCGCGACAGGCGCACATATCGCCAGGCTAGTAATACTGCTGCCACAGACAGGCCGACGATGAACGCGCCCCAGGTGTAACTTGGCGGCGCCTTGTAGGTGACGGCCGCCATGTAGGCAAGCGGAAACGCGAGCGCCCAGTAAGCGAATGCACTGATGATCATAGGGATTCGTGTGTCCTTGTAACCGCGCAATGCCCCGGCAGAGCCGACTTGCACACCGTCGGCAATCTGGAAAATAGCGGCCATCATCAACAGGCTGATCGCTATGCTCGTAACTGACGGGTCGTTCGTATAGAAACTGATTATGGCGTCACGAAAAAACAACATGAACGCTGCAGAGCAGCTCATGAAAAGCCCACATACGACGATCCCCAAACCTCCGCTATAGCGTGCAGCCTGTGGATTGCCGGCACCGAGCGCATGGCCAACCCGAATCGTAATCGCTGAACTCAAGGCAAGCGGAACCATGAACATCGTCATCGCGAAACTTATCGCGACTTGATGCGCCGCGGCAATCGATGCGCCGCGAGTACCCATGAGCACCGATACCGCATTAAACAAACCGGCCTCGGCTGTGATCGTAATGGCGATTGGCACACCGAGAAGCAGAATTTCTTTCAGGACGCCGGGGCGTATGGGAGCAAACCGGGAAAATATCTGCAACGACCGATACTTCGGGGTCCATATCATGTAAGCGGTGAGCGCGATCATCATCAGCCACATGGTGATCGCACTAGCGTATCCACACCCGACTGCACCCAGGGCCGGCGCACCGAAATGACCGAACATCAGCACCCAGTTCAGAAACACATTGACGATGAGTGAGAACACCGATACGTACATGATCGGTCGGGTCGCGCCGATGCCTTCGGTCGTGAACCGCAAGGCGAGAAACACGAAAATGGCGGGGGCGCCTAAAACGATGGCGTGCACATAACCCGTGGTCAGCCCCCGAAACCCGGCATCAATTCCGATCGCATCAAGCGCGGGCCCTACGAACCGGAACGCGATGACCATCAACACTATCGCCACGAATATTCCCAGATACATTCCCTGGCGCGTGTAACGACCGATCATTTCCGGATTTCCAGAGCCATAATATCTGGCAGCAATCGGCGAGATTGCCATCAATAGCCCTAGGCAGATCGAGAAGCCGAAGAACCAGACGCTGCCGCCGACGGCAACCGCTGCGAGCGATTCAGCGCCCAGTTGTCCCGCCATCACTGCGTCTGCGGCATGCATTAGTGCGATAGATAAATTGTTGACGATCAACGGGCCCGCAAGCTTCAATAGTGCCCGGGTCTCCTGTCGCCAATTGCTGCTTCTCAACATCCCTATGATGTGCTCCTGTCGCGGCGTAGATGCCGGTGAATGTAGTTCATTCGCGTCATGAAGGTCACGACAACAGCACAAGCATGTTCAGGTCAAGTGCTTGAATAGTGTAAAGTTGCCTTCGCGTACCGGATCAATACGTCAGTTTGGAGGCAAGCATGCTGCATGATGGTCAGTCTAATCGAGTCGTTGTAATCGGTGGTGCACGAATTCCCTTTTGCCGCGCGCACTCGATATATCGGGGCTGTTCCAACCACGATCTTATGACGGCCGCCCTGTCGGCTGTCGTCACAAAATATGATCTTAAGGGTCAGACCATTGGAGAAGTCGCTCTCGGGGCCGTACTCAAACATTCGCGCGACTGGAATCTCGCACGCGAAACCGTGATCGAATCCGGTCTATCGCCGCGCACACCCGGCCTCGACGTACAGCGCGCCTGCGGCACCAGTCTCGAGGCCTGCACAATTATTGCCAACAAGATCGCGCTCGGGCAAATCGATTCTGGTATCGCCGGCGGTACCGATTCGGTCAGTGACGCTCCGATCGTGTATCAGGACGGCTTTCGCGCAATTTTATTTGACGTCCTGCGGGCACGCACAATTTTACAACGAATCACCCCATGGTTCCGACTACGTCCCTCTCACTTCAAGCCCGAGTTTCCGAGCGTCAACGAACCTCGCACCGGCCTTTCAATGGGCGAAAGCACCGAGCTCATCGCAAAGCAATGGGACGTGCCGCGCGAGCATCAGGATCAGCTCGCGCTCGCAAGTCACGTCCGGGCAGCGGCCGCCTATGACGCCGGCTGGTACGATGATCTTGTCGTGCCCTTCATGGATTGCGAAGAGGACAACAACATTCGTCGCGACACGACATTTGAAAAGCTCGCCGCTCTGAAGCCCGTATTTGACAAGAGCACAGATGGCACGTTGACAGCGGGCAACAGTACACCGCTGACCGACGGTGCCGCCGCGATCCTGCTCGCAAACGAGGAATGGGCGCGCAAGAAAAACCTCCCTGTCGCCGCCTACCTGACTTTTGTCAAAGTTGCCGCAGTGAATTTCATTGATGATGAGGGCTTGTTAATGGCGCCGGCTTACGCAGTATCGGACATGCTTAAGGACGCGAACCTCCGCCTGCAGGACTTCGATTTCTACGAGATTCACGAAGCTTTCGCCGCTCAGACGATCGCAACACTCAAGGCCTGGCAGTCGGAAAAATTTTGCCGTGACCGCCTTGGCCGCAACGAGCCGATGGGCCCGATCGACCTGGCGAAGCTCAACAGCAAGGGGGGCAGCTTGGCGATTGGCCATCCATTCGCCGCTACAGGCGCGCGTGTCATCGCGACGATGGCGAAACTCCTGGGTGAAAAAGGTTCGGGTCGTGGTCTTGTTTCTGTTTGCACCGCTGGCGGCATGGGCGTCACGGCAATCATGGAAGCCGCGTCCAATAATTCATAATTTAAACGAATAGCCCTATCCTGGGCGGGGGTAATGTATGGCCGAATTCAGCGCCTTCCTGGCCTTGTTGAATAGCATCCTCTGGCACAACTACGTGCTCTACACACTCGTGGCAACCGGCGTCGTGTTTACGGTCTGGAGTGGGTTTTCGCAGTACCGGGCGCTGACCCACGGTCCGGCCATAGTTCGCGGTGTCTATGACAACCCTGATGATCCGGGCGCAATTAATCATTTTCAGGCCTTGTCCGCTGCGCTGTCAGCGACTGTCGGCCTTGGCAATATTGGTGGCGTCGCGCTGGCCATCGCCCTGGGCGGACCTGGCGCCGTATTCTGGATGTGGGTCATCGGTTTTCTCGGCATGGGCATCAAGCTGACCGAAGTGACCTTATCGATGTTGTACCGCAACACTGACGATCCTGACAATCCGCACGGTGGCCCGATGTGGGTTGTCTCGAAAGCTCTCGAGCGACGCAATATGAAAGGCCTGGGTCGTACTATCGGCGTGATCTTTTGCGTCACCTTGCTGGTCTCGACCGCTACGGGCGGCAACATGTTCCAGGCATGGAATGTCGCCGAGTTGACCCAGGAGTACTTTTCAGTGCCGAGTTGGATGACGGGTATCGTCCTCGCGATTGTTGTCGGCGCTGTAATCATCGGCGGCATCAAGCGCATCGGCAAAGTCGCTGGAACGCTGGTGCCTTTTATGGTGCTGCTGTATTTGCTGGCAGGCACATATGTACTCGCCGTCAATATCAGCGAAATCCCCGCGATATTCGCGTTGATCGTCAAATCCGCGTTTGTACCCACCGAGGCGGCAGGCGCATTTATCGGCGGCACCGCTGCTTCGGCGTTCCTGTTCGGCCTGAAGCGCGCCGCATTCTCGAATGAGGCCGGACAGGGCTCGTCGCCCATCGCTCATGCCGCAGCGAAGACGGATGAGCCTGCGCGCGAAGGCATCGTGGCCGGCCTGGAACCTTTCATCGACACCATCGTCGTCTGTACTTTTACGGCCCTGATTATCTTATCTACCGGAATCTGGAACCGCGGCCCCGACGTAGCGTTCGATCATACAGCCGTCGCTGCACAAACCGATAGTGGCTGGCAATTTGTCGCAACGGACCTGGCCGGCGACGATTGGCGTGATGGAGACAAGGTAATCCTTGTCGTGCAAGCGCATACCAATGATGACGGATTCGATCGCCACAAAATCGAAGGCACTGTTCATGCCGGCAGCACAGGCTATTCTGTTCACTGGGATGCGTTCATCGGCTTAACCGAGCCCGTCGTCGTCGGCAATGGTTTTTACCGTGTATACATCGGTGCCACTCTGACAGCCAAAGCGTTTGACAGCGTTACGCCCGGCCTTGGCAAATGGCTCGTAACCATCGCCGCCTGGTTATTCGCGATTTCGACGATGATATCCTGGAGTTATTACGGCGAACAGGGGATGGTCTTTCTCGCTGGCGAAAAATCTGTACTCTCTTACAAGGTCGTGTATTGCGTACTGATCATCATTGCGACACTCGGCTTTGTGAAGACTGACGCCGACCTCGATAACATCACCGGCATCGGCACGGCTCTAATGTTATTTGCCAACATCCCGATATGCTGGTTCTTCGGCTACCAGGCGATGCGTGCCTACAAAGACTATATTGCACGACTCAAATCCGGTCGCATGGGACCAGGCCACCCGCCACCGAACCTCGACGATCTGTTATCGGGGCGGGACGTGAAATAAGCACAGCGTTACTTCAAATCGCCTCTCTTGCCGCGCTGCATCGCTGCTATGGCCCGGTGAATTCGCGCTTGTGCCTGGGCCGTTACGCCGCCACGCCGATGCTCGTCGATAACAAAGGCCTCCACGCGCGAAATGATGTCATCGATGTCCGCATTACCAAACGATTCAGCATAATCAAATTTCTCTGGAGAATTCTCGATGGCGCCAAACAGGTTGATCCATTTTTCGCTGCGCTTGCCGAAAACGAGCAGCCGATAAAATTGCGGACCGGGCTTGCCGTTCTCACTTTTGACCAGGCTGACAATGCCGACGATCAGGGCCGCAGGCAGCAGCATGAGATCACGAAAACCATCAACCAGTAGCTTGACTTGCAATACGGCAACGTCGCGCACAAGCGTCCATAGGTCGGGTTGCTGTTGGGCTTCTTTGGCAGCTGCTTCCATTCGTTTCACCTGACGAACATCAATCAAGACAAGGAAGTATAGCCTTGCTTGCTGGCGAACGACCGGCCTTTGGTTTACTGTTACTGGGACCCGCATCGGTTTCTAGCCCGGACTAGGTATATGCCGTCGTTTGAATCTTCACCACAATTCGAGCACGGTCTCCCGGAGTCGCTCGGCGTACTTCTCGTCAACCTGGGCACGCCGGATGCGCCAACGCCGGCGGCCGTGCGGCGGTACCTGCGACAATTCCTCTGGGACCCACGGGTCGTTGAGTACCCGCGCGCTTTGTGGTGGCTTATCTTGCACGGAATCACGCTGCGATTTCGCCCATCGCGCTCAGCGCATGCCTACCAGAAAATATGGACCGAACAAGGTTCGCCCTTGCTCGTTCATTCGCGCGATGTGGCGAACGCCCTGCAGTCGCATATGAAGGCCCGACTTTCGGGCGCTGTCCATGTCGAGTTGGCAATGTCCTATGGGCAGCCGTCAATAGCCGCCGGGCTCGACAAACTGCACGCTCTAGCGGCACGTCGTATCGTCGTATTGCCGCTGTTTCCACAGTATTCGGCATCAACGACCGGAGCCGTGTTCGACGCCGTCACTTCCGCGCTCAGACATCGACGATGGGTTCCAGAATTTCGTTTCGTGAATCATTATCACGACGCACCCGGATACATTTCCGCCCATGCCGCAAACATTCGCGACTACTGGGATCGCCATGGGCGTGGCGACAAGCTGTTGATTTCATTTCATGGCCTTCCGGTCGAAATGTTGGCCAATGGCGATCCCTACCATTGTCAGTGCCACAAAACAGCGCGCCTGATCGCCGCGTCGCTCGAACTCGATGATGACGACTGGCTGATAGCGTTTCAATCGCGTTCCGGTCGCGGCGAATGGTTGCAGCCGTATACCGACAAAGTGCTAACCGGCCTAGGTGAGAGCAAGTTGGCGCGTGTCGATGTCGTCTGTCCGGGATTCGTGGTTGACTGCCTCGAGACGCTTGAGGAAATCGCAATACGCTATGCCGAATTGTTCGTGAACTCCGGCGGCGGCGCACTGCAATACATTCCCGGACTCAACGCGCGCGACGATCATGTTGCTTTTCTCACCCGACTCGTGGAAAAAAATTCGGCCGGATGGCCCGAGTCGTCGCCCGACTGGAGCGCCAGTGAAACCGCCCGCGAACAAGACCGGTCCCGGCAAAGGGCGACAGCAATGGGCGCAACGCAATGAGTAGTCTCGGTCGTTTTCTCGAATTCAGCGTGCATACATCCGATATTCTGGAGTCACTCAGCTACTACAAGATGCTCGGGTTTGCCGAACTCGAAAGCGGCGATGTCTGGCCGCACAAATACGCGGTCGTCAGTGATGGTGTTTTATGCATAGGCCTGCACGATCGCGTATTTGACTCACCCGCAATCACATTTGTACAGCAGGATCTCGCCAAACACTCACGGTCAATGATCGACCACGGATTTGATTTCAGTTTTATGCGTCTCGACGCGGATGTGTTTAACGAGCTCGGCCTGGCTGACCGCGACGGCCACATGATCACGATGCTTG
Organism: Pseudomonadota bacterium; assembly: GCA_022563195.1. Taxonomy (GTDB): domain Bacteria; phylum Pseudomonadota; class Gammaproteobacteria; order Steroidobacterales; family Woeseiaceae; genus UBA1847. The sequence goes on from JADFNV010000001.1 coordinate 49,096, forward strand.
AAGCTCGTACATTCACAGGTGGTGACGAGTTTGACGACGATTCGATCTGCGGCACCTGGTTCGAATTATCTCTGCCTGTCCGTGACGCCGTACACTCTGCCAGGTTTTGGGCATCCGTTGCGCCGGTGCTATTGCGCATGCGTGAAGAACCTACAACCCATATGCGTTTCGATGCGGGCGGCTTCGCGTTGGGGCTCTCGGAAAGCATAGCGCTCGATAAGCCATCGTTGAGCTTCCGCTGCCACGACAAAGATGCGCTTTCTGCGTTGATAGAAAAGCATGACCTGCCACATCAGCGGTTTCCAGGGTTCGAAGGTGCTTTCGTCTTGCTGACGGCCCCCGAGGGAACGAAATTATTCGCCTTCGAGGAAGATTTTCTCGGCGAAAACTACGAGGTCGACGAATCAGACGACACCAGCGCGTACCCCACCCAATAGCCCTGCATGAATCGGCCGCGATGCTATCACCTGTAGGAGCCCGCTGTTGGAGCCCGCCATGCGGGCGATATCCGCCCGACATCGTGGCAATCGCCCGCATGGCGGGCTCCAACAGCGGGCTCCTACATCAGTTGTCGTAGCAACGTTTTCGCCTGGCTCAGATAGCTACGACCGAAAAGATTCAGATGATTGAGGACATGATAGAGCTGATATAAATGACATCGTTGTTCGTGTCCTGCGACCAGCGGCCAGCTCGCCTCGTATGCTTCGTAAAACGCGCCACCGAAGCCGCCGAACAACCTTGTCATCGCAATATCCGATTCGCGATCACCGTAATAGACGGCCGGATCGAATATCACAGGCTCACCATTCACGCTCGCCCAGTTGCCTCCCCATAGGTCGCCGTGCAGCAGCGAGGCATCCGGTTCGTAGCCTGAAAAAATTTCCGGCAACCGCTTGACCAATTTTGCTCCGGCCTCGGTGAGTTCGTCTCCATAACCGTGGCCTACAGCAAGTTCGAGCTGGAACTCAAGTCTTCGTTCTCGAAAAAAGTCGCCCCAGCTGTCGAGCCAGCTATTTTTTTGCGGCGTATGTCCGATCGTGTTATCGCGAAACCATCCGAACCGACTCTCACAATGTCGATGCAAGTCCGCAAGCCGTTCTCCAAGCCGCCTTTCGGTTTCCGTCGTGGGTGTGTCGAATGCCAATCGTTCGAGCGCTATGTAACTCTCGCCGTCGACCAGACCGCACGCCAAAACGTCCGGAACGCGAATCGTTTTTGTGGCTCTGAGTTCCCTGAGACCGTCGGCCTCCGCCTGAAACATGGCGAGCGCGGATGCGGGCGCCTTTTTGAGAAAAACCGAATCGTCGTACAGATCGATAGACCGGTCGGGCATTCCTAGGGAACCTCTGATTTATTCTGGACGAAGTAGATTGTCTATAAAATGTTCAGATTCAAGGCGCGGATCGCACGTAATAGCTGGCTATTGCGAACGACTGCAGGGATGCAGGAGGTAGAGCAACGCATGGAGCAGTTGCCGAGATTCGCAACGCAGAAGCTGGACATTTTAGACACAAGATACGAGTTCATGAATAGATCAGAGGTTCCCTAGTATCGGCTCAGGTCCGCGATGCGCTCCGCCTGTCGCCTGAGCGCCGTGCCGATATTCGCTTCATCAAACAGCGCGTTGATGTCGCCCAGATCCGGCGCTGAACGTTGCATCGACGTCTCGGGATCCTCGATTGGCACGTCACAGACAAGGCCAGTGAGCTTACGCGCCAGCATTGCATCATCTTTGTGTGTCTCGAGTTTTTCCGCCAGCGTTTTCGCGCCACGAATATTGACCTCGTGCACCTTGTCGAGATTATCGTAAATTGCCTCGAGGCTGCCGAATCGCTGCAGCAGAACGGTGGCCGTCTTCTTGCCTACGCCAGGAACACCCTTGATATTGTCGACGGCGTCGCCCGCCAGAGCAAGAAAGTCCGCGATTTGTTCCGGCCACACACCGAATACTTCCGGAATTCTTTCATAGCCAAGCTTGCCCTTTCCGGCAAAGTCCCAGAACACATCGTCTTTACGCAATAGCTGTGCGAGATCTTTGTCGCGAGTGATGATTGTCGATGGCCGGTTAACCGACCGGCCATATTCGACCAGCGTGCCAATCAGGTCGTCAGCCTCGTACTTCGGGCTGGCACATTCCATGACACCCAAGGCACGAGTGAAGCGGCGGCACTGCTCGAATTGCCGCTTCAGTTCGGGCGGTGCCGGATCGCGATTCGCTTTGTACTCAGGATAGATTTCGGTACGAAAAGATTTGGACAGGCTTTCGTCGAAAAGGACCGCCACGTATTCTGGATTGACCTGCTCCATGAAATCACCGAGAAATCGGCAATAACCGTACAGCGCATTGATCGGGTTGCCCTCACCATCGACCATATCGTCCGGCATTGAGTAGTAGGCCCGGAACACATATACGCTTGCATCGATCAGATATTGCATCCCTACCCGTGGAAATGCACTTCGATGATTTCCTCGCCCTCGGACAGATGATCTTTCAAACGCGCATGCAACGGGCTCGAGCGCGGAATATGCGCTAGCAGGTATTGCATCTGGTCTGCAAGGACTTGGCGTCCCTTGAGATAGATGTACTCGGCGTAAGTCGGCGTAAAGGGTACGGCGATAAGCTGCATATTTGCTTGCTCAGGAGTGCGGCCGCCTTTGTAGTTGTTACAGCGCCGACATGCGGTCGCAACATTGTTCCAGGTATCGCCGCCGCCGCGCCAAATCGGAGTGATGTGATCGCGAGTCAGGTCGCGGGTCGGATGGCGCGTCCCACAATACAGACACAGGTTCGCATCCCGCTTGAACAGCGTGCGATTATTCAGCGGGGGAACGTATTTATCACGATTCCGGGACAGGCTCTTACTCGTGCCATGCGTTGCAACAATCGAATTAACGTCAATTTTGCTGCGGCTGCCATCGAAGCTGCTGTAACCGCCAAACACCGTATACAGGCGCGTGCCACAGTCATAGGCAACCTGTTCAGCGTGATACAACCGGACCGCCTCTCGATAGTCGATCCACTCGAGCGGCATTCCGGCAACATCTGTTCGCAACACCTGTTGCGATATGTTGGCAGCGATTCCTGCAAGCATTGCTTCACCTCGTCGCGCCTTGCGCGACCCTGCCTAGGTTTGCCGATCACGCGTCAAAAAGCAACACGAATCTCTATAACGCTTTCAATACAGCATCGAGACTGTCTTTCGCATCACCGAACAACATGCGCGTATTCTCTTTGTAGAACAGGGGATTTTGTACACCCGCATAACCGGTTGCCATGCTCCTTTTCAGGACGATCGTTGTCTTGCCTTTCCACACCTCGAGCACCGGCATGCCGGCAATAGGGCTGTCCGGTTCTTCCTGGGCGGAGGGATTCACGATGTCATTCGCACCGATAACGATTGAAACATCAATATCGGGGAAGTCGTCATTAATTTCGTCCATTTCGTAGACAATATCGTAGGGAACCCTGGCTTCGGCCAGCAGCACATTCATGTGTCCCGGCATGCGCCCGGCAACCGGATGTATGCCGAAGCGCACATTGACCTTCTTGTCGCGCAACGCGCGTGTGATCTCGTTAACCGTATGCTGTGCGTGGGCGACTGCCATGCCGTAACCCGGGACGATCATCACTTCCTTCGCGCTGGCAAGTAATGCGGCTGTTTCCTGCGTATCGATAGGGGTGACCTCTCCTTCGATATCGCCACTCACTGCGACAGCCCCGCCGCCCGTGCCGAATCCGCCCGCAATTACGGCAATAAACTTGCGGTTCATCGCGCGACACATTATGTAACTTAAAATAGCGCCGCTCGAACCGACCAGCGCGCCCGTGACGATCAAGAGATCGTTGCTTAGCATAAATCCGGTCGCCGCCGCGGCCCAGCCTGAGTAGCTGTTCAACATCGAAACCACGACCGGCATGTCGGCACCGCCGATCGCCATGACCATGTGTACGCCGTACAACAAGGCGATTGCCGTCATTATCATCAATGGCGCCAGGCCGCCCCCGGCTGCCGATTGCAAAACAAATTCCCGGCCAAACCAGATCACAGCGACGAGCAAGCCCAGGTTCAACCAGTGGCGTGCCGGCAGCAGCATCGGTTTGCCGCTGATATGCGCGCTCAACTTGCCGAACGCGATCACCGAACCTGAGAACGTTACGGCGCCGATCAGTATGCCTATATAAATCTCGATGTCGTGAATCGTCTGTTCGACGCCCGTAAAAAGCATCGTCGGGTCCATGAAATTCGCGAACCCGACCATAACCGCAGCGAGTCCAACGAGGCTGTGCAAACTCGCAACAAGCTCTGGCATCTGCGTCATTTGAATGCGTCGCGCAAGAACGATGCCGATCGTGCCGCCGATCAGGAGCGCAACGAGTAAAATCGTGTATTGCCGCGTGACGATACCGAGTATCGTCGCCAGCACTGCGATCACCATGCCTGCCATGCCGTACCCGTTGCCGCGACGAGCCGTCTCCGGACCGGATAAACCACCCAGGGCAAGAATGAATAAGATCATCGCAGTAATGTACGACACAGTTACGATACCGCCGCCAATCATGTCGACCTCACTTCCTGAACATGGCGAGCATGCGCCGGGTTACGGCGAAACCGCCGGCTATATTGATGCTCGTAATCAATATCGCGATGGCCGCAATCCACATGATGAGCTTGTCATCTGAACTGATCTGTAAGAGCGCGCCGATAACGATGATGCTAGATATCGCGTTGGTGACACTCATCAACGGTGTATGCAATGCCGGCGTTACACTCCAGATCACCGAATAGCCGACGAAACAGGCGAGCACAAACACCGTTAAATGCGCCAGGAACGATGGCGGCGCGACTGCGCCGAGACCGAGCAGTGCAAGTCCGGCGACAGCCATCGCGAGAATCGGTCCGGCAACCGATGGTTTGTGTTCGACCACTTCGGGTACGGGCGCGGGCTTTGCCGCAGGTGGCGCCGCTGAAAGCTTCGGTGCCGGTGGTGGCCAGGTCGTTTCATCCTTGGTACAGACAGTGGCCCCGCGTATGATCTCGTCCTCCATGTCAATGACAATCTCGCCGTTTTTGTCGGGACTGAGTTCGGCCAGCAGGTGCCGGAGGTTGGTGGCATACAACTGGCTGGCCTGTGTTGCGAGACGGCTTGGCAAATCGGTATAGCCAATGATCGAAACACCGTCGCGCTTTACTACCTTGCCGGCTTCGGTCAACTCGCAGTTGCCACCTTGTTCGGCCGCAAGATCGACAATCACACTACCGTCATTCATTGAGCGAACCATGTCCGCCGTAATTAACCGCGGCGCCGGTTTGCCCGGTATCAATGCCGTGGTAATGATGATATCGACTTCTTTGGCTTGCTCCGCAAATAGCGCCATCTCGGCCTTGATGAACTCTTCGCTCATCACTTTGGCATAGCCACCCTCACCCGAACCATCCTCATCCTTGAAGTCGAGCATCAGGAACTCGGCATCCATGCTTTCGACCTGCTCTTTGACCTCGGGACGCGTATCGAATGCCCGTACGATCGCGCCCATGCTTTTTGCCGTACCGATTGCCGAAAGGCCGGCGACGCCGGCGCCGATTACCATGACTTTGGCGGGCGGTATCTTGCCTGCTGCCGTAATCTGCCCCGTAAAAAATCGACCAAAATGTTGTGCAGCTTCAATGACCGCACGATAGCCGCCGATATTTGCCATCGAGCTCAAGGCGTCCATATTTTGTGCCCGCGAAATGCGGGGCACACTGTCCATCGCAAGTACTGTTGCGCCGCTGTTCGTCAGCTCTTTGAGGAGGTCGGGGTTCTGTCCAGGCCAGATGAAACTGATCAGCGTTTGCTCAGACCTGAGTTGTCCGACTTCACTTCCCTCCGGTGCCCGCACCTTGAGTATCAGGTCCGACTGCGCCCAGAGTTCAGTCGCAGATGCGACGATCTCGCATCCGGCGGCTGCGTATGATTCGTTAGAATAACTTGCAGCGTCACCAGCATTTTTTTCAATGGCAACACTGAAGCCCATCTTCATGAGATGAGACGCAACGTCGGGTGTCGTCGCTACGCGCCTTTCACCCGCATGTATCTCCCTCGGCACACCGATTCTCATTGACAGGTCTCCGCTTGGATCTTAGGAATTTGCCAGGACTGGCTTTGTCCGGCGCTTATTCAGACAAGCGGCGTACTCTAACAACATTGGCAAGCCACGCACAGATTCGCCGTGTTGCGCCCAGATCTTGTGTCACCTCAGGACCGCGGGCGGGATGTTCTTCGACCGAAGTAAAGCGCAGCAAAGCGAGCCATGAGGGAGAGGAATATGCCGTCCGCGGTCCTGATTTTGTCTTAGTCGCGAGGTGCGGGTTTTGGCCGCCGATCAGTAAGGCGATCCCTTATGCGCCTGCGCTGATCGGGCGACATGTTGTGGTAATGGTCGCGGAGCTTTTGGCGATGGCCATTTCGAAGTTGGCCAAACCGTCTGTAATTTTCGCGGATGCGCCTTTGCTCGCTGGCCGGCAGATCTCTGTACATCTCGTAGCGATCGCGAATTATTTCCCGGCGATCGTCGGGCAACTCGCGCCACATACTAAAGCGCTGCTGTGCCGCGTCCCGCTGCACAGGCGTCATGGCGGCCCAGCGATCGGCACCCGTCGATAGCCGCTGCTGGCGTTCCGCCGGCATGCTATCCCAATGGTCGGCGAACTGACTCAAAACCTGCTGCTGTTCGGCAGTCAGTCCGTTCCAGTCAACGCCGTCATCAGCCATCACGGTGCCACAGGCGAGCATTGCTGCCAGTACCGTGATCACAATTATGTTTCTATGATTCATTGTCTTTCTCCGTCGATTCTTCACCTTCCGGTACGGGATCGCTCCGTTTATCTGTTTCGGCGCTCATCGGAACATTGAAGATCAGCCAGTCTTCGTCCGACTCCTCCCAAAGCCCCAGGTACTCCAGAAACTCCATATCTGGTATGTCTTCATCGGCGGCAAACACCAGGCCGCAGACCATCAACATCGATCCTATCAGTACGGCTCGTCTAGCCGACATTGCCGTATGTGTCCAGGTCGGCCGAGTCGAGCCAACTGTAGAACTCGAGGTCTTCGAGCATTTCGAGGTTCTCGTTGTCGAGCAGCAACTCAAAATCGGACACCGCGACAGGCTCAACGATCACATCGACAGAGTTCGGCCCGCGCATGACCATCACAGTAACCAGCACGGCGGCGGCAATTCCGGTCGCCGGCATCCAGCGTACCCACTGCCCTACAGAACTCGGCCTTCGCAACTCGTCGAGCGCCTCATGCCGCGCCCTGTTGAGACGCGACAGCGCCGCCGCGTCCAGACGATCGACGCTATCGTCGAACTGATCTTTCGCCTGCTCGGCGAATTTCGCGTCTGCGTCCACTACACCTGTCAGTCGTTCTTTGTCTCTTGGCTCATTCATTGCCAGTGTTCTCCCAACTTATCCCGGAGCGTATGCACTGCCCGGGAATAATGTGTTTTGACGCTGCCTGCGCTGCACCCCATCGCAACGGCGGTTCCCGCAACATCAAACCCTTCAAAAGTGCGTAGCATGAATGCTTCGCGTTGCCTGGTCGGCAGTGCGCGAACCGCTATTTCCAGTTGCTGCATTGCCTCATCTGTCTGTAATTCCTCATCCGGTGATCGACCTGCCGGATCAGGAGCCTGCGCGACGAAATCGTAGTCGTCATCGTCGTTCGAAGACCCGCGACCAAACCAGACCATGACATGATTGCGGACTTTTCGTCGGCGATGCCAGTCACGAACCCCATTCTGCAGGATCCGGTAAAAAAGCGGCGCCCACTCAGCCGGCGGTCGAGCGGCGTAGTTTCTGACCAGTTTGATCATCGCGTCCTGTACGAGATCCATGGCCTCGTCACGATCACGAATCCCGATCTCGGCGATGCGCAGTGCGCGTCGTTCAACCTCGGCGAGGAACTGATTGAGTTGGCTTTCGCGCTGCAGCGTCTCTGCTCCCGTCGCTTGTTCGCGGATGCACGATACCGCAAAAACGCCCGCGCAGGCGTTCACCGTTTCTCACTCCCTGTCATCGCGCGAATAAGATCCATCTTTACGGTCCTCTTGACTCCACCACACGGTCAACTACCGTATCACCCTTGTTTAACGCGGCGGACAGTGTCCGGTTGACAGTTTCGCTGCGATATCAGCGTCAGATATTATGTCACACAGAACATCTCCATCGGGCTCATCCGATCCATAAGTGGTTGTTTTTTAAACTTTTCCTGTGAACAAGCTTCCTATTCTCAAAGTTGCCGTGAATGTCCCGCTGTCCCGCGAGTTCGATTACTTGCCGGTCAGCGGCATTAGCGGCGCGCTGCCCGGTTCTCGCGTTATCGTACCGTTCGGCCGCCGCCGGCAGGTTGGGCTCGTGATGGACCACGTCGAGCGCAGCGATCTGCCGTTGGGCAAAATCCGGCGCTGTATTTCCGTACTGGATGAGACCGCGCTGCTGTCAGCTGACGATCTCTGGCTGATCCGATTCACAAGTGACTACTATCACCACCCAATCGGCGAAGTTGTTGCCGCAGCGCTGCCAGCACTGATGCGCCAGGGCAAAGCCCTGTTTCCGACACTAACCATGATGGCCATTAGCGACGCCGGCATGGCAGCAGATATTGAAGCGCTGTCAATGCGCGCTCCTCGACAGGCAGAATTACTCGAACTCCTGCGAGATGCCGGCGGCAACGGCGCCGATGTCGACTCGCTGACCGAGCAAATGCCGAACTGGCGGCGTGCGGCAAGTGCCTTACTGGAGAAAGGCCTGATCGCACGCTTTGATGCACAGGCAGAGACGCCGGAAGCTGCGAGTCTTGCGGCGGGCCGGCCGGGACCTAAACTTACTGAAGAGCAAGACAAAGCACTGCAGCAACTCCGCGGGCGAACCGGCTTTGCAGCGTTCCTGCTTGATGGCGTTACCGGCAGCGGCAAGACCGAGGTCTATCTGCAGTTGATGAGGGTTATGCTGGCGAATAACCGGCAGGTGCTTATCCTCGTCCCCGAAATAGGACTGACACCACAGCTTGTGTCGCGACTTCGCGATCGACTGGGCATCGAGCCGGCCGTACTGCATTCCGGCTTGAGCGACACTGAGCGATTGAGCGCATGGCGTGGCGCGCGACAAGGCTCGGCGAAGCTCGTCGTTGGAACACGATCCGCTGTGTTCACGCCAATGCCGCAGCTCGGATTGATCGTCGTCGACGAAGAACATGACCACTCCTTCAAACAACAGGAGGGCCTGCGATATTCCGCGCGCGATCTCGCAATTGCCCGCGCCAAGCATCTTGATATCCCCGTCATCCTGGGCTCCGCTACGCCGACGCTCGAGTCCTTGCAGCATTGCCGCTCTGGTAACTACGAACATATCGTTCTCGCGCACCGTGCCGGTGGCGCAAAACCGCCATTGATCCGTCTCGTCGACCTCAGTCGCGCACCGACCAGCGACGGCCTGAGCGAACCGCTGGTAGTGGCGATCGACGAAACTTTGCGCACGGCCGGCCAGGCGCTGGTGTTCCTCAATCGTCGTGGCTTCGCACCTACACTGATTTGCGCAAGCTGTGCTCACATCGCCGAATGTAGCCGCTGCGACTCGCGCATGACTGTGCATGCGAGCGATCAATCTCTGCGTTGCCATCATTGTGGCAGCAGCAGCCCGCTCGAGAAGCACTGTTCACAATGCGGTGCTACCGTCAAACCGCTGGGTGAAGGCACCGAGCGCCTCGAAGAAGCGCTGTGCCAGCGTTTTCCAGGGCATCGCATCAAGCGTATCGACAGCGACAGCACACAGCGCAAGGGAGCGATGGCCGAGGCGCTTGCGCTAGCGGAACAAGGTGGCGCGGATATTCTCGTTGGCACGCAAATGCTCTCGAAAGGACACCATTTTCCCAAGCTCACGCTGGTTGGCATCGTCAATGCCGACCAGGGCTTGTTCGGCGCAGACTTTCGCTCGAGCGAACGGCTTGCTCAGTCGATTATTCAGGTCGCCGGGCGCGCGGGCCGGGAGAGCCGTCAGGGTCAGGTCATCATTCAGACTGCATTTCCTGATCATCCGTTTTGGCAGCGCCTGATCGATGGTGGTTATCGTCAGGTCGCCGACGATGCGCTGGCCGAGCGTGAGCAATCGCGGTGGCCGCCGTTCACGAGGCTGGCGTTGATCCGATCTGCGGCGCACAAACAACGCGATGCTCACGATTTGCTCGAAATCGCGAAGCGTCGCATCGAGGCACGACAAAGCGACTATCTACGAGTACTGGGTCCTGTTAACGCGCCGATGGCTCGCAAAGCAGGGCGTTATCGTGCGCAATTGCTGTTGCAAAGTGGCGATCGCAAATCACTGCATACGGTACTCAAAGACCTGCGTGCCGCGCTCGAGGTCGAACCCGCCGCCCGCAGAGTGCGTTGGTCGATCGACGTCGATCCAATAGAGTTGTTCTAGCCCGGACTATTCATGAATAATCCGGGCTACGCGTCTGCGCAGCGGAACATATACAGGTAGAATCGCCGGCTCGCTGATGAAATCCCTCGTCGCAAAATTAGTCACTGAAGCCCTGGCCGAATTGCCTGAGCTCTCGGCTGCTGTCGCCGATCTCGCGGTTGCCGGCACGGTCGAGCGCACTCGCGATGGCAGGCACGGCGACTTCGCTACGAACGTGGCGATGCGACTCGCCAAACCTGCGCGAAAAAGTCCGCGCGACCTCGCAGCGATAATAGTCGCCAATCTTCCATCAACGGATCTGATCGACAAAGTCGAGACAGCCGGACCAGGCTTCATTAATTTCTACCTGAGCGCCGCGGCGTTTCACGCCGAGATTGAAACAATACTCGAGCGTAATGACAGTTACGGTCGATCCGAGACCAGGGACAGACCGCGCATTCTGCTCGAGTTCGTTTCCGCCAATCCGACCGGACCATTGCACGTTGGTCACGGACGTCTCGCCGCCTATGGCGCGACCGTCGGCAATCTGCTCGAAGCAGCAGGCTATCCCGTGGAGCGCGAGTACTACGTTAATGACGCCGGACGGCAGATGGATATCCTGGGCCTGAGTGTCTGGTTACGCTGGCTTGAATCTCAAGGAACGAGCATTCCTTTTCCAAAAGCAGGCTATCGTGGCGATTATATTCGTGACATTGCAGCGGCAATCGACACCAGCGGTGTCATCACGGTTGATGCCGGCACCTTGCTCGCAGATGTTCCCGACGACGATCCCGACGGCGACAAAGAGGCCCATATCGGAGCATTGATAGCGAAAGCAATCAGTGTGCTCGGTACCGATGGTTTCGCTAAAGTTCGCCAACAATCTCTCGAGTCGATCCGTAGTGATATCGAAGACGATCTCGCTGAGTTTGGTGTGACATTTGATCGCTGGTACTCAGAACAGAGCCTGACGACCACCGACCGCATCGATACCGCACTGGCCGTGCTTGAGGAGCGCGGCATGTTGTATGTCAAAGATGGTGCGACCTGGTTTCCGGCAACCAAGTTCGGTGATGAGAAAGATCGCGTTGTCATTCGCGAGAATGGCAACAAAACCTACTTTGCCTCCGACATCGCATATCACTTCGACAAGCGCGAACGCGGCTTTGACCACCTGATAAACATTCTCGGCTCCGATCATCACGGTTACGTGGCGAGACTGAAAGCCGGACTCGAAGCGATGGGCTACAAGGCGGATGATCTGGAGGTTGAGCTCATACAGTTCGTCACACTATATCGCGGCAGCGAGAAACTCGCGATGTCGACACGCTCGGGCGAGTTCGTCACATTGCGGCATTTGCGCGAAGAAATAGGCAATGATGCAGCACGGTTTTTCTATGTCATGCGCTCTAACGACCAGCCTTTCGACTTTGATCTCGAGCTTGCCAAGTCGGAGTCAAACGACAACCCGGTTCACTACGTCAGATACGCACATGCACGGATCGCCAAAGTGTTTCGCATACTGACCGAAAAGGGCCTTTCTTGGGACCAGAAAAACGGTTTGTCAAACCTGCATTTGCTGACAGAAACGCATGAAAAGACGTTGATGACCGCTTTGACGCGCTACCCCGAGGTCATCGAACTTGCCGCAGACAATCGTGCCCCGCAGCACCTGGTTCATTACCTTCGCGACCTGGCCAGCGACCTGCATTCCTACTACAACGCCCACAGATTCATCGATGACGACGCCGCCATGCGTGATGCAAGGCTTTACCTGATCAATGCAACGAAAATTGTCATTGCGAATGGACTCGCAATCATCGGCGTATCAGCACCAGAATCAATGTAATGGCGCAGCGCAAGAGACGCCGTTCGAAGCGCGTCGTAGAAAAACAGGATTATCCGGGTTGGGTCTGGATGTTGTTCGGACTGTCGATCGGCCTGTCAGTCGCCTTCGCCGTGTACGTCAACGACCGACAACCTGCATCCAGTGCAGACTCACAGCCGTCCGTGAGTTCCCAAGACACAATTGGCGTCGCAGGCGAACGCGAAGCAATCACGGTTGCCGACCTGCCGACGGTGAAACGATTCACGTTCTATGACGATCTGCCAAATTTCGAAGTCGTGATACCCGAACAGGAACCCGACGTCGCGGCCGATGTCGAACCGCGGGCGGTCCTCAGGGCTGGCGTCTATGTTCTTCAGGCAGGATCATTCTCAGCGTACGCCGATGCCGATCGTCGCCGGGTACAGCTGGCGTTCATCGGCATCGAATCGCAGATTCAACGCGTTTCCATTGACGACAGAACCTATCACCGCGTACGAATCGGTCCGATCGACGACATTGATGAACTCAACATGCTGCGCAACCGATTACGTGAGGCACGAATTGAAGTGCTCCGCATCCGTCTCGGTGATTAGCCGAGCTCAGTATTGTTTGCTCCTGGCGTTAATTGCGCTCGGAGCTTGCTCGACTACACCAACTGAACCGCCGCCGATCCCGAAACCCACTCGCATAGATCCTGAGCCTATCGCAGTAGCCGAGCCCGACAAGCGCGATCTCCGCATCAGCATCGCTGCAGTCGGTGACATGATGCTTGGCACCGACTATCCCGAAAATCATCTGCCCGACGATGACGGCGTAAGCTTTCTGAACGCGGTGACAGCTGTTATTTCCTCGGCCGACATTGCATTCGGCAATCTCGAAGGCGTACTCGTCGACGGCGGGGATCCCGGTAAGACCTGCAAAAATCCGAACGCATGTTATCTGTTTCGGTCGCCGACTCGTTACGCGAAACATTTTCAGGAGGCCGGATTCGACGTGCTAAGCCTCGCCAACAACCATGCACGGGACTTTGGTGAAGAAGGCCGGACAATGACGATGCAGGCGCTCGACGCCGTCGGTATTTACCATTCGGGCCGCGAGGGAGAATTCGCGAGCTTTACGGTCAACGACCTGAAAGTAGCCGTGCTCGCCTATGCTGTCACCAGAGACTCCAATTTGCTGCTCGATTACGCACTCGCCGAATCAACCGTCGCCGAATACGCTGCGACGCATGACATTGTCATCGTTTCTTTTCACGGTGGCGCCGAAGGCCAGGACGCAACGCACATACCGTTTGCTGAGGAGGAATATTTTGGCGAGCCCCGCGGCGATGTCGTGTTATTTGCTCGCTGCATGGTTGACGCGGGCGCGGATCTCGTCATCGGCCATGGTCCGCACGTCGTTCGCGGCATCGAGCGATACAAGAACCGACTGATCGCCTACAGCCTCGGTAACTTTGCAACTTACTACGGTATCAGCGTCGCTGGCATCAAGGGCATTGCCCCGATACTGATTACGACGCTCGACGGCGAAGGCCGTTTTGTCGAAGGCGAAGTAATCTCAACCGTGCAGATACGCCCGGACGGGCCAAGTATCGACGATCAACAGAGGGCGTTGAACCTCATGCGCGGCTTAAGTATCGAGGATTTTGGAGAACCCGGACTGACATTTTTACCCGACGGCCGACTCTTACCCACAGATCGCTAGACGTGTAATCGGGCTCAAGATAGCTGGTTTCGAAAATTGCGAGCTCATTATGTGAAACGGCTCTCAGTTTATCCCTTGCCCAAGAACTTAAAAACCTTTTTGTGAACGACATCCCGTTTATGATTTGCGTTCGCGCGCATTTTCTGGTCTCCATAAACCATAGGCAACGTGGGAGCCAGAATATGTGGTCACCAACGCCAATCTACGAAAGAGTCCCGCAGGTCTGGTTTCTGCTCGGTCTGCTGTTCGTCGCGACCGGATTGTATCTGGGCTTTGAATTTGCACAGTCCTTTTGGTACATCGCAATCGGATGTTTCTGCTGCGCGTTTGGTGTGGCATTATTCGTGCTTCGACTTGGGGAGCGCCCGAGAGGGTCCGCAAAAACACGTTTATCTCCAGATTTCGTCTCGGAAGGGCCTGCACAGCAAGCGCCTGCAGCATCGAATGACGACAATTTGCCTGTGCTGGAGCAATCGGTCAGCAAATGACAGGTGGACGATCGGCGATTAGTCCTCGGCCGATATAGACTTGAAGTCGACGCCGAGTGAGCGCAGTTTTCGGTACAGATGCGTGCGCTCCATACCGACGCGCTTGGCGAGCTGTCCGACCTTGCCGTCGCACAAAATCAATTGTTGCTTCAGATACGCACGTTCAAATTTCTCTCGCGCCTCCCGAAGTGGCAGCGACAACAGATCCTGTTTAACGAGCGGCTCGTCGGCAGGAACACCGGCGGTGACCTCTGCCTCAACTTCTTCCAGTGAAATGTCGTCCTCGGTATCGATCAGCAGCAAGCGGCGCACCAGGTTTTTCAGCTCGCGCACATTATCCGGCCACGGATAATGGCGTAGCCGATTCTGTGCTGCCACGCTAAATCGGCGAAACGACAACCCCTCCGAGTCTACGAGTTTATCGACATAGTAAGAAAGGAGCTCAGGGACATCCTCAGAATATTCCCGCAGCGGTGGTATGCGCAGGCTCAGGACGCTCAGTTGTGTGACGAGATCACGGCGCAGTGATTCGCCATTACTTTGTGTGTCGTAATTAATGCCAACAGTTGCCACGATTCGTGCATCGAGCTTTATGTGTTCACTGCTGCCGGCGCGGCTGAAAGCGCGGTCCTCCAGCACGGCCAGCAAAATTTTCTGGCCAGTGGCATTGAGGTCTGATAACTCTTCGATTACAAGCGTACCCTTGACCGCCCGTTCAAACGCGCCTGCATAAATCTCGCCGCCCTTCTCGCTGCCGAGCAACTGCTCTTCGACATTACTGTCAATTAACGATGCCGCCGTAATACTGATCAACGGCCCATCACCCCGAGGACTCAAAGCATGCAGGTATCGTGCGAACGCACTGCGACCCGTGCCGGGCTCGCCGCTTAGCAAAACCGATGCATCATGCTGCGCGTACTGTTGGACCTTCTCACGCAGCGACTGCATGAGTACGCTGCGACCAACGGGCGCCAGTAATGCTGGCAACAATCTGCGACCCGACGGTGGTTTATTAGCCGACTCGAGCGCTGCCTCTACAGTGCGCAACAATTTGGCCAGTGACAGCGGTTTTTCAATGAAATCGAACGCACCGAGTCGCGTCGCCTCGACCGCCGCATCGACCGTACCATGACCCGACATGATCACTACCGGGCAGACCAGGTCGCCGCTTTCAGACCACTCTCGCAACAACGTGATGCCGTCCGTCTCGGGCATCCAGATGTCCAGAAGAATCAGGTCAAATTTCTCCTCTGCTCGGGCCATGCGCGCTTCGTTGGCATCTGCCGCAGCAACAACGCCGTAGCCCTCATCGGACAGGATTTCAGAAATCAAGTCGCGGATATCCGACTCGTCATCGACCACCAGCACATGAGAACTGCTCATGCTCTTTCCCTCCTCTGTTCGGCACGTCCAGGTGCCTTTGCAATCATCGCTTCGCGCGCTGCCTCATTGAGTGGCAGGCGAATGCTAATTACTGCGCCGCCGTCTTGATTATTGTGCGCAACTATTGTGCCAATATGTTCTTCCACCAATTTCTTCACAATCGCAAGACCCAGACCCGTGCCCCTGGGCTTCGTCGTTACGTAAGGATCGAAAACCTGATTGAGTGACCCTTCTATGAACCCGGGACCATTGTCCTCAACCTTGATCAGCATGACCTCGATCGTCTCTATCTCAGCTACGCTGACCTGTACATCAATACGGCCGTCAATGGTATTTTCCAATGCCTCAATCGCGTTGCGAATGAGGTTGTGCAGAATCTGTCGCACACGACCGATGTCTGCTTCGATCTTCGGCATCGTCGGATCCGACGTCAGCACGATGTCGACACCGCTTTCTTGCGCGCGATACAGATCAACAACTTCGCGTACGAGCTTGTCCATACTGAAAACATCTATTTCCATGTCGGGCGCGCGGGCATAGTCGCTGAATGCGTTCACCATCTCTTTCATTGCCTCGACCTGTTGCACGATCGTGTGCGTGGCCCGATCGAGAACCTGCCCCTCTTCCTCACTCATCGAATCTAGGTACTTGCGTCGCAATCGCTCCGCCGACAGCTGAATCGGCGTTAATGGGTTCTTGATCTCGTGCGCCAGGCGCCGGGCAACTTCGCCCCACGCCGCATCTCGTTGCGCCTGCAACAACGCTGTAATATCGTCAAATACGATTACAAAGCCTGCCGCATGATTTTCATCTCCGGGCAGTGTTGTGCAAGCACAAGTCAGAACGCGCCGACCAACATCGCCGCGCAACACAATCTGCTCACGCCACTCCGTTTCGCCGGCACTCAGATGTACCTGCGCAACGTCGACGAATTGTTCAAGTAATGCCTGCCCTTTGGCAACATCGTGCAAGTACTCACCCACATGATTTTCAAGGTCGACGTTGAGAATCGCACCCGATGCCTGGTTCGCCGTGCGAATTCGCATATCCAACTCCAGCGCAAGCACGCCCGTTGACAGTCTCGCCAGGATCACCTCGAGATTGGCGCGCTCGGCCTCAACCAGCGCCTGAGACAGGCTCGCTTCACGGCGTGCCGTAGCAAGACGTTGCGTCATGTCATTGAACGAGCTGACGAGAAAGCCGATTTCGTCCTTTGTTGGTGTTGGCAACAGCGTATCGTAATCGCCTGCCGCTACAGCGCGCGTACCCGCAACGAGATCTTGGATCGGCGCAACGAGCCGACGCGACAATATGAACGCGCCATAAATTGCCGCAAGCAAGCTGAGCATCAGGACGACCGTTAATGTCAGCATGAACGTAGTCTTCAACGGTTCGCGAAGAAACATGAGTTGTTGATATTCACGATAGGTATTGTCGACACTGTTCGCCAACCGTGCGAGACGCTCCGGCATGGGAAAGTAGGCCTGAATTACGCCGACTCGGCCGATTCGGCCACTGCTTGAAAATAATACAGCTGTGTGAATTTCGTAATCGTCCGGATCGACTGCAACGTACGGCCGATCCTGCTGCATCTGCAACATCACTTCTTCCTTGAGCGGTCTTGGCAGTCTGGCCAAGGAGCTGGCCGAGCTGGTGGCCAGGATGCGATTATTGCTGCCATAGATAGTGATTTCGCTGGCGTCACTTTCACGCCGCAACATGCTGAGCTCAAAAACCAATAGTGACTCGTTGACGTTGCCAAGGTGTTGCGCTATCTGTTGCGTCGTCTTCAAGCGCTGGCCCATCTGCATTTCGAGTGTCGCACGACTGAGCCGCAACGCATTTTCAAGCCCCACCTCGGTCTCGACGTTAAACCATGTGTCGATCCCCTTGCTGATGAACTGCATTGAAAAGTAAAACACGACGAGCAATGGTAATACTGCGAGGCCGACGAACATGCCGACGATGCGGGCTTTGAGCTTCGCCCCCGGCACATGAGTGCGATACTCTCGCAGCAGGCGAGCGAGGTTGCCAACGAGCAGCATGAATAATACGAGGACACCGGCAATATTAATCGCCAGTATTACGTTGTGCAGCCGGTCGAAATCGTCCGAGTTTTGTGCGGTCCGACTCAGCAGAAACAAGGCAACCAATACAAGGCCGACGCCGACCGCCGCCAATAACGCGTTAAAAGCTCGTTTTATCTTTCGAGCAACCATTCGGACCATTCGCTTTGTAACTGCCACTGATCACGCCAGAAAAACAGCAGTCTCAGCGGCGCCGGGTACTGCTGCGTATTAAGCATTGCTCGCAGCCGAATCCGGTATCCCTTATCGGCTTCGAGCAAAGAGCTGTCAATCAGCGGCAGGCCCTGTACGCGACCGAGACTGTTTAGCGCGGAGTAGAGCGTTGCGAAAGAATCCTGATCACCACTATTCAAGTTGCGAACAATGTAGCGTTGACTCAATGGCCGATACTCAAGTTCGTATCGAACGGCCAATTCGGCATCGATGCTGTCAAAGTAGAAACGACGTATGCGGATGATCTGCAATTGCAGCTCGATAGTCAGCGGCACGCCGCTAGCCAATGCCCTGAGCGCCTCACTGCTCAGTACGAGCTGTAGCCTCGCGTCGAGCGTATGCACGCCGTCGACCAACGCCGTCGCTGCCGATCGAACCTCGAAATAGCCCTCACGTTCGATTTCGTCCCGGGCGAAGCCATTGCCCGCTGCGAACAGCACAAGCAATGCCAGCACGAAACCGTGGGACAAGCCATAGCGTTGAATGATGAGTATGCGCGACATCCTTTCTTCAGGAATCCTTCTCAAGACATGCGAAGTAAAAGCCATCCGTAGCTTCCATACCCGGCAGGATCTGGAACCCGCAAGCCTTGACCCGCATTAAATCGCGGATGTTGTTATTTTGCAACACATCGTTTTCCTGTGCGTCGGCGTTAGCGTCGAGAAAACGCCCGACAATTTCATCGTTTTCGGCCGCCAGCACGGAACAGGTCACATACAGCAACCGCCCACCCGTCACCAGCAATGGCCAAAGTGCGCTCAACATGGCTGACTGAGTTCGGGCGAATCCGCCGATATCGTCCGCCCGCCTCAAATGCTTGATATCCGGGTGACGTCGGATTACGCCGCTGGCCGAACATGGAGCATCGAGGAGGATGCCATCGAATAGCGTACCGTCCCACCACTCACCAGGATTCGATGCATCTGCGACCAATTGCGTTGCCTCGAGGCCAAGTCGATCGAGATTTGCGGACACATCCCGCAATCGCGCTGCGTCATTGTCTACACATGTCAGAGCCATTCGATCACCCGCTAGTTCCAGCAAATGCCCACTCTTGCCGCCCGGCGCCGCACAGGCGTCGAGCACACGCCCGGAAACCCCCTCGAGCAACCATGGCGCGGCAAGCTGTGCGGCGGCATCCTGCACAGACACATGCCCATCGGCGAATCCGGGCAACGCATCGACAGGCTGTGCCTCGGCCAGGCGTACAGCCTGGGGAGCCGCATCCAGCAGGACACCGGTCATTCCGCAGGCCTCGAGGCGCCGCAGATAGTCAGCCGCTGTGCCATGGGCCGGATTCACACGCAACCACATCGGCGCGCGCTCATTATTGGCCTTGAGAATATCGGACCAATCGTCGGGCCAATCGGCTGCGATTGCATCAATGAACCACTGCGGATGGTCGTGAGCCGCCTCGTCATTAGACGGCTCAAGCTCTGCAATTCGGTCGCGCAAGAATCGGCGTAACACTGCGTTGACGACCGGCGCAAGTTTCGGCCGGCGCAGAAATCGCGCCGCGTCGACTGTCTGCGACACCACAGCGTGGTCCGGGATGCGAGTTTGGTCAAGCTGGTAAATTCCCGTAGCGATCAAGGCATTGACGGTACTGTCGCGCGCCCGCAGCGGCCGACTGAGCAGCGAGTCGACCCAGTACTGAAGCCGCCAGTGATGTCGTAAAGTCCCGTAGCACAGCAACCGCAACAGCGACCTGTCGCCCTCGGCGACACCTGCTTCGAATTCACCGAGCGCCTTGTCAAGGGAACGTCCGGAGGTGGTGACGGCATCGATAATCTGCGCCGCTGTCGCTCGCAGCTTTGCGCCCTGTCTGCTGTCGCTCACAGTCTTCGGCCAACCAGGTCCATCTGTGTTGAAAACTCTCCGGCTGTAACGGGACGCTTGCCGGGCCGCTGTAGTGACTCGATGTTTAGCGCCCCGTCGCCACACGCTACGATGATGCCATCACGACCTGCCGCGACCAGCGTACCCGGCGCTTCGTCTACTGCGGCAATTTGCCGTGCCCGCCAACACTTGATGCGGATATCGTCGAGCATGAAGTACGCGCCCGGTGCCGGGTTGTATGCGCGCACCAGGCGCTCAAGCTCGGTCGCCGGACGCTGCCAGTCTATGGCCGCATCCTCTGTCCTGATCTTCGCTGCATATGTCGCCAATGATTCATCCTGTTCCACCGCTGAGATATTGCCACGCACAATGTCGGCCAGATGTGCCACCAGCAGCCGGCCACCCACCGCTGCGAGTCGGTCGTGCAATTCTCCCGCGGTCTCTTGCTCGCCGATGCTGACGGTCTCGCTGACGTAAGTTGGACCGCAGTCCAGGCCCGACGACATCGACATCAGGCAAATTCCGGTTTCCGCATCGCCCGCGAGAATCGCGGCTTGCACCGGTGCTGCGCCGCGCCACCGCGGCAGCAGCGACGCATGCACATTGAGACAGCCGACCGTAGGAATGTCGAGCACACTTTGCGGCAGAATCAATCCATACGCAGCGACAATGATGATGTCAGGTTCAAGTGCCGCGAGATCTGCGATAACAGCATCGTCACGCAACGTCGTCGGCTGCATGACCGTGATTCCACGTTCCGTAGCGTAGACATTGACCGCGCTCGGCGTCAGTCGCTTGCCGCGACCAGCGGGTCGATCGGGCTGCGTCAGAATGGCGCCAGGCACGACGCCCGACGCGACGAGCGCCTCTAACGACACGCGGGCAAACTCCGGCGTACCGGCAAAAATCACCTTGGGCTGGTTCATATCAATGAGCGCGCGCTGCGGCCCGCTCCTACATTATGGCCGCAGAGACTTGGTGGCGCTTGTCTCGCACCAGTCGTTTGCGAATTCGTTGCCGTTTAGCTTCTGACAGGTAATCGACAAACAGCTTGCCATCCAGGTGATCTATCTCGTGCTGGAAGCAAACCCCGAGTAGACCAGAGGCTTCCATTTCCACGTCCTCGCCGTCGCGCCCGACGAAGCGCAAGCGAATATGCTCGGCGCGTTCGACCTCTGCGTAATAACCAGGTACCGACAGACAGCCTTCTTCGGTCACAATGACACCGTCCTTTTCAAGAATGACCGGATTAATCAGGGCATGGGGTTCGCTTTGGTCCGCCGACACATCGGCTACGAGCAGCCGCTTGTGCACATCGACCTGGGATGCCGCCAGTCCGATGCCGGGCGCCGCGTACATGGTTTCGAACATATCGTCAATGAGCGCGTTGAGCTTGTCGTCGACAACCTCGACCGGCACTGCCCGCGTCCGCAGCCGTGGGTCAGGGAACTCCAATATTGTCAGTATCGCCATAATTTCCTGTGGGCTAATGAGCTCATCGCTGTGTAATGATCATGCGACTGCAACATAATAAATATGCCCATTAATCGTGTGAAATCCTGCAGAAACCACCTAAATGTTTGACTTTATTGAATAAGATGTCGGACAATCGCTGCTGGCCGTACATCATCCCCAGGGCGTTTGCAGCCGGAAATGTGACGTAATTGGCAGCCGCGAACGCACCGGAACGACATATTATAGCAACGCCAAATAACTACTGGTCTCATCATCTTGTATAGAGCACCGAGGAAATCATGTCCCTCCGTAAATACAGTCTGAAATACCGCCTCCGGCTAACCACTGTCGTGCTTACTGCGTCACTGGTGCTCGGTTCCCTGAATGCGTTTTCGCAGAGCGCATCGCCACTCGCTGGCGACCATCCCGACGAGTATGTCGTCCAGGTTGGCGATACGCTGTGGGATATCGCCGCGACATTTCTCAAAGATCCCTGGTATTGGCCCGAAATCTGGTACATCAATCCCGACATTGAGAATCCGCACCTAATCTATCCGGGCGACGTACTCGGGCTTGTGTATATAGATGGCGAAGAGCGCGTAACCAATGTCCGCGCGTCGACCTACAGGCTATCGCCGGAGGCTCGCGTTACGCCGCTGGATGCCGCGATTACAAGTGTATCGTATGACTCGGTCGCAGCGTTTTTAAGTTCAGGCGTCGTGATCGAGAAGAGTGAAGTTCGTGACCTGCCGTATATGTTTGCGACGCGTGGCGAGCACCTCATCGCAGCAGCTGGCAATCAGATATACGTCAGAGGTGTCAACAACGACACACCGGGTACACGCTTCAACATCGTGCACGTTGGTGAGCCGTTGATCGATCCGGACGACAACCGCCTGATCGGCTACCAGGGCATTTTGGTCGCACGTGGTACGCTTCGTCGCGGTGGTGACCCGTCCACGGTTGCGTTGACTGAATCTTTCCAGGAAGCCAAGCAAGGCGACCTGCTAATTCCAATCTTTGTCGATTTGCCACTGAATTTCTTTCCACGAGCACCGTCGAGCAATATTGACGGCAGCATTATCTCGGTCGTCGGTGGTGTCACGCTGATTGGGCAATACCAGGTTATCGTGTTGAATCGTGGTTTACGCAACGGCCTTGCAGTCGGTGATGTATTGACCGTATTCCAGAAGGGCGAGCGCGTCAGGGACCGCGTCGGGGGCGGAATGGTGACGTTACCTGACGAGCCTGCTGGCACAGTTATGATCTTCAAGGTCTACGACGAAATCGGCTACGCTCTCGTCATGGAGGCCACGCAGTCCATTCGTATTCACGATTTTGTGCGTAATCCGATCTAGTTTCTCGCCGTTAAACGCACTAAATACGGCGCCTCGGCAGCCACCCAAGCCTGTATTATTCGGGGGTTCTCAATTCCGGGGGGCCTGATGAGTGATGGCAGCCGCGCCTGGCTGATTCTGGCAAATGCGCATGTGCGGGCAAGCGAATTTCGCGCGCTCGCCGATCGTTTCGGCGACGCCCAGCAAATCATCCGGCAATCATCGTCCAATTTGCATCGGGCAAACCTCAGCGATGACAAGTGCGATGCGATTAGGAATCCGGATGATGAACGGATTGAACGTGAACTCAGGTGGCTCAATGACCCGCAGCATCACATAGTGAATTGTCGCAGCGATGCGATGCCCGAGTTAATAGGACAGATTCCCGACCCGCCGCTCCTCTTATATGTGAACGGTGATCCTGAGATATTGCACTTGCCGGCGCTTGCTATTGTCGGCAGCCGGAACCCGACCCGGGGCGGCATACGCAATGCTTTCGAATTCTCCCGCCACCTGGCGAAAACTGGCTTCAATATTGTCAGCGGCCTTGCGCAGGGTATCGACGCCGCCGCACACCGTGGCGCTATCGAGGGAGGTGGCCGAACTGTCGCGGTCCTGGGCCATGGCATCGATCGAATCTACCCTGCGTCCAATAAGGATCTTGCCCATGAAATTGCCCGCAATGGCGCCTTGCTCAGTGAATATCCACTCGGCACGCATCCTGACAAACATCATTTTCCACGGCGAAACCGGCTAATAAGTGGCATGAGCCTTGGCACTCTCGTCGTCGAAGCGGCCAGGCGCAGCGGCTCACTGATCACAGCAAGGCTCGCCGGCGAGCAGGGTAGAGAAGTTTTCGCACTTCCCGGTTCTATCCATAATCCACTGGCCCGTGGCTGTCATCGACTGATTCGCGAAGGTGCCAAGCTCGTCGAAACGGCCGATGATATTGTTGCCGAGCTCGCTCCGCTAGCCGGTCATGTTGCGCAAAACGCAATGGAATCAAAGCCGAACGACACGACTGCCCGGAGTTCTGACACCGAATATCACAAGTTGAAAAAATTTCTGGGCCACGACCCAGTTTCCATCGACGAACTGGCCAATCAATCCGGATTGACGATCGACGAGGTTTCATCCATGCTTCTGATCCTGGAGCTACAAGGAGAAGTCGAATCACTGTCGAGCGGACGGTATTCACTTCTGAGCTAATCACTACGCTGCAGGACAACAAAACGGAGCCGCTCCAGGCATGAAAGAAAATGTACTCGACGTACTAATGTACCTTTTCGAAACTTACGTCGACACCGATGAAGAACCCGAAGCCGATCATAACGAATTGCGTGACGAACTCGCGCGGGCGGGCTTCGGTGACCCCGAAATCGATCGTGCCCTCGACTGGCTCGACGGGCTAACCGATCATCAGGGCGGCCTCGCCTGTAACGCGCAAACGACGCACGGCACTCGCATATTCAACGACTTCGAGCACGACCGCCTCGACACCGCGTCTCGTGGCTATATTACCTACCTCGAGCAAATCGGTATCCTGTCGGCACCGCAGCGCGAAATCCTTGTAGACCGCCTGCTGGCGCTGGACTCGACCGAAATTGACGTCGAGCAAATTAAATGGGTCGTATTGATGGTTTTGTTCAGCCAGCCGGGGCAGGAGTTAGCTTACTCGCGTATGGAAGACCTTGTGTTTGAAGAGAGTACCGGGGCGGTACACTAGGGAACCGCGCCGCGCGCAACCCTCTTGGAAACGCGCAAAAGCCTGTTGATGATACAGCCGATTTACTGATTTCCTTGACACACTGCGATCAAGCCTGTAATTCAACCGCGGCACTGTCCGCGGTTTTGTGTTTTTGAGTACTTGAGACCATGTCGAAGAATCTTGTAATTGTCGAATCGCCTGCGAAAGCCAAGACGATCAGCAAATACCTGGGTAGTGATTATGAAGTCCTGGCCTCCTACGGCCATGTGCGCGATCTTGTGCCAAAGGAAGGTGCGGTCGATACCGAAAACGGCTTCGCAATGAAATACCAGATCATTGAGCGCAATGAGAAGCATGTAAATGCGATCATTCGCGCACTCAAGAAGGCCGACGCCCTGTACCTTGCCACTGATCCCGACCGCGAAGGCGAAGCCATTTCCTGGCATCTTGTCGAATTACTCAAGGAAAAGAACGCCCTCGACGACAAGCCTGTACACCGTGTTGTGTTTCATGAAATTACGAAATCCGCGGTGCAGCACGCCATTGATAACCCACGCGATATCTCGGCGGACCTCGTGGGTGCGCAGCAGGCGCGACGAGCGCTCGATTACCTCGTCGGTTTCAATCTATCGCCACTATTGTGGAAAAAAGTACAGCGCGGCCTGTCCGCAGGGCGGGTGCAAAGTCCCGCGCTGCGAATGATCGTGGAACGCGAACTGGAGATTGAGGCATTCAAGACGCGCGAGTACTGGACTATTGAAGCTGATGTCAGCAAGAGTGAGCAATCGTTTATGTCGCGCCTGGTGATGTACAGCGGCGACAAGGTTGAGCAGTTCAGTTTTGAAAACGAAACTGCGGCCCGTGCAGTGGAAAATACCATTCTCGACGCGGCGAATGGCAAATTGACTACCATCACTGTCAACAAACGCCAGCGACTACGAAATCCCGCCGCACCATTTACGACTTCGACGCTGCAACAGGAATCTTCGCGCAAGATCGGCTTCAATACACAATGGACCATGCGCGTAGCGCAAAAACTCTATGAAGGCATTGAACTGCCGGGCGAGGGCAACGTCGGCCTGATCTCCTACATGCGGACAGACTCGGTCATGCTGGCAGCTGTGGCAGTGGAGGAAATACGCGAAGTCATCGCCGATCGTTACGGGCCTGAGAACGTTCCCGAGTCACCGCGGGAATTCAAGACCAAGGCAAAGAATGCTCAGGAAGCCCACGAAGCCATCCGTCCAACGTCCGCTGCGCGAACACCTGAGTCTCTCAAAGATGCGCTCGATGATGACCAGTATCGACTGTACTCGCTTATCTGGAAACGAACGATGGCATGCCAGATGGTATCAGCCGTTTTTGACACCGTCGCAGTCGATCTCGCGGCGGGCCCGCTCGACAACGGTCACCTGTTTCGCGCCAATGGCTCAATTCTTGTCGAACCCGGCTTCACGGCTGTTTACAAAGAGGGCAAGGACGATCCCGGCAAGGATGACGATGGCGACCGCCTGTTGCCTGCCATTGCCGAAGGAGACGTCATCAATCTCGACCTGTTGCGTCCAGAGCAGCATTTCACCGAGCCGCCACCGCGATTCAGCGAAGCCAGCCTTGTCAAGACACTCGAGGAATACGGCATCGGCAGACCGTCAACTTACGCGAGCATTATTGCAACATTGAAAAACCGCGAATACGTCGAGATGGACGGTAAACGTTTCTTCCCGACCGACATCGCTAGAATCGTTATCGGCTTTCTTACCGATCATTTCACGCAATACGTCGACTACGACTTTACGGCCCGGCTCGAGGACGATCTCGACGAGGTGTCACTGGGAAACAAGGACTGGGTGCCATTGCTGCAAAGTTTCTGGGGGCCCTTCCGCGACCTCTGTATCGACAAGGAAGCTTCCGTTACGCGCGAACAGGTTGCACAGGCGCGCGAGCTCGGCACAGACCCAAAGAGCGGCAAACCGATGACGGTTCGCATGGGGCGTTACGGCCCATTCGTGCAGATCGGCACCAAGGATGATGAGGAAAAACCGAAGTTCGCAGGTCTGCGGCCCGGGCAGAAGATGAATGACATAACGCTCGAAGGTGCACTCGAACTCTTCAAGTTACCCCGTGACCTCGGCGAAACTCCCGATGGTTTGGCCGTTTCCGCAAGCGTCGGTCGTTTTGGCCCCTATGTACGTTTTGGCGACAAGTACGTTTCGATTCGCGACGATGACCCGTATACGATCGAACTCTCACGCGCCCTCGAACTCATCGAAGAAAAGAAAATCGCCGATGCCAGCCGCATCATCCAGGACTTCGAAGACGAAGGTATTCAGGTTCTCAAGGGGCGCTACGGTCCGTACATCACCGACAAAATCAAGAACGCCCGCGTGCCCAAAGACCGGAAACCGAAATCTCTGACGCTCGACGAATGCAGGGAACTTCTCGCCGCCGCCCCCGTACGGGGCAAAAAGAAGGCAAAGAAAAAAACCAGGAAAAAGACCGTCAGCAAGAAAAAGACCACCGGGGGAAAAACCGGGAAGAAGACTGGCGACTGAACGCCGGGGCTTGCCCATGAAAATGTTCATTTACCGAGCTGCCAGCGTACTGCTCAGCGGTGGTGTTATTGCCTGCCCTACCGAAGGGATATTCGGACTCAGTTGCATGCCGGATGACCCTCGCGCATTGTTGCGCCTCCTGACGATAAAGCAACGTGACCCCTCGAAAGGCCTGATTCTGATTGCTGCGAATAAATCTCAATTCGATGACTGGATCGATCCGCAGGGCGTGGCGATTCCGGACCCGGACCCGACTCATCCGGTTACGTGGCTCGCCAAAGCGGCCCCGGGCGTTTCCCGCCTGGTGCTCGGCAATCACGACAACCTGGCGGCCCGTATTACTACGAACCCGATCGCGCGCGCATTGTGCGATGCTGTCGACTCGCCGCTCGTTTCGACCAGCGCAAACCTCACGGGAGAACCAACCGTGCGCAACCAGTTCATCCTGCATCGGAAATTTGCGGCTTGTGTAGACTATATAGTTCCCGGTCATTGTGGCCCGGCGGCAGGGCCGTCGGAGATCCGCAACCTGATGACGGGTGAGATCGTACGACCAGGCGCGGCATGAATGAACTCGGTCAGGTCAAAGACTATCTGCAGGCATTGCAGAGCCGCATTGTTGCAGAACTTGAGCAGCTCGATGGCACGCAATCGTTTCAGCGCGATGCATGGGAACGGCCTGGTGGCGGTGGCGGACTCAGTTGTGTACTCAGCGACGGTGCCGTATTTGAACAGGCTGGCGTCGGCTTCTCACATGTCTTCGGCGACGAACTGCCACCGTCGGCAAGCAAAGCACGGCCCGAGCTCGCAGGTCAAAGCTTCCAGGCCATCGGCGTCTCGCTCGTCATCCATCCGCGTAACCCGTATGTGCCAACGTCCCACGCAAATTTTCGATACTTCATTAGCGGTGATGCGGACGACGAATCTCCAATCTGGTGGTTTGGCGGCGGCTTCGATCTGACGCCGTACTACGCTTTTCCCGAAGACGTCGTGCATTGGCACGAGGTCGCGAAACGCGCTTGTGATCCCTTCGGCGACGATCTCTATGCTCGTTACAAGGCGTGGTGTGACGAGTATTTTTTCCTCAAACACCGCAACGAATCACGCGGCATTGGCGGCCTGTTTTTCGATGACCTCAACGAACCTGGCTTTGAGAGAAGCTTCGAATTCCTGCAGTCGATTGGCGATAGTTTCATGTCCGCCTACGGACCAATCGTCAGGAAACGCAGAAATCATCGCTTTGGCGACAGGCAGCGCGAATTCCAACTGTACCGACG
The DNA here is from genome assembly GCA_022563195.1 of Pseudomonadota bacterium. Lineage (GTDB taxonomy): Bacteria > Pseudomonadota > Gammaproteobacteria > Steroidobacterales > Woeseiaceae > UBA1847. The sequence continues at coordinate 77,406 of JADFNV010000001.1, forward strand.
CGGTCGCTATGTCGAATTCAACTTGATATACGACCGTGGCACCTTATTTGGCTTGCAATCAGGCGGTCGAACCGAGTCTATTTTGATGTCATTGCCGCCGCGTGTACGCTGGGAGTACGACTGGCAACCCGAGCCCGGCTCGGCAGAGGCAAAATTGTATAGCGACTATTTACAGCCCCACGATTGGCTTGCCGCAAGCAGAAATGAAGCCGATGCCTGACGTCGATAGCAAGATGATGCTTCGCTTTTTGCCGCTGGCGGCGCTGCTGCTTGCGAGTGGTGCACCCGCCGAATACGAATCACGGCTGCGCGACGCTGGCAGCATCGGGGCTATCCGGCTCGCGGGTAGCGAGGACCCGAAGCTGCGCAAGGTCTATATCGTCCAGCTAGCGACTCCTTCCGTAGCGCAGTACCACGCGTCACAGAGCAAAGCCACCGCGATCCCCGGTAATTCAGGCGTACCGCGCACACGATTCGACAAGTCGAGTCCAGCCATACAGGGCTACGCTGCGCGCCTGACAGAAGAGCAAGATGCGGTCCTCGCACGCGCCGGCGCACGCGCCGGGCTGATTTATCGCTACCGATATGGCTTGAATGGCTTCGCGGCGCGCATGCATCCGTCCCAGGCTCACAAACTTGAAAGCATGGCCGAGGTCCTGCATGTCTGGGAGGACGAGATCCGACCTCTGGCAACGAACTACAGTCTCGATTTCCTTGGTCTTTTTGACGACAAGGTTGGCTTGCGCGGAGCGCCAGGCCTCGATGGCGAAGGCATAATTATTGGCGTTATCGACAGCGGTATCGCTCCCGAGCACCCCGCCCTGAAAGACACAAAAGACGCCAATCGCCCAGGCGCGTGCAAGGGAGACTGGGCCGAAAATTCACTGCTCGGTCGCTGGCTATGCCGTCGATATACGAAGCTCGAAGATACCCTGATTTTCGACGAGCCCGAGAACTGGAATGGCATCTGCGAAGCCGGCGCTCAATTTGAGGAAACCGATTGCAACAACAAGCTGATTGGCGCGCGCTACTTCATTGACGGCGCAGAAGCGTCGGGCCCGATAGATGAAGGTGAGATTCGCTCTGCACGGGATGTCGACGGACATGGTACGCATACTGCGACCACGGCCGCAGGTAATCGCGTCAAGGCTTCAATTTTTGATACTTTCATAGGCAGGATTGAAGGCATTGCACCACGTGCGCGTATCGCGGTTTACAAAGCCTGCTGGTTACGTCCGGGGGATCAGCGTGCAAGCTGCAATACGTCCGATCTTGCCAGCGCTGTCGACGCTGCTGTCGCGGATGGTGTCGACATCATCAATTATTCTGTCGGTAGTTCGATGACGAGTATCACGGCCCCGGACGACATCGCCTTGATGGCGGCAACCAAGGCTGGCGTACTCACCGTTGTCGCCGCGGGCAATGAAGGACCAAACCTTGGCACGATTGGGTCGCCAGCTGGCGGCCCCTGGGTCATTACCGCCGCCGCATCGAGTCGCGACGGCGAAACCTCGATTGAGGCGCTCGAAGTCCTGTCGCCGCATAAAATCGCCGGTAAATACGCCGTCAGGGAGGCCAATTTCACTCCCGCACTCGCTGACCGCGGCCAGATCAAAGGTGATCTTGTGCTCGTCGATGACGGCGATGACACGCTTGGCGACGGCGCGGATGGGACGATGTCAGATGCTTGCGAGCCCCTTGTGAACGCCAGCGACGTCGCGGACAAAATTGCCCTGATTCAACGCGGCGGCTGTAATTTCGAAATCAAGATCGCGCACGCGGACGATGCAGGCGCTATTGCCGCGCTCGTCTATAACAACGCCGGCGACCCTATCGTGATGAATGGTGCGTCAGGACTCTCCGACATTCCGGCACTGATGATTGGACAGGCTGATGGCAACCTGATGCTCGGCGAACTCGACGCAAATAATGTTGTGTCTGTCGTATTCGACAAGGGACTGGTCCTGACAGAGATCGAAACGGGCAACGTCATGGCGACTTTCTCGGCGCGTGGTCCGGCACCCATAGCCGGTATTCTCAAACCGGATGTCAGTGCTCCGGGCGTTAATATCCTTGCGGGGTTCACACCCGATGCCGCTAACGCTACCCCCGGCGAAAATTATGCCTATCTATCGGGTACGTCGATGTCTACTCCGCATGTTGCTGGTGTCGCTGCCCTGTTGATGCAGGCACACCCGACGTGGAGCCCATCGGCGCTCAAGTCCGCGCTCATGACAAGCGCACGTCAATCGCTGACGAGCTCCGATGGGGCGAGCCCCGCAAACCCATTTGACTTCGGCGCTGGCCACATCGTGCCAAACGATGCCGTTGATCCGGGCCTGGTGTACGACGTCACCGACGACGAATACGACGCGTTTGCATGCGGCACCGGCTCGCCCGCTATTGCCATGGATCGTTGCGACTCTCTCAATGCGGCGGGCTTTTCATTTGCGGCCGCCGATCTCAATCAGGCGTCCATTGCCATCGAACGACTCGCCAATGAACGCACAATCAGCCGCCGCGTTACGAACGTCGGCGACCAGACAGAATCTTACCTAGCGAATGTCATCGCACCGTCGGGCATCGGCGTCAATATCGTGCCACCGAACCTGACAGTCGCGCCGGGACAATCTGCATCGTTCGATATCACGTTCAACTACGAATCCGGCCCGCTCGACCTCTGGCGCTTCGGTTCGCTAACCTGGACCAGCGGCGATCACTCTGTCTACAGCAGCATTGCGATTCGTCCAACATCCGTCACTGCGCCGGTTGAGATCACAGCTTTTGGTGCCAGCGGTGCGTTGAATTTCGTGGTTGAATTCGGTTACACCGGCGTTTACTCGCCAGCCATCCACGGCTTGCGGCTACCGATCGTGATCAGTGGATTTGTCGACGACGATCCAACAAAAACATTTTCGTTCCGTACCGTAAACGGCGTTACTGCACATCTGATCGACGTACCTCAAGATCAGGCATACCTGCGCTTCGCTTTGTTCGACACTTTGACCGACGGTGATGACGACCTCGACCTGTACGTTTATTTCTGCGCAGACAATGTCAATTGCGTCAAAATTGGCGAGAGCGGCGAAGCGACGTCGCAGGAAGAATTTAATGTTCTGCTGCCCGCAGGTGGTCGCTACGCAGTGCTGGTCCACGGCTTTGAAACTGACAATTTCTCGGGCGGACCCGGAGCAAATTACACGCTGCTTGGGTGGGCGTTCGGCCTGATCGACGATCAGGGCAACATGACAGTGAGCGGGCCCGCTTTCGTCAACGCCGGGACAAGCGAAATAATCTCCGTTGACTGGGTGGGACTGTTACCGGATACGATTTATCTGGGTGGCGTTTCGCACAACACACCGCAGGGGCTGTCGGCAATTACCGTCATCAGGATCGGTAACTAGGGAACCTCTGATCTAGCCCTTGTCCTGCACGCGCCGCGCATAGCAGATCAGCGCTTCTTCTTTGCCAATGCGGCACATACTTTGTGCCGGAAACAATCGACGACGTGGTCATTGACCAGCCCGGTGGCCTGCATATGTGCGTACATGATCGTACTGCCAACGAATTTGAATCCCCGCTTCTTTAGATCTTTACTCAGGCTGTCGGATTCCGATGATGTTGCCGGAATATCGCCGTCCCTTAGAAATCGATTCTGCAACGGCTTGCCATCGACGAAGCCCCAGATGTAGTTACTGAAACTTCCAAACTCCTTCTGTACGGCAAGAAATGCCTTCGCATTCGTCACCGCCGACCGCACTTTCAATCGGTTTCTGACGATGCCCGGGTTCAGCAGTATTTTTTCGACGCGCTTGTCCGTAAACCGCGCAACTCTCTCCACGTCAAAATCTGCGAAGGCCCTGCGGTAACCATCGCGCTTGTTAAGGATCGTCGACCAGCTCAATCCGGCCTGCGCGCCCTCGAGTATGAGGAATTCGAATTGCAGGGCATCGTCACGGCTTGGTACGCCCCATTCTTTGTCATGATAGTCGATGTAGGCGAGGCTGACGCCTTCTGCCCATTTACAGCGTATTAGCTTTTTTGACATTGAAAAGCCCCGTTTTGAGTCACGCCGCTAATTTATCAGTCCCGCGAGAATCGCGCAGCGGTCAATTATCAAAACAGTGTGCAGAAATACGCGGCCACAAAAAAGCCCGCGCTCTCGCGCGGGCTCTTACCTGCTTGCATTTTCCTTCGATCACCGATCATTGCATCGGTGCGCGCCAGGAAATGGTGGTATACGCGTCTACAGCTTAATTCTCACCACCGCAAGATCCTTCAGCGTCCTTGTCACCGCCGCAAGATCCTTCGGCATCTTTGTCGTCGCCGCACGAACCTTCAGCATCCTTGTCACCGCCGCACGATCCTTCGGCATCCTTGTCGCCACCGCAGCTTCCTTCGCCATCTTTCTCATCTTCACCGTCAGCACCACCTTCCTTATCGCCACCACAGCTGCCCTCGCCACAGGAACCTTCGGTTTCGTCTTTACCTTCCTTGTCGCCGCCGCACGAACCTTCACCCGCGCCAAGCATATAACCAGCGCTCAACGTCGACATCGCAAACGGGCTCCCAACGCCATCCGCACTGGCGATTCCGCCGCTCAGCGCAAATGAGGCGGCTAAAGCAGCGCCCACAGCCAGTGCTACAGGTTTTATCACTCTTTCGTCTGACATTTTCTATTCTCCTAGCAGGGTTGTCTGCCCGGGCCGGGCATCCGATCTGGTGATGCGGAAATCAAGTACTCCACATCACCGACTTCAATAGTTCTTTTTGAATTCTCTCGAGAGGTTCGTCTCGTACGCCAACGATAGCAATACTGCCATTACCTACCGGAAGTATCACGCCCGTCCTGTACTCATCACTCAATGGCTGCGGCGCGAAGATCTTTTCGTAAGGCATCAGCAAGATCGTAACGGGTCCTCGCTGGCCCTGAATGACAAGGTGCGGTACATCGTGCCCACCGATGACACAGGTCCGCGCGTAAGTGATCAGGCCCGCGCTGTGATCGAGTCGCGCAATGTCGGCCGTTACGACCGATTTGAGTCGCTCATCTGTTACCGGCAAATCGCTGATACGAAGCGAGGAGCGCTCGTGCTGCAAGTGTGCCAGTACTTCGTCGGCCAGCGAATCGTATTCGACGCTGGTGCCGGCAAAACGCGCGCCCAGAGCCACTGCAAGTAAAACTGTAGCGGCCATCGCTAACCAGATCGGCGGGGTCAGAGAGCGCCGGCCTGACAATCTAACAACGTCGGCAGGTTCAAGATCGGGCAGTTCCGGCACCAGCAACTCGGGAACCTTGAGCGCCAGCGCGCGGCTGATCTTCAGATCAAGCGCCAGCATGCCTTTACGGTAGGCCTGACAGCCGGCACATTCAGCAACGTGACCGGCGCCGCCGTCAAAAGACGGATCCGCTGCTATTGACTGTCTGTATGCTTCGCAATTCATCGTCTGTCTGCGGCCAATCAGCCGACCACCTCTACGCCCATCTTTTCCTTCAGCTTCGTCCGCGCCCGGTGCAGCCGTGTCAGTACCGCGCCCTGCTTCAATCCCATCTGCTCGGCGATCTCGTTCGTGCTGTAGCCCATTAAAACCTGCAAAACGAGCGGCTCGCGATAATCATCGTGCAATGCATAAATCGCCGTGCGCATATCATCAAACTCATCGTTTGGCTGCTCTGCCAGCAAGGCCATCTGCGACGCCGTAAGCTTATCGATATCCACGGTCTCGAGTCGCCGACGCTCGAAATATCGAGCGTTTTCTCGCCGCACGATCGTCAGCAGCCAGGGCTTGGCTGCCGCATCATCGCGTAACGCATCGAGCGATTTCCATGCCCTGAGCAAGGACTCCTGAACAACATCTTCAGCTATCGCCTTGTCCCGACACAACCAGGCCGCATAGCGGTACATATCCTGGTGAATTGCACCCACTATCTGATCAAATCTCTGGCGCCGCGCTGCGTCGGCATTGCTGCTTTGCATTCGAGATGACCTGCCCTGTCGAGTATTTATTACCGAATCGGAGAAAAACTGGGCCGCAGACATGGAAACCATGCGGAAATACACGGAAAATCGAAAATAATTGTCGTTATGCTGTTTAACTATGATTGCACATCGAACCGGTCAGTTCCCACAGATTCGGCTGCGCCGCAGCCGCCGCACAGCCGCACTGCGCCGCCTCGTTGCAGAATCGGAGCTCGGACCGGCCGACCTGATCTATCCGCTATTCGTGCTCGATGGGAAAAATCGACAGGAGCCGGTGCCCTCGATGCCGGGTGTCGAGCGCAAGAGTGTCGACAATCTGCTCACCGAGCTTGCCGAAGTCAAAAGCCTCGGAATTCCGGCAGTTGCCTTATTTCCCGTCATCGACGCCGCACAGAAGACGCCAGACGGCAGCGAATGTTCTAATCCTGACGGCCTCGTGCAGCGGTCCGTGCGCGAGATCAAGTCAGCGTATCCGGACATCGCGGTAATCACTGATGTCGCACTGGATCCTTACACAACTCATGGCCAGGACGGCATCATTGACGACTCGGGCTACGTGCTCAATGACGATACCGTCGAGATGCTGGTGCGCCAGGCCGTATCGCATGCCGAGGCTGGCGCCGACATCGTCGCACCGTCTGACATGATGGACGGTCGCATCGGTGCCATACGTTTAGAGCTCGAAGCTCAGGGGCATTGCAATACGCTGATCCTCGCCTATGCAGCTAAATACGCGTCATGTTTCTATGGGCCGTTTCGCGACGCCGTTGATTCGGCCGCCAGTCTCGGCGGCGGAGATAAATCGTCTTACCAAATGGCGCCCACGAACAGCGACGAGGCCTTAAGAGAGGTTGGCCTGGACATTGATGAGGGTGCCGATTTTGTCATGGTCAAACCCGCGCTACCCTATCTCGATATTATTCGGCGCGTGGCGGACGCTTACGACACGCCCGTATTCGCCTATCAGGTCAGTGGTGAATACGCGATGCTCAAGGCGGCGACCGCCAACGGCTGGCTTGATGAACGTCGCGCTGTACTTGAGTCCTTGCTGTGCATTAAGCGGGCCGGGGCCAGGGCGATTCTCTCGTATTTTTCGGTTGCGGCCGCGCGTTGGCTCGCCGAGTAAAACACAGATTGTTTCGCGGAATTCAAACCACGCAATAACAACAATTTGGAGAAACTAAGGGGTCGTTTTGGAAACTGAGACGACGATAATCGATCGCTACGGTGTGATGGGATATCCGGTATCCCACAGTCGGTCGCCTGTGATTCACCGTCTGTTCGCGCTGCAGACCGGGCAGAATCTGCAATATGAGTTGCTGCAGGTCACCCCCGACAAACTCGAGACCGCCATCCGCCAGTTTCAGCGCACAGGTGGTAAGGGACTGAATATCACGGTGCCGCACAAGAGCGAGGTCGCCAAGCTCGTCGACCAGCTAAGCGAGCGCGCAAGCACGGCGGGTGCCGTCAATACGCTGGCGTTTAAAGATCGCGAGATTTTTGGCGACAACACGGATGGAATCGGCCTGTTGCGCGACCTGGTCGTCAATCTCAATGTCAATCTTGAAAATGCCAGAATCCTGATACTGGGTGCCGGTGGCGCGACACGCGGCATCGTCGGACCCCTGCTCGAGATGCAACCCGCCTCATTGCTCATCGCCAATCGCACCCTGGGCAAGGCGAAGATATTGTCCGACCAGTTCGAGAAAATGGGCCCGGTATCGTGCTGCCGCTTCAAAGCCGTGCCCACTTCTGAGCCCTATGACCTGATTATCAACGCGACATCGGCGGGGCTGCACGGCGATACACCTCCGTACCCCGAGGCGGCCGTGTCAGACAATACGTTTTGCTACGACCTTTCATACGGCCTTAGTCCGACACCGTTCAGTGCCTGGGCGCGCGAGCAGGGTGCAGCGGAGTCGGTCATGGGCTGGGGCATGCTCGTCGAACAGGCCGCAGAGTCTTTCCACATCTGGCGCGGCGTGCAGCCCGATACCGCGGCTGTTCTCAAGCAGATGTCCGTCAACGCATAGTCACGAGTTCTTCAGCGCTCGTCGGATGGATGGCGACCGTGTCATCGAAATCAGACTTCGTGGCACCCATGCGTATCGCAACAGCGAATCCCTGCATCATTTCCTCTGCACCGTCACCGATGACGTGGCAGCCTACAACACGCTCATCATCACCGACCGTGATCAGTTTCATGGCGGTCTGTGGCTTATTCTCGCCGAGCGCGTAATACATCGCAGCAAACTTTGTAGTGTAGATCTTGACGGCATCACCATGCTCGTCGCGTGCCTCGTCCTCGGTCATGCCAACCGTTCCCATCGGCGGATGGCTGAAAATTACCGTAGGAATTGTCTCGTAATCAAGGTGACGCTCCATCATCCCACCGTAGAGCCGATCGGCAAGACGTCGTCCCGCGGCGATCGCGACCGGCGTCAGGGCCTGACGTCCGGTCACATCACCTAATGCCGCAATGTGTTCGACGTTGGTTTGCTGAAATTTATCGACCGCAACGAACCCCCGACTGTCCATTGCCACTCCCGCCTTGTCGAGCCCAAGCCCGGCTGTGTTAGGTTCGCGACCGACCGCCCATATCACGCAATCGACCGGCCCGATCGTCCGGCCACCTTCGGTCTGCAGGACCAGGCCGTCATTCGTCGCTTCAATTGATGATGGCACGGCACCGGTCTGTATCTCGATGCCGTCCTTCTGCATCGCTACCCTAAGTTCTCTGCCCAGCATCGTATCAAAGCTCCGCACGAGGCCGTCCTTGCGCACCGCAACCTGGGTCGCGGTGCCAAGCGCGTTGAACATACCGGCAAACTCAACCGCGATGTATCCGCTGCCGATGATCAAAACACGGGCGGGGCGTTCGGTAAGCGCAAAAAAACCGTCCGATGTGATGCCATGTTCAGCGCCCGGCACATCCGGCACGATGGGCCTGCCTCCGGTCGCAATAACGAGACGCTCAGCAGAATACCGCTTATTACCAACAGCAACGGTGTGTGCGTCAACAAAGCAGGCCGTGCCTACCAGGTAATCGACGCCGCTGCTGTCAAGACTGCCTTCGTAGATCTTGTTGAGACGACTGACATAGGCGTCGCGGCGTAATTTGAGGGTAGCCCAATCATGGCCGTCGACCACGACGCTGAAGCCGTAGTCGGCAGCATGCCTGAAGTGATATGCAAGGCTCGCCATATACCACGTCACCTTCTTGGGCACACAGCCAACATTCACGCAGGTGCCGCCGAGTGGTCCGTGCTCTACCACCGCGACTCGCGCGCCATACTCTGCCGCACGGCGTGCGTGCGCAATGCCGCCACTACCGCCGCCGATTACCAAGACATCATATTGATCGTCCAATTGTCAGCTTCCCTTTGAGCGCTCCGTCAAGGAGATATTGATGAAGTACGAGTATTTCGCAGGCTTTTGCAGGGCCTCCTGGCCCCACCGTGCTACCATCGCGCGCCTGAAAAGGAGATCAGTCACTGCGATGACCAACCCACTTCTGGACACCTCGTCGCTGCCGCGATTTGCCGACATATCACCTGAACATGTCCTGCCAGCACTCAGCGAGCTTATCGCAGCGCATCGACAAAAGCTCGATGCCTTGCTCGACGGATCCTCGCATCCTGATTTCGACACGCTCGTCGCACCGATGGAAGAAATGGAGCACGAGCTGTCACGAGTCTGGTCTCCGGTCAGCCATCTTCAGGGCGTCCTTGGCTCCCGTGAGTGGCGCGATGCGTACAATGCGGCACTGCCGCTACTGACCGAGTACGGTACCGAATTATCACAAAATGTCCGTCTGCAACGAGCTTATGCGGACGTCGACAAGGGTCTGCCCGAAAACGCAAGCACGGCGCAGAAGACAGTCGTCGAACATGCGCTGCGTGATTTTCGTCTCGCTGGCGTCGACCTCCCTGATACCGATAAAGCCCGGTTTAAAGCCATTATGCAACAGCTGGCTTCAACCCAGGCCGCGTTCGAGCACAACATTCAGGACGCCTCAGACGCCTGGACCCTGCCCATCGATGACGAGTCGGAGCTGGCCGGCCTTCCCTTGCACGCGCTCGCACGTGCAAGAGCCGAAGCGCAAAAAAACGATCTCCCTGGCCTGCTGTTGACGCTTGACTACCCCACCTACCATGCAGTGATGACACACGTCGAAAACCGTGATCTTCGCGAGACTCTATACCGCGCTTGGTCAACGCGCGCATCCGATCAAGGTGGCAACGATAGTTGGGACAACAGCGAGAACATCGAGTCGATCCTTGCACTGCGCTACGAAGCCGCCAGTCTCGTCGGTTTTGGTAATTACGCCGAGTTTTCGCTCGCGACAAAGATGGCTGTTTCGACCGATGAGGTCATTAATTTTCTTCGTGGGCTTGCGTCGCACACACGTGCATCCGCTAAAGAAGAACTCGCTGAACTCGAAGCATTCGCGGAAATCACACTCGCGCCGTGGGATATTGCGTTTTTCTTTGAAAAACTCAAACAGAAGAAGTACTCAATATCCAACGAGGAGTTGCGCCAGTACTTTTCGGCACAAACTGCCGTCAGGGGTTTGTTCGAGCTTGCCGGGCGGCTTTACGGTGTGACGATCGATATCCAGGAAGATATCGCTACCTGGCACGATGATGTCTGTTATTACACGGTTAATGATGAGAGCGGTGTACTTATCGGTGGCTTTTACACAGACCTTTATGCGCGCAGCGGCAAGCGCAGCGGCGCCTGGGTCGACGAATGTGTTGGTCGCAAAAACCTCGGCGGCCAGGCCACGTCGCCGGTGGGTTACCTCGTCTGTAATTTTCCTCCGCCCGCCGACCATCACGACTCACTATTAAATCACGATGATGTTGTAACCCTTTTCCATGAATTCGGACACATGTTGCATCACCTGCTGACACGCATTGACTACCCGAGCATTGCCGGCATCAATGGTGTCGCCTGGGACGCGGTCGAGCTGCCGAGTCAATTCATGGAAAACTTCGCGTGGAACTACGATGTGCTGTTGCGGTGCTCGTCTCACACCACTACCGGTGAGCCGTTACCGCGTCCGCTATTCGATCGGCTTCTTGATAGTCGTCATGCAGGTGCTGCTATGGCAATGATGCGACAACTTGAGTTCGCTCTTTTCGACTTTCGCCTGCACGCCGAATACGATCCGCGGCAGGGCTTCGACGCGCTTGAGATTCTCGACGAAGTTCGTGCCGAGGTGTCGCTACTGGTGCACCCGACCTACAATCGTTTACCGCACAGTTTTTCGCACATTTTCGCCGGCGGCTACGCGGCAGGGTACTACAGTTACAAGTGGGCCGAAGTACTGGCTGCCGATGCGTTCGGAGCCTTTGAAGAGGCCGGCGTCTTCGATCGCGAAACGGCAAAACGATTTCGCAACGAGATTTTGGAGGTCGGTGGTAGTCGTGACATCATGCAGGCCTATGTCGCATTTCGCGGCCGCAAACCTAAGATCGATGCCCTGCTCAGACAAAGCGGAATTGCGTGCGCGTGAAAATCGCGACATGGAACGTCAATTCGATGAATGTTCGTTTGCCACATGTGCTCGAGTGGCTGTCCGCACACACGCCCGACGTGTTGGTGCTGCAGGAAATCAAGCAGGTCACCGAGGCATTTCCGGGTAATGAGCTGGCCGAAGCCGGCTATAGCTCCTTAGCCAACGGACAGAAAACCTATAACGGCGTGGCAGTGATCAGTCGCACTACGCCGTCCGACCCCGTTCTCGGTTTTCCCGGCTTCGAAGATGTTCAACGCAGGGTTCTTGCGACGACGGTCAATGACGTGCGCGTGGTTAATCTCTATGTCCCCAATGGCCAGTCCGTTGGATCGGAGAAGTACGATTACAAGCTCGGCTGGCTCGCCGCGTTGCATGATTTTCTCGACAAGGAATTGTCACGACATGACAAACTTGTCGTTCTCGGCGACTTTAATATTGCCCCTGCTGACGCGGATGTCTATGACGCCGAAAAATGGGGTGATGCCATTCTTTGCAGCCAACCTGAACGGCAAGCACTGACATCCCTGCTCGATCTCGGGCTTACCGACGTCTTTCGCATCTTTGACCAGGCAGAGAAGACCTTCAGCTGGTGGGATTATCGAGCTGCGGGTTTCAGACGCAACGCAGGGCTGCGAATTGACTTGATTCTCGCCAGCAAGACCATGGCGACCGCTTGCTCGGCATGCTATGTGGACAAAGAACCACGCGCCTGGGAGCGGCCGTCAGATCACGCGCCCGTTGTGGCAGAGTTCGATGTCTAGCCCGGGCCAGGCATTTTTCATGGTTTCCGATTACCTGCCGCCACATTACATATTTCAGACATTCGCGCTGCGTCCAGAGATGCTGCGGTGTATTATTACTGAACACGAATTCGTGCAGCGAGAGCGACGTTGACCGAAATCAGAGGTAACGTTCAATCCGGTACTCCGGCGACTACTAACAACAAGAAAAAAATCATGTCTCAGGACCGCCGTAATGACTACGACGTGACGAACACTGTACAGGTCAGCAATCCTGTCGCGGTCCGCGAAGCTGTGCATGAACTTTTCCGTCAGACGTTTCCCGCCGCTTCTTTCGATAAACTCTGGCTCGCATTTTACGATTTTGACCGCCTTTTCTCGGGTCGTTTTCCGGACTACGAGGGTTGCGATACAACCTATCACGACGTTCAGCACACACTCGATATGACACTCGCGCTGGCCCGCCTCATCACCGGATACGAACGCAGTGTCGACGCCGGTGAACGACCTGGCGCCGATCGGGCGCAAATGGCCATCGTGACCGCTTTGTTCCATGATTCCGGTTACATCCGCCACAAAGAGCGGGACAAGGATTTCTCGAACGGTGCGCAATTCACTCTGTATCATGTGTCGCGCAGTGCCGATTTCCTGCGCCGTTATTTGCCCGAGCTCGGCATGGCCAGGGACGTCGCCGTCAGCAGCATGATCGTGCACTTCACGGGCTATGAACTCGACCTCGACAAGATCGAACTTGACGACCCGCGCGACATCATCTGCGGACACCTGATTGGAACCGCTGACCTCATTGCGCAGATGGCCGATCGCTGCTACCTCGAAAAGTGTCGCGATCGCCTTTATCATGAGTTCGTCGCCGGTGGTATTGCTATCGAGATTGCCGGTCCCGGCGAATACGTGGTTCGATATAAGTCCGGTACGGACTTGTTGAAAAAGACGCCGGCCTTCTATCAGCAGGTCACGCGCGACCGCTTGCAGCGCAAATTCAACCGTGTCTACCGGTACATCGAAGTGCTTTACGATGGGCAGAACCCGTATATCGACTCGATCCGCAAAAATGTCGCACATTTGATTCATGTCATCGAGGGTGGCAACTGGTCGCTTTTACGCCGTGAGCCGCCGTGCTTCCTCGGTTATGAAAACACCGTAAATGACCTCGAAACTCTGGTCTCGCAACAGCTGGGGGATCTACGCGGCAAAGCTCTCGAAATCGACAGCAGCATGTTGATGCCTGTGTAGGATCCGCTTCGGCCCGACTCCGGCCGCAGGTCAGGAGCGTTCGGCCGTTTCTTGTTGCTTTTCCCATTTGCGCAAGGCAAGAAATTCGGCCCGGCTCAGGCGGCGATTAGCATAGCTGGCCGCAATTGCTGCTGCAAACAAAGCGAAGACTGCGTCGGCTGGCGTCAGTACTTCGTCGAAGAAAACCGGCCATGTCATGGTGGTCACGGCACGCAAGACAGTAAGTGTCGTCGTATCCAGCGCAGTTGCCGTAAATGCTGCCGCAACAACGATATTGCCGGCAAGTGCGCCCAGCACAGCCATGCTGGCAGCGATGGCGGGAAAGCGCCAGTCCAGGCCTTGTCCGGCACGCCGCACCGTCAACCCGATCAATAGCCCAAGAACCAGCGTCATCCAGGGGAAAATGCGATTGATCAACGCTGACAATATCGACCACATTGCACTGAACAGAATCACGACGATCAAGGCGGCCATGACTGCGTCGCGCACTGATTGCGCGTTTATAATGCGGGCTCCGTCTGCCGCGCTGGGCTCGGATTGCAGTTTTGACACATGCCGTTTCGGCAGGCGCAGCACTCCCTTGATAGCGTTTTTCATGCCTGTGAACGATACGCGAGCCGGCCGTCATGAACCACGTCATTCTGACCGATCCGGGCTACAAGCACGCAGAGATCCTGTAGACTTTTCTGCAGTACCGAATGGAAAGGACCGTCGATGAACAATAATGTCGTCATTACGTGCGCGGTAACGGGCGCGGCCGATACCTTGTCGAGACATCCGGATATTCCCGTCACCACGGCACAGATTGCCGACGCGGTGATAGCCGCCGCCAAGGCCGGTGCAGCGGTCGCGCATATCCATGTTCGCGACCCGGAGACAGGCCAGGGCTCCCGCGATGTTGGCCTGTTCACGGCGGTTGTCGAGCGAGTGCGCGCGAGCGACACCGACGTAGTGATCAATCTTACGGCCGGCATGGGCGGTTCCTGGTTTCCGAGCGAGGGCGAGGATCCAAGTCAGCCGGGTCCGGGCACAGATATGGTCGGTCCCGAAGAGCGGCTCGAGCACGTCGACAAATTGCGCCCGGAAATCTGCAGTCTCGATTGCGGCACGATGAATTTCGGCGACAACGAAATTTACGTCAGTACGCCCGGATATCTTCGTGTGATGGCGAAATTGTTGCAGGGCTGGGGCGTGAAACCCGAGATGGAAGTATTCGAACTGGGACACATACGCCTGGCACGACAACTGATCCATGAAGAACTTATCGATGCGCCACCCCTGTTTCAGATTTGCCTCGGCATACCCTGGGGGGCTGACGCCGATACCGACAGCATGCTGGCGATGCGCAACGCTCTACCGTCCGGCGCCAGATGGGCCGGTTTTGGAATCGGTCGAACCGAGATGCCGATGGTGGCGCAAGCCGCATTGCTCGGTGGCAACGTCCGCGTTGGCCTTGAAGACAATCTTTACCTGGAAAAAGGGGTGCTGGCGTCGAATGCCGATCTCGTGACTCGCGCACGGGAAATCCTGGAGCGCCTCGGCGCAAGTATTGCCTCACCTGCTGAGGCGCGCCAGATCCTGGGTCTCAAGGGCATCTGACTGACCCCGTTAAAATGAGACAGCCCCGCATCGATCGCCCGCTCTTTATCATTACCTCGTCAATAGCCGTCGCGGTCTGCATTCCGCTCGGGCTGTTCCCGGAAGCAGCAGAGCGATTTATATCGGAGCTCTACGACTGGATCGCTACAAATCTCGGTGTCTTCTACCAGATGTTCGGTCTCGGCACGATCGGTTTTCTTATTTGGCTCGCGTGCAGTCGCTACGGCAATATAAAACTGGGTGGCCGTGACGACGAACCCGATTATTCGACGTTTTCGTGGATCGGCATGCTATTTTGCGCCGGAACCGGCGCCTCGCTGCTCGTATGGTCCGGTGTGGAGTGGGCTTACTATGTTGACTCACCGCCTCTCGGCGCGGTCGCCAGGTCTGCTGAAGCCTTCGAATTCGCTGCGGCCTATGGGCCATTTCACTGGGGAATTACGGCGTGGGCACTGTATGCCCTGCCAACAATTGCGATTGCCTATCCTTTCTATGTCAAGCGTGTGCCGCACTTGCGCGGCAGCACCGCCTTGCATGCGCTACTCGGATCGTCCGGGCGAACCAGTTTCATCGGCCGCCTCGTTGACCTTGCTGCGATGATCGCCTTGCTCGGTGGCGCCGGCACCTCTCTGGGCGTCATTGCTCCAACGATCGCGGCGAGTGTTGCCGCGCTGCTGGGCATCGATACATCGTTCTCCCTGGAACTCGCAATAATGTTCGTCTGTATTTCCTTATTTGGTGCAAGTGTCTACCTTGGCCTCGACAAAGGTATTCGGCGGCTCAGCGACCTGAACGTGTATCTGATTCTTGGATTGCTGGCTTTCATACTCCTTGTCGGGCCAACGCTTTTTATACTGCAAACGTCTGTTAACACGGTCGGTGTCATGCTGCAAAATTTTGTGCGCATGATGTCGTGGACTGACCCTTTCGACAAAACAGGATTCGTCGAGTCCTGGACGATTTTCTACTGGGCGTGGTGGATAGCGTTCGCGCTGCCGGTCGGTGTTTTCGTTACACGGATTTCGCGCGGCCGCACAATTCGCCAGGTCATACTGGGCATGTTGGCCTTCGGCAGCATGGGTTGCTGGCTTTTCTATTTCATACTCGGTAACTACTCGCTCTCACTTGAGTTAAACGACATCCTGTCGGTAACCGAGAGTCTCAAAGAGCACGGCATGTACGTTTCTGTCGAGAAAGTGATATCAACTCTGCCGTTGAGCAGCCTGGCGCTGACGCTTTTCATCATTGTCAGTGTTATTTCGGTGGCGACGACCTATGATTCCGCGTCGTACACGCTCGCATCCACGGCTTCGATGGAAATGAAGGAGGGCGACAACCCGGCGCGTTGGCATCGCGTATTCTGGGCGATGATCCTCGGGCTGCTGCCGATATTCATGATGTTCGTCGGCGGCCTGGACATCATTCGCTCGGGCGTGCTGGTCGCGTCCCTGCCAATTTTGCTTGTCGGTGTCGCGATGATCTTCTCGTTGCGGAAGTCTTTAAGTAGCCACTTCGACGACGATACTATCTAGCGAGTTCATCCAGCGCTTTGCGAATTGCGATCAGGCCGGCATCGCGCTGCCGATTGAGCGTTGAATAATCCCTGTCGCCCGCCAGGCGAGCGCTGCCCTCGATCAGTAATTTTGCAAGCGCCGGCGTCAGTTCAGGCGCGTCCATGCGCGACCACGGCAGCTTGAATGCCGGGCCGAATTGCTCAAGGCAATACTCCATGCCGCCCTCGCCGCCACCGATATGGTAGGTCAGGCACGGGCCCATCATCGCCCAGCGCGGGCCCGGCCCGTTCACCACAGCGAAGTCGATATCCTCAACGCTTGCCTCATCATTCACAATCATGTGCAAGGCCTCGCGCCATATCGCCTCCTGGAGGCGAGTTGCAATGAAGCCCGGAATTTCACGTTTTAGCACGAGCGGCGCCTTGCCCGCGACCGTGTAAAACCCGGCCGCCCATTGAACGGCTCCAGGCGCTGTATGCTTTCCTCCTACCACTTCGACCAGTGGCAGTAAATACGGCGGATTGAACGGATGACCGACAACGGTGCGTTCGGCGGTCGCACATTGCATCTGAATGTCCGTCATGCGCAAACCCGATGTGCTCGATGCAATGACGACGTTCGGCGGCACTATTTCGCCGAGCGTCTTGTACAGAGCCTGCTTGAGCGGCAACGACTCCGGTGCGCTCTCCTGAATGAATTCAGCGTCCTTTATCGCCGCGCCCAAGTCGCTTGTGACGACCAACCTGGCAAGCTCCGCGCCTTCGGCAAGACCCAGTTCGGTGAGGCTGGTCCACGCATCGTTGACGAGACCTCGCAAAGACGTTTCTTCATCTTTCGAGTGAATATAGCTTACAACGTTGAATCCCTTCGCGAGGAAGTAGGCGGACCAGCCTGCGCCGATCGGTCCCGCGCCGATGCATGTCACATTCCTTACCGCAGTGGGCTCAATGCCGTCGAATGCATTGCTCATCTCAGGACTCTCCAGGCATGAATCGTTCAGCGGCCCTTGAATTTAGCATCGCGTTTTTCGACATACGCGTTGACACCTTCCTCGGCATCTTCGGACGCAAGCAGGCGTCTGTAGTTTGGGAGATCCGCCGTCCGAATTGTCTCGAAGGACTGTCGAATTCCGTTGCCATCGATTTCACGCAACACTTCCTTCAGCGCTTGCAACGCAAGCGGCGCCACCTCGGTCAGCTTGTTAGCCCAGGTCATCGCGGTATCCATGAGTGCATCGGCCGGCACGACCTTGTTCACCAGCCCAAAGCTTGCGGCCTCCTTTGCCGACATGCGCTCCCCGATCAGCAACATCTCCATCGCTTTGTTGTACGGCAGCCGTTTGGGCAAGCGCTGTATCGCTCCTGCATCCGGAATCAGGCCCAGTGGTAGTTCGGGCAATACGAACTCGACATGCTCCGCTGCGATAAGCAGATCACAGGCGAGGGCCAGTTCGAAACCGCCGCCGATTACGATACCGTTCAGTGCCCCGATCACGGGCTTGTTGAGATTCCATAGTTCGGTCAGCCCCGCAAAGCCTCCGGGACCGTAGTCATCCTCCCACCAATTTTCCGTCTGCATTTCACCCTTGCTAACGGCTTTGAGGTCCCAGCCGGCCGAGAATATTTTTTCGCCGCCGCCAGTAATGATGCCAACTGACAGATCCGGATCGTCACGCAACATGATGAAAGCCTCGCCCAGCTTGCGGCTGGTTTCGAGGTCGATCGCATTGGCTTTAGGGCGGTCCAACACAACGACGAGAACTTTGCCCTCACGTGAAACTTTGACTTGCTCGTCCATCACAGCTCCTTGCGTCTTGTGCCAGCTAACGACACTTTCTGGCGGCTTGTTAATCCAATCATGCGTGATCGTGCGCAGGGCGATTGCGCTTTTTGCGACAGAAACCGCGTTTTTTCGACACGCCGGGCATAGCGAAGCGCCGTCCGCCTGGGACCACAGATCCCGCCATTGTGAGCACTGCCAACGCCTCCACCATTATCCCGAAATTTGCACACGCTGCGCCGCCTGTCGAAAATTAGCAATAAGCCCGAGTGGCAATAACTGATCATATGGGCGCATACCATTACCGGAATATGGACGTGTCACAAGCACCGCAGGACAGGCTGTCGCGCCTGCTGGCGCCGCGGAGCATCGCTTTCGTAGGCGGCAGCATAGCCGGAATGGCCATTCGGCGTTGTGTCGAGCTTGGCTACGATGGCGATATCTGGCCCGTTAACCCAGAACTCGATGAACTCGAAGACCATCCCTGTTTCAGGTCGGTCGACGACCTTCCAGGAGCACCCGACGCCGCATTCATCGCCGTCCGCTGCGAGCTCGCTATTGATGTCGTACGCTCGCTCGCAAACTCAGGCGCAGGCGGTTGCGTCTGCTATGCCGCGGGCTTTGCCGAGATTGGCGGCGACGGCATTATCCTGCAACAACAATTGATAGACGCCGCCGATGACATGCCGCTCGTCGGGCCTAACTGCTTCGGCTTTATTAATTTCGCCGCACGCTGCGCGCTATGGCCATACCTGTTCAATGGCGGTCCGGTCGAACGTGGCGTCGCCCTGATTTCCCAAAGCGGCAATATCGGCATGAACCTGACCATGAATCAGCGCTCTGTTCGCCTGACGCATGTCATTGGAACTGGCAACCAGGCCGTGCTGGGTCCGGGCGAATACATCGAGGCATTGCTGAACGATGACCGCGTATCCGCGATCGGCATGTACATCGAAGGATTTGATGACGTAAACCGCTTCGCCAAGGCAGCGGCGCGTGCCTTGAAAAAGGGTGTGCCGATCGTCGTCATGAAAGTCGGCAAGACAGAGGCCAGTGCAAAACAGACCAGCAGCCACACGAGCTCCATAGCTGGATCAGACGAATTATATAATGCCTTCTTCGATCGCATGGGCGTCGTGCGAGTCAACTCTCTCAATCGTCTGCTCGAGACGCTTAAAATATTCGACCTTGCCGGCCCATTGACCGGCCGCAATATCGTCACACTGTCATGTTCGGGCGGCGAGGCGGCTACGATCGCCGACCTTGTGCCGGACTTTGGTCTTGAAACACGACCGTTCACTAACAGTCAGCTTGCTGATCTCGAGTCGCAGTTTCCCGACTACGTCACCGTCTCTAACCCTTTTGACTACAACACATCGATTTGGGGTGACCCGATTGCGCAGGAGCGCTGCTTTAGCTCAGCGTTGCAAGGAAGTCATGACGCGGCATTTCTCGTCTACGATCATCCAACTGTCATTGCTGCGGAGGTCGATGAGTGGCTTAGTGCTGTCGACGCGTTCATCGCCGCGCACAAAACCACTGGAATACCCGCGTTCGTCATCTGCACCATTAGCGAACTACTGCCAAGGTCCGTTCAAGACCGCATACTTAAACACGGAGTTGTTCCTTTGCAGGGCCTCGAAGATGGGCTATACGCGTATGCCGCCGCCGCACGTTATTTCGAGTATTGCCATGACAAAATGCAATCGCTGACATTACCCCGACCTGTAACTGCCTTGGTGGACAAGCCAGTGATGACACTCGACGAGTGGCAAAGCAAGCAGGCCCTGGCCAGTGTTGGCTTGCCCATTCCTGCTGGAAATACTGGCACCGCCGCGGAAGTGCCGACAATAGCCGATTCGCTCGGCTATCCCGTTGTCGTCAAGGCCGTTGGACCCTCGTTTATACACAAGTCCGATCTCGGTGCTGTCTGCATCGATCTCGAAAATCGCGAGGCTGCCCAGGCAGCTGTCGCGCAAATTATCGAAAGCTGTAACTCGCATGGGATGCAAGCCGAGCGATTTCTCGTCGAGCGCATGATCCAAGCACCGCTCGCTGAGCTGATCGTCGGCATCAAGCGCGATGAGCAGTTCGGCCTCGCACTCATCGTTGGCAGCGGCGGGGTTCTGGTCGAGCTACTCGCCGACAGTAAAAGCCTGTTGTTGCCTGTAACTCGTGAGGAGTTGCGCGTGGCGATTGAATCATTGGCGGTATCGAAGCTGATCAGCGGATTCCGTGGTCGGCCCCAAGGTGACATCGAAGCATTGCTCGATGCCGTGCTTGCGGTTGCTGCATATGCGGAGATGAACTGGGACTCGTTACTCGAGCTCGATGTTAACCCTCTGATGGTGATGCCCGCAGGTCAGGGTGTAGTGGCGGCCGACGCCTTGATCCTGATGCAGCAGAGCTCCTAGTCCGGTTTAATCATAAATTGCCGCGATGATTGCGCCCTGATGTGTCGGGAATGGGTCGCTTTCCAGTGCTCATCGTTGAATGCAGGCCGGGCCAGTGTGGACTGCGCTCCGAGTCCGGCCACGCCAGCCGATGATCCCTTGGACGCAAGCCGAACTCCTCTGCGTAGGACTTGCTGAAATATGATGAACTCGCAAAGCCGCTTGCGATGCAAATGTCGAGCACCGACATGTCAGTCTGCGTCAGCAGCGCGCGAGCACGTTGCAAGCGAACGCGCCTGTAGAACGCTACGGCCGAGCAAGCAAAGTGCTTGCTAAACAGTCGTTCGAGCTTACGTTGCGACAGACCCAGTGTCGCCGCGACCTGCGGAATCTTGAATGTCCGCTCGACATTGGCCTCCATGATGTCGATAGCCTGTTGCAGCGGCTTGGGCACGGTTCCATGATCGTTTTGCAGCGCCTCTCTCTGCGGCTGCCAGGACTCGCGTGGCGCCGCACAGATGACCTGCTCCGCAACCTCGGTCGCCAGTGCACTGCCGTATCGTTCCTGTATGTCGTGCAGCATCATGTCTATACACGCCGTGCCGCCTGCGCAGGTCATGCGCTTGCGGTCGATCACAAATAACTGATCCCGGATGTCAACGTCGGGGTAACGCTCACAAAATGCATTGCGGCAGTGCCAGTGAATCGTCGCCGAGTATCCTGACAGCAGTCCAGCCCTGGCCAGCACATACGAACCCATTTCCGCCGCGCCGATGATGATTTGTTGGCGCGCCGCGTTGAGCAGCCAGCGGTCCAGAACGTCATTCTCATAGCGCTCGGCATTCCAGCCTCCACAAACTATAACTGCGTCCAGCGCGTCAAAGTTTTCGCTCAGCGCCTCTGTGTCAATGTTGTAACCGCTGCAACCCGGGACGGCCGTTCCATCGGCCGATACATAGGTCCAGTGATACAGCTCGCCACCGCCGCAGTAGTTCGCAATCCGCAGCGGCTCGACCAGCGATGACAGCGTCAGCGAACTAAATTTGGGCAGCAATACAAACGCGACCCGAAAGGGGGCTTGTTGGAATTTCCTGTTGTCCTGATAGTGCGTCATCTGGAGGACCCTGGACAGCGACAGCTCTCGGCGCGTCGTTTGTCGAATTTTTGCTATTTTTGTCGAATTCAGAGACCTTACACCGATTCGAATCTCCGATCATCTACTTCTTCGCAACGGTGTACGGGCACAGAAGCCATGAATTACGAGCTCACTGACGAACAAACGATGCTGCTGACCTCCCTACAGGCATTTCTCGACGAAGAGATCTACCCCTATGAGGCTGAAGCCGACCGCAATGGCGAAGTACCGGTCGAACGGTGTGAGCACATCAAACAACGCGCCATTGAGATGGGTTTTTACGCAGCAAACCTGCCCGAGTCGGTTGGCGGTGGCGGCCTCGATTACACGACGCTTGGGCTCATCGAGCGCGAGCTGGGTAAGGTCAGCTATGCCCTCGCCGGCAATATTGCCCGGCCCACGGAGTTACTGCTTGCCTGCGAGGGCGACCAGATCGAAAAATACCTGGCGCCCTGCGTCACCGGGGAAAAGCACGAGTGTTTTGCCCTTACCGAACCCGGCGCTGGTTCTGACATCATGGCGATGGCAACCAAAGCAGTTGCAGACGGTGATGATTACGTAATCAACGGTAGCAAGCATTTCATCAGCTCGCCGTGCCTGCCTGATTTTGCCATTTTATTCGCCACGACCGGCGTCGATGAAACAGCCAAGGGGCCGCGCAAACGCGTTACCGCATTTCTGATCGATCGCGATACAAAAGGCTTCGACATGCAACTCGGGCCATTGTGTACGAGTCAACGCGCCTATCGAACCTATGAGCTCAGCTTCAACGACTGCCGTGTGCATAAGTCACAAATTCTTGGCGAGGAAGGCACGGGTCTTGATCTTGCGAACAAATGGATACGCATGGGGCGTGTCTGGGTCGGCGCACAGTGCTGCGGTAAAATGGAGCGTTTACTCGACCTGAGCAGCGAGTGGGCGGCAACGCGCAAGCAATTCGGTCAGGCCATCGGCAAATTCCAGGGTACGTCATTCAAGATCGCCGACATGGTCACCGACTTGCAGGCGTCCGATCTGCTCGTCATGCATGCCTGTCACCGTGCCGACGATGGCAGGATGACACCCAACGATGCCGCAATCGCCAAGCTGTTTGCATCCGAGGCCCTCGGGCGTACTGCGGACAGCGCTGTACAAATTTTCGGTGGCATGGGGCTGATGGAAGACCTGCCAATACAGCGACTATGGCGAGATGCTCGCCTCGAACGAATCTGGGATGGCACATCCGAGATACAGCGTCATATCATTGCCAAGACGCAATTGCGTGCCTACGAATCTTAAGACAATGTCATCGAAGCACAGCACAGTACTCATATCCGGTGGCGCTTCCGGCATCGGTCGAAATATCGCCGAGACCTATCTCTCCGCAGGATCCGCAGTGCATATCTGCGATGTCTCCGATGAGATGATCGACGAGTTCATCGCGGCCAACCCTGCAGCGACCGCGACACAGGCGGACGTTTCGAATGTGACAGACGTCGACCGGGTCTTCGATGATTTTCTCAAGCTGTACGATGGGCTGAACATTCTTGTCAATAACGCCGGCATCGCGGGTCCAATTGGAACCGTTGACGACATTGATCCGCCCGATTGGGATCGTTGTATTGCCGTGGATCTCAGTAGCGCTTTTTACATGACTCGCCGCGCTACTCCGTTGCTAAGAGCCGCTGGCGGCGGTTCAATAGTCAACATTTCATCGACAGCAGGGCTGTTCGGTGTGCCGATGCGATCGCCCTATGCCGCGAGCAAGTGGGGCTTGATCGGCCTGACGAAAACCTGGGCGATGGAACTCGGTCCCGACAATATTCGGGTCAATGCCGTCTGCCCGGGCTGTGTCAGCGGCCCCCGAATTGACGGCGTCATCAAATCGCATGCCGAAAGCCACGACATTTCGCCTGCGGAGGTACGAGACGCGTACCTTCGCCAAAGCTCTATGCGCACATTTGTAACGTCCGACGACGTGTCTGCAACTGTCTTGTTTCTGACCTCGGAAAAAGCGACACGAATATCGGGCCAGGCGATCGCAGTTGATGGTCACACTGAAACCCTATCTAATTGGCTCGATTGAATTATCGGAGTACGAGAGACGACAATGCTTGCTGCGTGGTTTGAAACGTTCGGCCCCGCAACTGAGGTCCTGACGATAGGCGACACCGATACGCCGTCCGTCGGCCCGGGCGAAGTTCTGGTGCGATTGCACACCAGTGGTATCAACCCGTCCGATGTCAAAAAGAGAGCCGGCGCGTTTCCCGATCTCCTCAATGGTGGTTTCGTTATTCCAAACAGTGACGGCGCCGGGATCATCGAAGCTGTCGGTGAAGGTATGGATCGCAACCGTATCGGCGAACGCGTCTGGATTTACCAGGCACAATATGCACGTCGCTTCGGCACTGCTGCAGAATATGTAGCTATCGACAGCGCACGCGCAGCAACCCTTCCCGACGCCGTGGGCTTTGACATAGGTGCATGCCTCGGCATTCCCGCAATGACGGCTCACCGTTGCGTATTCGCCGACGGCGAAGTATCTGGACAAACGATACTGATTACCGGTGGCGCCGGCCGTGTCGGCAACTATGCCGTACAATGGGCGAGCATGTCAGGAGCGACCGTTATCGCGACCGCAAGCAACGACGACGACGTCGCCGCATGCAAGCAAGCGGGCGCCGAGTTCGTCGTTAATCATCGCGGCGATGACTTCATCGCTGCGGTTATCGCCGCCAATAGCGGTGCACCTGTGGATCGCGTCATTGAAGTCGAATTTGGTGTCAATCTGCCAACGTCTGTGGAAGTGCTGCGGACTGGCGGAACGATCGCGACATACTCGTCGAACCTGGACAAGGAACCCAAGCTCCCATTTCTGAAAATGATGTACAAAGACATCACGCTTCGCTTCGTCATCGTATATGCAATGCCGGAGGTCGCCAAGGAACATGCAGTAAGCGACATTGCCGCAGCGTTGGCCGAAGACAGATTGCAGCATCGGATCGCCGCCGCACTGCCACTGGCCGATATTGCAACGGGCAATGAAACGATCGAACAAGATGGTGTACGCGGGGCCGTCGTCCTCAACATCGACTAATAAACAAGAAGAGACCGCAGATGCAGCAGAGTAGAATTGATTGGCCGACTTTCATTGGCAGCGTCGCAATCATTCTCTTCGTTTGCATTCCACTCGCCGCATCCCCCGCGGCGGCCGGTGCCATGTTGCAGTCGCTCTACGACTACATCGCGAGCGAATTCGGCATCCTCTACCTGCTGGCTAGCGTTGGCGCAATCAGTTTCCTGGTCTGGCTCGCCGCAAGTCGCTTCGGTAACGTCAAGTTCGGCGAGCCGGATGAGGCGCCCGAATTCTCACAAATGAGCTGGATCGCCATGCTGTTCTGCGCCGGCGTCGGCGCGGGACTGATGTATTGGTGCGCAACCGAATGGGCCTACTACTACGATGCACCGCCGTTCGGCGCCGAACCTCGCAGCACCGAGGCCGCTGAATGGGCTTCAACTTATGGTCTTTTCCACTGGGGTTTTACGGCCTGGGCATTTTATTGCCTGCCGGCCATTGCAATCGGTTACCCGTATTACGTTCGCAAGATGGACGTCCTGCGCTTCAGCATAAGCTGCAGCTGGTTTCTCAAAGGTAAGGAACACGGTCCGGTCGCTCGCGTCATCGATTTTTTATTCATTATTGCGCTCGTGGCCGGCGCCGCAACCGGTCTCGGCTTTTCGGCCCCGATGATCGCGGCATGCATAGCGTGGTTGTTTCCGATCGAGCATGGCTTCGGACTTGAAGTCGGCGTCATGGCGCTGTGTGTCAGCCTGTTCGTAGTCAGTGTCTGGCTCGGACTGCAAAAAGGCATCAAACGCCTTAGCGACATCAACATGTATCTTGCC
Organism: Pseudomonadota bacterium; assembly: GCA_022563195.1. Taxonomy (GTDB): domain Bacteria; phylum Pseudomonadota; class Gammaproteobacteria; order Steroidobacterales; family Woeseiaceae; genus UBA1847. Next base: position 103,210 of record JADFNV010000001.1, read on the forward strand.
CTCGGCATGTTGCTGTTCATTCTCATGGTCGGTCCCACGATCTTCCTGTTCAAGACGAGCCTTAACGGCCTCGGGATAATGACGCAGAATTTCCTGCGCATGAATTTCTGGACCGACCCATTTACCGAATCCGGGTTTGTCGAGTCCTGGACAGTATTCTACTGGGCGTGGTGGATAGCCTTCGCGCCCTACGTCGGCCTATTCATCACGCGCATCTCGCGCGGCCGCACCATTCGACAGATCATCACAGGCATGTTGATTTTCGGCTCGCTCGGTAGCTGGATTTTTTACATGGTTATCGGCAATTACGCCTTGTTCCTGCAGTTGACCGGCGAACTCGATTTTGTGAATATCATGAATACTGTGAGCGGCGACGCCGCCATCGTCGCAACACTCGAGACACTGCCGTTCGCGGGACTCGTAATAGCGGTGTTCGCCTTCGTGTCGATCATCTTCGCAGCAACGACCTACGACTCTGCCTCGTACACGATTGCATCGGGAGCAACGCTGCACCTGCCCGCAGGCGACAATCCAGCTCGCTGGCATCGTGTGTTCTGGGCGTTCGCGCTAGCCGTCATGCCGATTACCTTGATGTTCATCGGTCACAACGCTGATGACCCGGAACAGGGCCTGCGGGCAATGCAGGTGATGCTGTTGATTGCGTCGTTGCCGATATTATTTGTCGGCGTGGCCATGTCGTACTCGCTGGTCAAGTCGCTGCAGGAAGATCACCCGGCTTAGAGCGATGCTCAAATCCCTGACAGCATTTTTCTTTCTGCTTCTGCTCGGCTGTGACAGGACACCTGGTGTCGCGGTCGATGGCGAAATCCTGCTCGGTAAGTACGTCGAGGACGGCACGGTCGCCGTATTTCTCGGCGTACCGTTCGCTGAACCTCCGACAGGCGATCTGCGCTGGCGCTCGCCACAACCTTTAAAGAACAGGGTAGATCGACGTGCCGTCGTCGATTTCGCGGCCGCTTGCATGCAAACGATGCGCATTCTTGACTGGTATCGCTACATGGCCGAGACATTTGGCGGCTCCCGTGATTACTACCGTGATCTGGAGATCAGCGAAGACTGCCTCTATCTCAATGTCTGGACGCCAACGCTGAAAGACGATGCAAGTCTCCCGGTGATGGTATGGGTACACGGCGGCAGCAACCGCAGTGGCTGGTCGTATGAGCCCAATTACCATGGCCACAAGCTCGCGCGAGAAGGCGTGGTCGTCGTATCTGTTGCATATCGAGTCGGCGCTTTTGGCTTTCTGTCGCACGCCGAAATTCCACCCGAAGATGCTGTCGCCAATTTCGGGCTTTGGGACTTGATCGCATCACTGCAATGGGTGCAGCAGAACATCGCGAAATTTGGTGGTGACCCCGGCCGAGTTACGATGTTTGGCGAATCATCCGGAGCCGAGAACATTCTTGCACTGATGTTCGCCGCAGGCACCGATGGCCTGTTTCACCGCGCTATCCTGGAAAGTACCGCAGGTTACGGTCTGCGCCGATCGCCCTCTCTCGCGGACGAGCAGAAACGCGGTCGCGACCTCGCCGGAATCATGGGCTTCGAGGGCGACGATTCAATTGCATCGCTCAGGCTTGTCCCCGCCGAGCATTTGTTGCAAGCCTACGAGGAGGCTTTTCCCGACTACTACCATTCTCCTGCTGTCGACGGCCAGCTTCTCCTTCGGCCTACCTGGGAAGATATTCAGGCCGGTAACTTCACCGAACGTCAGTTGATCATCGGCACGAATGCCGACGAGTGGTATGACTTCCTGGATACTGACTCGACGAGGGATGATGTTTCGAGCGCAGCCGATAAGCTCAGATACATTGACAGCGCTGGCGCTTTGGCGGCCGTCATTTCTGAAACGGACCCACGCCGCGCGATGGATCGTCTGATCACTGCCGAGAATTATGTGTGCCCGTCACAAAATACGGCGGCTAAAATGACGGCTGTCGGCCGCGATGCCTGGATGTATTATTTCACACGGGTCCGGGAGGGCCCTGGCGGCGCGAAGGTTCGAGCCTTCCATGGCGCTGAGTATTCCTACGCTTTTGGAACTCATGATGCATACATGAGAACCACTGACGTCGATCTGGCGCTGACAGAATCGATGATGGGCTACTGGACTCAATTTGCGGCAACCGGCAACCCGAACGCCGAGGGCCTGCCCGAGTGGCTGCAGTTCAAAGCACCCGACTTCGCGGTGCAAGAGCTGGGTGACGATATATTCACGATAGCTGCACCTGAGCCAATGCTATGCGATCTGTTTGAACGCTCGATCGGCGAGCCAGTAGTGGCTCCCTAAATTAACTTCTGCGCGACGTCACCCACCTTGAGATCGCCTGATTGAACCACCCTGGCATTAATGCCGCGAAAGTTTTGCTTGCGTCCCAGTCCCGAATTGACAAATACGGTCGCGTCTCTGCCAAATCGGTCCGCAAACTTTCTGCACCCCGTGTGCGGCAGTTCAGTAACCTCGATGATTGCATCGCCAATAGCAAGTTTCGTTCCCGGCGGCAGGTTTGCGCCGCTTAAGTCCAGGTCAAGATACAGCTGATCGCCCGCAAGCTCCCGGCGATTGTCATCATCGGCAACCAATGCAACAACCCTGGAGTTCATGATGGTGATCTGCACGTCGGGATCTGCTGATCCGTCGGCCATGTCGCCGCCGCGACTCCGCCAGCTATCGCCAACAAGTCCATGCTCGATTTCAAGGCGACCTGCCGTCACTGACTCTCTCTGGTCTATTTCCGGTCTCTTGACAATCAACTCTAACGTTCCGTTATTCTCTGGTGATTGCAAAACATGCGCAAGGCCTCGCTCAAGTTCTTCCCTAGTCAAATGTCTGAATGACGCCATGCGCTATTAAGTCTCTTTGAGAAAACCGTGTTCACCCTGATACTCATTCAACCGTCACGGACTTCGCAAGATTCCTCGGCTGATCAACGTCGTTACCCTTGAGGACTCCGACATGATAAGCAAGTAACTGCAACGGTATCGTATATAAAATCGGCGCCTGGAAATCCTGGATTTCTGCAGGCATGCGTGTTGTGTGAATGCCCGACCGACTTTCAAATTGCACTCGCGGATCCGCGAACACATAGAGCTGGCCGCCGCGCGCCCGCACTTCCTGCAAATTGCCTTTCAACTTCTCCAGCAACTCATCATCCGGGGCAATCGTAACCACAGGCATATCTTCATCGACGAGAGCGAGCGGACCGTGCTTGAGTTCGCCAGCGGCATAGGCCTCCGCATGGATATACGAAATTTCCTTGAGTTTGAGCGCGCCCTCCATTGCGATTGGGTTTTGCACACCACGACCGAGGAATAATGCATGATGTTTGTCAACGAAATGCTCCGCCAGTAATTCGATCGACGCATCGAGCGTAAGAACCTTATCGATCAATTCGGGCAGCTCAGCAAGTTGCTCCACCAGTTCTCGCTCCTGTTTTTCTTCCAGTCCGCTGCGTCGCGCCAGTGAAATCGTCAAAAGCGCCAGCGCCGCAAGCTGTGTCGTAAACGCTTTCGTCGACGCCACCCCGATTTCCGGCCCGGCATGAGTCATCATGACAAGTTCGGACTCGCGTACCATCGAACTCTCGGGCACATTGCAGACCGTCAACGTCGAAACGTAACGCATCTCCTTCGCCGCGCGCAGCGCAGCAAGCGTGTCCGCTGTTTCACCGGACTGGCTGATCGTGACGAACAGCGTCCCTTCAGGAACAACGGGATCGCGGTAACGATATTCGCTGGCGATCTCTACCGTGCACGGGAGGCGGCAGAGCTGCTCGATCCAGTAACGCGCAACGAGTCCTGCATGATAACTCGTGCCACATGCCACGATGTGTACGCCCCTCGTTACATCAAGAGCCTCATTAGCCTTGGGGCCAAACGCTGCGTCAAGCACCTTGCCATTGGCGATGCGCTCAGCAAGCGTTCGGGCAACAGCCTGCGCCTGCTCGTGAATTTCCTTTTGCATGTAGTGGCGATACTCGCCACGTTCCGCCGCATCCGCAGTAAGCTCGCTTTCCTTGACGGGTCGGTCAACTTCATTGTCGTCAGCATTCCAAATAGTAACTCGCGTGCGCTCGACCAGTGCGATATCGCCCTCTTCCAGGAACATGAATTTACGCGTCACCGACAGCAATGCCGCAACATCCGAGGCAATGAAGTTTTCGTCAATGCCGAGACCGATCACGACCGGGCAACCTGCTCGTGCCAACAATAACTTTCCCGGGTGATTCTTGCTCATCACAACCAACGCATATGCGCCTTCGAGCTCGGCGACCGTGGCTTTGACAGCCGCCGTCAATTCGCCGAACACCTTCAAATGATGCGTGATTTGATGAGCAATAACCTCGGTGTCCGTGTCGCTAACGAATTCATAGCCTTCTGCTTTGAGGTCTTTTCGCAGTTCTTCGTAGTTTTCGATGATGCCGTTATGAACGATAGCGATGTCGTCCCCTGACATATGTGGATGCGCGTTGATCTCACTCGGCACACCGTGTGTCGCCCAGCGCGTGTGCGAAATACCAATTTCAGCGTGCAGCGGATTTTCGTCGAGTGCATTCTGCAGCTGCTGAACTTTGCCTACCCGCCGCGTACATGTAATTTTGCCGCCGTCAAGGACGGCAATTCCAGCCGAATCGTAGCCGCGATACTCGAGCCGTCTGAGCCCCTCCATCAGGATCGGGACAACATTTCGTTCGGCCACCGCGCCGACAATTCCACACATGGTTCGTTTCTCCTCTCTGGTGCGCCGTCAAGGCAGTACTAATTCTTTTTGGTGGGTCGCTTCCAACCCGGAACGCTTACCTGCTTCGATCGCTCTAACACCAATTGGCCATCAGGAACATCCTTGGTAATTGTCGACCCTGCGCCGATCGTCGCTCCTTTGCCGATTTCGACCGGCGCCACCAGATTGACGTTGGAACCAATAGACACATCAGCGCCGATTTTGGTCCGGTGTTTGGCTGCGCCGTCATAATTGCACGTGATTGTGCCAGCACCAACGTTGACGCCTGTCCCAATTTCGGCATCGCCGATATACGTCAGGTGATTGACCTTGCTGCCGTTGGCGATCGTACTCTTCTTGATCTCGACGAAGTTTCCAATCTTCACATTGTTAGCAAGCTCCGCGCCCGGGCGCAGGCGCGCGAATGGCCCGATCTCACAATCGCTTCCCGTCGTTGCTCCCTCGATGTGGCAATTCGAATGTACGATGGTGCCAGTTCCAAGCTTGCTGTCGCGAATCAGGTTATTCGATTCGATTCGACTGCCGTCGCCCAATGAAACATCACCCTCGAACACTGCGTTAATATCAATGAAGACGTCCTTACCACACAGTAGTTCACCGCGTATGTCAACTCGTGCCGGATCCGCGAAACCGACACCCTGTGCCATAAGTTCATTAACCAGCCGAAGTTGCAACGCTCGTTCTGCCTCAGCCAGTTGTTTCTTGTCGTTGATACCCATTACTTCCACCCAGTTATCTGCTTTGATGCCCTTGACGCTGATGCCATCGCCAACAGCCATGCCCACCACATCCGTCAGGTAATACTCGCCCTGTGAATTATCGTTACCAACATCGTCCAACCACGTTTTGAGTTTGCTCGCATTACAAACCATGACGCCCGTATTTATTTCGATGATTTTTCGCTCTTCGTCGGTTGCATCCTTGTCTTCGACGATACCAATGACTTCATCGTTATCACGAACGATGCGCCCATAAGCTGTCGGATCGTCCAGATCGACGGTCAACAGGCTTACATCCCCGGCCTGCGTTGCGCCCAGCAATCGCTGCAAAGTCTCGCGTGTGAGCAGCGGTACATCGCCGTACAGGATCAATACCTGATTGTTGTCGGGCGTATCCGGCATCGCCTGCTGTACTGCATGTCCCGTTCCGAGTTGTTCCGCCTGCAGTACCCATCGTAGATCATCACCGCCGCAGATCTGTTGCACGGCTTCGCCGCCGTACCCATAGACGACCGCAATATCCTCGACACCAAGAGCCCGCGACACATCGAGCACATGCGCGAGAAGCGGCCTGCCCGCGAGCGCCTGCAGCACTTTCGGCAAATCCGAGTGCATGCGTGTGCCCTGGCCTGCAGCGAGAATTATGATACTTAGGCCCAAGCCAGAATCTCCCTATTTCAATGACCGGGCATGATACCGCAAGACCCATGGCGCCGGCGTGCGGAAATCGTGGCGAACAATGTTAGTCTTACAGCTCGGCTACAGAATAATAACCAAGATATGTCGACAGAAACCGTCATTTTAATTGGCGTGCTCATCTACATGATGATCATGATCGCCATCGGCTTCTACGCTTCCCGTGGTACTCAAACCCTAACGGACTTCATCGTTGCCGGTCGCAAGATGCCTTTGTGGCTTTGCTCGATTTCTATATTCGCCACCTGGTTTGGCAGCGGCACAATGATGGGCGCCGCGACTGCGGCCTACGAGGGCGACACCTTGCTGATGATCGGTGAACCGTTTGGCTCCGGTCTGGCGTTGTTTCTTTCCGGCCTGTTTTTCGCGCGGCTGTATCGGCGCTCCAGGCGCCTGACGTGGCCCGGATTTTTTGAGGCTCGTTTCGGCAGGCTTGCCGGCGCCTTTGGCTCTGTTGCGGATGTGACTTCACACATTATCTGGTTGGGGGGAGTGCTCTTCACCTTCGGCGTACTAATGGAGTCGCTCGCCGGCACACCCATGGCCGTTGGTATTTTTGGAGGGCTGCTCGTCATCGTCGTCTATACGATGATTGGTGGAATGTGGGCCGTTGCCCTAACTGACTTTATTCAGATGCTGGTATTTGTCATCGGCATGTTCGTCTTGCTTTATTTCGTACTGGACGACGCTGGCGGCTGGGGCGCCATTGTAGCGGAGCTGCCTGAACATTCTTTCCGGCCAATTCCAATCGAACACACCTTCGATAACTGGATCGGTCACATTCATGTCTGGATGGCCCTGGGCGTCGCCGCCGTCGCAAGCTCGTCAATTATTCAGCGCGCATTGTCGGCACGATCCGAAAGTGTTGCACAGAATTCTTTTTACATAGCCGCTTTCGGATACGTAACCATAGGCCTTGTGCCACTGATGCTCGGCTTCGCAGCAACTATCACCTTACCCAACCTCGACGACCCCAATGCCGTGCTCACGGACCTTGCTATCAAGCACATGCACCCTGCATTCGTCGCATTATTCGTCGGTGCGATTCTTTCAGCGATCATGAGTACGTCGGACAGTATTCTTCTCGGCGTTTCGTCGATCATCAGCACGAATTTATTGCCGCTTGTGAAGAACAATCCGAGCGAAAAATTACGTTTGCGGGTCGCGCGTTTTGCTATCCCTGTTTGCGGGTTAATCGCGACCTACATTGCCTTCAATGCAAATCGAGTCGTTGAGGTTCTCATCGAGTCGGCCGCTGTTTTATTGGCCGCCATTCTCGTGCCATTTGTTCTTTGTTTCTGGTGGCAAAAGGCAAATCGCCTGGGAGCGCTCGCTGGCATGTCCGGTGGGATGATCGCATGGGCGGGTGCCGCCGCCGCGGGCACGAAGTTTCCGCCCGACCTTATCGGTTTCCTGGTGTCGTTGGCTGCAATGGTGCTGGTCACGCTGTTGACACAGAAGATCGACCCGCCACGGTCGCTGACTGATATCGACGGTAATTCGGTTGGCCTGACCGATCGACTCGGTACGCTGCCATTATTCAAACGCGGTTGACTGCGACTGCTTCTTGCAGGATATGAGGGTTTCCATGTGATCATCGTTACCCCTGACCTGTGTGATGAAAATCCCGAAACGGTAAGTGCGGTCGCTCCCATATTTAATAATTATGGCGGTAAAAGTGCTTTCGGAGGCGAAATTGTTACCGTTAAGTGTTTTGAAGATAACACTGTTGTCAAGGCTCAGGCCGCCGAAGATGGTAACGGTAAGGTCATGGTCGTTGATGGTGGTGGTTCGATACGCTGTGCGCTCCTGGGCGATATGATTGCTGAAAACGCCATGAAAAATGGATGGCTGGGATTAATAATTTATGGCTGCATTCGTGATGTGGATGCGATATCTACTCTGGATATCGGTGTCCAGGCACTCAACAGCATGCCAATAAGGAGTGTCCGGGAAAATCGTGGTGAATTAAATATTGAAATCAGCTTTGGCGGTGTGACTTTCAAGCCAGGTGAATACGTTTATGCGGACAACAATGGTGTCGTCATTTCTCCGCAATCACTTTTTTAGTTTTCTAAAAGCGTGTAATTAGACTTAGCGACCGCCCTTGAGTTTTTGCGCAGCCCGATAACGCGCACGCGCTTCTGCAAGTTCCTGCTGGGCCCGCGCGATGTCGGTTTGTTCGGATGCGCCCTCGAGCGCTTGCTCGGCCTCGAGTTGGGCCGCGAGTGCTGCAGCTTCGTCGAGTTGCTCGCCCCGCAACGCCGTGTCGGCCAGTACCGTAACGAGATAAGGCTGTACTTCGAGCATGCCCCCGGTGATGTAGAAAAAGTGTTCCTTGCCTTCCGTGTCCAGAATGCGGACTTCGCCCGGGTTCAACGCTGTTAACAGCGGAGCATGCCGCGGAGTAATTCCGATCTCGCCCATTTTTGCCGGCGCGAAAACCATCGTGGCTTCACCCGAATGGATTTCGCCTTCGGCGGAAACGATGTCGACTTGAATCGTGGCCATTGGTTCGTCTCCGTTCCCTATTGCATCGTCTTGGCGTTCTCGACTGCCTCGTCGATCGTACCAACCATGTAAAACGCTTGCTCGGGGAGGTGATCGTAGTCACCAGCGACAATTCCGTTAAAGCCGCGAATTGTTTCTGCCAGCGATACGTATTTGCCCGGCGAGTTTGTGAACACTTCGGCAACGAAGAACGGCTGCGACAAAAAGCGCTGGACTTTGCGCGCCCGTGTAACGATCTGCTTGTCGTCTTCTGACAATTCATCCATGCCGAGAATTGCGATGATGTCCTGCAGCTCTTTGTAGCGTTGCAATACTGCCTGCACGCCGCGGGCACAATCATAATGTTCCTGACCGATGATGTTCGGATCGAGAATTCGCGACGTTGAATCGAGCGGGTCTACGGCTGGGTAGATGCCCAACTCGGCAATCTGTCGCGACAGTACGAGCGTCGCATCCAGATGAGCGAAGGTAGTCGCAGGTGACGGATCAGTAAGGTCATCCGCAGGTACATACACCGCCTGAAACGAAGTGATCGAGCCGGTCTTGGTCGACGCGATACGCTCCTGCAGGATGCCCATTTCTTCGGCAAGAGTCGGCTGGTAACCAACTGCGGATGGCATGCGGCCGAGCAGGGCCGAAACCTCGGTTCCCGCGAGCGTGTAGCGGTAGATGTTGTCGATAAACATCAGGACGTCGCGGCCCTCATCGCGAAACGCTTCGGCCATCGTCAGGCCTGTCAGCGCAACACGCAGCCGGTTTCCGGGAGGCTCATTCATCTGCCCGTAAACCAGCGATACCTTGTTGATAACGCCCGATTCAGTCATCTCGTGAAAGAAATCATTTCCTTCGCGCGTGCGTTCGCCAACGCCGGCAAATACCGAGTAGCCCTCATGCTCGTGAGCAATATTACGGATGAGTTCCATGAGTGCTACGGTCTTGCCCACGCCTGCGCCACCGAACAAACCAACTTTACCGCCCTTCGAGATCGGCATGATCAGGTCGATGACCTTGATACCGGTCTCCAGGACTTCGGTCGTCGCCGCTTGTTCCTCGTAGGTCGGCGGCGCACGATGAATCGGCATTAACTTATCTGCGCCGATCTCGCCCGCATTGTCAATCGGCTTGCCAAGCACATCCATGATGCGTCCAAGTGTTTTCTCGCCAACGGGCACCATGATCGGCTGCCCGGTATTGGATACCGCCATGCCACGCTTCAGGCCCTCACTCGGTCCCATCGCAATCGTACGAACAATACCATCGCCAAGCTGTTGCTGGACTTCGAGCGTAATCTCCGCCTCATCGATGATCAGTGCGTCGTAAATTTTTGGAATCTGGTCTGACGGGAACTCGACGTCCACGACAGCACCAATGATCTGCACAGTATTTCCGGTGCTCATACCTGGGTCCTCAACCAAATCTGGCGTAGTCTCGCCGATTAACTATAGTTAAATTTCTTTAACCAGTAACGGCGGCTGCACCGCCGACGATTTCTGATATCTCTTGTGTAATCGCAGCCTGCCGCGCCTTGTTATATTTCAACTGCAGACTGTCGATAATGTCTCCGGCATTGTCGGTGGCTGACTTCATCGCCACCATCTTCGCCGCCATTTCGCAGGCGAAGTTCTCGACCGCGCCACGATAAACCTGTGACTCGATGTAACGCATCAGGAAAACATCGAGCAATTCACCTGCGTCTGGCTCATAAATGTAATCCCAGTGCTCTTGCAATTCTTCGTCCGCCTGCACGATCTTGCTTACGGGCAACAGCGTCTCGACAATGGGCTTCTGACTCAGCGCACTGATGAACTCGTTATGTATCAGGAACAGGCGATCAATCTTGCCTTCGCTGTAGGCGTCAAGCATGATTTTGATCGAACCGATCAAATCATTGACCTGCGGCTTGTCTCCGAGGTGCGTTGCCGTGCCCACCACATTGCCACCAAGCCTGCGAAAAAAATGCACCGCTTTCGCGCCGACCAGGACAAGGTCAACGTCGACTTTCTCGTCCTGCCATTTCGCGATCTCACCGATAACGGTTTTGAACAGGTTGACGTTGAGCCCGCCACACAGGCCGCGGTCGGTTGAAATGACGATAAATCCAACGCGCTTGATCTCACGTTCCTGCATGTACGGGTGATTGCCATCCGGGTTCGCGTGTGACAGGCGCCCAATCACACGACGAATACGCTGCGCGTACGGACGTGATGCCTGCATCTGACTCTGTGCTTTACGAATTTTGCTGGCCGCAACTTTTTCCATCGCACTCGTAATCTTCTGCATGTTTTTCACGCTGCGAATTTTGTCGCGTATTTCTTTTGCGCCGGCCATGAGATCAAAAAGCTCCTTTTTCGGCGAAATCGGCGCAGACGTTCATCAATTGCCCCGCGATTTCTTCATTGTAATCGCCGGTCTTGTTGATCGATTCCAGCAGCTCTCCATGATTGGTCTTCGCGAAGCCATGTAACGCTGTTTCGTAATCGAGAACTTTGGCGACTTCGACATCATCGAGAAAACCCTCGTTGACTGCATACAACGACAGCGCCATTTCGGCAACCGACAGCGGTGAGTATTGCTTCTGCTTCATGAGCTCTGTCACTCGCTCCCCGCGTGCGAGCTGTGCGCGGGTTGTGGCGTCAAGGTCCGAGGCAAATTGCGCGAATGCCGCAAGCTCACGATATTGCGCAAGCGCAAGGCGTACGCCGCCGCCAAGCTTCTTGATTATCTGCGTCTGTGCCGCTCCGCCAACCCGGGATACCGACAAGCCCGCGTTGATCGCCGGTCGGATACCTGCATTGAATAAATCCGTCTCGAGGAAGATCTGGCCGTCGGTAATCGAGATCACGTTTGTAGGCACGAATGCCGATACATCACCGGCCTGCGTTTCAATAATTGGCAATGCGGTCAAGGAACCGGTCTTACCCTTGATCTTGCCGCCCGATACTTCCTCGACGTATGCTGCGTTAACACGCGATGCCCGCTCGAGGAGGCGTGAATGCAGATAAAAAACGTCACCGGGATACGCCTCGCGGCCCGGCGGACGTCGTAGCAATAACGATATCTGGCGGTACGCCCAGGCCTGTTTGGTCAGGTCGTCGAAGATGATCAGCGCATCTTCACCCCTGTCGAGGAAGTACTCGCCCATCGACGTACCCGAATACGGCGAGATGTATTGCATTGCCGGACTCTCTGCCGCCGCTGCCGCCACTACAATCGTATGCTCCATTGCGCCTTCTTCTTCGAGCTTTCTCACCACGCCGGCAATCGACGAGGACTTTTGGCCGATCGCTACGTAAATGCACTTTATGCCTGTGCCACGTTGGTTGATGATCGTATCGACTGCCAAAGCTGTCTTGCCGGTCTGGCGATCGCCGATAATCAGCTCGCGCTGGCCACGACCGATCGGCACCATTGAATCGATTGCCTTCAAACCCGTCTGTACTGGTTGATCGACCGATTGACGCTGAATGACGCCCGGTGCGACTTTTTCGATCGGTGCTGTGAGATCCGTTTCAATCGGGCCTTTACCGTCGATCGGTATACCCAGGGCATCGACAACACGACCGAGCAGCGCGGTACCAATGGGCACTTCGAGAATGCGCCCGGTCGTCTTGACCGTATCGCCTTCCGAGATATGCTTGTAGTCACCAAGGATCACCACGCCGACTGAATCCTGCTCAAGGTTCAGCGCCATGCCGAAGGTATTTTGCGGAAACTCGAGCATTTCGCCGTAGCGAGCGTTCGTCAGTCCATGCACGCGGACGATGCCGTCCGTAACGCCGATAACCGTACCGACGTCGCGCGCTTCCGCGGATGCTTCAAAGTTCTCGATACGCTCTTTAATCAGTTGGCTGATTTCAGAAGCTTTGAGTGCCATTTTCGTGTCCTTTTTATTTCGTCAGCGCGATTGCGAGGCTTTCGAGCCTCGAACGCAGTGAGCCATCGATTACGACATCGCCGGCCTTGATAACTGCGCCGCCGATGAGATTTTGGTCAATTTTTGTCTCAAGATTGATCTCGCGACCCAATCGTTTGCGAAGCGCATTCGAGATCGTCTCCCGTTGCTTTATGCTGATCGGGATCGCCGAGGTAACCGATACGTCGACAATATTTTGAGCGTTGGCCTTGAGTACTTCAAAATGCGTTGCAATCTCAGGCAAGGCCGCGATACGCCCATTTTCCAACAGTAATTTCAGGAGGTTCGTACCCTGCTTGTGCTGGCCAGAAATCTTTGTCGCCTTGGCTTTATCGAACAGGCCGGTTAGAAACTCGAGTCGTCGCTTGTTGCTGAAGGCCGGATCGCCGAGGAATGCAATCACTTGCCCATCAGCCAGCAGCGCACGGGCCACATCAAGTGACTCAGACCATACCGCGAGATCGCCAGCCTCATCCGCCAATTCAAACACGGCTTGTGCGTACGGGCGGGCGATCGTGTTGTTGTCTGCCATTTCTCTGCGCCTGCCCGTTTACAGTTCTGCGGCCAGCTTGCTGAGTATGTCTTCATGTTGCTTGGCGTCGATTTCCCGCTGCAGGATCTTTTCTGCACTCGCAATGGCAATTGCGGAGACCTCACCGCGAAGTCCTTCGCGGGCGCGATTGGCCTCCTGTTCGATATCAGCCTTGGCCGCAGCAAGTTGGCGATCCCGTTCCTTGACGCCATCTGACTTGCCTTCGCTCACGATTTCGTTGGCGAAAGAGTGTGCCTGATCGAGAATACCGGTCGCTTGCTTGCGCGCATCGGCGATGATGCCTTCGGCTTCAGCCGTGGCTTGCTCAAGCTTTGCCTGACCCTTTTCAGCAGCAGCAAGGCCTGCGGCGATCTGTTTCTGCCGCTCTTCGATCGCATTCATGATCGGTGGCCAGATGAACTTCATACAAAACCAGACGAACACGATCATCGCGATCGACTGACCGATGAGGGTCAAATTCGGATCCACTGGATACTCCTCATTTATGCTGTGATAGCGCCTATTAGCCGGCCACAGGAGCCAGGGCGTTTTTTAACTGATCGACAAACGGGTTGGCGAATGCGAATAATAGTGCAATACCAACGCCGATCATTGCCACAGCGTCCAGTAACGCCACAACGATAAACATCTTGGTCTGTAGCATAGGCGCCAATTCCGGCTGCCTTGCCGCGCCTTCGAGAAACCGTCCGCCAAGAAGGCCCATGCCAATACCAACGCCCAGCGCGCCCATACCGATCATAAACGCGACAGCGAGCGCGGTGTAACTAATAACCATTTCCATCAGTGTCTCCTCAATATGAGATCAGGTCCAACGAGTTAAAAATTAATACAATGAATTAATGCTCTTCAGTTGCCAGGCTTATATAAGCTATGGTCAACATCATGAATATAAAGGCCTGCAGCGTAACGATCAGCAGGTGAAAAACCGCCCACCCGAAATGCAGCGGCAACTGCCAGACACCGACTATCGCGATCAGGATAAAAATCAGTTCACCGGCAAACAGGTTGCCGAACAGTCGCAGTGACAGTGACAATGGTTTCGCCACCAGAGCGACTGTTTCAAGGATCAGGTTGAAAGCTATGATGAACGGCGCTGCAATCAGGCCGGCACCCCTGGTTGGCGGAGCTATCGGGTGCATTGTCATCTCGCGCACAAATCCGCCCAAGCCTTTTGTTTTAATCGTATAAAAAATAATCAACACGAATACCGAAATCGACATGCCAAAGGTTACATTGACGTCGGTGGTCGGTACTACTTTGAGATACGGAATACCGACTCCCGCAGCTGCCATCGGCAGCCAGTCAACCGGGATCAGGTCCATGAAATTCATCAGAAAAACCCAGACAAACACGGTTAGCGCCAACGGCGCGACCAGCCGGCTCTTGCCGTGAAAAGTATCTTTAACGATACTGTCGACAAAATCCACGATGATCTCGACAAAGGCCTGAAGTTTGCCGGGCGTGCCACTGGTCGCTGTCCTGGCGGCCTTACCGAACACCCAGATAAAAACCACGCCGAGCAGCACTGAAAAAAACATAGAATCGACGTTGACTGTCATCAGGTTACCGGCGCATTGATTCCACACCCACTCACCTGCCTCGTCTTTGCAGACCTGCAGATTTTGCAAATGGTGCTGAATGTACTCGCCCGAAGTTTGAGCGCCCTGTTCGCCTTCACTCGCCATTTTTGGTTTCCGTCTGTCCCGCTTGATATTGTCCGTCGCGCATCAGGAGACCAGCAAGAATCACAAGCTGCGCCGCAATGAATCCTGCAAACAGCGCCGCCGGCTCAAACGGTCGCACTACGACGAAGACAATGCTGAACATCAGCACAGTTATCGTCAGTTTGCCAAATTCACCAATGTATGCCGCCCGCATCAGGGCGCTTGCCCCACGATCCCGGCGCGATACCGCGAGCCGCAATGCCAGGAACGCGTTCGGAATTACGCAGATCAGGCTGCCAAGCAACGCTGAATAGCCTGCAGTGATTCCGTAAATGCTCCAAAGCACGGCGGCAAGAACCACCCCTGTTCCGATCTGTCCAATTAGTACCTTGAGCATGATTCCCTTTGTCTCCGGCACTAAAAACGCCACGTCCAGCGGGCTAACCGGCGGATTGTGGCGCTTGACTAACGATGTTTCCAGGCGGGCCTGCGAAATTGCCCGCGCATTATAGTGTCAGCCCCAGGGCATGGCAACCGGATTCGGGCAACAACTGCTGCCCATTCTGGCCTGTTTTCCCCGGTATTAATTGGCGTTTTCGTCTGCATTACCCGCTGCTGTTTTCTGGCCGCAACGGCACATCAGGGCGAGGTTCGGTCGGTCTATTTGATGTGCTTCAGAATCCCGTCGAGCTCATCGAGGCTGTTATAGCTGATCGTAATCTTGCCCGAACCCTTCGCTGTGTGATCGACACGAACCCGGGCACCGAGCTTTTCCGATACTTCGATTTCCAGGCGCCGAATATCCCTGTCTACGGACCTGGCGTGTTTGGCAGACTTCCTGCTCCCAGTACCGGCAAGCATGCGCTTGACGAGGCGCTCGGTATCGCGAACGGAAAGCCCCCTCCTCGCGACCTGGCGCGCAGCATCGTGTTGCTGCGCAGCATCGCTGATCGACAGTAACGCGCGTGCGTGTCCCATCTCCAGCTGCCGGGACTCGAGCATGGCTTTGACCTTGTCCGACAAGTCCCGCAGACGCAGTATGTTGCTGACCGCCGCACGTGACCGTCCGACAGCTTCCGCCGCCTCGGCATGTGTGAGTTTGAATTCGCCAATCAGACGCGAGAGCGCCCGCGCTTCTTCGAGCGGGTTCAAATTCTCGCGCTGGATATTCTCAATGAGCGACATCGCGATCGCGTCCTCATCGGGGATGTCGCGAATGATCGCCGGAATCTCATCGAGACTCGCCATCTGCGCCGCGCGCCAGCGGCGCTCCCCTGCGATGATTTCGTAGCGCTGTGCTCCATTACCCCTGGCCAGCGGCCTTACGACGATGGGTTGCACGACCCCCTGTGCCCGTATCGAGCTCGCAAGATCTTCCAGCGAGTCCTGCCGAATGTCGATTCGTGGCTGATACTCACCGCGTTGTAACAGGTCGAGCGCAATATGCCGTAGCCCGTCAGTCGCCCTGGCCCCGGTTATGGCAGCTGTCTCAGCGATAGGCTTGCTCAACAGTGCGTCGAGCCCACGTCCGAGTCGTTTTTTCCTAGGTGACATCGCAATTCATCCTACACGGCCCGCAGTCGTTGCTCACGAGCATCTTCCTTGCGCAGAATTTCACCCGCAAGCGCCAGGTAGGAAATTGCGCCGCGCGAGGAACGATCGTGCATCAGTACCGGACGACCAAAACTTGGTGCCTCCGCGAGCCTCACATTGCGCGGTATGATCGTGCGAAACACTTTCTTATCAAAGTGCTCGAGCAAATGCATCGACACCTCGTTCGCAAGATTGATGCGTGGATCGAACATCGTTCGCAAAATTCCGAATACTTCCAGTTCCGAATTGACCGAATCCCGAACCTGCTCGATCGTATTCAACAACGAACTCAGACCCTCAAGTGCATAGTACTCGCACTGCATCGGAATCAGCACGCCGTCAGCCGCAGTAAGTGCGTTCACGGTGAGCATGTTTATCGACGGCGGACAATCTATCAGTATGAAGTCGTAGAGTCCGACTACGGGTGCGAGAGTTTTTCTGAGCTTCATCTCACGACCGAATTCCTGCAACAACTTAACCTCGGCGAGCGTCAGATCCTCGTTGCCCGGCATTACAGCGTACCCGCTCTCGGGTGCTGAAACGATCGTATCGGCCGCTGACGCTTCCCCGAGTAATACATCGCACGTCGACAGCTCCAATTCCATCTTGTTGATGCCGCTGCCCATGGTGGCGTTGCCTTGCGGGTCCATATCGACGAGCAGCACACGACGTTGTGTCGCCGCCAGGGATGCGGCCAGGTTGACGCAGGTCGTCGTCTTGCCAACCCCGCCTTTCTGGTTTGCTATCGCGATTATGCGTGTCATCGTCTTACTTTGGCTGCATCAGCACGGCATGCCGCGACCCTTGTTCGAGACCCGGCACATCGAGCTCCGTTACGCTGTATTCCCACGTGTCCGGCACTAATTTTAATTCTTCTGCCGGGAAGCGCCCCTTGAGGGCTACAAACACCCCGCCCTCTCCTACGTGGTGACCAGCGATTTCGATAAGCCGAGGTAGTGCGGCAACGGCTCGGGCGATTACCGTATCAAAGCGTTCGGCGGGTGCATAGTCCTCTGACCGTGATTTCACGACCGTAACATTGCTCAAGCCAAGTAGACCAGCCGCATGAGAAACAAACATTATCTTCTTGTTATTGCTATCCACGAGCTCGAACGACCGCTCCGGCTCGGCGATCGCCAGCGGCAGCCCGGGAAACCCTGCACCCGTGCCAACATCGAGAACGCGCTTACCCTTGAGCAGTGGTCGCGCAACAAGGCTGTCGGATAAATGCCGCGTAATCATGTCCTGCGGATCGCGAATGCCGGTCAGGTTAACACGCTCGTTCCAGCGTTCGAGCTCATCGAGAAGAGCCGCAAATTTCCCGGCCGCGTCTTCCGGAAAGTCCTGCTCGAGCCGGCTAAGCGCTATTTCAATATCTGTGCTCATGAGACCGCGAAGCATAACAATTGATGGGGGCGCCGACTCCTGAACAGCGGCCCCGACACGGTAGCTCCTCGAGCTTAATGTCGCTTCGACGTCCCTGTCTCGCTCCAATCCGCGAATCCTCGCTCTCGCTGTCCCTGCTCCGCTCGGATTCGACGACGCTCGACGAGCCACCGTATCGTGGCTGCCCGCCGATCTTCGTAGGGACGGCAGGAGGGACGTTCTTTGCCGGAAATAAAGCGCAGCGCAGCGAGCCATTCCGGCAAGGAATGTCCGGACTGCCGGTCGTGCCTTAACCGTGGCCGACTCCTGCACTTCAGACGACGAGTAATGCCATGAAATCATCGACGTCCGTGGCGGCCAGCTTGTCACGGTCCGCGCACAACGCGTCGAGTTCGACCCACTGCTTGTCTTTGAGTCTCGGCGACAGGCTGTCGGCAAATTTCTGCTTGAGGATCGGGATGCCTTCCTCCCTTCGTTCGCGATGACCAATCGGGACGTTGACTTCAACGCGCTCGGTACTCGTTCCGTCCGTGAAAAAAATCTGTAGTGCATTGCCGATGTAGCGCTTGTCGGTATCGAAGTAGTCCTTCGTGAATTGTTCGTTTTCCCGCACTTCCATCTTGTCGCGCAGAACATCGATCCGTGGATCGCTGGCGACATCGTCTTCATAATCGGCGGCGGTCAGGCGGCCGAAAATCAATGGCACCGCCGCCATATACTGGATGCAATGATCGCGATCGGCCGGATTGTTCAGAGGCCCGGTCTTATCGATGATTCGAACTCCTGCCTCCTGGGTTTCGATGACAACTTTCTCAATGTCGTCAATGCGGTCCCTGACCTGCTCATGCAGCGCCATGCTGGCCTCGACACAAGTTTGTGAATGGAATTCAGCCGGAAAGGAAATCTTGAACAACACGTTTTCCATGACGTAACTGCCATAGCCGCGCTGGAAGCCGAAGGGCCTGCCTTTGAACAAGACGTCGTAGAAGCCCCATGTCTTTGCTGACAGCGCTGACGGATAACCCATCTCGCCCGTCATTGCGATGAATGCCAGGCGAACGGCCCGGCTGGTAGCGTCACCAGCGGCCCAGCTTTTGCGCGAACCCGTATTCGGGGCGTGCCTGTAGGTGCGTAGCGCGCCGCCATCGATCCAGGCATGCGACAGCGCATTCAGAACCTGCTCCCGATCGCCGCCAAGCATGCGTGTAACTACGGCCGCCGATGCGACACGCACGAGCAAGACATGATCGAGACCGGCGCGGTTGTAGCTGTTCTCGAGCGCGAGCACTCCCTGGATTTCATGCGCCTTGATCATCGCTGTCAACACATCGTGCATCGTCAGCGGATCCTCGCCCGTCGCCCGGTTTTGTCTGCTCAGATAATCTGCCACGGCGAGAATTCCACCGAGATTGTCAGATGGATGTCCCCATTCAGCGGCGAGCCAGGTGTCGTTGAAATCGAGCCAGCGGTTCATTGTGCCGATGTTGAACGCCGCCATGACAGGTTCGAGTTCGTACGACGTTCCGGGCACGCGCGCGCCGCCCGACAATGTGGCGCCTGCAACAACCGGGCCGAGTAGCTTGGTGCAAGCCGGGAAGTCCAATGCCTGAAAACCGCAGGCCAGGGTGTCCATGAGGCAATAATGCGCGGTCTCGAATGCGAGCTCGCTATCGATGCTCGTATTGCAGACAAAATCGGCGATGTCGGCGAGTTCCTGGTCCCAGTCAGGACGCTGCGTCGAACGAATGTCAGTCGTGGACACGATGTTTCCGAAACTTCATTTTGCTCTGTTGTGCATTAATCACGGTCTTCTATGGCTACCCACGGCTGCAAATCCGGGCCAATGTATTCAGCCGCCGGACGAATCAGCTTGTTATCCGCACGTTGCTCCATGACGTGTGCCGCCCACCCGGTGATGCGCGAACAAACGAAGATCGGCGTGAACAGGTGCGTTGGAATGCCCATGAAGTGGTACACCGTCGCCGTATAGAAGTCTGCATTTGCAAACAGCTTCTTCTCGTCCCACATGACTTTTTCGATCGCCTCCGAAATCGGATAGAGCATCGTATCGCCCGCATTGTCCGCAAGCGCTTTTGACATTTTCTTGTTCACCGTGTTGCGCGGGTCCGAAGTTGTGTACACGCGATGGCCAAAACCCATTATCAGCTCCTTGCGCTCCAGCATTTCATGAACGCCGGCAGCCGCGGCTTCGGCGGAGTCAAATTTTTCGATAAGCGCCATCGCAGCCTCATTCGCACCACCATGCAATGGCCCGCGTAACGCTCCGATGGCACCGCTGACTGCAGAATGCATGTCGGACAATGTGCCCGTGATAACGCGCGCCGCGAATGTTGATGCGTTGAACTCATGTTCGGCGTAGAGAATCAGTGTCGTGTCCAGGCTCTTTCTGTTCAGCTCGGATGGGGCCTCGTCGCGCAACATGTGTAGAAGATGTCCGGCGATGCTGTCGTCATCGGTTTCTGTGTTGATGCGCGCGCCATCGGTGTGGAAACGATGCCAGTACAATAGTATTGACGGCATACAAGCGAGCAGTCTGTCCGCAACATGCAGCTGATTGGAAAAATCGCCCTCGGGTTCAATGTTGCCGAGAAACGAAACGCCTGTGCGCATCACATCCATCGGTAATGCGTCTGCGGGCACCATCTCGAGCACCGTCTTCAGTGCTTGGGGCAATCCTCTCAAGGCCTTAATTTTTTCGATGTAGCCGCTGAGCTCGATGCGATTCGGCAACTTGCCATGCAACAACAGGTAGGCCACTTCTTCAAAGCTCGCATTGTCGACCAGGTCGTAAATATCGTAGCCACGATAGGTCAGTCCGGCGCCTTCTTTGCCGACGGTGCAGATATACGTCTGGCCTGCGGTTACCCCGGCCAGTCCCCCGGCCTTCTTACTTGCTGCCATCTTCCTCTCCGGTCTGCATTCCCTCATCCGCGAACAGCGCATCTAACTTGTCTTCGTAAGCCTGGTAATCGAGCACCTCGTAGAGCTCTTCTCGTGTCTGCATATTGTCGACCGAAGCCGCCTGTGTACCGTCTGCCCGCAACGTTTCGTAAACCTGCATCGCCGCTTTCGCCATAGCGCGAAAGCCGCTCAGTGGATACAAAGTCATGCGCACACCGACGGCCGCAAGTTGCTCCGTCGTGAACAACGGTGTCTTGCCGAATTCAGTCACATTTGCAAGTACCGGAACCGTAATTACCTCGGCAAACTGCCTGTACTCGTCCAGCGTCGTCAGTGCTTCGGCAAATATCATGTCGGCCCCTGCCGCAACATATGCGCCAGCGCGATCCAGCGCCGCTTGCTGACCTTCGACAGAGTAAGCATCGGTTCGCGCCATGATGACGAATTGATCATCATCGCGCCCATCCACGGCCGACTTGATGCGATCACACATTTCTCCGGACGTCACCAGCGCCTTGCCCGGTCGATGTCCACATCGTTTTGCGGCAACCTGATCCTCGATGTGACATCCGGCGGCGCCGGCACGAGCCATCTCGCGAATCGTGCGACCGATCATGAACGCACCACCCCAGCCTGTGTCTGCATCGACAAGCAAGGGCACATCGGTCGCGTAACTGATCCGGCGTATGTCTTCACAGACGTCGTTCAACGTCGTCATCGCAAGGTCCGGCAAGCCAAAGGACGCATTGGCAACGCCCGCGCCAGACAAATAGATCGCCTTGAAACCGGCCCTCTCGGCCAGCAATGCCGCATAGGCGTTGATCGTGCCGACAATTTGTAGCGGCTGCTCTGCCTCGAGCGCCGCGCGGAATCGTGTCCCTGCACTCATCGCTCGATCTTCACAACTGTACGGCCCGTGACATTGCCGTCGATATAGGCCTGGAAATGCTTTGGAAGATCCTCGAATTCGATGCTCCGGTCGCTGATAGTGTCGAGGTGTCGGGGCTTGAGATCACCACCGATACGCGACCAGACCGCAAGCCGGAGATCACGCGGCGTATCGACCGAATTGATGCCGAGCAGACATACTGCTCGCAGAATAAATGGCAGTACTGTCGTTTTCAGCGCCGGGCTTGCTGCGAGGCCGATGCTCGCGATATTGCCACCGTAATTCATTGTGCGCGTAAGCCAGGTCAGGTAGTCACCGCCGAGATTGTCGACCGCCCCGGCCCATTGCGTTTTTTCCATCGGCCGCTTACCGAGATCGATATCGCCTCGCTGCAGAATGCTGCGCGCACCGATACTCTTTAAATATTCTTCCTTGCCGGCCTTGCCGGTCATCGCCACGACTTCGTAACCGCGGCCATCGAGCATGTCGATTGCGATGCTGCCAACGCCCCCGGTCGCACCAGTAACGATGACGGGACCGTTTTCGGGCCTCTGACCGTTCTGTTCCATGCGATGAATCGCAAGCGCCGCTGTGTACCCTGCCGTACCGATCTGCATGACCTCTGCGGCGGACATGCCCTCGGGGATCGGCACCAGAGACGAACTATCAACCCGTGCGTACTCGGAATAGCCGCCGTCCACCGTCTCACTCAGGCCGCAGCCATTGACCAGCACCGCTGTGCCCGGTTGAAAATCAGCATCGTCGGAGCTAACGACAGTGCCGGCAAGGTCGATACCACCGTTCAGCGGATAGCGCCGCAATATTCTCGCCGTGCCTGTCGCCGCGAGCGCGTCCTTGTAGTTAATCGTAGAGTGGCTAACCTTGACGACGACGTTGCCATCGGTGAGCTCATCGATGGACAGCTCTTCAAAACCGGCCCTGATGCTGCCGTCGTCTTCATTAATGCGGTACGCGCGAAATTTATCCATTATTGCCTCGCTGATTTTATTTCGGGACAGTTTACACTCGTCTATTGAGCCAGACTTCCAGGCCCTGAGTATTGATTTTGATGTCAAAATCGAGTGTCGACGCCATCATCTCCCGATCACCCTTGTAGCCGTGTTTTAAAAGGCGTCCCGTAATGTACTCGAACATAGTCGCTTGCAGCAATTCTGTGCGGTTCGCGTCGTCCGCATGCGCGAGCGCCATCGCGACATAGGCGTCGATGCCCTCGTGCATGTCCATGGCAAGCCGGTCGAGATCGCGAACACGGCTGTAGTGCGTCAGATAAACTTGCTCCGGCTCGAGAGCCATGATGCGGTCCACCGATTTGTGCGCCTCAACGGGATCGAACTGCACCGGTGTCGAGGACGGGAAGATGAACTCTCCGGCCGCCGTATCCAGCTCGCGATAAGAAACACCAAAGCTGTCCCCGGTGAAAACACCTTTCGAATTCGGGTCGTGCAGGCAATAGTGATGGCGCGCATGACCTTCTGTGTAGAAGGCCTGCATCGCACGCCCACAGAGCTCGAACCATTGCCCGTCGTCGGCTACGTCGATGCGACTTGCGTCAATCGGCAGAATCTCTCCGTACATTTCCCGCACGAGCTGCTCGCCATACACGGCTACCGTTCCGGCGACAAGCTTGGTCGGATCAATCATGTGCGGTGCTCCGCGTGGGTGCACGACACATCGCGCGTTCGGCAGTTGTTGCATGAGCAATCCGGCACCGCCGGCATGATCGAGGTGAACGTGTGTCAAAAAAACGAAGTCAACATCCGCAGCGTCAACGTCTAGCTGCTTAAGTGCGTCAAGCAAAAGGGGCACACTATAGTTTGTACCCGTATCGACGAAGGCGGCGCGGCCACGTTCGACGATCAGGTGACTGGCATCCAGTAATGACCGCGCGAATTCGGTATCGATAGCGACGATCCCATCGTTGACTCTGGTCGTTTGCGCATGTTGGCTCGGCATTGGGTCTCCAGGTTGGGGTCAGGCGAACGACGGGTTAATCTCCTCGGCCCGATGGCAGGCGACCATCGTGCCATTAACGATTCGCGGTAACGGCAACTCAGCCCTGCAGATGTCCTTCGCAAAACGGCAGCGTGGATGAAACGCGCATCCTGACGGCGGTGATAGAATCGACGACACCTCACCTGACAGCGACACCGTGCCGCCTGCCGCAGCAGGATCGGGCACTGGTACGGCATCGAGTAGCGCTTTTGTATAAGGGTGTTGGGCGCGACTGTAAAGCGCGGCGCAATCGGCAAGCTCGACGAGCCTGCCCATGTACATGACCAGCACCCGGTGACTGATGGCGCGGACAACCGCCAGATCATGCGTGATGAATACAATCGCGAGGCCGCTGTCTTTCTGCGCATCCCGCAGCAGAGCAAGAATCTGTTTGCGCACCGATCCATCGAGTGCCGCAACAGCCTCGTCGCATACGAGTACCTTTGGCTTTAGAATCAGCGCCCGGGCAATAGCGACGCGCTGAGCTTGCCCGCCCGACAGTTCATGTGGAAACCGGGCCAGGTAGCTTTTGTCCAGTCCGACCCTGCCCAGTATCGCCTCGACCTGTTTCTGCCGCTCCTCGCTCGACAGACCACGCTCGTGTACGCGCAGCGGTTCATCGACAATAGTCGCGACGCGCATCTGTGGATTCAATGAACCAAGCGGATCCTGAAATACCAGTTGCAGGTCCCGTCGCACCGCGATCGTCCTGAACTGCGCCAGGCCGGCAAGTTCCTCGCCACAAAACAGCACCCGGCCCGACTGCAACGGCACAAGACCTAATGCTGCCCGGACGAGACTCGACTTGCCCGATCCCGATTCGCCGACGACGGCGACCGTCTCACCAGCACGGACCGACAAGCTCAGCTCGTGAACGGCTTGCAGGCTGTCGCCATTACGTTCGTTATAGCTCACCGAGACATTGCACAGCTTGAGCACTTCGTTTCCCGCCACTGCTGACAGAACATCACCACGATCAAGCCGTAGCGCGGCATCAATCAACGCCGCTGTGTGCTCGTGCTGCGGACTCGCGAATACATCAACTGTCGTTCCGGACTCAACCAGCCGGCCTTGCTCCAGCACCAGCATGCGCTCGCAATGCCCGGCGATGATGCCGAGATCGTGTGTGATCAGAAGCAGTGTCGTGTCGCGACGAATTTCCTCCAGCAACTCGAGCACTTGTGCCTGCACCGTCACATCCAGAGCACTTGTCGGCTCATCGGCGATCAGCAATTCCGGCGCCGCGATCAACGCCGATGCAATCATTGCTCGCTGGCGCATGCCGCCCGACAGCTGGTGCGGATAGGCGTGGAACTGCCTCTCGGGATCGGGCAGGCCGACGCGGCGCAGCATGTTCAGAACGAGCGCGTCTGCTTCCTTGCCGAAAGCGAGCTGGTGTGTGACCAGGATGAGTCGCAGTTGCGCGCCGATGCGCACAAAAGGATTCAACGCCTGCATAGGATCCTGGAACACCATCGCCACGTGCCGCGCCCTGAGGCCGTTCAGCGTTTTCTCGCTCGCCCCCAGCACCTCGGTACCCTTAAGCAATACGCTGCCGTTGGTGACTGCGTTACCCGGCAACAAACCGAGAACAGCCAGCGCCGTCTGCGATTTTCCCGAACCCGATTCCCCGACCAGGCCAACCGACTCGCCTGCCTCAATTGCAAAGCTCAGGTCGCGGACGACCTCGCTATCGCCATATCGAATCGTCAGTCCCTCGACTTGTAACAGGCTCATGATGTGTGCCTGGCGTCGAATACGTCGCGCATTGCATCGCCGAGAAAGTTGCAGCAAAACAGGATCGACGCGAGCAGTGCCGCCGGAATCAGCAGCATCCACGACGCGCCCTCCATGTGGTTGACGCCCGCATTGACAAGGGCTCCCAACGACGTCTGCGGTTCCTGGATGCCGAGACCGAGGAAACTCAGAAACGACTCAACCAGTATCGCCTGAGGAATTGTCAGAG
Organism: Pseudomonadota bacterium; assembly: GCA_022563195.1. GTDB lineage: Bacteria > Pseudomonadota > Gammaproteobacteria > Steroidobacterales > Woeseiaceae > UBA1847. Next base: position 128,797 of record JADFNV010000001.1, read on the forward strand.
TGACATAGACGATGACGATACCGAGCAGGTTGGGCGCGATGTGACGAAAGATGATTCGCGGTGAGGACACGCCGGTCACTCGTGCAGCCGCAACGAACTCGCGCTCTCGCAAACTCAGCGTCTGGCCGCGCACTATTCGCGCCATGTCGAGCCAGTTGATCGCTCCAATCGCGACAAATATCAGTAGAATATTCCGCTCAAATGCGACCATGAGCAAGATGACGAAGAAGATAAATGGCAATGCATAAAGTGTGTCGACGAAGCGCATCATGACGGCGTCTACCCGGCCACCGACAAACCCCGCGACAGCGCCATATATGACACCAATGACGAGACTGACCGCACTCGCAACAACCGCGATCAGTATCGTCACCTGTACGCCGAGCATCGATCGCACGAACAAGTCGCGACCGAGATCATCCGTACCGAATACTTGCATATCGGTGATGGTCGGGGGGCTTAGCAAATTATCGAAGTCTGTCTGCAGGTAATCGTTCGGGCTGACCAGTGGACCGACAAAAGCGACGACGACGAGGCCGAGGAGCAGCCCACCACAAATCATGGCCGTGCCATTTTGTCGCAATCGGTGCCACGTGCCGGCCAGTGACGTCATCGCTGGCGAACTCTTGGGTCGATCACTGCGTAGAGAATGTCGACCACCAGGTTTAACAAGACGATTAATGTCGCGTAAAAGATAACGATGCCCATCACAAGCGTGTAGTCGCGATTCAACGCGCCACGAACGAAGAGCTGACCCAGGCCGGGAATGCCGAATATTTCTTCAACCACCACGGAACCCGTCAAAATGGCAGCGATCGCCGGACCCATATAGGATATTACCGGGAGCATCGCTGGCCTGAGCGCGTGATAACGCACGATCGCAATCGTGCCCAGACCCTGTGCGCGAGCCGTCCTGATGAAGTCGCTGGCCAGTACATCGATCATGCTCGCACGGGTCAGTCGTGCGATGTAAGCGATCTGCGGCAATGCCAGCGCAATGACAGGCAACAAAAAGCGTGCGCCACCTGCGTTACCACTCCAGCCTGCCGGCAACCACTGCAGGTACACGGCAAGTACCAATACCAGCACAGGTGCAACCACAAACACCGGGATAGAAATTCCCGTCATCGCAAGGGCCATGACGGCTCGATCAAGCGCTGTGTTTTTACGCAACGCCGCCGATGTGCCGGCCGTCACGCCGACGATCACCGAGAGCAGCATCGCCATTGTCCCGAGCTGCAGCGACAACGGAATCGCGCCGCCGATCAGCTCGCTGACGGTGTGATCCCGATAGCTGTAAGAGGGGCCGAGGTCGCCTTGGACAACGCCGCCAAGGTAGCGCAAGAATTGCCGATGAAGTGCTTCATCGAGATGATACTTTTTCGCAATATTCGCTTCGATCTCGGGCGGCAGTACGCGTTCGTCGTCAAACGGTCCGCCCGGCGCAGCATGCACCATCAAAAAAGCGAGAACAATTACCAACAGCAGCGTCGGAATTGCACCCAGCACTCGAAGCAAGGTGTAGCGCAGCAAAGCGTTATCCAGTTCTGAGACTAGTCTGTTGCGAGACTCAGATGCTGACTGTAATGATAATCCAGCACGTTGTCTCCCCAGCCAGAAACCTGAGGGCTGACGAGATGTTTGCTGACGTAGAAATACAGCGGTATGACCGGGTGATCGGCGAGCAGCACGCGCTCGGCCTCTTCGAGGTACACGCGCCGCAGCTTCGGATCGGTCTGCTCGGCAGCCGAAAGCATCAGCTCATCGTACTCGTCGCTGGCATAACGCGGCATGTTAGCGGGGTTACCGCCCTGCAGTATGTTGAGAAAAGTGTGTGCATCATTGTAATCACCGATCCAGCTCGAGCGAAATACCTGCGTCACCTCCGCTTCGCGCATATTGGACAGCAACACCTGAAACTCTTCGTTGATGAGCGTCACCTCTGCACCGAGAACCTCGCGCCACATTGACTGAACGGCGAGTGCAATGCGTTGTTGCGTGTCCGACGTGTTGTAACGGAGCTCGAACTGCGCGGGATTTTCCGCACCGTAGCCCGCCTCGCGATACAGCCGTCTTGCTCTTGCGTTGCGCTCTTCCTGGCTTAGGTCCGCATAATTGAAGCGTCGCGGCTCGTAGTTATCGATTCCCGCCGGTACCCAGCTGTAGGCTGGAGCCTCGCCGCGACCCGTGATCTTTTCGACGAGAACATCGCGATCGATTGCCATCGACAAGGCCTGGCGAAGTTGCGGGCTATCCCTGAATGGCGGTTTGCTCAGGTTAAAGCCGTAGTAGTACACGCCCAGGTACGACGCTACACGCAGTTCATCTGGGCGGTCTTCGCGAATCCGTTCGAAACTCTCCGGCGGAACAATTTCAGTAACGTGAATCTCCCCGGCGCGATAGCGATTGAGCTCGGTCATCGGCTGGGTCAGGACGTGATAATTCACAGCATCAATCGCAGTTTCCGCGTTATTCCAGTACTGCTCATTGCGGCTGAGCTTGAGCATCGAGGCCGGCTCCCACACATCAAGCTTGTAGGCGCCGTTCGATAACAGATTGCCGGAACGTGTGAACGAGTCACCATGTTCTGCGATCGAATCCGGATTGACCGGGAACGTACTTGGATATGTCAGCAGCGCAAGAAAGTACGGTGTGGGCCGCAACAGCCGGATAATCAGCGTTTGATCATCTTTTGCTTCGACCGCGAGCGCCGATGGCTCCATCTCGCCCGACGAAATGGCACGCGCATTTTCAATGTCAGCGATAAGGTGTGCATTGAATGCCGCTGTCGCCGGGTCGACGAGTCGGCGCAGACTGAATACGAAGTGCGGCGCCGTCAACGCCTCGCCATTCGACCAGCGCGCATCGGAGCGGATATAAAAAGTGTAGGTAAGTCCGTCGTCAGAAATTGTCCACCTGTTGGCTGCTGCTGGAATCAACTCGCCCGTCGCGGTGTAGCCAGCCAGGCCTTCGCCGATGTCGCGTAATACCTCTCCCGCCTGCACGCTGCGCATCTTGTGCGGATCCAGGGACTCGGGGTCGGTGGACAGTCCGCGATTCAGTGTAGTAATCGCCGGCAAAGAATTATCAGGGCCCTCATAGGAGTAAAGGGCGACGGCCACGATCGCGAAAGTTGCAAGTGCAATCAACACATTACGACTGATATTCATGGCAGTTCTTCGCGATCAGGATGCGCGGAAGGATACACGATTCGCTGCCGGGTGCGATGTTGCTCATCGCAAGCCCGAGCATTTACGCCGATCTGCGCAGCTGCCGTTTCTTCAGGTGAACAAGCAATATCGAAACCGTGGACGGCGTCACACCTTCGAGTCGCGACGCCTGTCCAAGCGTCACGGGGCGCGATGACGACAGTCGCTGTCGCGCCTCGTTCGACAATCCATCAACCACTGCGTAATTAATGTCTTCGGGCAGTCGCAGTAGCTCCTGCTTCGCGTGTTTCGCGATCTCGCGCTGTTGCCGTTCGATGTAACCCGCGTACTTCACCTCGACTTCAAGCTGTAACTCAATTTGCTCGCGCAGTTCATCGTGCGCGGCGTTGTGCGAATTCGAGTCGCCAACCATCGATAGCCCCGCAATATCGGCATAGCCAAGCTCCGGACGCTTGAGCAGGTCAGCCGCCGCACTTTCGCGCTGTAAGGGCTGCCCGAGCAGCGCTATATCCGCCTCGGTCATGTCGACAGGTTTGACGACGATGCCCGCAAGGCGTTCTCGCTCGCGAGCGACCGCTTCACGCTTGGTGTCGAACGCAGCCCACCGCGTATCGTCGACGATGCCGAGATCGCGCCCAATCGGCGTCAGCCGCAGATCCGCATTGTCTTCGCGCAGCATCAGGCGATATTCGGCGCGGCTCGTAAACATCCGATACGGTTCGCTAACGCCGCGCGTAACGAGGTCGTCAACCAGCACGCCAATATAAGCCTCGTGGCGCTGCGGAACCCACTGTTCTTTTTCCGCGGCCCGTCGGGCCGCATTGATGCCCGCCAGCAACCCTTGTGCGGCCGCCTCCTCATAACCCGTCGTGCCATTAATCTGCCCGGCAAAATAAAGTCCTGCGACCGACCTGGTCTCGAGAGTCGGCTTCAGGTCGCGTGGGTCGAAGTAGTCGTATTCAATCGCATAGCCGGGCTGCGTGATGTCCGCAATCTCGAAGCCGCGAATCGAACGTACGAATCGAAGCTGCGTTTCGTAAGGCAGGCTCGTCGAGATTCCGTTCGGGTAAATCGTGTTCGAATTCAGGCCTTCGGGCTCGACAAATATCTGGTGCGATACTTTGTCTGCAAAACGCACGATCTTATCCTCGACCGACGGGCAATAGCGCGGGCCGATGCCCTCGATGATTCCCGCATACATCGGCGATTGATCGAGTGCGCCGCGAATTATGTCGTGCGTTTTTTCGTTGGTCTTCGTGATGTGACAGGAGACCTGCTCGGGATGATCGCTGCGTCGCCCCAGGAATGAAAATACCGGCCTGGGATCGTCGCCCTGCTGCTCGACCATCGCATCGAAGTCGAGCGTTCGGCCATCGAGCCTGGGCGGTGTTCCGGTCTTTAGCCGCGCAACGCGAAACGGCAATTCGCGCAAGCGCTTCGCCAGGCGACTCGACGCTGCATCGCCAACGCGACCGCCGGCTTTCTCGGTGTGCCCGATTAGAATTCTTCCGCCTAAAAATGTACCCACCGTCAACACGATGGCCACAGCGCGAAATTTCAGGCCCTGTGCCGTCACGACTCCCATGGCCCGTCCATTCTCGATGATCAGATCCTCGACCAAGTGCTCCGAGATCGACAGCTTCGGCTCGCTCTCCAGAATGTTGCGGATAGCGCTTTTATACAGTTCGCGATCGGCCTGAGCCCGGGTGGCCCGCACTGCTGGGCCCTTGCTCGCATTGAGCGTACGAAACTGAATACCTGCACGATCGATGGCCGTCGCCATAGCGCCGCCTAGCGCATCGATCTCCTTTGTCAGGTGACCTTTGCCGATGCCGCCAATCGCCGGATTACAACTCATCTGTCCCAGCGTCGATATTTTCTGCGTGATCAATAGCGTCCGCGCGCCCGCACGTGCGGCAGCCAGGGAGGCTTCCGTACCGGCGTGACCGCCACCGATCACTATGACATCGTAAGGTTTTGGCATTGATCAAAAAGTGCGCATGTTTTGGAGATCAGGGCGGCGCATTTTAATCGTTGCTTGCAGCAGTCGCCAGCGAATTCGACACAAACTGGATTGATTGTGATCCGTCGATGCGTGCCGTTGTCCTTTACTTAACTGTGCTATGTCGACAAGATAGCGCCGCTTAACTGACTCGCAGAGCTTTGATGATTCGCATTTTTGCTTCCGGTGCCATATTTTTGATGGCCTTGACGGCCGTCCACAGCGCACCTGTTATCACGTTGACCGACTGCCGAATCAGCGCCGGTCTCGGCTATCCGAGCATTGTCGCTCGCTGCGGTACCTTGCATCGGCCGCTTGATCCGGCTGATGACAGCTCCGGGCAAATTGCTCTTGCTATCGCCATCGTCCCGGCGCTGAGCCTCGAACCGGCGCTGGATCCGTTCGTGCCGATAGCCGGCGGCCCGGGGCAATCGAGCATCGATTTCTACGCCGCGTGGTCTGCTGCTTTCGAACGCGTACGCAGGGACCGGGACATCGTCCTTATCGACCAGCGCGGCACCGGTGACTCTGCACCAATGGCCTGCGATGTGGACGATGACATTATGGACGGCAAATACTCTCGCGAGCTGACGCTTAAAGCTGCGCAGGAATGTCTCGAGGCGCTGCCGCACGATCCAAGATATTTCACCACCAGCGTGGCCGTAACGGACCTCGAGGCGTTGCGCTCTGCGCTCGGCTACGAAACACTGAACCTGTACGGTATTTCCTATGGCACACGCGTCGCGCAACACTTTGCCCGGCGCTACCCCGAGTCTACCCGCACCCTCATCATCGATGGCGTAGTGCCTCCGCAACTTCCGCTCGGCCCCGAAATCGCTACTGAATCACAGCGTGCGATCGATCGAGTATTCGATCGCTGTCGTGATGACGTCGGCTGCAACGCGCATTTTCCAGACCTCCGCCAGGACTTTGCGACCCTGCGCTCCGACCTCGACAGTGGCCCTGTCTCGGTCGTATTACCCGACCCCGTCACGGCGAAACTCGAGACGCTCGAATTTGGCAGCGATCATCTCAAAGCAGCGATTCGCCTGCTGCTTTACAATCCGAGAACGGTCGCTTTGTTGCCTCTACTCATAGACTCTGCCAGCAACGGCAACTACGCGCCGCTCGCTGCCCAGTACCAGATGTCCGTAACGACATTGGTCGAATCATTGAACATCGGCATGCACAACGCCATCATGTGCACCGAAGACGCGCCATTCATCGATTGGGCCGCTCTCGACCATGATGCGATTGCTGCAAGTTATCTCGGTCCCATGCAGCTCGATGCAATTGAAACCCTGTGTTCAATCTGGCCGGCCGGCGTTCTCGACGACAACCTGCACGACCCATTGTCGACCGACAAACCCGTGTTGTTGCTATCCGGCGACGCCGACCCGATCACGCCGCCCCGATACGCCGAGCTGGCGGCCGTGAATCTTTCCACGGCGTGGTTGCTGACCGGCAAAGATCAGGGCCATGGCCTCGCCATCGTTGGCTGCATGCCACGACTCATTGCTCAGTTTGTTGCCACGATGCAGCTCATCGAGGGTGACGGCGATTGTCTCGAGGAGGCTTTTGCAATGCCGTTCTTCATCAACTACTCGGGCCCGGCTCCGTGATCACTGTTAGCGACATTCATAAGTCTTTTGGCGAAGTGCGGGCCTTACGCGGCGTTAGTTTCAATGCTCCCGATGGCAAGATAACCGGGTTGCTGGGCCCAAACGGCGCGGGCAAGTCTACGGCCTTGCGTGTGTTGTACACGGTGCTGAGGCCCGACCAGGGTGCCGCCACCATCGATGGTATTGACGTTGTTGCTGACGGCCTTGCGGCGCGACAGCGCATCGGCACTCTGCCACATGGTGCCGGACTGTATCCACACCTGTCCGCACGCGAGAACATCGCCTATTTCGCGACACTATGCGGCCTCGATAAGGGCATTATCGACGATAAGGTCAACAGCATCATCGGCCTGCTCGACATTGGGGACTTCGCCGACCGTCGCACGAAAGGCTTTTCACACGGCGAACGCACGAAGGTCGCCCTGGCCCGTGCGCTCGTACACGACCCGCAAAACATCATTCTCGATGAACCAAGCAATGGCCTCGATGTCATGGCAACACGGTCACTGCGCGATCTCATTCTCAAGCTCAGGGACACCGGCCGCTGCGTTCTGTTTTCCAGTCATGTCATGCAAGAGGTCGCCGCACTTTGTGACGATATCGTCATTATTGCGCATGGCAAGGTCGCAATCGACGACTCCATCGATGGCATTCGTAGCCGCACGGGCTGCGACGACCTCGAGGATGCGTTCGTTCGCGCCATTCATTGGGTGGAGCCCGAGTGATGCGCACCTTGCTGGCCGTTTTTGCGAAAGAAGTCCTCGATAACTTTCGCGACCGTCGCACGCTCATTTCTGCACTGGTGATGGGGCCGTTGTTTGGCCCGATCCTGTTCGCGTTCGTGATAAACCTGTCGATCGAGCGCTCCTTGTCCGATGTTGACAGCACTATGGAGCTGGCGGTGATAGGCGCAGAGAACGCGCCGAATCTGATCCGTTATCTCGAGAGCCGCAACATCGAAATAGTCGGCGGGCCGGCAACCCGTGATGCGGCAATCGAGGGCGTCAAGACCGGCACGCTCGATGTCGTCGTCATCATCCCCGAAGCATTCGGCTCGCAACTCGCTGATGGAATTCCGGCCAGGATCGAGCTCATCGCGGACGGCGCGAATACCCAGGTTGAGCGCGATGCGCGTCGTGCGCGCAGCGCGTTACGCGCCTACAGCCAGGAGCTTTCGACGGTCCGGCTTGTAGCCCGCGGTATCAGCCCGCTCGTGATGCGCGCAATCGATATCGATGACGTCGATGTCTCAACGCCAAGCGGCCGCGCCGGAATTCTGCTCGGCATGATGAGTTACTTCCTAATCTTTGCCTTGTTGATGGGCGGCATGTACCTGGCGATCGATACGACCGCGGGGGAACGCGAGCGCGGCTCCCTCGAGCCCTTGCTGTCCTTGCCCGTCACTCGTGACCAGCTCATGCTCGGCAAAATCGCAGCGACCTGTCTTTTCATGTCACTGTCTCTGTTGCTTAGCTTGTGCTCTTTTTACGTCGCGTTGAAGTTCATGCCATTTGCACAGCTCGGCATGACGCCAAATTTCGGGCCTGCGGTCGTGGTTGCGGCCTTCTTAATTCTTACCCCGTTTATCCTGGTTGGCGCCTCGATCATGACGCTCGTCGCATCGTTTACGAAGAGCTACAAGGAAGCGCAGACCTGGCTCAGCATTGTGCTCGTGGCACCAACCTTGCCCATTCTTATCGTCAGCATCCTTACCCTGCGCCCACAACTGGGCTTCATGTTCATACCCAGTCTGAGCCAGCACCTGCTGCTCGTCGACATGGTCAAAAATGAGCCCGTCAATATGCTGTATGTCGCGGTGTCCGTGTCCAGCACGCTTGCAATTGGCGCCCTGCTCACCTGGATCTGCGCCCGCCTGTATCGCCGCGAGGGCCTGCTGGGTTAGGATTCAGCTATGGCCTTGTTCGCCGAACTCAGGCGCCGCAACGTTCTCAAGGTTGCGCTGCTATATGTTGTCGCCAGCTGGCTGCTCCTGTGGATTGTCCGCTCCGGTGGTATAACGCGCAGCCTGCCTGTCTGGACCGAGACCTTCGTGTTGTTGTTGGTCGCGATCGGCTTTCCGGTTGCATTGATCTTCGCCTGGACCTACGAAATAACGCCGGCGGGCCTAAAGAAGGCCGCCGACGTCGATCAAACACTGTCGATCGTCTACAAGACCGGACAAAAACTCAACGCCGCTGTCACCGTTCTGCTCGTGCTCGGCCTGCTGGCTGTCTTTGGCGAGCGCTTGCTGCCGAAATTCGAGTTTCTCGTGCCCGGCACACCGCAAGGTGAGCGGCCTGTAACTGCGGCGACCCCCGAGGAAATCCGCAGCCTGACGCTCGGCAATGGACTCAGGATTATCGTCTGGCCCGATCACGATATTCCCAACGTCGTCATGTACAACTTCGTGCGGGCGGGCGGCCGTAATGAGTATCCGGGCATCACCGGCCTGTCACATTTTTTCGAGCACATGATGTTCAACGGCACTGCGAACAGGGCGCCCGGAGAATTTGATCGCGTCATGGAGGCAGCGGGCGGCGCCAACAATGCCTATACCTCGAATGACGTCACGGTATACCAGGACTGGTTCCCGCGTTCGGCGCTCGAGATAATTTTTGATCTGGAGTCGGACCGCCTGCAGAACCTGACCAGCGATGCGGACGTTATCGAAAGTGAACGCGGCGTCGTTTTCTCCGAGCGCCGCACCAGCATCGACGACAATAATTTTCGGCGTCTGCGTGAACAGATGTACGCCACGGCGTTTATCGCACACCCCTATCAGTTTCCGGTCATAGGTTGGCCCTCCGATATCGAGGCCTGGACCGCCGCAGACCTGAGCAGTTATTTCCGCACCTATTACGCGCCGAACAACTGCACGATGATTTTCACGGGCGACGTGACACCCGGCGAAATTTTCGACCTTGCCGAGAAATACTTCGGACCTATACCTGCGCAAGAGCCGCCCGCGCAAATTCGTACTATCGAACCAGAGCAACAGGGCATGCGCCGGATTATCGTCGAGGCCGAGGCGCAAACGCCGCTGCTGCACATGGCATTTCATGTGGGCAGCGCCACGGATACAGAGACGCTGCCGCTGAGCCTGTTGCTGAATATTCTTGTCACTGGCGATTCCTCGCGTCTGCACCGAGCGCTCGTCGAAGAGGAGCAAGCCGTGATCTCCGTCGGCGGCTACCAGGACGAAGGCTTCGACCCCGGCCTGGCCTATTTCTACCTGACGCTGCCCCCGGACGGTGATCCGGAGGCCGTGGAGCAACGCATGCTCGAGGAATTGCAGCGCGTCGCCGTTGACAGCGTAACTGACGCCGAGCTCCGCAAAGCACAGAATATTCTGTTGGTCGACTTTTGGCGGGGTCTGGCGACAATCAACGGCAAAGCGTCCGCATTGGGCAACTTTGAGGTGTTCAACGGCGACTACGAGCTGCTGTTCAAGCTCCCCGAACAGGTCGCGGCAATCAGTGCCGATGATCTTCGCGAAGTAGCTGCGAAAATTTTCCGGCCGCGCAACATGACGGTCGGCATCCTGCGCTCGCCGCCCGACGCGGAGACGAAAGAATGAAACGACCAACGCTTGCTTTTCTGGCTATGGCCGCGCTGTTGCTTGTGGCCACCGCTCGCGGACAGGGCATGACGTTGCCAAAGTTCGACCGCATCGAGCTCGACAACGGCACCGTCTTTTTGCTGCACGAGAAACACGACGTTCCGCTGATCGGGGTTGAGGTAATCATTCGCGGTGGCGCAAGCAGCGACCCCGAGGACCTGTCGGGGTTATCAGGCCTGCTTGCGGGCCTGCTTGAGAAAGGCGCCGGCGACCGCGACGCGGCCGAATTCGCCGAATCGGTAGCCGCGGTCGGGGGCGAGTTGTCAGCCAGCGGCGCGCTTGAAGCCATCACGATTTCCGGTGAGTTTCTAGCCGACGACGCAGACCTGCTGGTCGAGCTGCTCGCCGACATGCTGCGGCGGCCCGCGCTGGACGCTGCAGAGATGGACAAGCTCCGCAAGCGCTTGATCAATTTCATCCGCGCAGCAAAGGACTCCCGCCTGCGCGCCCTCGTGCCGATTTACGGCAACGCTTTTTTGTTTGGCGATCACCCCTATGGGAACCCGGCCTCCGGCAGCGAGGAATCCCTGCGTAAAATCAGGCATCGCGATTTGCTCGGCTACTACCGCGATTACATTGGCGCGGATCGATTGATTATCGCGGTCGCAGGCGATTTCGATTCCACCGCGATGAAAGAGAAACTCACAGCGGCCTTCGGCGGCTGGCGCAAAGCGCCGGCGGCGTTGATTGAGGTCGCCGCGCCAGTGCCGCAAACCGGCCGCCGCGTTTTGCTGGTCGACAAACCCGGCGCCACGCAAACCTATTTCTGGATAGCCAGCGTTGGCGTCGCGATCGATTATCCTCAACGCGCCGAGCTCGATATTGCTAATACGGTATTCGGCGGCCGGTTTACGTCGATGCTCAACACTGAGTTGCGCATTAAATCCGGTCTCACTTATGGAGCGAGATCGATTCTGACGCGGCCGGCACAGCCCGGATCCATCGCGATTTCTTCCTACACAAAGACTGACTCAACGGTTGCGGCAATCGATATGGTGCTCGGCGTGCTCAGCGATCTTCGTGCCTCCGGCATCGACTCAGAGATGATCCATTCGGCCAAGAACTACATTCTCGGCCAGTTCCCGCCGCGCCTTGAAACTGCCTCGCAGCTTGCCGGCATCCTGGCGCAGCTCGAGCACATGAATCTTGATGTGTCTTACATCGACGATTACGGGGCGGCTATCACCGACGCCGACGGCGAGATCATCGCCACTGTCATCAATGACGTGTACCCGGCCCTCGATGACCTCGTTTTCGTGTTATTGGGCGACGCCGAGCTCATTCGCGCGGCCATCACGAAATACGGGCCGGTAACCGAAATATCGATTAGCGCACCGCGCTTTCATCCCTGAGGCGTCTCCTCGTACAATTGCGCTGCCTCATTTCCCAATACAGAACTCGGAAAATATTTGCCCGAGCAGGTCGTCCGAAGATGTCGCACCTGTTATCTCTCCCAGCGCCTGGTGCGCAAGGCGCAACTCTTCGGCAAGAATCTCACCGGCGTGCCGCTCCTCGAGTGCCCGCCTGCCCGACTCGAAGTGCACCGCAGCTCGATTCAGCGCCTCGACGTGACGCCGTCTCGCCGTGAACGCGCCCTCACCAAGATCTTTGTAGCCGGCAAGCTCGCGCAACCGCGTGCGCAGCGCATCGATGCCGTCTCCTGTCTTGGCCGACAGACGGATGACGGTATCGTCGTCGGCATCGACGCCGGCACATTCTTCGGTCAGATCGATCTTGTTGCGTACAATCGTGACCGATACGCCCGCGCCTATGTCTTCGCCAATGTCCGACGCAGCCGCCTCGGTGGCGTCCTGGATCCAGAGTACCGCGTCCGCACTGGTGATGGCCGCTCGGGCTCGTCGCATGCCCTCTGCCTCGATTCGATCCGGATTCTCGCGTAGCCCTGCCGTATCGACGAGCTCGACCGCCAGCCCATCGATGCTGATTTGTTCTCGCAGGATGTCTCGGGTCGTGCCAGCAATCTCGGTAACAATTGCCGTATCTTCGCCGCTCAACCGGTTCATCAGGCTCGACTTGCCCGCATTGGGTTTGCCGACGATGACGACACGGTAGCCGTCCCTGAGTACGCGCCCGTTTCTCGTCTGCGACAACAGCTTGGCGAACGTCTGCGCACACCGCGCGATCCCAGCCTGCAAATCCTCGTCGGCAAGGAAATCGATCTCTTCCTCGGGGAAATCAATCGCTGCCTCAACCTGCATGCGCAGCTGCGTTAATTGTTCGGCCGTTTGCTCGATAGCGGATGAAAACACGCCCGACAATGAGCGCAGGGCGGCCCGTGCTGCTTGTTCGGTGCCGCTGCCGATGAGGTCCGCTACAGCCTCGGCCTGCGCAAGATCAATCTTTTCGTTGAGAAACGCCCGCTTCGTAAATTCACCGGGTTCCGCCGGCCTCGCGCCCAGCGCAATGGCCGCGTTGACCAGCAGCGAAATCACGACGGGCCCACCGTGCCCATGAAGCTCTATGACCGTTTCGCCCGTGAACGACGCCGGGCCCGGAAAGTACAGCACGATGCCGGAGTCAAGCTCGCTGCCGTCGGCGCCGCGAAATACCCGATGGGTGGCCATACGCGGTTCGGGCAAGCTGCCGAGCATCCTGCATGCAATGTGTTCGGCGGCGGGACCGGAAATACGCACGATACCGACACCACCCGTGCCTGGCGGGGTCGCGGCGGCAACAATCGTGTCCATCGCCTCGTTCATACGCCAATGAGACCACAGCTTTCGCCGTGCTGCAGAATCTCCGCCTGGTCACAACAAGAAAGCCTTGCGGACTCGCCCGGAAATCTCACCCGTTGGCGCGCTAGCTGCCTTTCGGCTTCTTGCCCCCTTGCTGCTGCTTCCCTTGCTGCTGCTTCCCTTCCCGCTCAACGACCTTGTTGATCTTCCATTGCTGGGCGATGGACAACAGCGTGTTGGTAACCCAATAAAGCACCAGGCCGGACGGGAAAAAGGCGAAGAACACCGTGAAAATGACAGGCATGATCTGCATGACCTTGACCTGCACCGGGTCGCCAACCTGTGGATTGAGCTTCTGCTGGAAGAACATTGCCGCGCCCATGATGAGCGGCAAGATGAAGAATGGATCTCGCGTAGACAGGTCGGTAATCCACAAGGCGAACGGTGCCTGGCGCATCTCAACGCTTTCGAGAAGCACCCAGTAAAACGCCAGGAAAAACGGCATCTGGATAAGTATCGGCAAGCAGCCAGCGGCCGGATTCACCTTCTCCCGCTTGTAGAGATCCATCATCGCCTGGCTTTGCTGTTGCTTGTCATCCTTGTAGCGTTCCTGCAGGGCTTTGATACGCGGCTGCAGATTGCGCATCTTCGCCATTGACCGGCCGCTCGCTTCGGTAAGCTTGTAAAACGCGAGCTTGATCAGAAGCGTGACCGAAATGATAGCCACGCCCCAATTGCCGAACAGGCTAAACGCCTTGCTCAAAAGCCAGAACAGCGGTTGCGAAATAATGGTCAGCCAACCGTAGTCGACCGTGAGCTTCAGGCTCGAATCAATTTCTTCGAGTTGTGATTGTAATTTCGGGCCAATGAAAATTGTTGTCTGGAATGAATGGCTTTCGCCTGGCTCGACAACCACCGTAGGTCCAATCGCGCTCGCGGTAGATATCTGTCCGCGAACCGACACGCTAAAGCGCTGACTCGTGCCCGGTTCTGGAATTACCGCCGTTACGAAGTGATGCTGAATTGCACCTACCCAGCCGTTCGTTGCCGTGATTGAATACGCGCCGTCATCGATCAAATCGTCGCGCTTGAGCTTTTCCGACTTGTCACCGTCATAAATGATCGGACCCGCAAACGAATAGGAATCGACATCAAACATCGATCGCTCTGGCGCGAACGACTCCCGCAAAATTTGCACGTACTCAGCGCCCCGCCACGATATGTCGCTGCGATTCGTTACGGTTTGTGTAAGCTCGACCTTGTAGCTGCCGCGCGTAAACCGATAGCGCTTCTCAACCGAGATGCCCCTGCCGTCCGACCACGTCATCGGCACTATAAGAACACCGCTGCTATCGATCGTATAGCTTGTTCGTGCGCTTTCGAAATCGGCGCGATGGTTCGCCTCCGGCCCGTCGCCGGTTGAACGCAGTCCGGATTGAATGAGGCCGATCGCGTTTGGGTCGGTGCTTAGCAAGTCGACGAGCTGATCTGGCCGATCCTTGGCGACCGGGTACTCCAGCATTCTCGCCTGCTGCAGCGTTCCCCCCAGCATGCTGATCTCAAGGTCTAACACGTCCGTCTCGACACGAATGGCGGGCTGCAATACGTCGTCGCGACGCGGCTGCTCAGCATCGAAGGCTGGCAGAACTACAGGTGCGTCAATTGTATCGTCGGCCGGATCCGTCAGCTCGGTCAGTTCCGGCAAGCCGCTGTCTAAAGGCTCTACCGTCGGGGCGTCGGCCGCCACGGGTAGCGTTGACGGCGGCTGCGCATAATCCAGCTGCCAGGCCTGGTATGTCATCCATACCATTATCCCAAAGAACGCCCATGTCAGCAGTCGTTGGTTATCCATTCATTCCTCGTCCTGAGCGATGCCTTCTTTTTGGCTCATGTCGCTCCGCTGCCAGTGGCCGGCGAGGCTGTCAAAAAGCTGCCGGTTACTGCCCATGGTGGCAGCAGGTTGATTGATGACGACGATGTCGAGGCCCGCCAGCGCGGCCTGGTGCTGCCGGAACGATTCCCTAACAATGCGCTTGATTCTGTTTCTGGCTGTCGCCGCCCGACAGTGTTTTTTCGAGATGGCCAGGCCCAGCCGTGCCCTTTCGGTCTTGTTGTGTCTGCATAGCACCGTAAACCATCTATCGCGGCTGCGCGTTGCTTTTTTAAAAACACGGCCAAACGCAGCAGCATCCAACAGCCGGCTGTTGCTTCGAAACCGGCATGGCGTGCCGCCACCTAATTGTAACTGTTGGTTCGCCGTCGTGACGATCGCCTTCGACGCTATCGAGCCCGGTTACGGCGTCAGCTTGGCGCGGCCCTTGGCTCGGCGCCGCTTGAGAACGAGCCGTCCGGCTTTCGTCGCCATGCGTGCACGAAAGCCGTGTGTGCGTGCGCGTTTGATCTTGCTTGGCTGATACGTACGTTTCATTTGCTGGAGCCCTTGGAGTATTACAGCAGCATGATGTCAGTATTATGTCGGCGATCACCGCCGCTCACCCGGAAGGGCGGCAAGGGTACGCAGATGGTTTCACGGTGTCAATAGACGCTCGGTAACACGGCGTTCTATTGCGTTGCCGGGCCTTCGATGACGCCGTCTGGCGATGCCTCGGCAGACGGTATAGACTGCCCGATCTTCCTTTGTATCTGTAACTTTCGCATTCTTTTGGGGACTTTTTTGCCTGCCGAGATCACGCTCTGGAACCGCTGCATCCGTGACTTACAGGCGGAGCTCCCCGAACAGCAGTTCAATACCTGGATCCGGCCCCTGCAGGCCGTCGAAGACGGCAAGATATTGCGGCTGCTCGCGCCAAATCGCTTCGTCGTGGATCGGCTCAAAGAACACTACATTGACCGTATTTTGCAGATCGTTGATGACGCCGGCGCGACGGCGACAGTTGTCGTGGAGGTTGGTTCGCGACAGCCGAGCCCTGTCGAGAACCGCGATCAAAGGCCCAAGCCTGTGCGCATTCCCAATCCTGCACCGGCAGCCCTCGAATCGCGATTGAGCCCGGTCTTCACCTTTGACAGCTTTGTCGAGGGCAAAAGCAATCAGCTTGCCAGGGCAGCGGCAATCCAGATTGCAGAAAATCCCGGTAAGTCCTACAACCCTCTTTTTATTTACGGGGGCGTCGGTCTTGGCAAGACGCACCTGATGCATGCCGTTGGCAATGCGATGTTGGAGAGAAGCCCTTCTGCCCGTGTAGCCTATGTTCACTCGGAACGCTTCGTCGGTGACATGGTGCGTGGCTTGCAGCACAATAAAATTTCCGAATTCAAACAATCTTACCGATCGCTTGACGCTTTACTCATTGATGACATTCAGTTTTTCGCCGGCAAGGAACGCTCGCAGGAAGAATTTTTCCATACTTTTAATGCACTGCTCGAGGGTCAACGACAAATAGTTCTAACTTGTGATCGTTACCCAAAAGAAGTCAACGGGCTCGAGGAACGGCTTAAATCGCGCTTTGGCTGGGGGCTCACCGTTGCCATCGAACCACCAGAGCTTGAAACGTCTGTTGCTATTCTAATGAGTAAAGCGCAAGCGGAAGGCGTGGCCTTACCCGAGGAAGTTGCTTTTTTTATTGCGAAAAGAATTCGTTCTAATGTCCGCGAGCTAGAAGGCGCGCTACGCCGTGTTATTGCTAATTCCCGATTTACCGATCGATCGATTACGCTCGAGTTCGCGAAGGAAGCTTTACGTGATCTTCTCGCTGTTCAAGCCCGCCTGGTCTCCATAGAAAATATTCAAAAAACGGTGGCCGAGTACTTCAAGATTCGTGTTACTGATCTCTTGTCAAAACGCCGAAGCCGGTCGATCGCTCGGCCTCGACAAGTTGCCATGGCCCTGGCTAAGGAATTAACTAACCATAGCTTGCCTGAAATTGGTGATGCCTTCGGTGGTCGCGATCACACCACTATTCTGCACGGATGTCGAAGGATTGAATCATTACGCGAGACCGATAAACGGATCGACAACGATTACCTGAATTTGTTAAGAACACTGACAGGATAATGTGGATAAGGCGTGGATAACTTAAGCTGGCTTATTTATACACAGCATATTCACTACTCAACAACCATTGATCCACTTGCTTATACTGCAATTTATCATATATAAACCATTGATTTTTAAAATAATAATATAATTATCCACAGGGCTTTAGAGCCTTAATAATAGTAATAATAAAGTATTTTCCAATATTTATTAACAGGTGGAACCCATGAAGTTAACAGCAGCTCGTGACGTTCTTTTAAAGCCCCTCCAGGCTGTAATCGGTGTCGTCGAAAGAAGGCAGACGATGCCAATTCTATCGAATATTTTGCTTGTTGCTCGTAAAGGGGAGCTCTTGGTTACGGCGACAGACCTCGAGGTTGAGTTGGTTGCGCAGGCGGAAGTGACGGTTGAATCGGATGGGGAAATTACGGTGTCGGGCAGGAAGCTATTGGATATTTGCCGGGCGCTGCCAGAAGGGTCGGATGTCGATATTAGCGTGGCAGGGGAAAAATTAATTGTGCGTTCTGGAAGAAGTAAATTTACGCTCGTAACATTGCCCGCAGCGGAGTTTCCGAGTGTTGAAGATATTAAGGCAAGACAAACGATTGCGGTTGAACAAACGGTATTGGCACGGCTGATAGAAAAAACGCATTTTTCAATGGCTCAACAGGATGTTCGTTATTACCTCAATGGAATGCTTCTTGAGGTCGGCGGAACTCAACTTCGGGCTGTAGCGACGGATGGGCACCGCCTGGCATTGTGTGAAGTTGAAATTGACGGCGCTTCGTTTGACGAGCAACAAGTGATTGTGCCCAGAAAAGGTATTCTGGAATTACAACGGCTGATGGATGGCAAGGGCAGTCTCAATATTGAGCTTGGGCCGAACCATGTTCGTATTCAACTCGAGGGTATCCGCTTCACATCGAAACTTATTGATGGGCGGTTTCCGGAGTACGATCGCGTGATTCCCAAAGAGTCGAGTAATGAGCTCAGGGCCGATAAAGCGGCGTTGCGAGGCGCGTTGCAACGAACGGCGATCCTCTCGAATGAGAAATATCGTGGTATTCGCCTGATCATTCGCAATAGCGGAATTGTTATTCAAGCGCACAACCCGGAACAAGAGGAAGCCGAAGAGGAGCTTGAGGTGTCGTATAGCGGTGAGGATATCGAGATAGGCTTTAACGTCAATTACCTGCTCGATGCGCTGGGTGCGATCGAGGGCGATGAGGTTACGTTGTCAGTTCTGGATAGCAACTCAAGCTGCCTGATTCGCCAACCGGGGAAAGATGACAGTAAATTCGTCGTAATGCCCATGCGACTCTAGTCGCGCCGCGAGTTCCCTGCGGTGCCGATTCGGCATTTTACGGCGCACAACTTCCGCTGCCTCGAAAACATTGAGCTCGACGCAGATCGTGAGTACAACCTCATCTGTGGCCCGAACGCGTCGGGCAAAACCAGCGTACTGGAGGCGCTGGCTTATCTCGGCCGCGGCAAGTCTTTTCGTGGCGCCGCCACGACAGACCTTATTCGGCATGGTGAACAGGAATTCGTGTTGTTTGGCCAGGTCGAGGCCGGGGAAAGACAGGCAAAAGTGGGGGTACGCAACAGCCACGAAGGCCTGGAAGTCCATGTAGATGGAGAGGTGGATGGCGGGGCTGCTGCGCTTGCCGCGGTATTGCCACTGCAGATCATTGACCCGGATGTACACAACCTCGTCGGTGGTGCGCCAGAGCAGCGGCGGCGCTATCTGGACTGGATCGCGTTTCACGTGGAACCAGGTTTTCTGGATGCGTGGCGGCGCTTTCGGCGAGCGCTGAAGCAGCGTAACGCGGCTCTCAAATCCGGGGCGGCAGTGGCGACGATAGATGGCTGGAACGCCGGTTTCGTCGAATTTGCCGGGCGCATCGACCGCGGCCGGCGCCAAGCGCTTGAGATCGTCACGAGGGGGCTTGAAGAGGCCGGTCAGGACCTGGTCGGCAGTGAAGTGGGGTTTGTGTACCAGCAGGGCTGGAATGAAGACAAGGCGCTGTTGAAGGCGCTCGAGGACAGTATGGAGCGCGACCTGCAACAAGGGAGTACTCAATGTGGCCCGCACCGGGCGGATTTAAAGCTGATGTATGATTCACGCCGGGCCCGCAAGCTCGTGTCTCGAGGGCAGCAGAAGTTGCTCGCCTGCGCGATGATCCTTGCTGCGACGGCGACAGCGCAGACAGCGCTGGAGCGACCGTTGCTGTTATTGCTCGACGATCCGGCCGCAGAGCTCGATAGTGACGGCCTGCAGCGACTCATGCACAGGGTGGTGAACCTCGGTTGTCAGGTCGTCGCCACTAGCCTGGAGACCGAGCTGAGGTTTTTTCCCGAAGCCGCGACCGTGTTCCACGTGGAACACGGCGATCTGAAACGTATCGGTTGAGGCTGGATTTGCCCCGCGCAAGCTGCCTTTTCGGACGCGTCGTCACCGCCCGGAAACGAGCGCCATAAAACACCTAAAAGACCTTGAAATATAAGGCTTTGGACGCACTTTCATCGGGCTCATTTGCTACAATAGACCGGTTGTGCGGAGAGGACACGGAATGGCGGACGAAAAAGATTATACTTCTAGTAATATCAAGGTCTTAAAGGGTCTCGAGGCGGTTCGAAAACGCCCGGGAATGTACATCGGCGATACCGACGACGGCACGGGCCTTCACCACATGGTTTTCGAGGTTGTCGATAACTCTATTGACGAGGCGCTGGCAGGGTATTGCAAAGACATTACCGTCACGATTCACGCTGATGAATCGATGACGATCAGCGACGATGGCCGCGGCATTCCGGTTGATATTCACCCCGAGGAAGGTCGCTCGGCCGCCGAGGTCATCATGACGGTGCTGCACGCTGGCGGCAAGTTCGACGACGATTCCTACAAAGTCTCAGGAGGCCTGCACGGCGTCGGCGTGTCGGTCGTGAATGCGCTGTCGGAGCACCTCGTGCTGACCATTCACCGTGACGGCAAGACTCATCAGCAAGAGTACGAACACGGCGAGCCCGTGGGGCCGATAGGCGTTGTCGGTGAGACCAGCCGCAGGGGTACGACGATTCGTTTCAAGCCTAGCAGCAAGACGTTTACCAATATCAAATTTCACTTCGATATTCTTGCGGGCCGGCTCAGGGAGTTATCGTTCCTGAATTCAGGCGTGCGGATCCACCTTAGCGACGAGCGCTCTGAGCGCGAGGAGACGTTCGAATATGAAGGCGGCATCAAGGCCTTCGTACAGCACCTGAATCGGAACAAAACCCCGATTCACGACACAGTGTTTTATTTTTCCTCAATGAAGGATGGCGTCGGCGTCGAAGCAGCGATTCAATGGAACGATGGCTACCAGGAAAACATGTTTTGTTATACCAATAATGTTCCGCAGCGAGACGGCGGGACGCACCTCGCGGGATTTCGGACAGCGCTGACGCGGACCCTCAATATCTATATCGAAAAGGAGCTCGGTAGCAAGAAAGATAAATTTATGCCATCGGGCGACGACGCGCGCGAAGGCCTCACGGCAGTATTGTCGATCAAGGTATCGGATCCGAAGTTTTCGTCACAGACCAAGGACAAATTAGTTTCATCTGAAATTAAAGGCGCAGTCGAACAGGCCGTGTCCAGACGTCTCGAGGAGTTTTTGCTTGAGCATCCACAAGAAGCGCGGACCATAGTTTCCAAAATCATTGATGCGGCAAGGGCACGAGAAGCGGCACGTAAAGCTCGCGAAATGACGCGACGCAAGGGCGCACTCGATATCGCCGGTCTGCCGGGCAAACTGGCGGATTGCCAGGAAAAAGATCCGGCATTGTCAGAGCTGTTTCTCGTCGAGGGTGATTCGGCCGGCGGCTCTGCGAAGCAAGGCCGCGACCGGCGCACCCAGGCGATCCTGCCTTTGAAGGGCAAGATTCTGAATGTTGAGAAGGCGCGCTTCGATAAAATGCTGGCATCGGTCGAAGTGGGAACGCTGATTACTGCTTTAGGTTGTGGAATCGGGCGGGAAGATTTTGACCCGGACAAATTGCGTTATCACCGCATCATCATCATGACCGATGCTGATGTCGATGGTGCGCATATTCGAACTTTGTTATTGACGTTTTTCTATAGGCAGATGTTGGCGCTTATCGAGCGCGGGCATGTGTATATCGCACAACCGCCGCTGTACAAAATCAAGCGCGGCAAGCAGGAGGTCTATGTCAAGGATGACGCAGAACTAAACAGTTATCTGCTCAACGCTGCGCTGGATAATGCAGAGCTGCATGTCAACAAAGACGCTCCCGCATTATCGGGCGCAGCGCTCGAGGCGCTGGCGAAGGAATACATTGCTGTTGAAAATATCATCACAAGATTGACAGGGCGTTATGACGAAGCGGTGTTGCGCACAATCAGCGCACTGCCGCAGGTTACGAGTGAGATCAGCGACGACCTCGACAGGCTCAACGCCTGGACAGAGGCGTTGTCGGCAGCGCTGCCAAAGGGCGGCGGCGACCGCGCGCACATCAAGAGCGGAGGTTCGTACTCGGCAGAGCTTGATCGTGGCGATGAAGATGGCGAGGGCGTGCGTATTGAGATAACGAAAGTTCAGCATGGCGTCGGCACAACGCGTTATTTGCCGAGGGAGCTTTTCGGCACCAATGAGTATCGACACATCATGTCGCTGTCCGGCAAGCTCTCTGAGCTGTTGGGCGAGGGCGCCTTCGTGCAGCGAGGCGAGCGCAGGGAGACCGTCAGCGAGTTTTCAGAAGTAGTGGACTGGTTAATGAACGAAGCGCGCAAAGGCCAGTCAATACAGCGCTACAAAGGTCTGGGCGAAATGAACCCGGAGCAGCTGTGGGACACCACAGTTAATCCTGAAACACGGCGCCTCCTGCAGGTAAAGATCGAAGATGCGGTCAAAGCGGATGAAATTTTCACGACATTGATGGGCGACCAGGTCGAGCCGCGGCGAGAGTTCATCGAAAAAAATGCGCTGGCTGTAGTTAATCTCGACGTCTAGCTTGCGAAACCAACGCGATGTTTGATAAGCGCCGGCAGGCCCACGCGGTTTTTCTGCTCGCCCTGCCAATTGTCGTGGCGGCGTTCGGTTTGTCTGTTTTCTCCGCGATTGGTCTTGTGTTACTGACGCTGGTCTGGCGCTGGGCCCTAACCGTGGGTGGGATCGCAGCATTCGAGACGGCGCCCGCCGTCGTTCTTGAAACGATTTCATTGAGCCACTTTGTTGAAAAGGTTCGCTGGTGCCTGGATCGGCTGGATATCGCGTACACCGAGCAACACCATGCAGGTGTGCTCGGCGCGGTCTTCAGGGGTCGCTCGGTACCGGTGCTTAGATTTCGCACTGGCATTGTGTACTCGTCGATGGGCAACTCGCCGGAAATCCTGCGTTTCCTGTACGGTCGATATTCGGTAACGCAGGGCGACAAAGCCGCCTTTCTCGAGCCGACAGATGTGCGACTTGAGCTCGAAGAACGCATCGATCGGTATGGCGTCAACCTGCAGGTCTGGGTGTATTACCACATACTTCTGGATCGCGAGTTAACGCTGCATGCCTGGGGTGTCGACAGCCCGTTTGTGCCATGGTGGCAGCGGCAGCTGCTGCGCCCGCTTTTTCCGCTGTTGACGTTTTTCGTTCGCAGGACATTTTCGCTGAGTGACGAGCACTATGCGAAAGCGGTTCACCACATCGAGGAGATGCTAGCGGACATCGACCTGAGACTTGCCGATGGCAGGAAATTTATCTTGGGTGGCAATGAATTAGACTACGTCGATATTGCATTCGCCGCGATTTCCGGGATCTGGTTGCAGCCCGATGGTTATGCAGGCGGCAGGGCTGATGCATGCCGCATCGCCAGAAATCGTGCGCCGGCGCCAATGCGTGCGGATATCGAACGCTGGATTGAGGATTACCCGAAAGCGTCCGCATTCATCGCGGAGCTTTATGCAAACGAGAGGGGTCAGGTTACAGAGACCGGGACAGCCGGATGAAAACGGCGATGGGCATTGCGCTGTCAACGCTGCTGTTAGCGTGTATTGCACAAGATACACAAGATAAGCCGGTCACGCAGGATGAAGGGCAGGCGGTCCGCGACTTTGTCGCCGTGCGGGACCTCGAAGAGCTCGACAAGCTGCGCTCGAGCAGCAACGATAGCTGGCAAGCGATCGCGGACGAATTTATCATTTACGAAACGCGCAAGGCCGCCTACCTGGTTGAATTTATCCGCGCATGTTATGAGCTGGAAGACCGCACTCGCATTGTGGCCGACATACGCAGGGAAAGGAACATCATACGCTCGCGATTTGACACGATACGGGGTTGCCGGATCCGCAAAATATTTTCCCTGACCGAGGCGGAGGTTGCGGAGCTCAAGCAGCTCGGCGAGTCGCCCGGAAGTCGAAACTAACTAGAACGACATCGGTCTATCGCATGGCCGCGACTTACAGTGAGCAATAAACAAAAATGGGGGATTACTGTGATCAAACGATTAATGAGCGCAGCAGCGCTATTGGTGTTGGCTGGCTGCGGACAAGAGCCCGATGCCGTTGTAAACGTGGCTGCGCCGCTTTCATCCGGTATCGATGTGCACTACATGGATACGAGCGTAAAGCCGGGCGATGATTTCTTTCGCTACATGAACGGCAAGTGGCTTGATGAAACAGAGATTCCGGTCGACAAGGCGAACTATGGCGGCTTCGTCATCCTGGCCGATGACGCCCAGGAAAACGTCAAGATAATCATCGAAGAATCGGCAACCGGCGATTTCGCGAAAGGTATCGTCGAGAATTGTGATACGAATCACGATAATAAAATGAACGGATCGGTAATTGTTGAATCGTTCGTTGCACGAGAAGATGACGATATCTCCGCAGACATTCGCGACAAATATGTCGTACACATCGAAAAGATGTTTGACCTGGCTGGATTGCCCGACGCGGCTGCGGCGGCGACGACCATCATGGCGCTGGAAACCCGGCTTGCAGAGAAGAACATGACGAAAGAGGCAGTGCGGAATCGCGCGGAAAACTACAAGGCGATTGCGCGCGCGGACCTCAGCGACACCATGCCCGAAATCAACTGGTCGCCAACCTGATTAATGCCTATGAGAAAAGCATCAAGGAACTCGACTGGATGAGCGATGCAACGAAAGTTGAAGCGCTGCGAAAGCTGTCGAAATTCACGCCTAAAGTAGGCTATCCGGATGAATGGCGTGATTACTCCGCACTCGACATCGAGGCCGACGACCTGTTCGGCAATCTCGAGCGGGCGGCGCTGGCCGAACACCGAAGAAAAATGGACAGGCACAACGACCCCGTTGATAAAGGTGAGTGGGCATTGACGCCGCAGACCGTGAATGCTTATTACCATCCGGCGCTGAATGAAATCGTGTTTCCGGCGGTCATTTTGCAGCCACGTTTTTTAACCTGGACGCTGATGATGCGGTGAACTATGGAGCAATCGGCGCGGTTATCGGTCATGAGATTGGCCATGGCTTTGACGATTCCGGCAGCGCATTCGATGGTGACGGGAAATTGCGTAACTGGTGGACCGATGAGGATCGCGCCGAGTTCGAGGCGCGTACCGCTAAGCTGGTCGAGCAGTATTCGGCGTTTGCCCCGTTTGCGGACCTGAACGTCAATGGCGAATACACACTCGGCGAGAACATCAGCGACCTCGGCGGCATCACGGTCGGCTTGCTGGCCTACCAGATGTCACTCGATGGTGTGGAGGCGCCCGTGATCGACGGCTTCACGGGCGAGCAGCGGGTGTTCCTGGGGTACGCCCAGGTCTGGCGCAGCAAGTCTCGCGATGAAGCATTGCGGCAACGCATTGCCACAGCCCGGCACGCGCCAGAGGAGTACCGGGCCAACGGCCCTGTCAGAAATGTGCCGGAGTTCTACGAGGCATTCAAGGTGGAAGAGGGCGACGCCCTGTATCTTGCACCGGAGGATCGCGTCAAAATCTGGTAGGCACTATTTTGGCGCGAACTTGTTGCCAAAAAAGTCACCCTCGTTCCAGGTCGGTCGGGCATCGTCATTGGCGATGCCCAGCCCAATCCGGGTGATGGCCCGCGCAAATCGCAGGGCGGAGTCCCAGTCGATTGGCCGGCTCAGGTCATCGGACGGACGGTGATAGTGATTCCGCAAATGATCCTGGAAAATGGCTTCTGCGTCGATTTCCGCATCCGTCGTGCCAAAGCCCGGATCCAGGTAAATCGCCGGTATGCCCTGGCGAACGAAGGAATACTGATCGCTGCGGACGAAAAAGTTCTCCTCCGGGACCGGGTCCGGGGTTAGCGTAAAACCTTCGGCGTTAGCAGCAGCGGCAACGATGGCTTGCAGCGAGGAGTGCTCGGCGCCAAAAGCGACCACGTCAGCTAAGGGGTACAGGAATAGCGGCATGTCGATGTTGACGTTGGCAACAATGGAATCGATTGGCACGGTTGGATAGTGCGCGAAATAATCGGAACCGAGAAGACCCTTCTCCTCACCCGTTAATGCAATGAACATAATCGAGCGTCGCAATGGCGACGCGGCGAGGACGCGGGCCGCTTCGATCATGAGCGCAGTGCCCATCGCGTTATCGTACATGCCGTTGTAGAGGTCGTCACCGTCGACTTCGACACCACGGCCAATATGGTCGAGGTGCGCCGTGTAAACAATGTACTCATTCGAGAGTTCCGGATCTGTGCCACGGATGACACCGATGACGTTCGGACTGCTAAGTTGACCGAGATCGGTTTTGCGCGACAGCGTTACTTCAATGCCCAGCAGTACGGATGACGGTTGCGACGCGTCGATGGAATCGAGCGCCTCTTCGAAACTGATCGGCGTACCCTCGAAAAGGTCGGCGGCAGCATGCTCGCTGAGGTACGCGCTGCCCAGAAGCTCCGGAAAATAATTCGCCGCAGCGCCTGACGCATCAACCCAGGTCATGCCCGGCTTCAGGCCGGCCGCTTTTTTCGCTCGCTCCCAGGGATAGGATTCCTGCGAGTGTCTCGAACGCAGTGCGACCCAACCGATGGCGCCCCTTGCGACGGCCTCCGTTGCCTTGGTGCGCGTTGATGCGTGGTATGCTCTCTCCTCTCCTGGAAGTGCCGCCGGAGCGCCGCCGAATGCCGCGACGATTTTTCCTTCCAGGTCGACGCCCTCGTAGTCGGAATACCCAAACTCAGGCGCATGGACGCCATAACCGATATAGACGACTTCAGCCCGCACCGCGGTCTCGTCGCGAACCTTGTCGCCACCCATCGTGTAGTCGTTCCGGTAAACGAGCGTAATGTCACCGGACTCGCGATGTATGACAAACGACGGGCTGTCGATGTCGATGTGGTAGCTCTGCAGCGGCACCAGCTGATACCAGCCGTCGCTGCCGCCGGGCTCAAGGCCAAATTCCGCGAAGCGACCAGCCACATATTCTGCGGCCTTTGCGTGGCCCGGCGACCCGGTCTGGCGCCCCTCCAGCGCATCGTCGGCGAGAAACTCAAGGTGAGCGTAGATGCTGTCCCTGGTAATGAGATGTAGAGGGTCCGAAGATGCCTTTGGCGCTTCTTCGATCATGTTATCGCAGGCAAAAAGAGCCAGCGCGACGCATGCCGCCGCCAGTAGATTCCTCATAATGCTTGATCCCTTGTCAGATTAGCCCGGATTCCTCATGAATAACCCGGGCCGGGTTGTCGTCGCCCGTCTATTACGGGTTCTTGTAAAGACTGCTTATTTCGCACATTTTGCCCTCGATCCAGTCTTGTGCGAGCTTGTTTATCTCTTTCGGAGTACGTCCCGCAGGGTCGATCGGCGGCCCGATACAAAAGCGAACCCGACCAGGATACTTGCGCAGGCCGCGCTTTGGCCAGAAGTCTCCGGCATTGTGCGCAACCGGGACAATCATGCAATCGGATTCCCTTGCCACCGCGGCGCCGCTCGCTCCATAGCGTCGGGTTTCGCCGGGAGGCATGCGCGTGCCTTCGGGGAAAATGGTCAGCCAAAGGCCGCGCGAGATTCTATCCTTGCCCTGTTCGATGACCTGCTTGATGATCGCGGCGCCAGCCTTACGGTCAATGGCAATTGGCTTTAATACGAGCCCGAGCCCCCAGCCGAAAAGCGGAATCATCAAGAGCTCTTTCTTGAGGACCCAGGTCTGCGCAGGCAGCGCAGCGATCTGCCAGTATGTCTCCATGGCGGTCGTGTGCTTGATCAGTGCGACGCTGGCCTTGTCCGGTATATTTTCCGTACCCTCGGTGATGACATCGAGTCCGCAAAAGAACTTGCCCGCCCACAGGTTGGAAAACGCCCAGCCCCGGGCAATGGCCCACTGCACTCGATGCGGCGCCCAAAATACGAACAACTCGAGCGTGCCGGCGATAAGCGACGACGCGAAGAGAAAGCCCGTAAAAAGCAGGGAACGAAGGGTCAACATCACATTAAGTTTCCATCCTGAAGATCATCGCCACGGTGCTGTATTAGCTAATCGCGAGCCTGGAAATGTCCGCCACGTCCAGAAACAATGCACGCAACTCCCGCAGCAGAGCAAGACGGTTATTTCTGGTTGCTTCGTTTTCGGCCATAACCAGTACGTCGTCAAAAAACCGATCGATGGGTTCGCGCAGCGCGGCAAGAGCACTCAGCGTGGCGGTGTACTCGTGGTTCTCGAGCATCGGCTGCACGATTTGTCGCGCCTGCTCGAGCGCAGACCACAGCTCAATCTCCGCCGGGTCGCTGAGCAAATCTGCATTGACAGCGGTGGCCTCGTAATCGCCCGCCTGCTTGAGAATGTTTGCAATTCGCTTGTTCGCTGCCGCGAGACTCGATGCCGGCTCGAGCGCGATGAAGGCCTGAACCGCACCAAGCCTGCGTTCGAAGTCGACGAGTGACGATGGGCGACGCGCCAGCACAGCATCAAATGTTTCTGTTGCGAGCCCGGAATCGCGGTCGAGGAAATATCGACGCAGGCGCTCGCTGATGAATGTGTACAGGGCATCACAAATCTCGCTTTTGTCTGTCTTGCCAGCCGGCTGCTCGTCAACAGCGGCGCCGATCATTGCGTGCAAGTCCAGGTCCAGGCCACATTCGACGAGCAAGCGCACGATACCCAGAGCAGCCCTGCGCAGACCAAACGGATCCCGGTTGCCCGACGGCTTTTTGCCGATTGAGAAAATGCCCGCGAGGGTATCGAGCCTGTCGGCCAGCGCCAGAACCTGGCCATCAATCGAGGTCGGTAATTCGTCGTCCGCGAAGCGGGGCAGGTAGTGCTGGCCGATCGCATCTGCGACGGCATCCGGCTCGCCATCTGCGGCGGCATAGTAGCGCCCCATGATGCCCTGCAGATCTGGAAATTCACCGACCATGCCTGTCAACAGATCACACTTCGACAGTGCTGCAGCGCGCGCTACGTTGTCCGGGTCGACATCCAGGGCTGCGGCGATCCACCTGGCCAGTTTCGTAATACGAGCGCACTTGTCAAAAAGGCTGCCGAGTCCGCGCTGATAAACGACCTCACGCAGGGCGTCCTGACGTCCGGCCAGTGTTGTGCGGCGATCGTTGTCCCAAAAAAAAGCAGCATCGGCCAGTCGTGGCCGGATGACGCGTTCATTGCCGGCGCTAACCTGGACAGGGTCGCGGCTTTCAATATTGGCAACGGCAATAAAGCGCGGCAGCAATTCACCGTGCTTGTCGGCTAGCGGAAAGTAACGCTGGTGTTCGGTCAGTGTCGAGATGACAACCTCGCGCGGCAGCTTGAGAAACTCCTCGTTAAAGCTGCCGGTCATCGGTACCGGCCATTCGACGAGCGATGTCACTTCATCATAAAGCGAGTCGCCATTGACGACATGGCCGTTAACCGCCCGGGCCGCTGCTTCGACGCCATCTTTGACCATTTCACGGCGGCGCTCGAAATCCGCGATGACATGGCCGGGTTTCTCAAGCACGCGCAAATAACTTGCCGGGTTCTTAATCACGATCGGGCCATCGGCGTGAAAGCGATGACCTTGCGATTGATTGCCGCTCTTGATACCCATAATCGACGTCGAGATGATTTCGCTGCCATGCAACAGCACGATCCAGTGTATGGGGCGCACGAATTCCACGTCGCCATCGCCCCAACGCATGCGGCGCGGGATCGGCAAAGCAGCGAGCGATGTCTCAATAAGGCCCGGCAGGATTTCGGCTGTTGGCTGGCCCTGTTCAACGACGTCACACGACAACCACTCACCTTTGTCGGTTTTTGTGCGCCCAAGGTCCGATGGCTTCACCCTGCATTTTTTCGCAAAAGCCGTTGCCGCCGGAGTCATTTTTCCACCCGCATCGAACGCGACGGAAACAGGTGGGCCTTTTCGCGAAACTTCACGGTCGTCCTGTCCGAGGCTGAGCTTTTCAATCAATACGGCCAGGCGACGAGGGCTCGCATACGCGTGAACCGTGCCATGCGAGAGTCGTACCTCGTCGATGGCCGACTCGAGATTATCAGCGAAGGCCACCATCAGGGCGCGCAAGGCTTTTGGCGGCAATTCCTCAGTGCCTATTTCAACAAGAAAGTCTCGTGCTTGTTTCATTCGCCGGACGCTCCACGACCGGCTGAACCAAGCATTGGGAAGCCAAGTGCCTCACGGGACGCGAAGTAGGCCGCGGCGACGGCACTCGCCATGGTGCGGACGCGCAGAATAAAGCGTTGCCGTTCGCTCACGGAAAGCGCCTTGCGGGCATCGAGAAGATTGAATACGTGCGACGCGGCAAGCATCTGTTCGTAGGCCGGTAAGGCAAGATTGATTTCGATCAAGCGCTCGCTTTCGTGCTCCGCGTGATCGAACGCGTTGAACAGGTAGTCGACGTCCGCTTCTTCGAAGTTGTACCTGGATTGTTCGATCTCGTTTTGGTGATACACATCACCGTAAGTAATGCTGCCCCGCGGCCCGTCGGTCCAGACGATATCGTAAATACTCTCAACGGCCTGTAGATACATTGCAAGACGTTCGAGGCCGTAAGTGATCTCGCCGGTAACGGGCCGGCATTCGAGTCCGCCAAGCTGTTGAAAGTACGTGAATTGCGTGATTTCCATGCCGTTTAGCCAGACTTCCCAGCCCAGACCCCAGGCACCGAGCGATGGCGACTCCCAGTTGTCTTCGACAAAACGAATGTCTTGTACGGTCGGATCGATACCAATCGTGCGCAGTGACTCGAGGTACAGCTCCTGGATGTCATCGGGCGAGGGTTTGATAACGACCTGGTACTGGTAGTAATGCTGCAGTCGAAACGGGTTGTCGCCATAACGACCATCGGTCGGCCGGCGCGAAGGCTGCACATACGCCGCACTCCACGGTTCGGGTCCGATTGCTCGCAGGAAGGTCGCCGGATGAAAAGTACCCGCGCCCATCTCTTTGTCGTAGGGCTGCATGATGACGCAGCCGCGCTCCGCCCAGTATTGCTGCAGTTTTAGGATCAGGTCCTGGAAGCTGAGCGTCTCGGACGGTTTTTTCTTTGCCATTCGGGAATCACTGGGATCAAAGGCGCGCAGTATATCGTGGGCGCGGCTCCCAGCCGATATATTTGTCGTTCGTTGCACAACCGGTTCACAGACCCGTCGAGCTGCGCACCAAAGTAGTGCCAATGTGGACCGTTATGCACTATACTGGTGCGCATTCGTGCGCAGGTAGCGCGCTAATATCAATTAAATCAATAGGTTATGTGACGCACCATTTTGGCACGCATCGTGCACTTATTAAAACATCCGGGCCCGCGTAAGGCGGGCCCTTTCTATACTTTGACGAACCGGAGGAGAGATTCATGAAGCCCAAGGAAGTACTCGACCTGATAAAAGAAAATGACGTCAAATTCGTCGACTTCCGTTTTACCGACACCAAAGGCAAGGAGCAGCATGTAACCGTGCCGGCTCACACGGCCGACGAAGATCTGTTCGAAGACGGCAAGATGTTCGACGGTTCGTCAATCTCTGGTTGGAAGGGTATCAACGAGTCCGACATGATTCTGCTTCCCGATCCGGAATCGGCAGTGATCGATGTGTTCTCCGATGAGACGACGTTACTGCTGCGCTGCAATGTTATCGAGCCATCGACGATGCAGGGTTACGACCGTTGCCCGCGATCATTGGCCGGTCGCGCCGAGGCGTATCTCAAATCAACCGGAATTGCGGACGCCGCATATTTCGGCCCGGAAAATGAATTCTTCGTTTTTGATCACGTCGCCTGGGAAGACACCATGCAAGGTGTCGGTTACAAGATTGACTCTGAAGAGGGCGCGTGGAACTCGTATCGCAATTACGAAGATGGCAATACGGGACACAGGCCGACCGTCAAGGGTGGTTACTTTCCCGTTCCGCCGGTTGATTCCTTACACGATTTGCGTTCGGCAATGTGCCTGGCGCTCGAGGACATGGGTGTCGAAACAGAGGTACATCATCACGAAGTGGCAACGGCAGGCCAGTGCGAAATTGGTACGAAATTCAACACCTTAGTGCGCAAGGCGGACGAAGTGCAGATCCTCAAGTATGTCGTTCACAACGTGGCTCACGCGTATGGCAAGACGGCGACCTTCATGCCCAAACCTCTCGTTAACGACAACGGCAACGGCATGCACGTACATCAGTCGCTCGTTAAAGGCGGAGAAAACCTGTTCGTAGGAGATGGTTATGGGGGGCTGTCCGATACAGCGCTGTTTTACATCGGCGGCATCGTTAAACATGCGCGGGCGCTGAATGCATTTACGAACCCGGCAACGAACAGCTACAAGCGCCTGGTACCCGGATTCGAGGCACCCACGATTCTGGCGTATTCGGCACGCAATCGTTCTGCGTCAATTCGCATTCCCTATGATTCGAATCCGAAGGGCCGCCGCCTTGAAATACGTTTCCCGGACTCGATGGCCAATCCTTACCTGGCGTTCTCGGCGATGATGATGGCGGGCCTCGATGGCATCCTGAACAAGATTCATCCGGGCGACCCCATGGACAAGGATTTGTACGACCTTGCACCCGAAGAAGAAAAGGATCTCAAGCTCGTCGCATTCTCGCTGGACGAGGCATTGGGGGCTCTCGACGATGATCGTGATTTCCTCAAAGCCGGCGACGTATTTTCAGATGGTCTCATCGATGCTTATCTCGACCTTATGATGGCAAACGTAACGCGGTTGCGAATGACGACGCATCCGGTCGAATTTGACATGTATTACAGTCTTTGAAGGCTAAAAGTGTGAACCGGGCGACATTTTGCGGCCCGGTGACTACCCCAAATTACACCAGCGCTGTTATGCTAAGTCTATGGAAGCACGCTCAATACTCATCCTTGCCGGACTGCTGGCGGCTTCTCTGGCCATGGCGGAAACGGCTTACAAGTGGACCGAGGAGGACGGAGTGGTGCATTACTCCGATCGACCTCGCGAAGGCGCGGAGCGTGTTGAGCTGGCCGACTCCGAACGTCCGAACAGAACGCGTTTCTCACCGAGCAGATCAACTGACGCGGCTCCAGCCATTGTGCAAATGGCTACGTTCCGCTACGAAAGCCTGTCAGTTGCCTCTCCTAGTCCTGAAGAAACACTGTGGAATATAGGCGGCGTATTAAACGTCACATTGGTGTTAGATCCGGGTCTGCAAGCCGGACACCAGGTTCGCGTGTATTTCGACGGCGGCGAGCCGACAATTGTGACGGGTCAGAACTTCCAGCTCGAGGAAGTATATCGGGGCGTGCACAACATTCAGGTCGAAGTCATCGACGAGACGGGCAAGCTGATGATTCGCAGCGTGCCCAATCGGTTCTACGTGCAGCAGAACACTATAAACGTGCCGGGCCGAACATAGGCGGCGATAAAGCGCCGCAACGTTCCGGCGACAGTGGAACGTTCGATCGAAACTCCCAAAAAATTCTCGACAGTCTGAGCTCGGGTGTCATCCTCCTCGATAACAGTATGCTGATCGTCGGACTCAACCCGGCGGCAGAGAACATCCTGGGTATCAGCGCGCGTCGCGCCGTCGGTGAACCGGTATTGCGGCTACTCGACGATGAGCCGGAGCTGCGGG
The DNA here is from genome assembly GCA_022563195.1 of Pseudomonadota bacterium. Taxonomy (GTDB): domain Bacteria; phylum Pseudomonadota; class Gammaproteobacteria; order Steroidobacterales; family Woeseiaceae; genus UBA1847. The sequence continues at coordinate 161,928 of JADFNV010000001.1, forward strand.
ACATATTAAGCCGCGTCCGGAAGACGGGCGATCATTACGCCAACGAGATGCGACTTGCTCCGACCGAGGTACATGCTGATGAGCGTATTGTCGACTGTCGTGTGTCGCCCATTGATTGTGACGGAGCAGCATTAATCGTCGAAATTACGGACGTAACGCGGCGCGCGAGAATCAGTCGCGAAAATGCGTTGCTGATACAACATGGCGCTGGACGACAGATGATTCGCCAGCTCGCGCATGAGATCAAGAATCCACTCGGCGGTATACGCGGCGCGGCACAATTACTCGAGCGCCAGCTCGACGATGACGAGCTGCGTGAGTATACCGACGTAGTGATCAGCGAAACCGATCGCCTGGCCAGTCTCGTCGACACCTTGCTAGGGCCGGGGGGGCCACCGAATAAAGCACCGGTCAACGTGCACGAGCTGCTCGAGTATGTGGTACGAATTATTGAGGCCGAAAACAAGCCGACACTGAAAATCAAGCGAGACTACGATCCTGGTCTGCCATTGATAGATCTTGACCGCGACCACATAGTGCAAGCGTTTTTGAACCTGGTTCGCAACGCGGCGACTGCGCTTGAGGGGCAGGGAGTAATTACACTGCGCAGTCGCGCAGTGCTGAATTATACGATTGGTGACACACGACATCGGGTGATCGCGTCGATAGAGATCGAAGACGACGGCCCGGGTATTCCCGACGATCTGCAAGACTCGATTTTCTATCCCCTGGTGACGAGCCGGCCGGATGGCACAGGCCTGGGGTTGCCGGCAGCGCAGGAATTGCTAAGTCGACACGGCGGACTGATCGAATTCGAGAGCCGCCCGGGGCGAACCGTATTTCTTGTGCGTATACCGCTGGATCAGGCGCAATCGACATGACGACTGAGCCGCTAAACGTGTGGGTAGTTGATGACGATCAGTCGGTTCGCTGGGTGCTCGAAAAAGCCCTGCGACAGGCCGACATGAGAGCAAGAAGTTTCGAGCGTGCAGAACACTTACTCGATGCCATTCAGCATGAAACACCGGATGTTCTTATAACCGACATTCGCATGCCGGGCATGAGCGGCATCGCTTTGCTCGAGCGGCTGCAAGAGGCATCGCCAGGTCTTCCGATCATCGTCATTACGGCACATTCGGATCTGGAAAACGCAGTCGCCGCATACAAGGGCGGCGCTTTTGAATACTTGCCCAAGCCTTTCGATATTGATGAGGCAATCGACCTGGTATTCAAAGCAGCAAGGCAAAATGGTATTGCACCGTTCAACGGTGAAGCCGCAGCGAAAAAATCACCCTCGTTAATCGGCAAAGCGCCTGCCATGCAGGAGGTCTACCGTTCGATCGGGCGGCTGGCGGGCTCGAGCATGACGGTACTCATTACGGGCGAGTCTGGCACGGGCAAAGAGCTTGTTGCACGCGCATTGCACCAACACAGCCCGCGCGCCAACAAACCGTTTGTCGCACTGAACACGTCGGCGATTGCCTCGGAGCTACTCGAAACCGAATTGTTTGGTCATGAAAAAGGTGCGTTCACGGGCGCGGACGCGAAACGCATCGGGCGTTTCGAACAGGCTGATGGTGGCACATTGTTTCTGGACGAAATTGGCGACATGTCGCCGGCACTACAGACGAGATTATTGCGCGTGCTCGCCGAGAGCGAGTTTTACCGGGTTGGCGGACAGGCCTCTGTCCGGGTCGATGTTCGTGTTATTGCAGCAACCAATCAGGATCTGCCCAGGGCGGTCAAAGAATCGCGATTCCGCGAAGATCTTTACCATCGCCTGAACGTCATTCGTATCAATACGCCGCCTCTGCGGCAGCGCCGGGCGGACATTCCGATGCTACTAAGTCATTATTTCGCCGAAGCCGCTAAAGAGCTTGAGTCACCCGCTAAAACGGTCGACGCTGAAGCGCTCGATATATTGCAGACATATGACTGGCCGGGAAATGTTCGGCAGCTCGTTAATGCGACACGGCGGCTGACGCTTACGGCGCCAGGCAGCGTTATCGCGTCGCAAGACATACCCAGCGACCTGGGCGGCGCTCAGACACCGCAACGCGCTACCCTGGAATGGACCCGCAGTCTCGGAGCATGGGCACAGCAGCAACTGACCGCGACAGACGGCGCAACGCTATTGGCGAGCGCCCTTCCCGAGTTTGAGAAAACCCTGATTCAGAGCGCATTGAATCAGACGCACGGGCACCGACAGGAAGCGGCCAAACTATTGGGCTGGGGCCGCAATACGCTGACGCGCAAGATGAAGGCTTTGAACCTGGACTGACGTAAGACCCCGCGCAACCAAGGCACGGGCACGGTACCGGGTATTTGCTCGCGCTTAACCTCGCTCGGCGTCCTGCTTCGCTCGGATCGGCCTGCGCTTGCTTGGGCGTCCTGCGTCGCAGCGCTGCGGACGACGCGCGAGCAAACACACCGATACCGCGCTCCTGCTGAGTCTTGCGCGGAACATTCCGCCCGCCGTCCCGACGATGATCGGAGGGCGGCCACGATACGGTGGCTCGTCGAGCGTCGTCGAAGCCGAGCGGAGCAGGGACAGCGAGAGCGAGGATTCGTGGATTGGAGCGAGACAGGGACGTCGAAGCGACATTGAGCGAGAGGAGCTACCGTGTCGGGGCCGCCGTTTAGACAAAGTGGACGTCGACCGTGCGGCGTGCACCTACGAACTCATGGATCCGACAAGCTCTGCAACGGACGCCATATCGTGGCGTTCCAGATAAGCGGTAATGCCGGCATTGATTTCGGGGCACACCAGCGGTTCGTAAAAAAGCGCGGTGCCGATGCCGACCGTTGCGGCCCCTGCAATCATGAATTCGATAGCATCATCGGGCGTCGTGATGCCGCCTTGCCCTATGATCGGAATATTGTGTGGTTTAGAGACTTCATAAACCTGTAGGGTTTTGAGCAATGCAATCGGTTTGATTGCCGGCCCGGACAGGCCGCCCCGCAGATTGCCAAGCACCGGCGTTCGTTGCTCGATATCGATCGCCATAGCGGTCACCGTATTAATTACCGCGAACGCGTCGGACCCGGCCTCGATGCACAGGCGAGCATTCTCGCGTATGTCCGTCTGATTGGGCGACAACTTGGTGATGATCGGTTTACTCGTTTGCGCGCGGCAAGCCGCGACAACTCGTGCGGACATTTCCGGGACGTTACCAAAATGCACGCCCCCCTCTGAGATGTTTGGACAGGAAATATTGATTTCGATAGCGTCGATTGGCGAATCATCGAAGCGCCTGGTAATGGCTGCGTAATCATCAATCGTAGACCCGCAAATATTGGCAATAAAGCGGGTTTCATTGAAGTCGAGCCCGGGGAGTATTTCGTCAATAACTTTATCAACGCCAGGATTTTGCAAGCCGATCGCATTGAGCATGCCCAAGGGCGTTTCGCACATACGACGCGGACGATGGCCGAGCCGGGGCTCCAGGGTCGTGCCCTTGAGTACGACGGCTCCGACGTCGCTGTTTGAGAAACCCTCGATGCGAGTGTATTCCTCGCCAAAACCGACGCAGCCTGACAACAACACGATGGGTGATGCGAGCGAAAGGCCGCAGAAGTCTACGTGCAGCGGATTTGTTTTTGAACCAGACATCGGATAAGCCATTTTACGTTAATTAAGATGAGTAAACTGTCCCCATGTTCAGCCTGATTCTCTATGAGCCGGAAATTCCGCCCAATACCGGCAATGTCATACGTCTGTGTGCGAATACTGGCGTTGCGCTGCACCTGATCGAACCGCTCGGCTTTGAACTCGATGAACCGCGGCTCAAACGTGCCGGGCTCGACTATCGAGAATTCGCCAGCGTCGCGACTTACGCGTCGCTGCAACTATGCCTGGACGACCTTGGCGAACCACGAGTTTTCGCTTTGAGCACGCGCGGCAAGGTTCGACACGATGAACCGCGCTACCGGAAAAACGACGCGTTTCTCCTGGGTCCGGAGACGCGCGGGCTACCAGTCGAAGTGCTTGAATCGCTACCACCCATGCAGCGACTCAGGCTGCCGATGCGTGATGGCAGTCGCAGCCTGAACCTGTCGAACACTGCGGCCGTTATTATCTACGAAGCGTGGCGCCAGCTCGGCTTCGAAAACGGCGCCTGACTATGCCGGTTCGATATTGCTGTTGAGCCGGAACAGGTTGCCTGCGTCGTACCGGGCCTTGATTTCACGCAGTCGTGCGTATGCCGGACCATAGTTGCCGGCGGTCTCGAAGCCGTCGGTATCGATGTTGGTGTAATAACCACCCGTAAACGGCTCGAGCTTGCTGTATACCTCGCGCGTTGCTGCGATAACCTCTGCGTCTTGCTCCGGGTCCATCCAGCCACTGACAATGACAAACATTATTTCGGCGTTACGATGCGGGAACGCAGTATCCGTTTCGCCGACACGTTGAACCGCGGCGCCGGCGACGTGATTGGTGATAAATACGCGCGGGTCCGGGATGTAAGCGTCGATCATCGCGTCGACCAGCTCCTGAGTGACTTCTTTGACCATGGCGCTCTTGGCGTAAGAACGAACGCCGTGAGCAAATCCGACATCATCCTGAGTTTGCGTAACCATGTAGTCCTGCACCTTGACGCCATCGTCCATCGGTGTGCCAATCTTGCGCAGCGGCTCGAGCTCTTTCTCGCCCGCTGCCGGGTCGCCGTTGTAAACGACGGTCATCACCACAATGCCGGTACCGTCAGGCATGGTCATCAACGTCGGTCCGGCGTACATCTCATCGGACAGGCCCGCGGACCACTCGCCGTAGAATTCGAGCACGTCTCGTGCCTGCTCAACCGGCCAGACGATGTTGCCGGACAGAACCTGGCGTTCGAATGGATGCAGCTGGTACTCGAACTCGGTGACAACACCGAAATTTCCGCCACCGCCGCGAATGGCCCAGAACAAATCAGCATCCTGTTCGCTGCTTACGCGGCGTACCTGACCATCGGCGGTTATGATTTCGGCGGACTTGAGGTTGTCGATTGCCAGTCCGTACTTGCGGTTCAGACGACCGAATCCGCCGCCGAGCGTGAAGCCGCCAACGCCGGTGTGTGAAACGACACCGGCCGTGGTCACGAGACCGTGTTGCAGAGAGGCTGTGTCGAGGGCATTAAGAAGCGCACCACCCTGGGCGTGAGCACGCTGCGTCTCGGGATTGACGCTAACGGAATTCATCTGCGAGAGGTCAATCATCAGGCCGTCATCGCAGATGGACTTGCCGGGCCAGCTGTGACCGCCGCCACGTACGGCAACGAGCAGCTCCCGCTCGCGCGCGAAAGTTACTGCTTGACTGACATCGTCGGCATTCAGGCAGCGGGCGATCAGTGCCGGCCGTCTGTCGTGCATGCCATTCCAAATCGTGCGAGCACCGTCATACAGGTCATGACCCGGTAGCAGCACCGGCCCCGTCATGCTCTCGCCGAGCTCCTTGATAGCGGCCCTCTCGAGTTCGATTTCGACGCCGCTCAGGGAAATGCCACGGATGCTGGTAACGGCATCCGTCGCAACGGTGGCCCGGCGTTCGCAACCCGGCAGGAATGGAATTGCAGCGGCTACGCTTGCCGCAATTGTCGTACGGCAAAATTGACGTCTGTCCATGAGATATCCCCTTAATTTTTTGGTTTTGTTGTGTATTCGTATGTATTTGATTTTATACCATGCGGCGGCAATTATCAGCGCGAAGAACTGTTGATCGCTGCGTTGCGAACATCACCACAATTCAGTGCTCCGTTGTCAATTCACGGCTCATCAGCGCCCCTACGGCTTCAAGCGGTGGCGCACCTTCATACAAAATTCGATAGATCTGGTGACAAATTGGCATCTCGATGCCGAGCTCTTCTGCAACTTCGTTGACGGCTTCGGCCGCCATGATGCCTTCGACAAGCTGTTGAATCTCCTGCTGCGCGTCAGCGACGGTTGTGCCGCCTGCGAGCGCGAGACCCATGCGCCGATTCCGTGATAAGTCGTCAGTACAGGTCAGGACAAGGTCGCCCATCCCCGCGAGACCCATGAAGGTCTCTTGCTTCGCACCCAGCGCCACGCCGAGACGCGTCATTTCGACGAGTCCACGGGTGATCAACGCAATGCGCGAATTTGCGCCGAAGCCGAGGCCGTCGGACATGCCGGCGCCGATGGCCAGCACATTCTTCACTGCACCCCCGACCTCGACACCGATAATGTCGTTCGACGTATATGCGCGAAAGCTTTTGCTCGACAGCGACCTTGCGAGATCTTGCGCAAATTCATTGTCGTTTGCGGCAATCGTCATTGCTGTCGGCAATTGCTCCCCGACTTCCTGCGCAAAGGTGGGTCCCGACAGGACCGCGACCGAGCGCGTCGCACCGAGTTCCTCGGCCGCTACCTGGTGCGGCAGCTTGCCAGAATGTAATTCGAAACCCTTGGTCGCCCAACAGACGCGCGAGTCGTCCGCGAGTAGCGGGCGAATAGCGATCAGCGTGTCGCGCAGACCATGACTCGGGACCGCAATGAGAACATCGCGAACACCCGACAAACATTCCGACAGGTCGGACTGTGCGGTCAGCGTTTCCGGAAAAGCCACGCCGGGCAAATAACGAGCGTTGACTCGATCACGCGCGATCGACTCCAACTGATCGCGATCGCGGCCCCAAAGCCTGACCTCACATCCGCACCGGGCAAACTGCAGGGCTAGCGCCGTTCCCCAGGAGCCCGCGCCGATGACCGCAATTTTCTGTGCGGAGGGTGTGCTTATCAGTGTTTCTCCGCCAGGGAGGCCTCAATCTGCTGCGCTTTGGATTGCATATACAGTGCGTCAAAGTTTATAGGCTGCAACATAAACTCGGGAAAACCACCCTTTTGAATGGTGGCAGCTATTGACTCGCGGGCATACGGAAAAAGAATATTCGGACAGAAGCTACCGATGATTGCGCCTTGTTCGTCCTCTGTATAGCCCGCTATTTCGAACAGGCCCGCCTGATGCAATTCGACGAGGAAAATAGTGTCGTCACCGTCTTTGGCGTCAACCGTAATAGTCAGTACCACTTCGTGCAGGTTGTCGTCGACCTGGCTGTGGTTGCTGCGCAAATTAAGATTGGTTTTCGGAGACCACTCACCAGTGTTGAAAATTGCGGGAGCCTTGGGAGATTCGAATGAGAAATCTTTTACATAGATTTTCACAATAGAAATGCGTTTTGCGTTTTCGTCTTGAGTTTTACCTTGTTTTTCGGCTTGCGTATCGTCTTTTTTCTCATCCTGTTTCTTGCTTTTTTTCTGGTCTGCCATGTTAAATTCCCGGGTTTAAAAAAATACTCGACCGAACAGGTGTCGGCGAGGTCATATGAAAATCTTTAACAACTAAGATCGCTATTTTTTGCTTTTGCTCTTCGTCTTTTTGGCGCTGACGACAGGCAGGCCCGCCTCAGTCCAGGCACTCATTCCGCCCTTCAGCCCGTATACGCTTTCAAAACCGGATTTCCGCAGCGAGTCGACGGCCTTCGTCGAGCTTACCCCAGCGTCGCACACGGCAACGATAGATCGGTTTCTGAATTTAGCTATTTTATCTTTTTTCGCATCGAATTCGTCGAATGGAATATTTCGCGCGTTGACGATATGGCCGCGTGCGTAAGATTCGACATTGCGCAGGTCGATTACGATGCCGTCGTTGTTAATAAGCCGCACTGCGTCGACAGGGTCAACGGTAACCAGGCCGCTAGCCTTGCGTCGCAGCTCCGTAAAGACCACGACAAAAAAACTGATGATGAGAAACAGGACCAGCAAAGTGTGATTGCCGGTGAATTCGAGAATATTGTCCATGAAGTGTATTCGGGGGCGCGAGGGTTGAGGCCCGGCTTGTGGCAAAGAGCGCATTATACCAAACTGCCCAACCATGAATGGGTGGAAGACGGTCTTATTCCTGATCCTGGCGGTGGCCGTTGCCGCGGCGGCACAAGACAGCGAAGGTGAACTCGCCAAGATTAAGGAGCAGGAGCTCGAAGAGGTCCGGGCGCGGATCAGCGAACTCACGAAAAGAATGGGCACGAGCGCTGCCAGCCGCGATCGTCTGATAATCGAGCTGCAGGCGGCAGAGGTCGTGATTTCCGAGAAGCGAATTCGGCTCAAGGAGCTCGAACGTCAGCGCAACTATAGTGCAAAACGCAAAGCGGAGCTCAGCGCGGAGCACAAGGCGCGCGAAACGGAGCTGCGTGAAGAATCCAGGCAACTCGCAGACCAGGTGCGTGCGGCCTACATGAGTGGCAGCCAGGAGAAAATCAAGTTGATGCTGAATCAGCGTGATCCGGCAACAATCGGGCGCTTGATGGCGTACTACGGCTACCTCAATGACTACCGGGCAGAAAATATCGATGCGGTAACAGAGCTCATCCGCGAGCTCGTGGCCCTGAGAAAGGAGGTTGCCGCCGAAGAGACGCGTATTGCGGATCTCGCACGGGCGCGATACACGGAACTAACAGAGCTGAACTCAGCCCAGGAGCGCCGGCAACAATTACTCGCGTCGCTCAAAGGCAAAATTGCTGACGAGGGCCGGGAAATCGAGCGACTGGCAGCGCAGGAAAAAGACCTGTCGCGGCTGATCGCCGAACTGACCAGCATCCTGTCGGATTACCCGATCACTTCTGAGGATCCATTTAGCCGGCACCGGGGCCGACTGACGTGGCCGGTCGCGGGTACGCTGGTGCACGATTTTGGGCAGCCTCGAGTCAGCGATCGGCTGCGGTGGAATGGGGTTGTTCTCGCCGCGCCGCGGGGCCGCGAAATTCGATCGGTCTATCACGGTCGAGTCGTGTTTTCCGATTGGCTTGCCGGGCTGGGTTTACTCGTCATTGTCGATCATGGTGAGGGCTATATGACGCTATACGGGTACAACGAGACGATACTCAAGAGCACAGGTGATTGGGTCGCGCCCGGAGACGTAATAGCAACCGTGGGCGACAGTGGCGGTCAGGCGAGATCTGCGCTTTACTTCGAAATTCGTCACGGAATACAAGCGGTCAACCCAAATGACTGGGTTACGCGCCGCCCCGGCAGCTGAGCACTAAATCGCGACTGTCGCGGATAGGATGGATCCGGACGCTATGCTATCGTCGAGATTCCCGCGGTCCTGCAGCCCGCGGCCAGGGATGTTTGGAGATTCGTATGTCGTTGAAAACCAGGGCAATTCTGGTTTTGGTCATCGGTACGGTGATGGGTCTGGGGCTGTCATTCGGCGGCGGCATGCTGGCCGACAGGCAGCAGCCGGACAAGGAAGAGCTGGCCTGGGAGCAATCGCGCCTGTTTGCCGAAGTCATGGAGAGAGTGAAGCGCGATTACGTCGAGACCATCGACGACAACGTGCTCCTGGAAAGCGCTATTCGAGGCATGGTCGCCGATCTCGATGCGCATTCTCAATTCCTCAACGCCGACGAATACAATGAAATTCGTATCAGCACGACGGGCAGTTACACGGGTGTCGGCATTGAGGTCAGCGATGTTGACGGAGAAATTCGAGTTATCACGCCGATCGTTGGCTCGCCCGCTGCAAGGTCCGGCATTCGCAGCGGTGACCAGATCATCGCGGTCGACGGAATTGCGGTCGACGCAAGCGATATGCAAAAAACGATTGGCCGTATGCGCGGACGACGTGGCGAGAAGATCAGCATTACGGTACTTCGCGATGATGAAGCGATTGTTCACGAAATGCGTCGCGAGGTCATACGCATAGCCAGCGTTCACTTCGAAATCCTTGAGCCATCCTTCGGCTATGTGCGCGTCAGTCAGTTTAGCGAGACAACGGCACGCGAGCTGAGCCGCGCAATTGACGAATTACAGGAAAGCAAGGGCGGTCTGCTGGATGGTCTTGTGCTTGATCTACGAAACAATCCGGGCGGCGTACTGGATTCCGCGGTCGATGTGACAGATCTGTTCCTCGATTCGGGTGTCATAGTGTCGGCCGAAGGACGCAGCGCTGATTCGCGGTTCACGCGATTGGCACACCGTGGTGATGTGCTCGATGGCGCGGAGATCATCGTACTCGTCAACAAGGGTTCGGCATCGGCATCGGAAATTGTTGCGGGCGCGTTGCAGGATCATGGGCGAGCGACTGTCGTGGGCACATCGACGTTCGGCAAGGGTCTTGTGCAGACGGTGATGCCACTGTCCAAGGGCCGAGCGATCAAGCTGACGACTTCGCGGTACTTCACGCCATCCGGGGACTCAATTCATGAGACTGGCATCACGCCAGACGTGTTCGTCGAAGACACACCCGGTTACCCGGACCTCAGGCTTGCCGGCAACGTCGATTCCGAACAGGACGCGCAATTACTCGAGGCGATTGAACGCCTTCTTCATCGTCGGGTGATGCACAGCAGCGCACAATGATCCATTGTCGCTACCTGGTGATCGCGGCGCTGCTTGCTCTGGTCCCGCCGGCGTCTGCTGAGTCGATACCCAGGATCGCAATCATTATCGATGACCTCGGTTACCAACTCGAAGCGGGCCGCCGCGCGATCGAACTGCCTGGCCCAGTTGCGTACGCAATCTTGCCGGGTACGCCGAGTGGCCGGGCGCTTGCCGAGACCGCGCATCGCAACGGCAAGGAGGTGTTGCTGCACTTGCCGCTCGAGGCCATCGCGTATCGCGGGCCGGCTGAGCCAGGCGGTATTACGCTGGACATGAGCCGGAGCGTATTCCAGGAAACGTTCGCCGCGGCGCTGATGTCGGTTCCTTTTGCAATCGGCGTGAGCAGTCACCGCGGCAGCTTGCTGACGCGCCACCCCGGTCATATGGAGTGGCTCATGGAGGAGATTCGTAGCCGCGAAGGCCTGTTCTTTGTCGACAGCTATACGACACATGAGAGCGTCGCGTTACAAATTGCTGCCGAGGCAGGTGTGGTCGCAACGAAACGCGATGTGTTTCTCGACAACGACCGCTCCGAAGAAGCGCTGGCATTTGAATTCGAACGACTGCAGACCCTGGCGCGAATACACGGTGTTGCGATGGGGATCGGGCATCCATACCCTGAGACCCTGGCGTTTCTCGAGCGCGAATTACAAGCGCTGGACGACGAAGAGATCGCGCTCGTATCAGTCAGCGAGTTGATGCGCATTGTGGCGGGCGGTATCGGCGCGCCGTAATACAGGTACAGAACCTATGGGCTGGTACGACGATCATATTCTGCCGCATTGCATCACTCTCGCTTGCAACACCAGGCCGGTTCGCCTGCAACGCGAGAAGATCGTTCCGCAAGCCACGGGCGATGTTCTCGAGATCGGTTTTGGCGGCGGGCCGAATTTGCCATATTACGATCGACGCAACATAAGAAAAGTCTGGGGTCTCGAGCCCGCGGCGGCTATGCGCAAATTGGCTGAAGCGCCGATCGCAGCGTCGGGTATTGATGTCGAGCTAATAGGCCTGCCAGGCGAAGAAATCCCGCTGGACGCAGCTAGCATCGATACGGTTCTCGTTACCTACACGCTATGTACTATCGGCGATGTCGCAGCCACGCTGGCAGGAATGCGCAGAGTGCTGAGACCGGGCGGCAGGCTGTTGTTTTGTGAGCATGGGAGTGCTCCGGATCCGGGCGTTCGGCATTGGCAGGACAAGCTTAATTCCGGCTGGGGACGAATCACGGGCGGGTGCAACATGAATCGCGACATTCCGTATATTATTGAGACCGCCGGGTTTTCGATCATCGAAGATAATCGTATGTACATTCCCGGGCTCAGAATTTTGAGCTACAACTTCTGGGGCGCAGCGGTAATACGTTGAACCCGTGTCGAATATGAGGCTCTAATGTAATAAGCGTCGAATAAAAATAATAATGAAAATAATAAAATTTGGACGAACTGTGTGTGCCGTTTCGGCAGCACTGTCAATCTTTGTGACGGCGACGGCGGGCGATCTCGACTTCTACCTGTTGATGGCCAGCGATGATGACGAAGTGGCCTCGGCAAAGGTGAGCGAGACCGTGTGTACAATGCAGTTCGATCCGGTCTGTGGTGCGGATGGGCAGACATACAGCAATGCCTGTGTCGCTGGTGCCGCTGGTGTTGAAGTCGTGGCGAAAGGAAGGTGTCAGGCAGGTACGACGGAGTGCACCGAGGATTTCGACCCGATCTGCGGTGTCGACGGCAACACTTATATTAACGAGTGTTTCGCCGCCCAGTCCGGGATAGGGATCGCCGGACTGGGCGCTTGTACACCGAGCGGCTGCCCTGGCACCCAGGAGCCCGTATGCGGCATGAACGGGCGCACGTATCTTAATCGTTGTGAAGCTGAGGTCTCACGGGTTCCCGTACAGCGTAAAGGCGCCTGCGATGTGAACAATTGTCCGATGGTGTTTGCGCCGGTGTGTGGTGACGACGAGGTGACCTATGACAATGCCTGCCACGCGGAAAAAGGTGGCGTTGCGACGTTTACCGAGGGCATATGCAATGTGCGCTCCTGTCCCAGTATATTCGTTCCGGTTTGCGGTTCGGATGAACTGACCTACGGCAACGCCTGCCAGGCAGAGCGGCGCGGTATCCGCATCGATTATGCCGGTGTGTGCGAAGAACAGGGTCGAAATTGTCCGCGTGATTTCCTGCCGGTCTGCGGGGCGGACGGCGTGACCTACGATAACGAATGCCAGCTTGAAAACGCCGGCGTTAACAAAGTTTACGCCGGCGCCTGTTTCGGGGATTGACTCGCCCGGGCTGCAGGATTACGGGTAGGTGTAACTTGACCCGATGCCGAGAGGAATGCCGAGCAGGTAGTAAATCACCAGGAAGGCGGTCCAGCTAATAAGAAAACTTATCGAGTACGGCAACATCATCGCCGTCAATGTGCCAATGCCGGTCGTCGTAACATAGCGCTGGCAGTAGACGACCACCAACGGGAAATAGGGCATCAGCGGTGTGATGATGTTCGTGCTCGAGTCACCGACGCGATAAGCAGCCTGCGTCAGGTCTGGTGAAATGCCGAGCGTCATCAACATTGGAATAAAGATCGGCGCAAGCAGTCCCCACTTGCCGGTCGCCGAGCCGACGAACAAGTTGATCAATGCGGTCAGCAACACGATACCCACGAGCGTGACGGCGGCGGGCATGGCCAGCGCTTTCAGTCCTGCTGCGCCCTGCAGTGCGAGCAGCACGCCAAGGTTTGACTCGCCGAACGCGTACACGAATTGTGCGATGAAAAACATGATGACGAGGTAATACGCCATCAGGTGCATCGCCTTGGTCATGCCGTCAATGACATCCTTGGAGGTCTTAATCGTTTTCGCGGCAATGCCATAGGCGATGCCGGGAATAACGAACATGAAAAAAATCAAAGATACGATCGAGGCCATGATCGGCGCGGCGCCAGTCGCAAGCGAACCGTCCGCATCACGCCACGCCGAGTCCGCGGGCCAGGCGGTGACGACCATGAACACGACACCAGCCAACAGTGCCAGCAGGGAGGTTCGCAGTCCCTTGCGTTCGTTTGCGTCAAGGGCGTGCATCCGCGGCAGGTCCTCGAGGTCGCCATCGAGTTCGACACCTTTGAGGCGCGGCTCGATGACCTTGTCGGTCAGGTACCAGCCGAGACCGACAATAAGTACCGATGAGGCGGTCGTGAAGAAGTAGTTGTTGAGCGGGTTCAGGACGATCGTGGGGTCGAGAAACCGCGCGCCAGCCTGTGACAGGCCCTGTAATAACGGGTCGAGAGAGGATGGTACGAAGTTTGCCGAAAAGCCGCCGGACACGCCGGCAAAAGCAGCTGCGATACCCGCAAGCGGGTGCCGGCCGGCGGCGTAAAAAATAACGCCGCCCAGTGGAATGACGAGCACGTAGCCAGCATCCACGGCGGAGTGGCTGACAATGCCTACCAGCACCACCATCGGTGTGACGAGCCACTTTGCCGTGACACTGAGCAACGCTCGCAACCCGGTGTTGATAAAGCCTGTGTGTTCGGCGACGCCGATGCCCAGCATTGCGACCAGAACCACACCGACCGGGTGGAAATGCGAGAAGTTCGTCACCATCAACGACATCCACGCAGTCATTGCGGGGCCGGACAGCAGGTTGTTGATAACCAGTGCTTCTCTGGTACGCGGGTCAATGAGATCGAAGCTGACGTAGGACAGCAGCCAGGAGAGCAGCCAGACGACGACCAGCAAGAAGACGAACAACATCGCCGGATCGGGTAATTTGTTACCTACGCGCTCGACTGCCGCGAGCATACGAGTTCCGAAATTGTTCGGTACGCTTGCGTCCGACATGGGGCCCCCTCTCTTATTATTTCCACAGAGTTTACGCAATACCGTTACTTGCGTCGCGTATTGGCGCATCCATAAGCCGGACCAGTTAGTGAATGCTGCGCTTTTCTGCGATGATGGCGCGCAGATTTCAGCAACGCGTTGATATCGGCGCATATTTTGCCGCAGACGTCGATACACGCTGACAGGGCAATGAGCAAAACGATTCAGACTGCCTGGCTAACGGACCCTGCCGTGAGGATTGGCGCGGCATTGATTCTTGCGATCGTTTCAGTTTTCTTTTTTGCATTTATTTACGCAAAGACGTTTGAGAGTTACTCGCGTCTTTATTTTGACTTGCCGCTGTTGGTCATGGTCATTGCGTCTCTTCAGTACCAGGTTCGGCGCATCAAAGATCGGTACGAAAGGCGCTTCTGGAACTTGGTGTCCCTGGGTTTTGTCGCATGGCTCACGCAGGTGGTGCTGGTACTAGTCACGCAAAGCGAAGTTTTCCGGTCTGTTGAGGTCGAAATTTCAAGCAGTACCATTTTTTTCCTATTCTATGTTGCGATGGCGATAGCGCTCGAGAGTCAGCCCCACCTGCCGAAAGAAAAAATCGGCCGCCGATTACGACTGTTCGATTGGCTGGGTGTCTGCACTTTTTTTCTCGGCCTGTTGCTGTACTTCGTTATCCTGCCGCGGTTGTTTGAATCCGAATCGTACTCGCGCTCATCGTGGGTGTTCTTCGTTGCCATTGATCTGTACATGGTAATCAGGCTTGCCGGATTCGTTCGCAATGTCGGTGACAGGCGCTGGCAATTCATTTACGCGCTATTGCTGGCAGCAGTTTTGTTCTGGTTTTGCTCTGATGCACTTGGACTGGCTATCACGCTCGGAGTCTTTGCAAATGCGCATTATGATTTTTTTGATCCATTCTTGATATCGGGACTTCTCATCGTTCCGGTTGCAGCCCGCGCTCGCGAACTTGACTGGGGTCTGGTTGACACGAAGGCCGTTGCGCAATCAAAGTCGGCGTCCCATTTCAGCGGGCTGGGTCCGCTGGTGTTTTTTGCAGTAATGTTTCCGCTGATGCACTTCGCCATCGCGGGAACCCAGCTTTTCGATCCGTTACTGGCGTCGATTCGGGAAACCCTGGTGCTGATCTTCTTGATCCTGCTGAGCCTCCTGGCTTATGCATACCAGCGCTTGCTACAACGCGAGAATTGGCGCTTGGAGCACAAGCGTTTCGAGACCGCCAAGGCCTTAGATCAAAGTGAAGCAAAATTCCGTCGTGCCTTTGAAAGCGTCACTGTTGGCAGTATTGTGATTGACAATCGCGGCATCATTGAGTCGTTTAATCCCATGGCGCGAAAAATCTTCGGTTATACGGTCGAGGAGGTGATCGGCAAGAACGTGCAAATGTTGATGCCCGAGCCTTTTGCGATTGAGCACGACAGCTTTATGGAGCGTTACGAGAAGAGCGGGGAGTCCGTGATTATTGGTACTGCTCGTGAAGTTACGGGGCTTCGCAAGAATGGCGAAGAATTTCCCATGCACCTGGGCATCGGCGAAAGGGTGGATGAGGGCGGCAACTCTTATATTGGCTCCATTACGGACCTGACGGAACTGAAAAACATTGAACAGCAGCTAATGCGAACGCAAAAGATGGATGCTGTTGGGCAACTCACAGGCGGTATCGCCCACGACTTCAACAACATCCTCAACATTATCCTCGGTAACCTGGATTTGCTGAAGATGCAGCTGGGAGCCAACGACAAGGCCGCCGAGTTCCTCGGCGCAATCCAGAAGTCCGCCCAACGCGCTGCCGAATTAACCCAAAGCTACTTGTCTTCTCGGGCCACCGGCCCACGCAGGCCACGATTACAGACGTCAATCAGCTGGTTGCCGACATGCAGAGTCTGATCGCCCGCTCGCTGACCCCGGAAGTACAGATAAAGCACCATTTCGCTACGGATCTGTGGCGTACCGAGATCAACGCCGGGGATCTTGAGGATGCGCTGGTAAACCTGGTACTCAACGCACGTGACGCGATGCCCGGCGGCGGCACGCTCACGTTGGCGACATGCAACCGTGTGCTCGACAATGAGTATTGTGCTCAGAATTCTGGTGCCAGGCCGGGCGAGTACGTAGAACTGGCGGTGAGCGACACCGGTGAGGGCATGTCGCCGGAGCAACAGCAGCACATTTTCGAGCCGTTTTTCACCACCAAGGATTCACACACCGGCATGGGCCTGGCGATGGTATACGGTTTTACGAAGCGGTCTGGAGGGCATATCGAGATCCAATCGGAGCAAGGCGTCGGCACCACATTCCGGTTTTACCTGCCCCGGGCAGATGCACCGAAACAGCAGCAACAATCAGTCGGCGCAGAGACCGAAGCACTGCCACGGGGCACGCATACCCTGCTGGTGGTGGACGACGAAGAAGCGTTAGTGGAGCTGGCCAGAATACAGCTGAAGAGTCTCGGTTACCGGGTGCTGGTGGCCTGCGACGCCCGGCGGGCATTGACGGTGCTGGCTGAAGAGCCGGGAATTGAGCTCTGCTGATGACTGATGTCGTAATGCCCGGCATGAATGGACTCGAACTGTCTCAGCAGGCCACTGCCACTCGCCCTGGGCTCAAGGTGCTGCTGACCTCGGGGTACGAACAAGATGCTATGGCACAAATGGGCATGACCCATTTGACAGCAAGCCTGCTCAGCAAGCCTTATACAAAAGCCGAACTGGCAAAGCGGGTGCGGGCGCTCTTGGACGATGCGCCAGCCGTGCATTAGGTTTGAATTGCGCCACTACCAGCCGCAGCTACGACCCTCGTTCTGCTCCTCGAGCCACACCATGAGCGGTGCGAAGTAATCGATGATTGCGCTGGCGTCCATCTCGCGCGTGCCCGTCAGCTTTTCAAGCGTGTTTTGCCAGGGCTCACTCGCGCCAGCCTCGAGCATCGCCTGCAGCCGTGTGCCGGCTTCTTTGCTGCCGTACACCGAACAGGCATGTAGCTCACCTTCGTGACCTGCAGCTTCGCACAACGCCCGCTGAAACTGGAATTGCAAAATACGCGCGAGAAAATAACGTGTGTAAGACACATTGGCCGGGATGTGGTATTTGGCGCCGGGGTCGAAATTAGCCTCGCTGCGCTCGACCGGCGGCGCGATGCCCTGGTAACGAGTGCGCATGTCCCACCAGGCCTGGTTGTAATTGTCAGGCGAGATTTCGCCCGAGAACACCGCCCAGCGCCACTCGTCGATCAGCTTGCCGAAGGGCAGGAACGCGATCTTGTCGAGCGCTTGTTGCATTTGCTGATTGATGATCGCCTGTTGCGACTGTTCGGCGGACGCAACCAGACCCACTTCGGCCAGATACTCAGGTGTCATCGATAACGTTATCGTGTCGCCGATAGCTTCATGGAATCCTGAATGCGCGCCGCCTCGATAAAGCGGCGGCTGGTCTTTGTACGCGCCCTGGTAATAATTGTGGCCGAGTTCGTGGTAGATCACGCGCAACTCGTCGTAAGTCTGCTTGATGCACATCTTGATACGCAGGTCGTTGCCGCCGTCGAGACCCCAGGCGCTGGCATGGCAGACGACCTCGCGATCCGCCGGTTTTGAGAACATCGAACGCTCCCAGAACGTATCGGGGAGGCGTGGCATACCGAGCGAGACATAAAAATTCTCAGCCGAACGAACCATCTCCTGCGGCGAATAATTTTTCGTCTTCAGAGTGCTGTCGACATCGAGATCGGATACGCCCGGATACGGCTCCATGAGGTCATACAGAAAGCCCCACTCCTGCGCCCACATATTGCCGAGCAGGTGCGCCGGTATCGGACCATCCTGCGGCACTTTGTCTTCTCCATAGTGCTCGCCGAGTTTGGCGCGCACATGACAATGCAGCTCTTCGTAAAGGGGTTCGACCTGCTCCCACAGGCGCAATGCCTCTGCCTGAAAATTGCTTGCGCTCATGTCGTAACCCGAGCGCCACTTTTCACCGAGATTACCGTAGCCAAGTTCGTTCGCGCCCTCGTTTGCAAGCTCGACATAGCGCGCGTATTTCTCGCGCATTGGCGGTGCGATGCTGCGCCAACCCGTCCAGATGTCGAGCAACTCATCGTAGTCGCGACCTTGTTGCATCAAACCTTCAAGCTCTGAAATACTCAGGCAGTCATTTGCACTGCGGCAATATTTGCCGGTGCCGTACATGCCCTTCAGGTCGGTTGCGAGGCGCGTGAGTTCCTTGCGCTTGGCCGCATCGTCGGGCGCCGGCAACAACACGTCGAGCTTGAGCAGGTTCAATGCGCGACGTGTTTCGGGCGATAGCTCCTGATCGTCATATCGGGCGGCCTCGCCGACCGTACGGCTGTGCCACTCTGCGTAACGCTCGTCGGCGGCGGCTTTGAGTATCGCCGTATCCTCGATGATATAGGTTACCTCCAACCAGCCAGCGGCACCGCGCACCCGGTCAAGCTCCCCGAGCTCGCTGTTGACTCGCGCGAGGAACTCTTCAGCGGATTCCGTTACTGCTGCGGTTGCGACAGCCTCGGACGCCTGTTGCTCACAGGCGGAGAGCACGGCAATTGCCGCAAATACGATGAGATATCTTTTCATTTCAGTCAACGCCACGCATGAGTTTCTTGATCGGCTTGGAGAACAGCAACATGATCAGGCCGGCACCACCCGAGATCAAGACGATCTGCATGAACTGGTCGGGGAAGGCCGCAATATTATCGGCATCGAATTCGCCGGCGATCTGGCCGGCAATCAGGTTGCCGAGCGCTGACGCAAGGAACCACATGCCCATCATCTGACCGACATAGCGCCGTGGCGCGAGTTTGGTCGTTACCGAAAGGCCGACTGGTGACAGGGCAAGCTCGCCAAAGGTGTGCAACAAATAGGTCATGATCAGCCAGCTCGGCATGGCCTTGTCGCCACTGACTACGATTGACGCGGCGCCGACCATCACGAGAAAACCAGCCGCCAGCAGAACCAGTCCGAAGCCAAATTTGGCAGGCGTCGACGGATTAAGATTCTTGCGCGCCAGTGCGACCCAGAGCCAGGCAAAGACGGGTGCAAATATGATAATGAACAGCGCATTCACCGATTGCAGCCAGGTCGACGGTATCGTGGCCCAACTGAATTCGAGCTGCGTATAACGGTCGGCGAAGAAGTTCAGTGAACTGCCTGCTTGTTCGAATCCAGACCAGAACATCGCGCAACCCATGAGCAATATGATCAATGCGTAGGTACGCATTTTCTCATCGCTGGTGAGCTTGCCGAAAATCAGGACATAGCCGAAGAAAGCGACGGCCAGGCCGATGATGGCCTTGGTCGACTGCTGCGATATCTCGAGGGGATCAAGTGTGACGCCTCCCGACAGCGCGGACACCATGAAGATGACAAAAGCGCCAACTGCGACCGCGACGACAATCCAGCCTATCTTGCGATTTTTTGCATCGACCGCCGCGTCACCAGAGCTCGCCGGATGCAGGCCCGCACTGCCAAGGTGATGCTTTGTCATCCAGAACTGGATGAGACCGAATAACATGCCGATGCCCGCTGCGCCAAAGCCCCAGTGCCAGCCGAAGTTCGGGCTTTGCCCGAGCGTGCCGCAGATCAACGGGCCGAACAGTGCGCCGAGGTTGATACCCATATAGAAAATGCTGAAGCCACCGTCACGGCGCGGATCGCCTTGCGGGTAAAGCTCGCCGACGATGGCGCTGACGTTGGGTTTTAAGAGGCCCGTACCGGCAATGACCAGTATCAGGCCGACAAAAAAGGCCTGGGTCGACGGAATTGCGAGGACAAAGTGTCCGGTCATGATGATGATGCCGCCATAGAACACCGACTTCTGGGCTCCCAGCAGCCGATCGGCGATCCAGCCGCCGGGCAGCGCAACGACGTACACGAGCGCTGTGTAAATGCCGTAAATAGCCGTTGCAGAGCGGTCGGTTAGCCCCATGCCGCCCGTCATGACCTGGTCGGTCATGAACAGCACCAGCAATGCACGCATGCCGTAATAGCTGAGACGTTCCCACATCTCGGTGAAAAACAGGGTCATCAGCCCGCGTGGATGGCCAAATATTTGTGCTTCACCGGGTTCCGCTGTGGTCTCACTCATGGAATCCATACTCTTCGGTAGGTTTGCGTCGGTCAGCGACGGTACACTATTTCAAGTGCAACTTTCTACTTGACCCCTTAATTTTCGTCGGGTTCAGTGTCTTTTTCGGACTTTTTGGCGATCAAACGCGCCATCAGGATGCCGACCTCGTAAAGCAAGTACACGGGCACGGCAAGCAAAGTCTGGCTGATGATGTCCGGTGGTGTGAGCAACATTCCTACAACAAAGGCCGTCAGGAAAACGTAGGGCCGGGCCTTGCCAAGTTTTTCCGGCGTGGTCAGCCCGGTCCATACGATCAGCACCGTGGCGACAGGCACTTCGAAAGCAATGCCAAACGCAAGCACGATGGTTGTGATGAAATCCAGGTAGGCTGAGATATCGGTCATCATCTCGACGCCCGGCGGCGTTATCGCCGTGAAAAAACCGAATACCAAAGGAAAGACGACAAAGTACGCGAACGCCACGCCGGCATAGAAAAGCAGGATACTCGACGCGAGTAACGGAATTGCAAAGTGCTTTTCTTTGCGGTAGAGACCCGGAGCGATGAATGCCCAGACCTGATACAACACCACCGGCATGGCGACGATCAGCGCCACGAAAAAAGTCAGCTTGAAAGGTGTTAACAGCGGCGACGCGACCGCAGTCGCTATCATCTGCTGACCCGGTAGCACTTCAACCAGCGGTTTGGAAACAATCTGAAAAATGCGTTGCGAGAAAGGCAACAGCGCCACGAACAACAGGATAACGGCGGCGGCAATTTTTATCAGGCGACTGCGCAGCTCGACCAGGTGCGACAGCAATGTGCCCTCGGCGAGATCGTCTTCGGGAGTGTCCTCCTCGACAGTCACTCGCTCTTCTCGACGTCGGCATCTTCCTTGGGCTTGTCTTTACTGGCAGCTGCTTGCGCTTTGTCATCGTGCGCCGGCGAATACGTGTCGTCGACGTTCGGAATATGCGGCTTCGGCGGCTTGATATTAAAATCTTCGTCGAAGTTAAGCTCTTCCTCGAGCTGGCGTCGCATCATGCGGGTCATGCGGCGCGCCTGCCCGACCCAGCGGCCCAATTGATTGGCGAGTGCGGCCAAGCGCCTGGGCCCGAGGATGATGAGTCCAATCAGGGTCAGGATTACGAGTTCGGAAAAGCCGACTCCGGACATGATAAGCAGTCGACTTAAGTGTCTTTGCGGGTCTCTTCAACCGGCGTGGTGTCAAAGTCGGCGTCGGCCGTTGATTTGTCACTTGAGTCGTCTTGCAATTGTTCTTTGACTTCATCTGCCTCGGTCATCGCCGAGCGAAATCCTTTAATGGCATTGCCGAGATCGGAGCCGAGGTTGCGCATTTTCTTGGTGCCGAAGATCGCGAGCACAATCGCCAAAATAATCAGCAATTGTGGCCAGCTTATGCCTGATAACATCTCAAAACTCCTGGGGCGCTGCCCCGAAAAATACTTGCATCGCGATAATAACCCGCCCGGACGGACAATGCCGCGTCGGCGTCACACTGCCCTGCCTGTCAGGATTCGAGCCAGAATGTCACCGGGCCGTCATTTGTCAGGCTGACCTGCATATTGGCGCCAAAGCGCCCGGTTTCAACAGTCCCGAGCCTGTCCCTGCAGACGGCCACGAGCTGCCCGAAATAGCTTTCCCCGATCTCCGGCGTGGCCGCGCGTGTAAAGCTGGCCCGTGTGCCCTTTTTGGTGTCAGCGGCCAACGTGAATTGTGGCACCAGTAACAGGGCCAACGCCTCATCCACGAGGCTACGGTTCATGCGCTGGGCCGCATCCGGGAATACCCGGTAGCTCAGGATGCGCTCTGCAAGACGAGCGATGTCTTTTTCTTCGTCGTCGCGATGCACGGCAACGAACACGAGCAGCCCGCGGCCGATTTCGCCAATGACTTCACTATCTACCGTGACGCTGGCAGACGTCACGCGCTGCAGCAAGCCAATCATTTATCGGTGATTTCCTGATAATCACGACCAGCGGGGTCTTTATTAATGCATCAAAGAGATACGAAAGCCATAGTGGGGCGGTGATGCAGGCATGCTGGCGAGACCGGCCGGCGGGTGGGGTTCTCTGAAGCGGTCGCGTTCAACCCCAACTCGGGATTATGCCACGGACGGCCGATCCAGGCTCCAGCCCCCTGGCCGGACCAGGGACGGACTGGGCCCCGATCGTTAGATCGGGGCCTTTTTAATGATTAAAAACCACAAATTCGTCTTGTTATGCGATAAATTCGGCAAATATTCCCACGGGATAGTTTTAAGGTGTGTTGTGGAGAATCATAGTCCTTATCGCTAGTTTTAGGATAGCCAGTGGGTCTGCGGCTGTACAGCGGCCTTGCGGAGTACGCGAATTGGCATCGCTGCCGCCAGCCAATAGAATCGGGGTCCCGTGCATTGCCAACAGGGACAGGGATGAAAAGACGACATTTTGTAGGTGGTCTCGCTGCCGCAGCCGGGCTTGGTGCGTGTAGCGCGGAAACACCACAGTGCGAAGCTGCGAACGGGAAGTCGGTTGAGTACTTCGAATGGTCGTGCGTGACGTCATGGCCGCCCAGATTTCCGGGCCTCGGCATCGCTGTCAATAACCTGGCCGAGCGAATTGCAGCGGCATCGGCGGGCAGGCTGAAGATAAAAGTGTACGGTGGTGGCGAATTGGTGCCTGCATTTGAGGTGTTTGACGCTGTCAGCAGGGGCACTGTCGAGATGGGACACGATGCGTCGTACTACCACAAGGGCAAGGTAGACGCAGCGCAATACTTTACCTCTATTCCATTCGGACTCAATCATCTTGAGCTCAATGGCTGGCTCTATTACGGTGGCGGCCTCGAGTTGTGGCGCGAACTGTATGCACCATTCAATCTCGTACCATTTCCCTGCGGTAATACCGGCGTGCAAATGGGCGGCTGGTTTAACAAGGAAATCAATTCAGCCAGCGACCTCAAGGGGCTCAAGATGCGCATTCCTGGCATCGGTGGTGAGGTCTTTCGCCGCGCCGGCGGTACGCCCGTGACGATGCCGGGCTCCGAAATATTCACCTCATTGCAAACCGGCGCGATAGACGCGACCGAGTGGGTCGGCCCATACAACGACGTTTCCTTCGGCTTGCACAAGGCGGCCAGGTACTACTACTACCCCGGCTGGCAAGAACCCGGCGCGGGTCTTGAGTGCATCATCAACAGTAATGCGTGGGCGTCACTGCCGCCAGACCTGCAGGCGATCGTCGAGACGTCGTGTCAGGCGATTACGACGGACATGATGGCTGAGTACACGCACGGCAATGCGCTTGCTTTGCAACAACTCATCGATGATCCCAACATCGAGCTGCGGCGGTTTCCCGAAGAGGTGCTGGATCTCTTGAAGTCACTCACGCAAGAGATCGTCGATGAGATGTCCGCGAAAGATCCGGCCGCCGCAAAGATCCAGAAGTCCTATTACGCATTCCTGGAGAAGTCGACGGCGAACCAGCGCATCTCCGAACAAGCGTTTCTCGAAACGCGCGGCTAGCCTCCGTAAATTTGATTCGGCAGCCAGGTCACGATGCCGGGAAAGATGGCGAGAATGATCAGCGCGAATATTTGTATGGCGACGAAGGGCATGACGCCACGATAAATCTGTGCGGTCGATATGCCAGGCGGCGCAACGCCGCGAAGATAGAATAGAGCAAATCCGAACGGCGGCGTCAGGAATGAGGTCTGCAGGTTGATCGCAATCATGATGCCGAGCCAGACCGGGTCGAGGCCCATCGCGAGCAGCACGGGTCCGACAATTGGTACTACGACGAACATTATCTCGATAAAGTCGAGAACAAAGCCCAGCAAAAACATCACGAGCATCACGACCAGGACGGCGCCAATGACGCCACCGGGCAGAGCATCGAGAACGGCACGCACACCGTCGTCGCCTCCATAGCCACGAAAGACGAGAGAAAATATGGACGCCCCAATCAGGATCATGAATACCATGCTGCTGATGCGCAGCGTTCTCTGCATGATTTCTCGGAGCCGTGGCAAGTTAAGTTGCCGGCGCGCTATCGCCATCAACAACGCGCCCATGGCACCGACTGCCGCGGCTTCGGTTGGGGTTGCGATCCCAAACAGTATCGAACCAAGCACGGCGAAAATGAGCATTAAAGGTTGCAACAGGGCTTTCAGGATGCGACCGGTGGTGATCTGTTCGTCCGGACCGCGGACATGCGCAGGCATGATGTCTGGGCGTAACCAGGCGACAACGATGATGTACAGCACGTACAGCAGTACCAGCATCAGGCCCGGAATCAACGCACCCGCGAATAGATCTCCAACCGATACCGTCTTCGGCGAGAAAATACCCATGTTGAGCTGGGCTTCCTGGTAGGCCGACGTCATGACGTCGCCGAGCATGACAAGGATGATCGACGGCGGAATGATTTGCCCTAAGGTGCCCGATGCGCAGATCGTGCCAGCGGATATTTCAGGGGAGTAGCCACGTCGCAGCATCGTGGGCAGCGACAGCAAGCCCATTGTAACGACGGTTGCGCCTACGATTCCGGTGCTGGCGGCGAGCAGCATGCCGACGAGAGTGACCGAAATGCCCAGTCCGCCGCGCAAAGAACCGAAAAGCGCACTCATGGAATCAAGCAGGTCCTCGGCAATACGTGCGCGCTCGAGCGTCACTCCCATGAAAACGAATAACGGTACGGCAACGAGCGTTGTATTGCCCATGATACCGAACACACGATTGGGCAGCCCGGTCAACAGCGCTTCGTTAAAATTACCAGTCAACGCTCCGATACCGGCAAAGATCAGAGCGGTTCCAGCAAGAGTAAACGCGACGGGAAAACCAGCGAGTAATACCGCAATTACCGAGATGAAAAGCAGTAGCGCAACCCACTCCATCGCTAGCTCCGTCGAATCGCCGCGAGCGAGCGCAGCATCAGCGAAATTCCCTGCAGAGCGACAGCGACCGGCATGATGACGACGATGGTCTTGAGCATGGGAATCAGCGGATAGGGAAGACCGCCGGGTTCACGCGAAGACTCGTGCAACGACCATGACACGGCCGCGAAGTCATAAGACTTGTACGCAAGGAGGCCACACAACGGCAGCAGGAATACAACAACGCCGATCAGATCCGTCCAGCCGCGGCGCCGCGCGCTCATCTTGTGATAAAAAATATCGACGCGAACATGTTCTTCGAGCAGCAGTGTATATGCGGCGCCCAGCATAAAAACGGCAGCGTGCATCCAGATCACTGACTCTTGCATCCAGATCATGCCGGCATCGAACACGTAGCGCATGATGACGACGACAAAGGTGACAATGACCATGGCGAGTGTTAGCCATGACAGTATTTCGCCGGTAGCACGACTGAAGCGGTCCAGCAGGTTTTGTGATGAGCCGGGGCTCGACGAGTCGCTCAAACGGCAATTCCTAATGGCGCCAAAACGTCGGTGTGATCAGCACGAGCAGTGTAAATATCTCGAGACGCCCAAGCAGCATGCCGACCACCGCGATCCACTTGGCAGGGTCCGATACAGTCATGAATCCTGACGATACGTCGCCGAGCCCGGGACCTAGATTATTGAGCGTGGCCGCAACGGCCGAAAAAGCGGTCACCTGATCCAGACCCGTTGCCATCATTGCCAACATCATGATCGTGAACACAACAACGTATATCGAGAAAAACCCCCACACGGCGTCGACCACGCGAGGCGGAACCGTTTTGTTGCCAAGCTTGATCGGAATTTCGGCACTGGGATGAATGAGTCGGGCAATTTCACGGACGCCCTGCTTGTAAATCAGGAAACAACGAATGACCTTGATGCCACCGGCCGTCGACCCGGCCGAGCCACCAATGAAGCTCACAAAAATTAACAATGTCGGCAATGCGCCCGGCCACGTAACGAAACTGTCAGTCACATAGCCGGTTGTTGTTGCGATAGAGACGGCCTGGAACACACCGTGGATTATGGCCAGCTCCGGAGAATCGTAGCTCTGGGTTTGCAGCAAAGTTGCGACCACAATCACGACCGTGGCAAAGAGGATAAATGCATAAGCACGAAACTCCGGGTCGCGTGTGTAGTGTTTGATCGAGATGTGTCGCCAGGCAAAGAAATGCAAGGAGAAGTTAATACCGGCCGCAAACATAAACACGATCGCGACTAAATTGATCGCCGTGCTGTTGAAGTAGCCGATGCTCAGATCATGGGTCGAGAAGCCTCCGATAGCGACCGTTGAAAACGCGTGACACAAGGCATCGAACCACCCCATTCCGGCGGCCATGTAGGAGACCGCGCACGCTATCGTGAATGCGAGGTAGACATACCAGAGTGCCTTGGCGGTTTCGGTGATGCGCGGTGTGAGCCTCGTGTCTTTGACAGGTCCCGGCGTCTCGGCGCGGTAGAGCTGCATGCCGCCAACGCCAAGCATTGGTAGCACGGCAACAGCAAGAACAATAATACCCATGCCGCCGAGCCATTGCAGTTGCTGCCGATAATAGAGAATGGACTTCGGCAGTTCGTCGAGACCGGTCAATACAGTCGCGCCCGTCGTCGTAAGTCCGGACATCGATTCGAAAATGGCATCGGTGACCGACATCGACAAATCGGGCGCGAACAAAAACGGGGCGGCACCAAAGAATCCAAGCACGGTCCAGAAGGATGCGACCACGAGAAAACCGTCACGTAGACGGAGATCCTTGCGTGAGCGATTTACGGGCAGCCAAATTAGTAGTCCGGCTACAAGCGTCAGACCAAAACCCTCGACAAACGGCAGCCACGATTGCTCGTCAAATACGAGGCTGATAATGACAGGCGGCAGCATCGTCAGGCTGAACATCATGAGCAGCAGGCCAAGAATTCTTTGTACCGCAGTCCAGTTCATTCGTAAGAGCCGGTGTCAGACGAAAGATACGCCGACCTGGAATAATTTCTCCAGGCTTTCAATCTTGCGTCGATCTGTCAGGAACAAGATTACGTGATCATCGCGCTCGACGACGGTGTCGTGGTGCGCGATGATGACTTGGTCATTGCGCACTAGCGCGACGATGGACGCGCCCTTGGGTAAATTGATGTCCTCAATGGCGCGGCCAACGACCCTGGACTCCTCTGGACTGCCGTGAGCAATGGCCTCAATCGCCTCGGCCGCGCCGCGCCGCAGCGAATGCACCTTCACAACGTCGCCACGGCGCACATGTGCAAGCAGGGAACCAATAGTGATCTGCTGCGGTGATATCGCAATATCAATGCTGCTGGCTTCGACCAGATCGACGTAGGAGACACGGTTGATCAACGCCATCACCTTGTGTGCGCCGAGCCGTTTCGCAAGCATTGAACTCAGGATGTTGGCCTCCTCGGAGTTTGTCAGTGCACAAAAGACGTCAACGCTGTCGATATTCTCCTCAAGTAATAATTCCTCGTCGGCAGCGTCGCCGACAAGCACGATGGCCTTGTTCAATTGCTCCGAAATGTGTCTTGCGCGTTCAGGATTCCGCTCGATGAGTTTGACCTGGTTCGTGTGTTCGAGTGCCAGGGCAAGTCGAACCCCGATGTTGCCGCCTCCAGCGATAACAACGCGGCGTACCGGGTCCTCAAGGCGTCGCATCTCACTCATGAAAACACGTATGTCCTTGCGGTCGGAGATGAAGAAGACTTCGTCATTTTCCTGAATGACGGTATCGCCATCGGGCACCAGTGGCTTGCCGTTGCGATAGATTGCGGCGATGCGAGCCTCGGAGTTCGGGATGTGCTCCTTGAGCGTCGCAATACGCTGCCCGACAAGCAGGCCATCACGATCGGCCCTGGCGCCAACCAGGCGGATGCGCCCGTCAGCAAAATCGAGCACCTGCGAGGCACCCGGGTAGAGGATAAGCTGTTCAATGTATTCGCAGACCAGCTGTTCGGGACTAATACGGACGTCGACGGGGATCGCGTCCTGAGAGAACAGGTCTTTTGAGTTCATGTACTCGGCAGAGCGAATGCGAGCAATTTTGGTTGGCGTGTGGAACATCGTGTAGGCGACCTGGCACGCGATCATATTGGTTTCATCGGCGTCAGTGAGTGCGACTACGATATCGACGTCGTTCGCGCCAGCGCGCTCCAGCACCTCTGGATACGCGGCATGTCCGACAACGGTTCGAATATCGAGTCGGTCTTGCAGTTCACGCAAAACGTCGGCTCGTTTGTCAACGACGGTTACTTCGTTGCTTTCTTCACGCGACAGGTGGTAAGCGGCAGAAGCGCCAACCTGACCAGCGCCGAGAATTAGAATCTTCATTATTCTTGTTGGCCTCGGAGCGCAGCGAACGATGCTGCCTCAGGGCCCATAGTTTACATCAGATCGAGATTTGCATAGCTTAGAACGAGCCATTTTGTACCGGCTGTCTCAAAATTGACCTCAACTCTCGCATGCGCTCCCTGGCCTTCGCAATTGAGGATAACGCCGTTACCGAACTTGTCGTGGCGAACGCGTTGCCCGAGGCGTATCCCAAGTTCAGCTTCCGTGGCTTTGGACGCCGCTCGAGGGCCCGGGGAAAACAAGCGACGCGACACCTGCACTCGAGGTCGGATCTCCTCCACAAACTCGCCGGGAATTTCGGCGATAAATCGTGATGGGTGCGACAATTTGTCCATGCCATGCAATCGGCGCTGCTCGGCATAAGTTACATACAGCGTCTGCATGGTACGCGTGATGCCGACATAGCAAAGCCGGCGCTCCTCTTCGAGGCCGCTCGGATCGGCGATCGAGCGCTGATGTGGAAACAGGCCGTCTTCCATGCCCGACATAAAGACCAGCGGAAATTCCAGGCCCTTCGCCGAGTGCATCGTCATCAGCTGTACACAATCTTCCCAGGCATCGGCCTGTCCTTCGCCGGACTCGAGCGCCGCATGCGACAGGAATTCATCGACAAGCGACATTTCATCGGCAAGGCTTGGTTTGAAGCTTTTGCCAGCGCTGACGAGTTCGAGTAGGTTTTCAACGCGAGTCTCGCCTTTTTCACCTTTATCTTTCCTGAAGAAGTTGATGAGATCACTGGCATGAATAGCGAGGTCGATTTGTTGCGAGAGGTCGAGATCAGCTGCATCACGTGCCATTTTCTCAATCAGGTTCAGAAACGAGAGGACGGCGTTAGCTGCTCGTGCATTTAACTCATCGTTTGCGACGGCGCTAGCCGCACGCCACAAAGAGCAGTTGTTCGCGCGGGCATAGGCGCGCATCGATTCCACCGTGCGTGCGCCGATACCACGAGTCGGACGATTGATGATGCGCTCAAACGAAGCATCGTCATCACGGTTGGAAACCAGTCGCAGGTAGGCCAGTGCGTCCTTGATCTCGGCACGCTCGAAGAACCGCAGGCCACCGTAAACACGATACGGAATGCCGGCGTTCATCAATCCCTCTTCGAGCACACGTGATTGTGCGTTAGAGCGATACAGCACGGCGGCGTCGGCGCGAAGATTGCCCTGGTCTATCCAGTCACGCAACCGACCGACGATAAAATCAGCCTCATCGCGTTCGTTATAGGCGGCATAGACCTTAATTGGCTCGCCATCGACGCCGTCTGTCCAGAGATTTTTTCCAATTCGAGCATTATTGTTTGCGATGAGCGCGTTTGCGGCTTTAAGAATCGTTGCGGTCGAGCGGTAGTTCTGCTCCAGCTTGACGACGACCGTGCCTGGGAAGTCCTTCTGAAATTGATGGATATGCTCAACACGCGCGCCACGCCAGCGATAGATCGATTGATCGTCGTCGCCTACTGCGAAGGGTACAACCGTTTTTCCGGCAAGCAAGCGTAGCCAGGCATACTGAATCGCGTTGGTATCCTGAAATTCGTCAATCAGGAGGTGCGAGAAACGGCGCTGATAGTGCGCCAGAAGCTCAGCGTTGTCGCGCCAGAGTTCGTGCGCGCGTAATAACAGCTCTGCGAAATCAACGAGCCCAGCTCGCTCACATATCTCCTCGTAGGCCTTGTAAAATGCAATCATTTGCCGGCGATTTGGATCACCGTCATCGTCGAGGTGTTTCGGGCGCAGTCCCTCATCTTTTTGCGCATTGATGAAATACTGAATTTCGCGGGGAACC
Organism: Pseudomonadota bacterium; assembly: GCA_022563195.1. Taxonomy (GTDB): domain Bacteria; phylum Pseudomonadota; class Gammaproteobacteria; order Steroidobacterales; family Woeseiaceae; genus UBA1847. The sequence goes on from JADFNV010000001.1 coordinate 192,316, forward strand.
CAGCGGCTGTCGTCGATCTCGAGATTTTTTAGCAGCCGCTTGATCAGGCGGAGCTGATCGTCGGAATCGATTATCTGGAAATTCGGCGGCAGACCAGCTTCGCGCCAATGGCGACGCAGCAGGCGATGGGCGAGGCCGTGAAATGTGCCAATCCAGAGATGATTGACGGGCATGCCCAGCAGTGACTCAATGCGACCGCGCATCTCGGCCGCGGCCTTGTTCGTGAATGTCACGGCGAGCAGGCTTTGTGGTGACACGCCTTCGACGTCGATCAGCCACGCGGCGCGGTGCACGAGGACGCGAGTCTTGCCACTGCCGGCACCGGCAATGACCAGCATCGGCTGTGCGGGCGCTGTGACGGCCTTCCGTTGCGCGTCGTTCAGGGATTCGAGGATCAGGGTGACGTCCATAGCTTACGCAGGACCGTAATGGGAAAGCGCAAAATTCTAGCAGACATGTCAAGTACAAAGACCCCCAGATTCTTACGGGTTACTACAGAAGGTGGCGAGTGGGGTGTTTGTCGACGGAAGTAAAGCGCAGCGCAGCGAGCTCCCGTCGAGCGGGATCGAGACATGACGGAGACGAATGCCCCGCTCGCCGCCTAGATTGCTACTGATGCCAGGTGACGCCGATCGAGAAAAATTTGCGGTCGTAGGCGATACGCGAATCTGTGGACGCGTACTCGATCAAAGTCGCTTCTGCGACGAGGCTCAATTGCGGCGTCATGCGGAAGCTTGCGGCGATATTGCCATTGACTGACTCGAGCGTCTTGAGGCCTGCAACAGGATTGTGAAATGCGAAAGCGTTCGGGTAGTTGTAGATACGGTAGTAACCGCCTACCTCGAGTTTGAAGCGCGAGCCAGGCGACCAATGGAATTCGGCGCCGTAGTTGTCGCGAGTGTAGTCGTTGTAGCCGACGTACCGGTCGGTTCGAATTGCATGTTCGTAGTTGAATCCGAACCACATGTTTCTGGTGATGCGCTGCCTTGCCGTCAGTCCAAGCTCAAGGAAGTCGTATCGCACAGTCGGGTTGGTGATCAGTTGCTGGCCGGCCAGGTCAAAAGATGGGCGGTCACCGTAGCGGCGGCTGTACTTATCCACGGTCATACGTAGCAGAGACGTGGACGTGAATCGGTATTGCACGTTGGCGCCGAGGACGAAGTATTCGTGATCGTATTCGGGTACGAGGCCGGTTTCCTCGTAATTCCAGAGCTGACCTTTGAGACGCAGCCCAATTGCCAGTCGATCGAAGGATTGCTGTAAGGTGATTTCAGGCCCATAACGTATGTAGTTCATTCTGTCATCAATACTTCCGCCATTGCTGGTGCGCGCCTCGCCATCGTCGGGATCGTAGTAAGTCTCAATGTGCTGTGCGAACGTAAATGCGCTGAAAATGCGTCGCTCGCTGTGTTCTTTCTTGCGCCGGTATTCGCTGCCAAATCGAATTTCGTGGCTGAATTCGTTGGCATTGCTCAGCTCCTTGTCCTGGTAGTAGCGTCCAGCAATCCGATACGCGGCATAAAATGATTCGTACTCAAAACTGTTGATTGAGTACTTGGCATGCAGGTCGATTGGAATGAACGCGCCGGGCGTGATCTCGGGCGTAACGAGTGGCAGGCTGGGATCTGAAAAATCGACGTATCTCAGATACGGTGCACGGAAAACATTGTCGTCGCTACCGAAACCGACGCGTGCACGAAATTTGAAGATTGTGTAGGCTCTTTCTTCCTGGCGCTTTTCGATACGGGCGAGCAACGGATCGGACTCGCGTTTTTCAGTTAGTGATCTTGAGATCGCGATAATTGCAAGCCTGCGAATTTTTGGGCGCTCTTCCTGATCACGGGCCTGGCGGAACCAATCCAGGGCAGCATCGACGTCGCCAGCAGCGTAGGCATTAAGGCCAAGATTAAATTGGGTAACAACGCGCAGGTCCGGTGACCCGACCGCCTTAAGCAGTGAGGTGCGCGCGCGGATGTGTTGTTTGGCCCGGTAATGCGCGACCCCGGTGTTGTAATGCAGCAGCGGCGTATTCATTCCTGCCTCGTGCGCCTCCCGGTAACGCAATAGCGCGGCCCAGTACAGGTCATCGCGAAACAACCTGTTGCCGTCGTCAAATGCGTCGGTCGCCGTCGTTGCGACGCTTTGCTGCACGGGTGCGAGGCACAGAATTGCTGACAGCAGCGCTATTGCGCCATAGAAAAGTCGGCTTTGTGATGCGTCTCGCATTACGTTTGGCCCAAGCTCCGTATTCGCGTTATGTCAGGTCCTTAAGATTACCGACTATGGGCCACCCAAAACTATGACGTGGCGCAAGAAAATCCCCCCGAAAGGAACCCAAACGGAGGGATTTTGCCGATCATTGCGATTTTCGGCGAATCACACGCCGTCGTCAGCCCCGTCCTCCAAGCTGTCACCGTGCTCATCATCGCCGTGTTCATGGTCGTCAAAGTCGTCGTCATCAACGTCTTCGCCAGCTTCGAAATCATCTTCCTCGTCGATCTCGCCGTCGTCAAAGTCGTCGTCATGTTCGAAGTCGTCGTCAAAACCGTCGTCCATGTCATCGTCGAACGCATGTTCGTCTTCATCCATGCCGTCGTCGAACTCATGTTCATCTTCGTCCATGTCATCGTCTGCGTCGTGATGATCTTCGTCATGGCCACGATCTTCATTGGAATCGTGATCGCCGTCATCGTGTTCTTCGTCATGATCAGACGCATCGTCGTCAGGCTCGCCGTGTCCGTCCGGGCCGCTCATCGTAGAAATTGTGTCATTCAAAGCCGCGATGTCATCAATGACCTCCATGGTTACATCGAGATCATTAAGACCGTCAGCGCGAGCGATCGCCGGGAATAGCGCGAAAGCCGTCAGGACGAGTGTCGCGATAAATACGTTGAACTGTTTCATGTCATTACTCCATTCATTTCGAGCGGACGTTCAGTTAGCTTACGTCGACGTGCAGCCGGAAAATCCGGTTACGATCGTCATGTTCGAGGCGGGCCAGCAATTCACCGCCGGTCGGCGTTAATGCAATCAGTTTCAAGGGCAGAAGATTCTTGCCCGCTTGCAAGCTTGTTTCCCAGCTGATTTCGCGCTGCCCGGGGAAACCGACAAGTTCGATGCCCTCGGGTAAAGAGACGGTCAAGGTTGCAGAATCGAGCGCCGTCGCTGACGAGAATATGAGGTTGATCGTGCGCGGTTGTTCAAGCGCAATCGTGATGCCCGGAATGGTCAACTGGGCGTCAGGAGCCTGCGGCGCTGTCAGCAGGATGCCACTCATCAGCCAGACGACCAGCCCCGCCGCGATCGCCGATCCGAAGCCTGTTAGCAGCCAGCGATTGCGTTGCTGGCGGGAACCTTCGCGCGTGGCTCGCGCCAATGCCTGCTCAAAGAATTCTGCGTCCGCTGTTGGCATGGGATAGTCTCTTAAAAGAGCCTGAACTTCCTGTTCGTTGATGTCGTCGTTTTGCATGATTTTGTCCTGCTTGTTCCCTTACACGTAATGGATCAAGAAAGGGTTCCGTCTGCTACAAGAATCTCTCGCAACCGGGCCCGGGCCCTGTGCAGGCGGGACTTAACAGTACCCAGTGCACAGCCACTTAGATCCTGAATTTCCGCAAGCGTATAGCCCTCCGCGTCGTGCAACAGCACGACGACGCGGTGCTCGTCGTTGAGCTGCGCCAGGGCAGCGTCGAGATGCTTGAGCTTCTCCATGCGCTGGCTGTCATAAGCCGGATCGTCAGTGCCGGGCAGGCCCGCCAGGCCATCGCCTGGCAGCTGGCCTTCTTCGACGGTGTGCATGCGTTGACGTGCGAAACGTCGCTTTTCGTCGATGAACAGGTTGTACATGACCCGACACAACCAGGACCCGGGTTCGTCAATTTTCACGAGGTCATCAACCTTGCCGAAGGCTTTGATCAACAATTCCTGAAACAAATCTTCTGCTTCGGCTTTGCTGGCCGTCAGCCGCCATGCCAGTCGAAACAGGCGATCGAAATGCGGGCGCACCAGGTGCTCGAACTTGAGCTTGTTATCCGTCGTGCTCATAATCAGCACGATTCTATAACTCTGCGAGTTCGCAAAACGGTCACGTTTGGCATTTTGAACACTATCAGAGCGTTCGTGACTTGCCCCGCGCTAGCTTAGGATAGACGCCAGTGCGTACTGAAAACACAGCGTTTCTCACCGCCATCGCCCTTGTGGCATTTGCCGCTAACTCGGTGTTGTGTCGGTTAGCGCTCGGGCAAGACCTTATCGATGCGGCCAGTTTCACGTCGATCCGGGTAATTTCCGGAGCTGCGGTGCTTGGGTTGATCGTTCTGATTCGGCAACATAAAGCCCGCATGAAGTCCGACTGGCGACCTGGGCTTGCGCTGTTTGTCTATATGGTGTTTTTCTCCTTCGCCTACGTGTCACTGGGTGTAGGCACCGGTGCCCTGATCGCGTTCGGCGCTGTGCAGCTGACAATGTTCGCCGTTGCACTTCGTGGCGGAGAACATTTTTCCCTGCGGTCATGGTTTGGACTCGCAATTGCGATTGCAGGTCTTGTGTATTTGGTCGCACCAGGCGTAACAGCGCCAGATCCAATCGGCGCGGCTTTGATGGTTGTCGCCGGAGTCGCGTGGGGTTGCTACTCGTTGCTCGGCAGGTCAGCGTCGGATCCGACGCAAGCGACCGCTTACAATTTCCTGTTCTCAGTACCATTCGTCGTACTGACCAGCCTGTTATTTATCGAGGATTTAGAAATTTCGATGGCGGGAGTATCGCTTGCTGTCGCGTCCGGTGCGATCGCGTCGGGTCTTGGTTATGTGATCTGGTATGCCGCGTTGCGTGGCCATACCGCAACCAGTGCCGCGACAGTGCAACTGTCGGCTCCCGTGATCGCAGCGCTCGGCGGAGTGCTGCTTCTGGCAGAAGACCTGACACTGCGCTTAGCATTTGCGTCTATCGCGACGTTGGGTGGCGTGGCAATAGTGTTGCTGCAGCGAAATGCAGAAACCGATTAATCAGCACCCGAATAGAAACCTCGCTACCAACATCGGATGCCTGCGGACGGCTCACAACATGTCGCAGCAGCGCGTGGCACGCAGTTCGTCAATATTGCTCAACAGAGAACTAAACGTTGATCTGGAACAGGAAATAGTGATCGATCAGGAGGGCCGAAAACAATAGACCGAGATACGATATCGAGAACCTGAATGATTTCATCGGCAGCTCAAGGTCATCGGTATCGCGCCACATTCGTACCGAATAGTTGAGATACACGACATCAAGAATGAGTGCTGCGGACAAGTAGATCAGTCCACTCATCCCAGTCAAATAGGGAACCATCGTGATCAGGACCAGCAAGATCGTATACAAAAGAATATTAATTCTCGTATAAGCCTCGCCGTGTGTCACCGGCAACATTGGAATACCGACCTTCGCATACTCTTCCTTTCTCGCAATCGCAAGCGCCCAGAAATGCGGCGGCGTCCAGAGAAATATGATCAGGAACAACAGCAATGCGCTGCTATGAATTTCGCCAGTCACGGCCGTCCATCCGAGCACAGGCGGCGCCGCACCCGCAGCACCGCCGATAACGATGTTTTGCGGTGTCGCATGCTTGAGAAAAACGGTATAGACGACGGCGTATCCGATCAGCGAGCCGAAGGTCAGCATGGTTGTCAGAGGATTGACGAGAAACCATAAGATCGTCATTGAAATCACACACAGCAGTGAAGCGAAGGCTAATGCCGATTTTTCGGTCAGCTTCCCCTGCGGCAAAGGTCGGCCACGTGTGCGCATCATCCGTATGTCGACGCGGGCGTCGAGCACATGATTGAAGACAGCTGCAGAAGATGCGGCCATGCCGATGCCGAACGTGCCGAAAACCAGCACTGCGGCGCCGGGCCAGCTGGGCGTGGAGAGAAACATGCCGACAATCACTGTGAAGACGATGAGCATAACGATGCGAGGTTTCGTCAAGGCCAGGTAATCGCGCCAGTCGGTGACCGTTTCTATGCTCGTGTTCATTTCAATATTCATCGGCGATGACTGTATCGGGCGTTGTTTCACCACGCAAGAAAATGCATTCGAGCCGCTCTGATTTTTGCGACGACTTATGCACTGTGAGTCCTGCGCCTGCGGTAATTCCAAATGAGCATCCCGGCGAGAATCGCAGCCATCGCGAACCACTGCAACGCATAAGCAAAATGTTTGCCAGGGCCCATTTCTTCAGGAACCCAGTGGCGGAAAAAGCCGCCGGGGTCCTGCGGAGCCATCAATAACACGAAGGGCTGCAAGTCGCGGCCAATTGCGACGGCAAGTTCGTCGAGGTCAACCAGAACTGGGAAGACCTGACCGGCTTCACCCGTGCGGAGGCTATTGGCCACACCTCGGCGGAACTCGGCGTCTGGGTCGAACCGGAGCAACGGGTTCACCTGATCGAAACGCTGAAGCGCGACGGTGTGGTGCGCAATTTCGATGTCACCTTCAAGCACAAGCAGGGCCATCGTTACTACAACAAGGTGGCGGCCAACCTGTTCCAGTTCGAAGGCGAGACTTACATGCTGCTGGCGGTGCGGGACATCACAGCCAAGCGCGCGGCCGACCTGGAGTTGCTGCAGCTCAACCAGACGCTGGAGGAGCGGGTGCACCAGCGTACGCTGAGCCTGGAGCAGTCGAATGCCGAACTGGGCGAGGCGCTGGCCACGCTGCGCCTGGCCCAGGACGAGCTGGTGCGTTCGGAGAAGATGGCCGCGCTCGGTTCGCTGGTCGCCGGCGTGGCGCACGAGCTGAACACGCCGATCGGCAACGGGCTGACGGTGGCGACCACGCTGGAGCACCGGCTGCAGGAATTCCAGCAGCAGAAGCAGGCTGGCCTGCGTCGCTCCGACCTGGAGCAGCTGACCGCCGATGCCCAGTTCGCCACCGATGTGCTGGTGCGCAACCTGACCCGGGCCGGCGAGCTGGTGCGCAGCTTCAAGCAGGTGGCGGTCGACCGCACCAGTTCACAGATGCGCGAATTCAGCCTGCAGGAACTGGTGTCGGAGATCATGATCACGCTCAGCCCCGTCATCAGCCGATCCGGTTGCGAGGTCCTAGTGGACGTACCGACCGGCTTGGATATGCAGAGCTACCCCGGGCCCTTGGGGCAGGTGCTGGATAACCTGATCAACAACGCCCTCATCCATGCCTTTCCCGATGGTCGCCGTGGCCACATCACGGTGCAGGCGCGGCCGCTGGAGTCGGAAGCGCTGGAGCTGGTGGTGCGCGACGACGGTGCCGGGCGGGCCGGGGTCAC
>JADFNV010000014.1 GCA_022563195.1 Pseudomonadota bacterium
CCGAATTCGATCAGCATGAATCGCTGCATTACTTCCATGACGATGCGAGTGGCCTGCGCGCAATCATCGCCATTCACTCGACCGCACTCGGGCCCGCCGCCGGCGGTTGTCGCCACTGGCAATACGCCAATGACGACGCGGCACTGACCGACGTGCTGCGACTGGCGCGTGGTATGACCTACAAGAACGCTGTTGCCGGCTTGCGTTTTGGTGGTGGCAAGTCGGTGATTCTCGCCAATGACGCAAAGTCGAAATCGGTAGAATTGTTCAGAGCGTTCGGCCGCGCAGTCGATTCTCTTGGCGGAAGATACGTTACGGCCGAAGATGTCGGCTGCAGCATTGCCGACATGCGCCATGTAAACATGGAAACGAATTTCGTCTCCGGGTTGCCACAAGACGGCGAAGGTGCCGGTGGTGACCCTTCACCAATGACGGCCCTTGGCGTTTTTCTGGGCATACAGTCTGCGGTTAAATTCAGGCTCGGCGCCGATTCCGTACGCGACCTGCGCATCGCTGTGCAAGGCGTTGGCAGCGTTGGCCTGAACCTCTGTCGGCTGTTGCACGAGGCGGGCGCAACACTGATCGTCGCCGACGTCAATAACGATAATTTGCAAATGGCCTGCGACGAACTGCCGCTGACCGCGATTTCACCAGCCGAGTTGTTGTCCAGCGACGTCGATGTGCTGGCGCCATGTGCCCTTGGCAATATCCTGTCTTCCCAGACGATTCCGTCGCTGCAAGCTAAAGTCATCGCTGGCGCGGCCAACAATCAGCTCGCGACCGAGGCAGACGGTGCACGGCTCGCCGATATGGATATCCTGTATGCACCGGACTACGTCATTAACGCGGGAGGCATCATCAATGTCGCGCACGAGTATTTCGGCGACAGCTCCGCAGCACATGTGCGCGCCGACGTTGAGCAAATTCCAGTGCGCCTCGATTCGATTTTCGCCGAGGCGCAAACTACATCACGACCGACCAATATCATCGCTGACGAACTGGCACGCAAGATCGTGTCGGCTGGCGCGGCAAATCGTGCAGTTGTGGATTCGGCCACGACCCTACAACCCGCCTGACGGCATCAAGGACTCGAAGCAAGATGACTAGAAAATCGCGTCTGCACATCCCGAGGCCATCAGCCAGGCCCGGCGATGAACCGGATTTTTCATACCTGAATCTGTCCCCGGCCGGTAGTGTCGATAAACCGCCGATCGACTCACGCACGCGCGACATAGAACACCTGAGCACCAAGCTGGTACGCGTTCTCGATGATGACCACCAGGCGCAGGGACCGTGGAACCCGGACATCGATCCCGCCGAATTGCAGACCGCGCTGCGCTGGATGCTTCTGAATCGCGTATTCGACCAGCGCATGTGGCAAATACAGCGGCAAGGACGAATTTCCTTTTACATGGAAGCAACCGGTGAAGAGGCCGTTTCGATTGCACAGGCGATGGCTTTGCGCCCCGGCGACATGTGCTTTCCCTCCTACCGAAACCAGGGCTTGTACATGTATCGCGGCGTGAAACTAGTCGATATGATGTGCCAGTGCCTGTCGAACACGCGCGACATGTGCAAGGGCCGGCAATTGCCGATCATGTATCACAGTCGCGAAGCCAACGTGTTCTCCATCTCCGGAAATCTCGGCACGCAATACCCGCATGCTGTCGGCTGGGCGATGGCGTCCGCGATCAAAGGCGAGGACCATATTGCGGCGTCATGGGTGGGCGACGGCAGCACGGCCGAGGCGGACTTCCACCATGCATTGACATTTGCCGCAATCTACCAGGCACCGGTGATTCTCAATGTTGTTAACAACCAGTGGGCGATCTCGACGTTCCAGGGATTTGCCGGGGGCGAACGCCGGCCGTTTGCCGCGCGCGGGTTGGGCCTGGGTATTCCCGGCATCCGGGTCGATGGCAACGACCTGCTTGCCATCTATTCTGCAACGCTATGGGCTGCGGATCGGGCACGTCGCGGCGGCGGACCCACACTGATCGAACTCGTTACCTACCGCGGCGGCGCGCATTCAACCAGTGACGACCCGACGAAGTATCGACCCAAGGACGAGTGGGCTTCTTTCCCGCTCGGCGATCCAATCGAGCGCCTGAAGCAGCACCTGATTGCGCAAGGTTTCTGGTCGGAAGATCAGCACGAAAAGCTCGAAGAAGAACTTAAGGTCGAGGTTCTTGCCGCCTGGAAGGAAGCACAGCAGTACGGCACGATGACCGAGGAACCGTTCCTCGATCCGGCCACGATGTTCGACGATGTGTACGCCGAAACGCCCCCGAACCTGGAATCGCAGCGCCGCTACATGCTCGAAATCGAAGGTTCCTAGCATGGCAAAAATGAACATGATCGAAGCCATCCGTTCGGCGCTCGACGTCCTGATGGACAAGGACCCCAATGTTGTGATTCTCGGTCAGGACGTCGGTTATTTCGGCGGCGTGTTCCGTTGCACCGATGGTCTGCAGCGCAAGTATGGCGAGCATCGTGTTATCGATGCACCGATCTCCGAGGGCGGCATCATCGGCGCAGCAATTGGCATGGGCGTCAACGGTCTTCGCCCGGTCGCTGAAATCCAGTTCGCCGACTACATTTATCCGGGCTTCGACCAGATTGTCAGCGAACTGGCGCGCCTGCGCTATCGAACCTGCGGTGAATTCTTTTCGCCAGTGACAATCCGCACACCCTGTGGCGGCGGTATTCGTGGCGGACAAACGCATTCGCAGAGTCCCGAAGCTATCTTCGCGCATATCAGTGGCATCAGGACCGTCATGCCGTCGAATCCCTACGATGCGAAGGGCTTGTTGATCAGTTCAATCGAATCAGATGATCCGGTCGTGTTCTTCGAACCCAAGCGCATTTACAATGGGCCGTTCGATGGGGATCCCGACAAACCTGCAATATCCTGGGCATCGCATCCGAAGGGCGAGGTACCTGAAGGCTATTACACGGTACCTCTGGACACGGCGGAGATTATCAGGACCGGTGAAGAACTGACGATTGTCACATACGGTACGCTCGTGCATGTCGCGCAAGCCGCTGCCGATGCGGTTGGCGTCGATGCGGAAATAATTGACGTGCGCAGCCTGGCACCACTTGACGTGAAAACTCTCGCCGATTCGGTTAACAAGACCGGTCGCTGCCTGGTCGCCCACGAAGCAACCCGCTTTGGCGGCTACGGTGGAGAGCTTGTCGCACAAATACAGAAAGAGTGTTTTTACAGTCTCCAGGCACCGATCGGACGCGTCGCAGGTTGGGACACGCCGTACCCGCATGCGTTCGAATGGCAATATTTCCCGGGCAAGAAGCGGCTGATCAACGCCATTGACAAGATGATGGCAGCGGCATGAGCGAGTTCGTCTTCAAGCTGCCGGACCTCGGTGAAGGTACCGTCGAATCTGAGATAGCCGAATGGTTTATCAGTGTCGGCGATCAGGTTAATGAAGAGGATGTCGTCGGCACGATGATGACCGACAAGGCTGCCATTGAGCTCTCATCTCCTGTCTCGGGCAAAGTCATCAAGCTGGCGGGTGAGCCCGGTGATATCGTCGCCGTGGGTGCTGCACTGGTCGTGTTCGAAATTGAATCGGCAGCAAAGGACATAGGAACGCCGCATGAAAGTGATCGCCCGGTTGACGGGCTCCTACAGGGTGAGGCCCAGACCAACGCCACGCCTGCGAAGTCAAATAGACAGACCCGCGTCCTGACCTCGCCGGCCATTCGGCGTAGAGCTGCTGACGCCAGTATCGATCTGGCGTTGATACCCGGTACCGGCCCTGGCGGGCGCATTTCTCGCAAAGATTTCGACCGGTATATCAACGAGCCTGCAGGAGCCCGCTCCCGTCAGGCGGGATCGAGACATGCGGACGATCATGGCCATGCGATACCACCGCAGGATCAATCGTCGTCCGGGACGACCGAGATCAAGATCATCGGCCTGCGGCGCATCATCGCCGAGCGTATGTCCGCGGCAACGCGCGAAATACCCCACTTTACCTACATCGAGGAAATCGACGTCACCGAACTCGACGCGCTGCGCACGCACCTGAACGAGAAAAACGCCGGCAATTCCGAAAAACTGACGCTGTTGCCGTTTCTCGGGCTGGCGTTAATTCGAGTTCTGAAAGATTTCCCGCAATGCAACGCAACCTATGACAAAGAACGTAATGTCCTCTTGCAACACGCAGACGTGCATCTTGGCATTGCGACGCAGACGCCGGACGGGCTGAAGGTGCCCGTTGTCCGTCACGCCCAAACGCGTTCCATCGATGATCTTGCCGGCGAAATGCGCCGCGTATCCGCGGCCGCACGAAATAACAGCATCGGTAAAGATGAGCTGACCGGATCGACGATCACGATCACGAGCCTCGGCAAACTCGGCGGCATCGCATCGACTCCGATCATCAACATGCCTGAAGTCGGCATCATTGGTGTCAATCGCGCCACAGAACGTCCGGTCGTCTTAAAGGGTCAAGTCGTCGTGCGCCTGATGATGAACCTGTCGTCTTCTTTCGATCATCGCTTCGTCGATGGCTACGATGCTGCCGCCATGATTCAACGCATCAAGGAGTTGCTTGAGCATCCGGCGACGATCTTTCTGCCCTAGGGAGCCTCTGATTTATTCTGGACGAAGTAGATTGTGGCCAAATTTTCAGATTCAGGGCGTGGATCGCACCTGATATTTTCAGTGGCAATCATTCCCACATAGGCTCACTTGCGAAATAGAATTCCACGCAAGTAATCGCCAATATCTCCCGAACGATTGCGGTATACATCGATGATGACCGCAGCGATGATGACGAGGCCCGTAACCACGCGCTTGCCTGGCTCGCTCGCACCGATTTGCGCAAGGCCTGTTTGCAGCACCGCGATAATCGCCACGCCAAGGAATGTGTTGATAACCGAGCCTTTGCCACCCGCGAGACTCGTGCCGCCGATGACGACGGCCGCGATCGCCGAGAGTTCGAGACCGATTCCGGCATTTGGATCCGCGGACTGCAGGTAGCCTACGTGGAACAGGCCGCCAAGGCCGGCCAACGTTCCGGCGATGCCGAAAACAACCAACTTGATCCTGGTGACATTGATACCGGACAGGTGCACTGCTTCCTCATTCGTCCCAACCGCGATCGCGTAACGGCCGAAGACCGTTCGCGACAGCAGCAATTGCCCGACAACCACGACGATGACCGCCACAAACCACGCGGGAGATAGGCTAACGATGGGCAGCGGCGCACTTATTTTTGCTACCAGTGATCCAATGTAGAGCGTCTTGGAGTCCGTGACGAGGTAGGCGCCCCCGCGGGCAATTTCAAGCATGCCCAGCGTTACAATGAATGACGGCACACCCCAGCGCGTCACGACCGACCCATTAAAAAGGCCGCAGATCAAGCCGGTTAAAAGGCACATCGCAGCTGCCAGCCAAAGTGGCAGCTGCAATTCGACAATGGCAAGTCCAAGTACCGCACCGCAAAGTGCCATTACCGAGCCAACCGACAGATCGATACCGGCGACGATAAGCACAAACGTCATGCCAACAGCGATAACGAGTAGCGCGGGCATCTGATTAGCCAAGGTCGTAAATGTCAGGACTGACCAGAAATAGTCGCTCTGTGCGCTAAAAAAACCAATCAGGATAACCAGGGCCACGAGCAATCCAAAAAACTCCTGGGTTAGCAGTCGTTTAAATCGCGCCCTCATCTAATTGTTTCTCACGCCGCGTTATCGCCCACGTAGGCGCTAAACGATGCTGCCATGATTTTTTCCGCCGTCCATTCACCCCGGTCGAAAGTAGCGCTGAGCTGTCCATTGGACATCACTACAATTCGGTCACACAGATCCGTCAACTCACGGCTTTCGCTCGAAACAATGACGATCGCTTTTCCTTGTCGAGCGAGGTCAATCAACAGATTGTAAATCGCCATCTTGGTATGAATGTCGATGCCGCGTGTCGGCTCATCGAACAATAGTATGCGACAGTCGCGTAGCAGCCAGCGGGCAATGCTGACTTTCTGCTGATTGCCGCCACTGAGTTGCCTGACGATCTGCACGATATTGTCGCACTTGATGTCCAGCAATTTGCGGTAACTCTCAACCGCTTCTTGTTCTGCGCTCGTATCCACCCATCCACCCAGGCGACTGAACAGGTGCAGCGATGACAGCGTCACATTAGCTTTTACTGATTGCTCCAAGAGCAGGCCTTGCTGCTTGCGGTCCTCGGGGATGAGACCAATACCGTAGGCCACGGCATCCATGGGTGACTTCAAATTAATCGGTTCCGAGGTCTCGCCTGACCGTATGCAACCACTGTCGATTTTATCGGCACCATAAATCGCGCGCAGTAACTCGGTCCTGCCTGAGCCGACCAGTCCTGCGATACCGAGAATTTCGCCGAATCGTATGTCCAGGTTTATGTTTTTCAGCAAGTCCCTGGTGCCCAGCTCGCGAACCACTAGCGCGCTCGACCGCTGAGTCGCAGCGCGCCGCTCGACCGGTGGTTTCACGAGCTTATCCGCCATCCGACGCACAATTTCGTCCGTGGTAATCTCCGCAACGACCGCACTGATCACCGTTTCTCCGTCCCGGAGAACTGAAACGCGATCCGCAATACGCCGAATCTCATCCACTCGATGGCTGATATAGATAATCGCCGTGCCGCCCGCTTTTATGGACTCGATTTTCTCGAACAACAATTCGATCTGCGGGTCAGTCAGCGCGGCTGTCGGTTCGTCCAGAATTAATAATCGACAGGGCTGGATCAGCTCGCGCGCAATTTCAATAAGCTGCTGTAGCCCGATTCCCAGACTACGCAACGGCACACGCGGATCGATACTGTCCATACCCATGTCGTGCAGAACAACGCTTGCATCGTCGAACAAAGAATTGAAGTCGATCAACCCATATCGCTGCGGTAATGATCGGAAAAAAAGATTTTCCGCGACGCTCAGATTTCCGATCAGGTTGAATTCCTGCATGACAATCCGGATACCAGCTCTTTCCGCATCTCTCATCGATGAAGGCTCATGCACCACGCCCGACATTTGCATCTCACCGCCATCCGCATCGGTAATGCCGCAAATAATGTTACAGATCGTAGTTTTGCCGGCGCCGTTCGCACCGACGAGTGCGTGTACTTCACTTTTCGCGAAGTCGAGATCAACTCCACGCAGGACCGGTACCGCATAGCTCTTATGCAAATCGTTGATCGAAAGCAGCGATGCGCTCACGAGTCTGTCGCTATAGGTCGCCGGCCGTTACCAGACTAACCGGCGTTTTTCGGTCTGCCGGCACTTCGCCATCGCGCAGAATCAGCAGGCCATATTCGATACCGAAAATAGCAAGCTGATCGCCATACTGGTCAACAGTGGCAAGCAGCTCTCCATTCCTGAGCAATTCGTGAGTTGCGGCAATGTTGTCGAAACCGATAACCTGGATGTCGCCGGTCTTGCCAGCCTGTCGAACAGCCGCGATCGCACCAATGGCCATATTGTCATTGCTGCACAGCAGCGCTTTAATATTCGGATTCTCTGCAATCATCGCCGCAGCGACGATACTCGCCCTCCCCTGATCCCAATTACCCGCCTGAATACTGACCACTTCGACACCCGCAGCGCTCATGGCATCTTCGAACCCTGCTTGGCGCTGCTGTGCGTTAAATGCCGTACTGATCCCACCGATAATCGCGACCTGATCGCCTTTGCCCAGCCGTGCCCCAAGATAGTTTCCAACCAGTTGCGCACCTTCATGATTGTCTGGCCCGACAAAAGGCACCGCTATACCAGCGTCGTCAAGCAGCCCCGCATCAAGCTTGTTATCAATATTGACGACGACGATTCCGTTATGGACCGCGCGTGCTACCGCCGGTATCAAAGCCTTCGAATCGGCCGGAGCAACGACAATGATGTCGACGCCTCGTGCTGACATCTGCTCGATCAAAGCGACTTGCTGGGTCAGGTCGCTCTCATCTTTCAGGCCGTTCACGATCAGGTCATATTGATCAAGGTGTTGTTGATGATGTTGCTCCGCTCCCTGCGCCATATTGACGAAAAACTCATTCGCCAGTGACTTCATGATCAACGCAACGGTGGGTCGCTTGTCCACATTCGTCGCCGGCTCCTGGTCGCCAGTGCACGCCGCGATGATCAACAGGCTGGCACTTGCGAGCCGGAAGAATATTGCGCCCCGACTGCTCATCGGGCGAGCACCCGACCCGGATTCAGCAGATTTTTGGGATCGAGGTTTTTTTTCAAGCTTCGCATCAACTCGATCTCGGTGGCAGAGCGGCTGTGTGACAACCAGTTTAGTTTTTCGGTGCCGATGCCGTGCTCGGCTGAAACCGATCCGCCAATGGCGGTGAGCGGCGCATAAACACACTCATCACTCGCGTCGTGGAAATCGCCCGTTTCGTTGGGTTGCACAAAGAAATGCAGATTGCCATCGGCGACATGTCCAATCGTATAGCATTCACCATTGGGCCAGCACTGCGAGACCTTGCTTTTTACATCCGCGACGTAATCGTCCATGTCACGTATCGGCAAACTGACGTCATAGAGGTAAACGGGTTCGGGTTCGAGGATGGCTTCGAAGTTTTCGCGAATTTCCCAGATTGCACGAGCTTCGGCTGTCGATTTCGGAATGACAGCGTCGACGATCAACTGATCGTCCAGGGCGCTGGCCAATACAGCTTCGAAGCGCTCTGCACCAGCATCCGGATCGCCTCCTTCTGACTGCAAGACCACGTAATAAGGGTGGTCGCGTG
The DNA here is from genome assembly GCA_022563195.1 of Pseudomonadota bacterium. GTDB lineage: Bacteria > Pseudomonadota > Gammaproteobacteria > Steroidobacterales > Woeseiaceae > UBA1847. The sequence continues at coordinate 8,762 of JADFNV010000014.1, forward strand.
ACATCGGCGCACGATGACCGCCTTTTCCGGTCACCGCTGCAAAATAGTCGCCCCACATGATCTCGAATGCACTCAACGTGCCGGCGAGTTGTTGCTGCACGTGATTAAGGAACGCCGACACTGCATCGAAGTCACGCATCGCGACGATCGCATTTTGCCGGCTGGCCGGTTGCGGAAACAAACGCAGTACCGCCCGCGTAATCACACCGAGCGTTCCTTCAGTGCCGATGAACAATTGTTTGAGATCGTAGCCCGCATTGTTCTTCAACATGCGATTCATGGACGAGATCACGGTACCGTCGGCGAGGACCACTTCGAGCCCCAGCACGAGATTGCGCATCATCCCGTAGCGCAGTACGTTGATGCCACCCGCGTTGGTTGCGATATTGCCGCCGATCGTGCAGCTGCCGCGTGCACCAAGGTCCAGCGGAAAATACAATCCCTGTTCTGCGACAGCTTCCTGAACGCTCTGCAGTATCGCCCCCGCCTCGACGACAGCCGTACAACCAATGACGTCGATCTCGTCAATTCGAGTCATTTTCTCGAGCGACAAAACGACATCGGCCGGTGTCGACTCCGCAGCGGCGACACAATTCGTGAGTCCACCTTGTACTACGACGGATTGTTCATGGTCGTGACAGCAATGCAGAAGTGCCGATACTTCGTCCGTAGAAATAGGCAAGACAATGGCTTTCGCTTGCGTCGAGTCGTGGTTCCAGAAACTCGTTGGCCGCTCGGCGATCGAGCCCCCGGTCATGATCCGGCCGGCGCCGACGACGTCTTTCAGTTTCTCTATAATCTTGCTCATGATCGGTAAGATTGCCGCATAATTGAGTGTGCCATGAAGAAGTGGTACTCCGTCAAGGTGATAAGAACAAGAATGCCGCTGAAAAAAATACAACTGCAGCCGCCGTACTTGCTGTTCCTGGGTGACGTCCCGGACGATGGCCATGCCAAAACGGCTCATGGCATGGCTTATTGGCGGCCGCAACTGTGCGCAGGGCAGATGCGCCTGCCCGGTTGCCCGGTCGACATCGGCCTGCCTGATCTCAACGTCGAGGAAACCGTCGCAGCCGGCATCCGTACGGCAATCATTGGAATTGCGTCAACCGGTGGCCAGCTTGAGGCTGCATGGATGCCACAATTGATCGCCTTGGCTCGCGCCGGAATCAACCTCGCTTCGGGCATGCACAGTAAGCTGATCGATGCCGCAGATCTCGTTGCCGCGGCCAAACAGGGTAATGCCACGCTGATCGATATTCGCGTACCGCCCGAGGACCTGCCGGTCAGTCGTGGCCGAAAACGCAGCGGTAAACGAGTATTGACCGTCGGCACGGACTGCGCAATTGGCAAGAAATACACCGCGCTCGCATTGCACCGGGAGTTCGAAAATCGTGGTATCAATGTGGATTTCCGGGCGACTGGACAGACCGGCATCATGATCGCAGGTGAAGGCATACCGATCGACGCCGTCGTGGCCGACTTTGTCTCCGGCGCAGCCGATGTGCTGTCGCCTGACAATGACGCCGATCACTGGGATGTGATTGAAGGGCAGGGTGCGCTGCTGCACCCAAGTTATGCCGGCGTAAGCCTCGGCCTGTTGCATGGCTCGCAACCTGACGCCGTCGTGCTCTGTCACGAAGTGGGTCGCGCCGATCTACTTGGCCTCGAAGGCATCTTCGTCGTGCCGCCACTGGACCAGGTTATCGACATCGTTCTGACATCCGCCAAGATCACGAATCCGAACTGCATCTGGGCCGGAATCAGCATCAATACATCGAGTCTCGACGATACGCAACGTCATTCGTATCTCGGAGACCTGGAAAACAAATACGGTCTTCCCTGTGTCGACCCGGTCGCCACGGGCATGGCGAAGATTGCCGATTTCCTGTTGGAGAACGTCAAGTGAAGCGCCAGGTATCGGCTCATCTCGAGAACTGGATGGCATTGATCCCATTTCGGATTGCGCGGCAGACCTCGGACGACTTTCCGTGCGTGGTCTGCGAAATCGGCCAGGATGGGCGAATCGGCCGCGGCGAGGCGCTCGGCGTTTACTATCTTGGCGAGACCGAGAAATCGATGTTGGCACAGCTCGATTCAATAGCCGGCGATCTTGCCGGCGGTGCGGGCCGGCAGGAATTGCTCGAGTTGTTGCCGCCTGGCGGCGCACGATGCGCCGCCGATGCGGCGCTCTGGGATCTTGAAGCGCAGCTTTCGGGAACCTCTGCCTGGAATACGGCCGGCGTTGCCCCTGACCCCATCGAAACCGTCTTCACTATCGGTCTCGAAGCCGAGCCCGAAGAAATGGGCGCGCGCGCCGCGGCCGCCTCCGACCTGACGTTGTTCAAGATCAAACTGAACGACGACCGGCCTGTTGAACGCGTTGCTGCCATTCGCGACGCGCGTCCTGACTCACGACTCGTCGTCGACGTCAACGAAGCCTGGAATTTCGAGCGACTCAAAGAAGTGGCTCCTGAACTGGCCGCTCTTGACGTCAAGATGATCGAACAACCGTTACCGCGCGGCAAGGATTCCGCACTCGAGGATTACGAATCACCGTTACCGCTGTGTGCCGACGAGTCCTGTCAGGACACTACTGATCTCGATGACCTTGTGCCTCGCTACCAGATGATCAACATTAAACTCGATAAGACGGGAGGATTGACACACGGTCTCGAGCTCGCACAGGCGGCAAGAGCAAAAGGTCTCGGCTTGATGGTCGGCTGCATGGGCGGAACGTCACTGTGCATGGCACCCATCCATGTCCTCGCGCAACTGGCGGATTTTGTCGACATCGACGGTCCACTGCTGCTGAAAAATGATCGCTTGGGCGGGTTCGACTACGACCGCGGCATGGTATCCCTGCCCGAGAAACGCTTCTGGGGCGTTTAATCAGCGAAAGTGGCAACGACTAAGGGCTTGCTCGCGCTCACCGCCGCACGTTTCATCCCCTGCGAGTTGTAGATCATGGCAAGATCGCCATTTCTGCTTACAGCGATGACTCCCGCTTCGCCGCCCAGACCTTTGACTTCGGCAAGCATTTGGTCAATTGCTCTATGCAGTGACACACCGGATTGGACTTTGCACGCAATCGAAATTGCGCCGCCTGCGCGGATAATGTGCTCGCCCGTACCGGTGCAGGAAATCGCGACACCGTCGTCAGCCCACGTACCTGCACCAACTAGCGGCGTGTCACCCACTCGGCCTTCGAGTTTTGCAAAGGTTCCTCCGGTTGACGTGGCCGCCGCGACCCGGCCCGACTGATCGAGAGCGACGGCACCGACAGTGCCATGTTTTTGTTTCTTGATTTCATCCGCCGTCACGCCGACAGGAAGCATGTAGTAATGCTCAGCATCGGCAACTTCCTCGAACTTATGTTGCCGCGCAAATGCCAGCGCACCGTTACCTGCAAGCATGATGTGGACAGTCGACTCCATGACGCCGCGCGCAACCCGCACCGGGTTGACGACATCGCGAATCGCGGCTACGGCTCCCGCAGCACGTGTCGACCCGTCCATGATCGATGCATCAAGCTCGACGTATCCAGCAGAGTTCGGCGCCGAACCGCGCCCAGCTACATACAAACCACAGGTTTCCATTGTCGCGACCGCGTATTCGACAACATCCAGTGCGGTATTTCCTGAACGCAGGCGCAATTGGCACTCCTGAGCCAGCTCGCGCAGATGAGCCTCTGTAATCGAATAGTCGCGCCCGGCAACGGCGCCGGCGCCGCCGTGTAACGCTATGGCGTATTTCTGGCTGTTAATGGCCGATCTCCGGCATCGAACTGACGCTTAAGTTTACCGTCTGGATCCAGCTGCGCACAGGCCACAGTAAAGAACATCGCAAAAACGCATGCAATGAAGTAATTAGGGCTCTACAATTACTCCTGCCTGGGCACGAACAGGCTATCGGGACATTACTTAGTATGCCGCCCTCTATCAAATCAGTCGCTCTGATCGGCTCGTACCCACCGAGACAGTGCGGTATCGCTACGTTCACGTCTGATCTTGCCACCACCATTGTCGACAATGATCCGAATATTGACTGCATTATCACCGCCATGAACGATCGGCGTGAGGGTTACGTCTATCCGAGCGCTGTGAAATTTCAAATCAGCCAGGAAAAACTGAATGAATACCATCTCGCCGCCGCTTTCCTGAACCTGAGGAACCCGGATGTCGTCTGTCTACAACACGAATACGGAATATTCGGCGGTCAACGCGGTAGCTTCATCGCCGAACTTGCAAAGAATCTGAAAAGCCCCCTCATTACTACACTACACACGGTACTGAAAGACCCTCAGCCGGAGGAGCGCAAGATAATCAACCAGCTATCGGAATTATCCAACCGCCTGGTTGTGATGAGTGATCGCGGTGTCGATTTTCTCAGAAATATTTATCAGGTCCCGGCGAGCAAGATAGCCCTGATTCACCATGGCGTTCCTGATGTACCGTTTCTGGATCCGGATCCGTGCAAGAACAAGGTTGCCGCAGCAGACAAAACAGTCATCCTGACGTTCGGTCTGCTCTCACCGGGCAAAGGCATCGAATTCATGATCGATGCTTTACCCGATATCGTCAGATCACATCCGGAAGTACTTTATTTCGTGGTTGGCGCCACGCATCCTCATTGCAAAGCCGAAAGTGGCGAGGATTACCGCCTGAGTCTGCATCGCCGGGCAAAGGAATTGGGTGTCGGCGACAATATTGTGTTCCACGATCGGTTCCTGGAGCGCGATGAATTAATCGAGATCATCCGCGCCGCCGATATCTACGTTACACCCTATCTCAGTGAGGCCCAGGTCGTATCCGGCACACTGGCCTACGCAGTGGGTGCTGGCAAAGCCATCGTGTCCACTCCTTACTGGCATGCACAGGAAATGCTCGCTGATGGACGCGGCAGGCTTGTGCCCTTCAAAGATTCCGCAGCTTTATCGCAGGAGATAAACAGACTCCTGGACTTCCCGCGCGAGCGCCTCGAGATGCGTCGCGCTGCCTATGAATACGGCCGGCCCATGGTTATAAAGGCAATGGGCCGCCATTATCTTAGCTTGTTTGCCGAATCTAAAGCGCAATCAGCACTTACAGGCAAGTTACCGGCGCTGGATACGCTGAATCAGCGTGAGCAGCGATTGCCGCAGATTGAATTGGCGCATCTACGCCGGATGACGGACCACACCGGAGTATTTCAGCACGCAAAATTTACCGTTCCCAACCGAGCGTTCGGTTATTGTGTTGACGATAATGCCCGGGCGCTTATCGTTTCTGCGCGGGCGCACGATCTGGACAGAACCGATACCTCGTTGACGGAAATGTCGTCGATCTATCTCAGTTTTCTGGATGATGCATTCGATCCAGAGACCGGACGATTTCGCAATTTTATGTCTTATGAGCGTAAATGGCTGGAGTCCATTGGCTCCGAAGATTCTCATGGGCGTGCACTGTGGGCCTTGGGCGTCATGGCCGGCTGGGGGCGGAACCCCGGTCAAGTCTCCCTCGCTGTGAAACTCTTCCACGACGCGCTGCCAGCGCTCACGTCATTTTCAGACTCCCGCGCTATCGCATTCCCTATGCTTGGTCTGCAGGCCTACTTGCGCCGATACGACAACGACCACGAGGTTCGTGAGCTACTTGTGTCGTTGGGCCACAGACTTCTGAATCGATTCAGGCAATACGCCAGCAAAGACTGGCAATGGCACGAGGTGATGTTGACCTACGACAATGCACGGCTGCCCGAAGCGCTGCTGGCCTGTGGTCGCGTCAGCAACGACGAGCAAATGGTGGCGACCGGTCTGCGTGTGCTCGAATGGTTACGAGACATCCAGATTGATGCCTCAGGCGGTTGGTTCGCACCGGTAGGCAACCAGGGCTGGTATCCCGAAACCGGCAGCAAAGCACAATATGATCAACAACCTCTCGAGGCGGCCGCCATGATTGGCGCCTGTATTGAAGCCTACGAATGCACCCAGCATGAGGATTGGCTGCAGTTGGCATTGGCCTGTTTTAACTGGTTTCTCGGCAAAAACGACCAGCGAATTTGTCTATACGATCATGCGAGCGGCGGCTGTCGCGACGGGCTCATGCGCGATGGCGTCAATGAAAATCAGGGTGCGGAGTCGACGTTGTCCTACCTGATGTCCTTGATCGCCATTTACAATATACGTGGACTGACCGGCGAAAACCTGGGCCCCGCGAAACCGCGGTTGCGAGACAAATTATCTGAGCCTCCCGAGATGCAGGTGCAGTTGCGGAGACGCCTTGAGCCGGGACAACAGATCGGGAATTGAGGCGGTGGCAAGTCGGCATCTCTGATCTGCAATGCCGTAAGGAATGATCAACGTGTCGCCGTGAATCATGTTGCCACAGGAATAGACCACGTTAGGCACGTAACCGTCCCGTTCCTGCTCATTGGGAATCAATATCGGTTCCTGCATCCGACCGATGACTCTCGACGGATCATCAAGGTCCAACAGTTCGGCCCAGATGCTGTAGCGGCGCATCGGTCCGACTCCGTGAAAGAGTGCAAGCCACCCCGTAGGTGTTTCCACCGGCGATCCACAGTTGCCTACCTGGACAAACTCGAACGGATGCACAGGCTTTCGCAGCAGCTGCGCCTCGTTCCAGAAGAGCAGGCTATCCGAGAACATGATGTAATTATTGACGCCGTCCTGGCGAGACAACATCACGTATTGGCCGTTGACCTTCCTCGGAAACAACGCCATACCCTTGTTGTGTACAGAATCGCCGCTTAGCGTGTGAAACTTGAATGTCAGGAAGTCGCGAGTTTCAAGAATCTGCGGCAGTATGTCAGACCCATTGTATGCGGTGTAAGTCGCATAGTAAGTGACTGAGCCATCGTCATCGACGAAGCGCACAAATCGTGCGTCTTCGATTCCTGAGCTTTCGTTTTCGGTCACAGGAAAGAGCACCCTCTCGGAGATGGGTTCCTCGCGGCGAAATATGACTTCGTAGTTGGAACGTGCCAGCCAAAGCGCCGTATCAATCGCATGCTGCTTATCGACCAGGCGAAACTTGGTTGAACGGAGCTTCTTGATCTGCAGTTCCAACTCATCAAAAGTGAACGATTCCCCGAGGCCCGCCAGGAGGTGATTCATGACACGATCACGTGCACCTATCTCTTCGAGCTTGCGTCGAAAATGAAGCCGGTCATAGACAGGATCCGTGTGTATCTCCGGCGTGGCTATATATCGACTGACAGGATCAAAATACATGTCGTTTCTGGCATCGATAATGCCGCTGCGAAATTCAATCGAAGAAACATGACCTTCCCCCGTTGCCCTGATGCTCATGATGAATCGCTGCGATCCGTCTTCAACATCTTCCTGATCGGGATGGGGAACGATCGCGGGATTAAAAAATGCAGCTGACTCGACGGAGTATTCCTGCGTAAAGTAGGCGCCAAGCAAAAGACGCTGTTCCGATGACAAAGTGGTCTGTTGCGGCACGTATTCTGCAATACGCTCAAAATTGCTCTCAAGAATAGCTCGAAAGTTTCGATGCCGTGCCGCGAATCCTTCCATTACTCCATCGAGCACATAGTGTACGTCATCCTCGCCGAGCGCCATGACCTGCTCAATCAGGGCCTTGATCCGCGATTTGCTACTCGGAATATACGGCCGCGTGATTACACGGCAGCTGTCACCGCCCAGCAGGGACGGCTGTCGCTTTACTACTGGTTTACGTTTCTCTTTGACTCTCATTTGAGGATTGCGCACTGATGCCAACTGACTAACAATGTTCGCACGTCACCGGCATTGAACAATAGATAAAGAATTATAGCCGCGAGTCCCAGCAGAAGCTCGCGACCCAACTCTCACAATCAGACATTTATCACCGCAACATGTCCATTCGTATCGCCATCCTCAGCCCCGTATCGTGGCGGACCCCGCCCCGCCACTACGGCCCTTGGGAATCCGTTGTTAGCCTGCTCACCGAAGAATTAGTCCGCATGGGCCTGGATGTTACTCTTTTCGCCACCGCAGATTCCCAAACCAGGGGCAAACTGGTCGCGGTGTGCCCGCGCCCTTATTCTGAGGATCCTGCCGTTATACCGAAAGTCGCTGAGTGTCTGCATATATCAGAGGTCTTCGAACGATCAGCGGATTTTGACCTGATTCATAATCACTTCGATTTTCTGCCGCTAAGCTACTCCGGGCTAGTTGAGACGCCGGTCATATCCACAATCCATGGTTTCTCGTCAGCATCGATTATTCCCGTGTATCGAAAATACAATGCCCGTGGCCACTATGTTGCGATTAGCGAGTCAGACAAATCGCCGCAACTCGACTATATCGCCACGATTCATCATGGCATTGATATTTCGCAATTCGCTTTCTCGGGCGCTAAAGGCAAGTACCTGCTGTTTTTTGGTCGAATTCACCCCGACAAGGGCGTAAGTGAGGCGATTGAGGTGGCGCGACGCGTGGGAATCAAGCTGGTGATTGCCGGCATCATTCAGGATCACGATTATTTTGCCACCCAGGTCGAACCGCATATTGACGGCACAGCCGTGGAGTATCTGGGGTCCATCGGACAGCATCGAAAAGCGGACGTGCTGGGTGCGGCGCAGGCATTGTTGCACTTGATCAGTTTCGACGAGCCCTTCGGCTTGAGCCTTATCGAAGCCATGGCCTGCGGAACACCTGTCATTGCGTTTCGTCGTGGCTCGATGGCGGAAATAATCCGACACGGTGAAACGGGCTACATTGTTGACGACATTGACGAGGCCGTACAAGCAGTGGCGGCGGCTGAGACAATCGACCGATCAGCCTGCCGAGCTGATGTTGAACAACGATTTACGAACACACGTATGGCACGCGACTATATTCGCGTTTACGAACAAATTCTGAATGGGCAAGCACACGATGATCAATAAGCCATTGGTGACGCGCTACGAGGGTAATCCAATCCTCACGAAGCACGATATTCCCTATGCCGTGGAAACAGTTCACAACGCGGCAGCAACGAAGTTTAACGACCAATACATCCTGTTGTTTCGCTCGCACTTGCGCAACGGGCGATCGATTATTGGCATCGCAAGAAGTGATGATGGTTACACATTTCGTGCAGATCCCGCGCCTTTCATGGAGCCATCCAGCGAGATCGGATTTGCAGCCCATGAGGAATACGGTATCGAGGATCCTCGAATCTGCTCAATCGGTGACGAGTATTACATTACCTATAGCGTCTATTCCAGGTTCGGTGTGAGAATTGGACTTGCAGTCACTCGCGACTTCGAATCCGTTGAAAGATTATCGATAGTCAGTCAAGCCGATATGCGCAACGTCGTGATTTTCCCGCAGACCTTTGACGGGCTTTACGCACGACTTGATCGGCCGCACTCCGAAATCAACCCCTGGTGCATCTGGTTATCCTGGTCGCCGGATCTGATTCACTGGGGCAACTCGGTGCCCGTCATTCAGCCGCTCACATATCACTGGGATGAAATGAAAATTGGTCCGGGTGCGACGCCTGTTAAAACTGCATCAGGATGGCTGAATATTTTTCATGGTGCATTTCCGACGATGGACGGCGCCGTGTATCGGCTGGGCGTGGCACTGCATGACCTTGCCGACCCCACCAAGGTTCTCGGCGTTGCGGATGATTGGATCCTGGCACCCGAAGATCCGTGGGAGCTCACCGGTTACGTGCACAATGTTGTCTTCACTTGTGGCGCCATCGCTGAGGACGACGGATCGCTGAAAATCTACTGGGGTGGCGCAGACAGTGTCATGTGTGTCGGCACTGCGAATATCGATGACCTGGTCCAGCTGTGTCTGACCAGCAACAGACCGCCTTTGTCGTGATGCTTTGCAGTTTACCTGGACCAGCAATCTTGCCAGACAACCCCGGCATCCTGATCCGTCACACTTTTAAGCCCGGTGTTGGTCAGCGTGAAGTTCCCGCATTTGTCACCGGCTTGTGCTCCGGTCGGCGTGGCCTGCAGCGTGAACGTGGATGCTGTCACTGCTTGAATAGTAAGGCTATAGGTCTGGGTTCCACCGTCTATGGGACACGACGCGGGATAAATGGTCGGTGCTCCGGTATTGCCCACCACGGTTCCCGCGCCCAGGTAGGTACTGTTCACGGTGAAATAACGTTCCATAGTGTTGGCCATGCCCATCAATGCGCCGGAACAATCTGCGCGGCGTGCTTTGCGTACCTGCTCCCGATACGAGGGGTAAGCGATAGCAGCGATAATGCCGATAATTGCCACCACAACCACTAATTCGATTAACGTGATGCCGCGATGTTTGTTCATAGTTCTTGTCCTATAACGTTGTTCTCGCCAGTGCCTCTTACCCTTATCTTTTTGGTTTATAGTTATTCGGCAACAGCCAGAATTCTTCAATCGCCCGCCCGCTGCCAATTCTGAACGCTACGTGCGCTCCCGGCCTTATACGCAACAATGAAACGCTTTTTGATGCCAGAGAGTGGACAACGGCCCGCTTTGATATCTGGTAGGGAATGTCATCAATTACGACCCTGCTTTCCTTGGGATATACAGCGTCCACTCGGCCCGTGCGCGAGAACCCCTCGTCAGGATAGTAGCTCGGGAAATCGACTGCGAATGCAGGAAACGCCATTGAGAATACGATCAACAACCATAGACTAAGATTTTTTTCATCACATGTCTCCTGAACTTAAATACGCTTAAGGCGTAAGTTCCTCCCATGACAAACGACCTGTCCTGGGCCCACCGATGTCGATGAGTTCGGTAGTCTCGATACTTGCCCCACCTGTGGTTTCTGTTGTCGCCGTATAGCGTATGTTGGACAGGTTGACCGGTCGCGTCGGGATACCAATTACCTCGGTACCGACAGCGGCTTCACCGTCAATTTCATCGAGGGCATCCAGTGTATTGTCTCTATTCAGATCAAAGGAGACTTCGTTGGGGTGGCCGCCATTTATCCATTTCGCAACCATCTGCCACCCCGTGCCCCCAAAATTGCAGGGATCGGAGTCTGGAATCATCGTGTTAAAGAAGACCAGGTCGCCACGAATGATCGGGTCGGTGATAAGCCGTTCGCCACTATCCGGAAGATCCATGCACCAGCCATAGGACGACGTAAAATCCACGGCATTGTTTGTCAGCGTGCGAGCGAACACACCTTCAGTCGTGCTGCCAAAACCGATGTCCTGCTCGACCAGATCGTCCTGATTAATTTCATCGGTACCGGAGTCCCAGACGCCATAAACGGATTGCATGTCGTCAGACGTAATATCGGCGCTCGTCAGATACTGTCCGGTACCAAACACCACCATTGTGTTGGGCGCGTTTGAATTTGTCGTGGCAATAATCTGGTTGCGAACAACAACGGGTGTCGAAGTTGTGATAAAGGGCGGACTAATCTTCAAGCTCGAGAAATTACACAAACGAGCTGTTGGCTGATTTTCTATGGCTTGATGCCGAGCTCGTCATAAATGTCGCCAAATCGGATGATCCTGTCCGCTAAATTAAAATAACCCTGATAGTGAACCTCATTGGGCGTTACGTCACCGTGGTAATGTCCCGCTTGCTGTACCGAAGAATCCGGATGGTAAAAGTGAGTGTGCTCACCGGACGTTCGAAGATTGAGGTCGCCGCCTGTCGGATCACCGGTCCATAACGCCGTAAAAAACAACAAGCCGGGCCCCATGTGCTCATAGAATTGCAGGAAATCTCTAACAACCTGTTCGGTTGAGACATCGTAGTACCCGTCTTCAATGCAATCGTAGTTCGGCATTACGTGTGAACGAATTCGCCCACTGAGCAGTTCGAACACGCCCCCCATACCAATGTGCAGGTCACCATCCACTACGGTTGCCAAACTTTCGCGCATCGCCTGTGTCAACGATATCTGGTCGCCGATTCTTTTCCTGACCTCGACGCGAAGCACTTCGCCGGGCGCCCCTTCGCTTACGAACAGATTGGCGATCGGGCCACAGGTCTCAGCCAGGTAACTCTCGGAGATGCATTGCTTATCCGGTCCCACTCGGGCGACGCGGCTGAGGTTTTCCTCACCAACATTGGAAATCATCTCGCCAGAGTTGCCACCGATGGCGGCCGCATCGGCCATTGCCGCGCCGAAAACTTTTGCGTTGCTGATTCCGCTTGCCTCGAGCATATCGACAACACTCACATTCGTACCCCGATACTTCGGGTTGTGTGCGTACGGCTCGCCGCCAAACTCCAGTAGGGCGGTCGAACCGCACATGCCGCTAGCCGCTACGCCGATTGACTGCAAATCCGGACATGCAACAAGCTCGACACGAACGAACTCGAAATGCGTTTGCAGCCCGTCCGCGAGCGCCGCGGCAACTTTGGCGTTATCGATCGGGGAAAAAGCGGCGGAATTGCAGGCGATCATTCGTCAGAATTCGCATGGAGGTACTGTGCCTGCAAGCCATGAACCAACGTTACCAATGTCTCATTAACCGGTACGGGCACCTTGTGTTTCTTGCCGAGTTTGACTACCGCACCGTTGATATAGTCGATCTCGCTGGGGCGCTCATTCTCGATATCAACTCGCAGGCTGGACTTGTTGCCCGGCGTACCATTAGGGCCAGCGATCTTACCGAGAATTTCCTTGGCATCCGCGGCGCTGAGATTAACACCGGCGGCATTGGCAACCGCAACGGCCTCGTCGAGTGCCGCATAGGACACATCGTCAGCAAGATGTTGATTGAATATCTGGCCAATGTTCAGGCCGGTAATCCCACTGACCGCGCTAATCGCAATATTTGCCATTAGCTTGCGCCAAATGTCCTGCCGTATATTCTCGCTGGCTTCCGTTGGAAGCCCACCGGCACTTAATACCGAAGCAATTTTCCTGGTCCGATCTGAGACACCGCCCGCCATTTCTCCTATGTACGACGGTAACTCAGCATGATTGCGGATGATGCCCGGCGCTTCCACGTTGGCACCTTGCGCCGTCAGCCCGCCAAGCACGCGATCCGCCCCGAAGTACTCCGCAAGCTCCTCCTCATTGCCGAGTCCGTTTTGAAAGCTGATCGCGACCGTGTCTGTATTTTCCGAAAACAAGTGCTGAACGCTTGCTGCTGCTGGCGCATTGAAATTCGCCTTGCACTGAACCAAAACGATATCGGCCGACGTTACCTCAGCCGCGTCGCAAGTCGCAGCAAGCGGAATGAATCGATCACCACCAAAACCGACGATTTGTAGACCGTTTTTCTTGATCTGCTCGATGTGCTCGTTCCACGGATCCACCAGCGTGACCTCAAGTCCGCCCTCCGCCAGCAACCCACCAAACAGACTGCCCATTGCACCTGCGCCGAGCACAACTACGTGTTGCGACATCACGCACTCCTTATGTCAGATTCAACCCATCCACCAGGTCGGCACCCATAGCACTAACGCGGGAAAAATACAGATTGCCAATAACGTAAGAAGATTTGCCAGTAAAAACGGCGCCGCTCCGGCGAAAATTTGTCCAATCCCAAGCCGCGATATTGCTGCGCCGACATTGAGGCAATTTCCGACAGGCGGTGTACATGCCCCAATCGCGAGACCGCTAATCAATACGATACCGAACTGAATTCCGGTTACACCGGCTGCCTGAGCTGCCGGCAGCAGTGTCGGCGTCAGCAGCAATATTGCCGGGCTAACGTCGATGAAAGTGCCAAGCAACAGCACGAAGACGCTGATCAGTAGCAGCACCGAGACAGGCCCCAGCTCCAATCCGGCGACAAGCTCTGCAATTCGCATCGGGACCCCTTCCAGAACAAGTATCCAGACGAATAAATGCGAGAATGCAATGATCATCATGATCTTTGCGCTCATTAGCACTGCGACACGCAGCGATTCCGGCAGACCTCCGATCCAGCGGCGGCCGCCCGCGACCAGGCCGATGCCCATTGCAAACGTGACACCGATTGCGGCCGACTCCGTCGCGGTCGCAATTCCGAATACCACTGACCCGACCACTGCGACCGGCATTGCCAGAATGACGAGTGCGCCACCTATTCTCCGAAATCGCGACCCAGTTCTAACCGGTCGCTGTTCACGCGGATACTTGCGGCGGTACGCAATAGTAAACATGATACTAAGTTGTAATAAGCCAATCATCACACCGGGCAGCAAGCCGCCGAGAAACAATCGACCGACGGACTCCTGTGCGACAATGGCGTACAACACGATGGGCACACTTGGCGGGATGATCATTCCCATTGTCGACGAGGCCACCGTAATTCCAGCGGCAAATTTTGCCGAATATCCGCGCCGCGTCATTTCCGGAATCATGATGGCACCGATCGACGCGGTATCCGATGTCGACGACCCCGAGATACCGCCAAAGATCATGCTCGCTGAAATATTGACAAGCCCCAGCCCACCACGTAGCCGGCCCAGCAAGGTCATCGACATATCAATCAACCGCGCCGTGATACCGCTTGAATTCATCACCTGCCCCATCAGTATGAAGAGAGGCAGAGCGATCAGCGCGTAGTTGTTCATCCCCGAGAAAATACGCTGCGGCATGACGATAATGAGTTCGGGGCTTATGAACAGAAAATACGCGAGACTGGCAAGGCCGAGCGCATAGGCGATAGGAATACCGATAACGAGAAATACGAGCAGTGATCCGAATAACAAAATCATCGTAATAATCGAGCAACACAATATGCGGTGCTTAGACCGCAGCCGATCGGCACACTGACTTGGGCTACTAACTGCGGCAACCCGAGCGTCGGCATGAGAAAGCCGCCCGTGCGTTGAATCCAGATAACGGCATACACTGCAATTACCGTGTTGATCACTGCGAGCAAAAACAGGCGCACCTGCATCAGCGCGTGTCTCGCCTGTGGTGGCATCTTGTCCGTGAAATAGTCGATTGCGATGTGTTCGTCTCTTGCGATCGCGATGCTGGCGCCGAGCGCGGTCGTAAAGATGAACGCCACGACGGTGCCCTCGTTACCGCCAATGATCGTTGTCGAGAAAAGGTAACGCAATACAACCAATACGGTCACCATCGCGAACATCCCGAACAACAATACGATCAGTGCCGTTTCAATAACTCGCGTCACACGCTCAAGCAGCGCATTCACTCGTTTGTACCCTCGTCGCCGCGCGCGAGTCGTATCGCGCGCTGAATATCCTCGCGCGTAACAGTGCCTTGCTCTATGAAGTATTCATAAACGCTGGCGGATAACTCCTGAAATGGCCGCAGTTCATCGCCAGTCAGAATGTTGACTTCCAGTACATCCCCGAGCTTTTCGATTATCTTCTGCTCTGCCGAGCGGTTGAGCTGGTCAGACAGGCGCATCGTTTCGACTGCTACGGCATCGAAAATGTCGCGCAGATTTTCGGGCAGAGCATCGTACCAATTCAGATCGACGATGAACGGATCCGGCCCTGTCGAGTAATGCGTTACCGTCATGTACTTTTGTACTTCATAAATGTGGTAATCCCAGATGTTCGAAGGCGGGTTATCCTGCCCATCGAGAACGCCCGTGCGTAGCGCACCATAGATCTCTGATGCCGGCATTTCCTGTGGACTCGCACCGAAGACCTGTGCCGTCAGGACGTACACTTGCTGCGGCGGCACGCGCATCTTGAGACCAGCCAGATCTTCGGGCGACCGAATCGGCCGAACACTGTTGGTGTGAGCCCGGAACCCCTGGCTTATGCCAATCGCTGGAATGTGGAAGCCGTTGTCTCGCGCACCCGCATTGATCTCGTCCGCAAGCGAGCTGTTTATGAGGCGCTCGGCCTGGTCCCAGTCTTCGACCAGAAACGGCAGCATGAATAGCACGTAGCGAGGATTCGCGTCGGCGAACAGTCCCCCACGAGTTCCCTGCAGGACGCCGGTTGCGACCATGTCCATCATTTCCCGCTCGCTTCCGAGCACGCCCGAATAGTAGTTTTCGACGGAGATCTGCTTATCCGACCGAGCCTCCAGCTGCTCTTTGAAAAAGACCATTGACTGGCTGCGGGTTGACCCAGGCGACTGGGAATGTCCGTAACGGAATAGGTATCCTTCCTGTGGTGCCTCGCAGGCTACAAGGCCAAACGAGCAACACACGAACAGCGCCCGCAATACGTGGCTGTTCATTATCGCTTCGAAAATGATGCCATGGGCAAGCTATTTGCGCTTGCCCATGGCGCGGTGGATATTATTCAGATTACTGAAAGTTGTATTGCACGCCGAGTGCCGATGTCGTGCCAAATTCGTCATATTGAAGCAAGCGGGTTCTACGTCCTGAGTAGTAGTACTCCGGCTCGTTACCGAGATTCGCAATTTCCGCATAAACCTGCCAGCTGTCGTTGATCCGATACTTGGCCGTGAGATCCCATTGCAAATGCGTATCCGTGTAACGATCCTCGCCTTCACCCTCGAGTTCGTCGATATAGCGATCCCGGTACTTCATCGCCAGGCGCAAATCGAAGCCGTGTTTGTCGTAACCCAACATGACGCTCGCAATATTGCGCGACTGCTTCGGCAGGTTGACCTTGCGATCGTCGGTCCTCGCTTCAGTATCAACGTACGTATAATTTATGGCAATGAGAAACGCATCCCACGGCGCGCCGAGGAAGCCGAAGTGCTGCTGATAGTTCAATTCGATGCCGAAAACATCAGCATCTTCACCATTCAAAGCGATTGTCGCTTCGTCGAATGTCCTGCCAGCAAATTCGTAGTCATCAATCGTCTGAATAAAGATGAAGTCCTCGATCGACTTCCAGAAAATACCGGCAGAAAGCACACTGAGTTCTGTCGGGTAGAAAGCCAATGACGCATCTGCATTCCATGCGCGGAAAGGATCGAGCAGCGGATTGCCGAGCTCTATCTCATCGCCGTCGACCTCGGCCCTGAACGCGACATCCTCAACGCGCGGCCGCACGACCGACCGATGTACCGACGCTCGGCCGATCAGATTTTCTCTGAATTCATAACGCAGATTTATGCTCGGAAGAATGTCTGAGTAAGAATTGGTTTCCCGCACCGGAGTAACGAAGACCGTATCCTCTGCCACCGGCATTCCATCGGGTCCGTTATTACCTGCTTCTACTAGTTCAACGATATTTCCTCTGCTGTCCAGATCCGTCCACTCAACACGAATACCGGCTGTTACGACTAACGGCCCATTGTCCCAGCTGCCCATGCCGTAAGCGGCCAGAACGTTTTCGTCGAATATGAAGTCTGCGACGTTCGAATCTATTTCAGAATCGATGTCTTCGAAATCAATTCCCGTGCCAGCGGCCAGAATGCTGCGAATTCCCTGTGTGTCCGGGACCGGATTCATTTGCTGCGGAAAGCCATAGGCGTCACCACCACCAGGGTTTGGAACGTCGGACAGGAACCATGTTCCATCGCCCGACCACAAGCCGATTTCTTCGTCGGTCTTTTTTTCGCGCCAACGGGCTTTGACGCCAAATTTTATGGACCCGAATCCGGTATCCCGTCCCATATCCAGTCGCAACGAGTATTGCGTGTCCTCGTTCTTCTCATCTTGCGTTTCGATTTCGTCCAATTCATATAAGGTGTCGTCATACAGAGACGACTCGAATGCGGACTCCATAACCGGTACTTGATTGTTCGAGTGATTCAGCGCCAGCACCGGGGAACCCGCCGGAATGATGCCGTCGCCACTTGCGAATTCTGCAACCCAAACAGCTTCAACCTGATCCGGCGTCTCTTCCTTGGCGTAGTTGTAGCCAAAGGTTGTTTCGATCAGCCAGTTTGTCAACTGTGTCTCCGAGCCGAAGGAGATCGACAGGTTTTCGGCCGTCTGGTCCCTGTCCTTCGTGTCTCGTTCCAACTCAGCCTCACCATACTCGGCAAATTGATTCGTTACCGTCGCTTCGTCCAGACTGTCGAGCTTGAATGTAAGGCGGTTGCGCAACTCCGCGTCAGTAAACTTACTGTACAACGTGTACAAATGTAGTGTGGTCGAATCGGATACATCGAGGTCGAAATTCAGTGTGCCGCCGATGCGCTCGCGATCGATTGTGTACAGCCGCGGCTGAAACTCCTCAATGAAGTCCGCTCCGTTTACGGCCTCTTCCCAGTCGTCCGCCTCATTGTTATCGGCATGTAGTTGTCTGTCATTCCAACTGATGGCGGCGGCAACGCCCAGACGCTTACCACTGCTCAACTCGAAAATATTGCTGCCCGCGAACGACACCTTTGGGCTCCACTCTTCACGAAGTTCATTGTAGGAGGTCTCTGCCCTGGCTTTGGCGTACGCGCCTTTGCGACTGAACGCACTGAGCGTTTTGATATTGATGGATCCACCGATTGCGTCTCCGTCCATATCCGGTGTCAGTGTCTTGCTGATTTCTATGCCATCGAGAACATCGGACGGTATGACGTCGAGCTGCAACGCTCGACGCGGTTCGGCTGCGGTCGCTCGTACACCATTGATCGACGTCGAGTTGAGATCCGGGTCCATACCACGAATAACAACATAGCGCCCCTCTCCCTGATCGTTTTCCACCGTTACGCCGGACAGCCGGCGTAAGGACTCGGCCACGTTCTGATCCGGAAATTGGCCCATTGCGTCAGTATCCAGAGCGGAAATAACATTGACGGCCGAACGCTCCTGGTTGAGTGCACTCGCGATTGCAGCCGCCTGACCATAGACAATCACCTCGTCGAGCGCCTCTCCACCAATAGCCACGTCGCCCATATCCAGACCGCCTTCCGGTACGTCGATTTCGAACCGTGTGTCTCCAGCACCGACGTAGGAAATAACGAGCGTGTGGCTGCCGACTGCCACATTTGACAGGCGAAAGCGGCCGCGCGCATCCGATGTTGCAGAGCCTTCGAGTCCCTCGATTCTGACGATGGCGCCTTCAAAGTTCACTGTATTCCGGGCATCGGTAACAGCGCCGCTAACATTATCCGCCACTGCTGCTGGTGCGCTGATTGCAATTGAAACTAGAAATAGATAGACCAGTACTTTCTGCCGCATGATCGGTCTCCTGAGTGCCGGCTCGATCTGGCCAGCAAGTATTTTGTGTGATGTGTTCACGATATGTCCCCCCGCCTGATACCGGTCTATCCGGTATCGTTGAGTATAGAACAAATATTTTCAAGAGTAAAAGAATTGGAAAATATATTCTAAATTGTTTGAAATATCTGTTTCACGTCTGAAAAATATGTTTCACTAGGCGGCGTTTTAACAATCCTCCCGGGTATTGCCGTATGCCGAGTAGTCCACCTGACAACCTCGAATTGCTTCGCTCAGAGATCGCCAGCCGGTATGACGAGCTGAGCCCCAGACTCAAGCAAGTCGCATCTTTCGTACTCGACAATCCCAATGATATTGCGCTTGAAACACTGGCAGTTAATGCGAATCGCTGCGACGTGCAACCATCGACGATCGTTCGATTTGCCAAGGTTTTCGGCTATAGCGGCGCGAGCGAGATGCAACGTTTGTTTCGCGACGAGATCTTGGCGGCTGCGCCAAGTCCCAGCTATTCGGAACGAATTCGACAATTTCAAGAGCGCTCCGACACCGTTGACTGGCTGCTGCCGTACAATGTCATGCGTGAGTTTGCCGAGAGCAATATCATCGCGCTGGAACACTTGCGAGACGCTGTTCGCAAGGACGACCTCGATCGCTCCCTCGAGCTGATGCATGGTGCGCACACGATATATCTCGCCGGTGTTCGACGTGCGTTTCCGGTCGCCGCGTATCTTGCGTACTCACTAAGCCACGTTGACAAACGCGCTTTTCTGCTCGACGGCGTCGCTGGCATGACTGCCGAGCAGACTTGGATGCTGGGTCCGGATGACCTGGTTATTGCCGTCTCGTTTAAACCGTATGCCAGTGAGACGATGGCCGTCGTTGAACGGTCTTCTGCAAATGGTGCGCCGGTGATAGCCATTAGCGATAGCAGACTAAGCCCGATCGCAAAGGACGCGAACGTATGTTTCGAGATCAAGGATGCTGAAGTACGGCAATTTCGTTCGCTGACCGCATCGATGTGTCTCGCGCAAACTTTGGTTATCAGCTATGCCTACAAGTTCGGACTCGACAGATCAGCGGAGGAATAGGCGATGATCGATATCGCTGTGATCGGCGCCGGTCGGATCGGCCGGATTCACGCAACAAACCTTCATCTACACTCGGGTGCCAATCTCCGTTACATTGTCGACGTATCGGAAACGGCCGCCGCCGAATTGGCAGCGCACTGTGACACACAAGTCGGATCGCTCGAATCAGTGCTTGGCGACGCGACCATTCAGGCCGTCGTGATTGCAAGCTCTACAAATACTCACGCCGAACTCATCGAAGCGGCTGCAAATGCCGGTAAAGCGATATTCTGCGAGAAACCGCTGGATCTGGATGTCGCCACGGCACAGAAAAGCCTGCTGGTCGCTGAACAACAAGACGTACTGCTTTGCGTCGGATTTAACCGACGCCACGACCCGTCATTTGAGCGCGTTAAAGAAGAAATCGAAACCGGATCGGTCGGTGACGTGGAGGTCGTTAGTATCACGAGCCGCGATCCGTCACCGCCTCCTGCTGACTATATCGCCCGTTCCGGCGGATTATACAAAGACATGATGATTCACGATTTCGACATGGGACGATGGCTGCTCGGCGAAGAACCCATCGAAGTCTTCGCCTTCGGCAGTGTTCTCGTGGACGAGAAAATCCGCACGGCCGGCGATATTGATACGGCAGTTGCGACGCTGAGAACCGAGTCCGGACGCTTGTGCCAGATCACTAATTCACGCCGTTGCAGTTACGGCTACGATCAGCGAATTGAAGTTTTCGGTTCCACCGGGATGGCCCGCGCCGGAAACCAGCGTGAAACCCTGGTAGAAACAGCCAGCGCCGCGGGTTACGCCCGCGACCGGGCCCTGCCATTTTTTTTGGAGCGATACGCAGACGCATACCGAATCCAACTGGACAGATTTTTGCGAGTGGTCGATGGGGAAGAACTGGAGTTGCCAAGCGGAACTGACGGCCTGCGGGCGCTGCAGATTGCCGATGCGGCGCAACGTTCCAGCGACAGCGGCCTTCCCGTCAGCTTGTGACAAAAATTCGAAAAAATATTTCAGAAAAGTCAATATTGAAATATTTGTTCCAGTCCGGTAAGGTAGGACATTCAGACGTCCCGCAACGCCTGTCTTACACAATATAAGAATTGGGGCGCAATATGGGCCCGAAGCTACCAGCGAGTGTTTCACTGCAGTGACTAATCTGCGATTCGGCCTGATCGGCACTGGTTTCATGGGTAAAGCGCACGCAATCGCCTTGCGCTCGGTTGGAACCGTGTTCCCCAATATCGCGGCGCCGATTCTCGAATGCCTCGTCGATTCCGATCTCGCAAAAGCGGCCAACGACGCCGAAGCATGGGGATTTCAGCGATCAAGCGATGATTGGCAAGCGATTTGTCAGGATCCCGATATCGATGTTGTGGATATTTGCACGCCGAACTACCTGCACCGGGAAATGGCGCTCGCCGCAGCCGCGGCCGGCAAGCACATCTATTGCGAAAAACCACTTGGACTTACCGGCGCAGAATCGCAGGAAATCTGCCAAGCGGCGGAGACTGCCGGCGTCCGGACTGCAGTGGGCTTTAATTACATCTGCAATCCATTGCTTGTCGTTGCAAGAAGAATGATCGCCGCCGGTGAAATCGGAGATGCGTACAACTTTCGTGGTTGCTACCAGGAAGACTATCTGAGCGATCCGAACTCACCGTTCAGTTGGCGTTGTTTACGTAACCAGGGTGGCAGTGGCGCACTCGCCGATCTCGGCACGCACCTGATCAATATGGCCGAATTTCTTCTCGGTCCGATTGACCGCCTGTTTGGCAACCTGACAACAGTGTACTCGCAACGACCAGACCCGGTCACCGGCGTACTGCGCGACGTTGAAAATGAAGATATCGCGCAAGTACTGATGACATTTTCCGGTGGCAGTGCAGGAACGATGGAAATCAACCGTATCGCAACCGGCAGAAAGTGCGGGCTTACTTTCGAAATTCACGGCACCAAAGGCAGCCTGATATTTGATCAGGAGCGCATGAATGAGCTGCGCGTGTACCAGTGCGATGACCCCGAGGGTCGTCGCGGATACCGAACCATTCTTGGCGGTCCTGAACATGATGACTATGCGAATTTTTGCCCTGCGCCAGGACACGGACTTGGAATAAACGACCTTAAAGTGATCGAGGTTCGTAACCTGATTCAAGGGATCGCCGAAGGCACGCCGGTCTTTTCCGATTTTCACAACGGGTGGCGTGTTCAAACAATCGTCGATGCCATCGAACAATCGCACCTGAACAATGAATGGGTCAATGTTAACGAAGGAAACCAGGCAAAATGACACTACACATCACCGATCACCGGGAGGGATTTGCAGCCGGTGAAACCAATATCACGCGTTATGACGACGCTGACGACAATGCACTGATTTCTCTCGACGTACTGGTGCTGTCCGCCGGTCAATCAATCTCCCTGACGACCGAGCAGGAAACAGCATGGTTGTTGATGAACGGGAAAATCAGCGGCTCAGTCGGCAGTGAATCGTTCATGTTGCAACGCAGTTCACTATTCGACGAATCATCCAGCTGCTTGCATGTATCAGCCGATACGGCCGTCGAAATCGTTTGCGCTTCGGACACTGAATTTACCGTTTACTCTTGTGACAATCCACTGCCGTTTTCGGCACGCGTATTCGGTCCCGCCGATGTCGCCAACGAGCCACGCGGAAAAGGACAGGTACGCGATCGCTGTCTGCGGTACGTGCGAACCATATTCGATGACACGAACTCAGACCCCAACACCGGGCTGGTTCTAGGTGAGGTCATTACTTTTCAGGGCGGCTGGTCCAGCTACCCGCCGCACCATCATCCGCAACCGGAGATCTACCATTATCGCTTTACCGAACCGCAGGGTTATGGCCACGCGGAACTGGGCGAGACCGTTCTCAAGGTACGTAACAACGACACGGTCAAGATTCTGGATTTGAACGATCACTCGCAATGTGCGGCGCCCGGTTACGGAATGTACTACTCATGGGTGATTCGACACTTGCCCGAAAATCGATACAGTGTCCCGGACTTCACGGAAGAGCATGCGTGGATCATGCGCCCTGACGCCCAATATTGGGATCCGAAGGTCTGACAACGGTCATGAGCAGACCACTCGACGTCATTTGCCTGGGCCGCGCCGCTGTTGACCTGTACGGTCACCAATTCGGCGGTCGCCTTGAGGATATGCAGAGCTTTGCCAAGTACCTTGGCGGCTCATCGGGCAACCTGGCTGCCGGGCTGGGCCGGCTGGGGTCGCGCTCGTCGATGCTCACGCGTGTTGGCGATGAGCATATGGGCCGCTTTGTTCGCGAAGCGCTGGCAGCAGAAGGTGTCGATGTCAGCCATGTTGTGACGGATCCCGAACGACTGACGGCGTTGGTCATCCTCGGCATCAGTGACCGCAACTCGTTTCCACACATTTTCTATCGGGAAAACTGCGCCGACCTCGGTATTGAAACAGGCGACTTCGACAAGGACTACATTGCATCCAGTCGCGCACTCGCGATAACCGGCACACACTTGTCAACCGAACAAAGTTTCGAGGTTGTGACACAGGCTGTCGATTTCGCGGCACAGTCCGGTACGAAAATCATTCTGGACATTGACTATCGACCGGTGCTCTGGGGACTGATCTCGCCTGGCGGCGGCGAAGAGAGATTCATCGCATCCGACGAGGTGACTGCACGTTATCGATCCATCATTCGCTGCTGCGACATGCTGGTGGGTACCGAAGAGGAGATGCAGATCGCTGGTGGTCATTCGGATACGCTTGCGGCACTGGCAGCAATTCGTGCCGAATCCAGTGCTACGCTCGTGACCAAACGCGGACCGATCGGCTGCACGGTATTTCAAGGTGCAATCCCGGAAAGTCTCGATGACGGCATCTCGGCGCCCGGCATACGGGTCGCAGTTCTAAATACCGTCGGTGCCGGTGATGCTTTTCTCAGTGGATTCCTGCACGCCTGGCTTGGCGGAGAAGATTGGGCTACATGCGCGCGCTCGGGTAACGCGTGCGGCGCGCTGGTCGTATCGCGACACGGCTGCACGCCCGCGATGCCGACGAAACCGGAACTTGAGGATTACCTGGCGAGAGTGGATACAGTAACTCGCCCGGACAAAGACGATCGAATCAACCTGCTGCATCGTGCATCGACACGGCGTAGCGCACGCGACAATCTTTGCGTGCTGGCTTTCGATCACCGGCGGCAACTCGAGCAGTTGATCGTGTCCACAGCGTCAAGCGATGCGAAAATTGTGGAGTTCAAGAAGCTGATCTGCGACGCCGTCGAAAGCGTCGCCGAAAACACGGGCTCGGACACGAACCTGGGCATTATTGTTGATGAACGCTACGGCGAAGCCGTGCTAGCGAGGATGACCGCAAAAAAATGGTGGATTGGCCGCCCGGTTGAAGTTCCGGGTTCTTGCCCGGTCGAATTTGATCCACGCAGCGGCATTGGTTTGCCGTTGCTTGAATGGCCGGCATCTCACGTCGTGAAATGTCTGATCTTTTATCACCCCGACGATGAACTGGAGTTGCGACTTCAACAGGAAGACAGAGTCCGCCAGTTACACGCCGACTGTGTCGCGTTGAGTCGTGATTTATTGCTTGAAGTCATTACGACATCGGCCGGGCAGGCCTGTGATGCGCATACGATTGCGAATGTTCAACGACGATTCTACAACCTCGGTGTGTATCCCGCATGGTGGAAACTCGAATCGCAATCCCGTGAAGGCTGGCAGGAAATATCCCGGGTAATTGAGCAATACGACCCGTTGTGCAACGGCGTCTTGCTGCTCGGCCTGGACGCCCCCGAAAAACAACTGCGGGCGAGCTTTGAGGTTGCGGCTCCGTTCCCGATCTGCAAAGGTTTCGCCGTTGGCCGCAGTATTTTCGGCGACGCCGCGCGTCGCTGGTTCGCGGGCGAGCTCGACGATAAAGCCACGATCGAATTAGTGGCCGGCAATTATCAAAGGATGATTCGTTTCTGGCAGGAATCATCCGCCGCCGCCCAAAATGGCGCACAATCTGCGACAGGCTGATCACCCTACGGGCAAGCAACAGGAGCGATAGTGGCAGCGAAGATCAGACTCACGATGGCGCAAGCGTTGCATCGCTATCTCTGCGCGCAATATGTGGAAATAGACGGCGAATTGCAGTGCTTGTTTAAGGGTATATTCGCGATCTTCGGCCACGGCAACGTCGCAGGTCTGGGTGAAGCGATGCAAAGTGCCGGCGACTCCATGCCCGTCTATCGTGCACACAACGAACAGTCCATGGCACATGCCGCAGTTGCCTATGCCAAGTCGATGCGCAGACGGCGCATGATGGCCTGCACCACCTCAGTCGGTCCCGGCGCGACCAATATGGTGACAGCCGCTGCATTGGCTCACGTCAATCGACTGCCAGTACTTTTTCTTCCCGGCGACACTTTCGCCAACAGGTTGCCGGATCCCGTTTTGCAACAAATTGAGGATTTTGGTGATCCCACTGTGACAGCGAATGACTGTTTTCGACCGGTGTCTCGATATTGGGATCGGATCACACGACCCGAACAGTTGCTGCCATCGCTGCCGCAGGCGATCGCAGTCCTGACGGACCCGGTCGAGTGCGGGCCTGTCACATTATCCCTGCCGCAGGACGTACAAGCAGAGGCCTATGACTATCCCGAATCGTTTTTTGATGCCCGGACACACCGAATGTTGCGAACGGGAGCGGATCCAGACGAGCTCGAATCGGCGGTGGTGGCGATTCGTAAAGCAAGACGACCGCTGATTGTCGCCGGCGGCGGCGTCCACTACTCGAACGCGATGGCAGAGCTTGCGACCTTCGCGAGCAAACACGGCATTCCCGTTGCGGAAACCCAGGCCGGCAAGGGCTCCCTACCCTGGGATCATCCGTTGAATTCCGGCGCCATCGGTGTCACCGGATCCCGCGCTGCGAATGAACTCGCGAACAACGCGGACCTGATCATTGCGATCGGTACACGACTGCAGGACTTCACGACCGGGTCGGGACTGCTGATCGGAAAAGCCGACACGGCCATTCTTAGTATCAATGTTGCACGACATGATCTCGGCAAGCGCGGCGCAAGCACATTGCGTGGCGATGCAAGAAGATGTTTGCAGGATATCGACAGCGCCCTGGGCAAAGCTAAAGCCACTACCGCGTGGGTAGACAAGGCCGAAAAACTCCGTGCCGACTGGAATAGCACTGTGGATTCTGCAACCGCGATAGACGACAGCGCATTGCCGTCGGATGCCGCAGTTCTCGGGGTCGTAAATCGCACTTTCGATACCGGCGCTACTGTGGTTTGTGCGGCAGGCGGATTGCCCGGCGAACTTCACAAGCTCTGGCGCGCCGCCGATGCCGATTCGTATCATGTCGAGTACGGTTACTCGTGCATGGGATATGAAATCGCCGGCGGTATCGGTGTGAAGATGGCCCACCCGCATCGGGACGTTGTCGTCATGGTCGGTGACGGTAGTTACTTGATGCTGAACTCCGAAATCGCAACATCGATCGCGATCGGACAGAAAATAATCATCGTTGTCCTCGACAATCGCGGCTTCGCTTGCATCAATCGTCTGCAAACGTCTTTAGGCGGTCGCGGCTACAACAACCTGCTGCAGTCAAGCTATAGCAGACCTGACCACGCACCTGACATCGACTTTGCTCAGCACGCGGCATCGTTGGGAGCGCAATCGGAAAAGGTCTCGTCGATCAATGAACTTGAGACTGCCCTGCAACGCGCCAGAAACGCTCCGCATACCGCCGTCGTCGTCATCGAAACCGATCCGCTTCCATGCACCGAAGCTGGCGGCACGTGGTGGGATGTACCCGTCGCCCAAATTTCCGACAGCGCTGACGTCACTGCGGTGGCGGCGGATTATCAGGAACAGCAGAAGAAACGCTAAGTCGTTTCCGGCACACCTTGCTCATGGCCATCTCGCTCGGCATCAACCCCATCACATGGAGTAACGACGATCTACAACATGTCGGCGCTGACATTTCCCTGGATACCTGTTTGAGCGAGGCTGCGACGGCAGGATTCACGGGCATCGAACTGGGTCACAAATTTCCGCGCGACGCGAAGCTGCTGCAACCGATTCTGGACAAGCATGGCCTCTCGCTAGTCTCCGGTTGGTACAGCGGGCACCTGCTCGAGCGCGATGCAAAAAAGGAAGCTGCCGCGATGAAATCCCATGCGTCGCTGCTCGCGGACATGGGCTGCAATGTCCTGATTTTTGCCGAAGTGACTGGCTGCATTCATTCCGACATCGACGCACGCCTGTCGCGCCGCCCCCGCATGGCTGCGGCAGACTGGAAGCAATTCGGCCAACGCCTGTCTGAAATTGCCAGGGTCACCGCCGACCTTGGCCTCAAGCTTTGTTATCACCACCACATGGGTACCGTGGTTCAATCGGACGCGGATATCGATGCACTAATGCAGGCAACATCAGACGACGTGCACCTGCTCCTCGACACCGGGCACGCGTTGTTCGCCGGCGCCGACCCGGTGCAACTCGCCGGGCAGTACACAGAGCGCATCGGGCATCTGCATTGCAAGGATATTCGCGAAAAGCCGATGCGGCGCTGCATGAACCGGGACGGCAGCTTTCTGGATGCCGTACTTGACGGTGCA
Source organism: Pseudomonadota bacterium (assembly GCA_022563195.1). Lineage (GTDB taxonomy): Bacteria > Pseudomonadota > Gammaproteobacteria > Steroidobacterales > Woeseiaceae > UBA1847. Next base: position 36,424 of record JADFNV010000014.1, read on the forward strand.
TTCACCGTGCCCGGCGACGGCTGTGTCAACTATGAGGGCGTATTTTCTTCGCTCGGATCGGACTATTCAGGTTGGGCGATCGTCGAGGCAGAGCAGGACCCGAGCGTTGCTCCTCCAATGATGTTCGCGAAACTGGGGCACGACAACTTGCGAAAGCTAGTCGGACCCGAACACGACGTCGCTTAGTTCATCGTACACACCGGGCGCGGCGGCCAGCACCAGGCCGCCTTTGATCAACACTTCCTCATTCGGGAGACAATCATTCGTTTTGCCGCCGGCCTCTCGTATGATCAGGATGCTCGCGGCAAAGTCCCAGATATTCATGTGCGGCTCGAAGTAGCCGATCAATCGACCGGCGGCGACATAGGCGAGGCTCAGTGCGCCGCTACCGCTACGATGGTACATGCCCTTCGAGTGCATCAGGCGCGAAAGAGGTATCAGCGTGTCTTCGGGAGTTACCCGGTTTGAGTAGCCAACACTGACCAGGCCATCCTGCAAACTGCCCGCCCTGGATACCCTCATCGGTCGACCATTCAGTGTTGCGCCACCACCCGCCTTCGCAGCAAACAGTTCGTCGTTTACCGGGTCGAAGACGACACCAAGCTTGAAGTCGGCGCCCTCGACATAGGCAATCGATACGCACCAACTGGGAATGCCATTGACGAACGGCTGCGTTCCATCGATCGGATCGATTATCCAGGTGCCCTTGTCCTGCTGCGGCACGAATGAGTCGGGATTCTCCTCACCGAGGAATGCGTCCTCGGGAAAACTCTCGGCGACAGCGGCTTCGATCAGTTTTTGCGTTTCGATGTCGGCTTCGCTCGCCATGTCCTGTACGCCTTTACTTTGGACATCCAGGGTTTCAAAGCGCCTGAAATATTCCAATGCGAGCGCACCAGCAGCCCGGACAATGGCACAAGCGAATTCGTACCTTTCATCAATCGACGGCATTGTGATTTCCTTGTCCGTGGTTGAGTCTACTCAAGTCTGAAAATCGCGCGGTCGCACTGCCTGTTGATCGCGAAGTGTTTTTGCGTCACCGGCGTCGTGACCGTCACCTCGACTTCATCGAGCGAGGGCAGCGTTTCAAACAACAGGATATCGAGTTGGCCGAGCTTGTTGTCCGCGCCGCAATTGGATTCGTAACTGGCTGTTACGGAATTATCTGTCTCATTTAAGATTACGCTCGGCTTCGCACATTCGTTTTCAGTCTGCAATAAATAGACGTTTTGCGATTCCTCGAGTAGCACCGAAGGCACGCCTGCCATCACCGACCTGGGTATCGACAGTTCGCTGCGTATGATGCCCTCCTCAGTCATAGTTACGTTTAGCGATGCCAGCGAATCCAGGTGTTCATCGTGAAACAGAGCGTGATTGCGGCAAAATTCGGGCGCCTGTTCCGGGGCGCACGCAGCAAGTGAGAAACACAGCAATGACATGAGCATTTTGCTATTAGTCACGCGCTTTCGCCCTCCACAAACTGGCCGCCAGCAGCATTGAGATGACCGACGCGCCTACCCAGAAGATGATTGGTATCGTGTAATCGTAGAAATACACGGTGGGCGAATTCTCGCCAATCGAAAACACAACTCGAATCTCGCTGTCATAGATCAACTTTCCGCTGATATAGTCCTGCGTACCGGCGCCGATGTAACTGAAGATCCCGATAAAGCCCATCGCGGCGCCAGCAACTCTCTTCGGCGCGATATCGATCGCGAACAAACCGCCCAGCGACGCAAGAATTCCACTGAGACCGAAGCCGTAGACAACCAGAGCGATGGCCAGAACAACACTGTTGGTCGGTCCGTAGAAAATTATGAACAAAGGAACCAATTCCAGCAAAGCAAAGATCAGATTTGCGGGTGGCCGGCGGGCGTCGAACATCTTGTCCGACAAGTAACCAAACGCGACGCAGCCAAGAATGCCTGCTGCCGTGTTCAAAAAGATGAAGAGATTCGCATCGAACAAATCAAAGCCACGAATTTCCTGCAGGTAGACATTGCCCCAGCTATTGATGGCATAACGCGTGATATACATCGTCGAACTGGCCAGCGCTATTACCCACATTGATGGAATCGCGAGCACCTTGAGCTGGTCTTTCCAGATGCGTGATGCGTCGTGTGCGTCTGGTTTCGCATCAGCACTACCGTCCTTGCTCCACTCTGCGATGGACGGCAACCCCAAGGTTTGCGGCCGATCCTGAAGGTAGCGATACAACAGGAATGCCGCAACCACACAGACCGCAGCGGGCGTCCAGAAACCCCACTGCCACGGCAGGCCCAGGCCTTTCGGTGGCACTGCAATAAGGAACGCGATGCCGAGATAGGTCAGGCCTTCGCCGATCGAATGCGCCGTACTCCAGATTCCGTAATAGCGACCCCGTTCATGACTGCTAAACCAGCTCGACAATGCGACAACCGACGACGGTGCACCAAAACCCTGAAACCAGCCATTCAAAGCCCACAGCAGCGCTGAAACGCCGACAACGGTTGACAACGACATGCCGAAGTTGAGCAGCGCAGACATCAGAATGCCCACCGCGAAGAAGCGCTTTACGTTCGCATAGTCGGCAAGGAAACCATTGCCGAACTTGCCGACCGCGTAACCGTAAAGAAGCATGGAGCCGATAAATCCCACTTCTTCCGGCGTGAATATGCCAGCATCCATAATCGGCTTCTTGACGACGTTAAATGCCAATCGACAAACGTAGCCAAGGCCATAGCCCAGCGTAAGGATGAAAATTACGTTACGCCGGTGATAGTGATATAAGCGATCGACTTCTGCCGGATCAGCGATTCTCGGCGCGTCAGTTCCTGCCGCAAAAAATTTTAAGATTGAGTTCAAGAATTCATTCCGCTGACCAGTGGCTTCAGCTTACCAGCAGTCTATTTGAGACTCATCGCTTCGCTAATTCGATGCCAGGGAACCAACTTGAAATTTTGTCGTTCCTCGGGTGTGATATTGCGTCCGTCCTGGACAACCAGCATGCCCTCCGGAAATTTCGGTCCGAGATACGCACTGCTTACGTCGAGGCCATCTGTTTCCGATGCCCCGTCGATGCCAGTTTCTTCATCCGCGACGATGTGAAAGATACCGATGAAGTCGTTGTCTGACGATCTTTCGTATAACGCAAAGCTATCGGCACCCTGGTTTGACGCTACCAGATAGCCCGACCCGTTCTCGCCGTAGTAGATCGATAATCCTTCAACGTCTGCAGTCAGATTTCCCGCCTCATCCGTACTATCGACGAGCTGCCGGGTATCACCACCGTCCGGCTCTGCGGAATATTTCCAGATTCCTACGTCTTCTTCGCCCACGTAAAGATCGCCGGTTTCATCATCGGCGACGCAACCCTCGGTTTGTGACCCAACGTTGAATTCTCTAACCGGCGTCATGCGAATTTTGTTCTGCCCGGTGTCCTCAAGCACCCATTGCCTGACCAGTCCGTCCGTGTTGTTGATGTAAACGTAGAACAAGCCAGTCTGCGCGCTCTTATACATGCACTGCCCGTATGGATCCGACATTCCAGTGTCGATGATGCCGTCGGCCACATCGACCAAAGTACGGGTTTCTTCGTCGATGATATAGGTGCTGATGCTGTCGGTGCTTCGATTGCTGGCCGTCACCACAGTCACCGTGCGATCACCGAGTTGAAAACCGTAACGTAAGTCGACGTTGTTGATTCGACCGTCGGCTCTCGACTGAATGAGCTTGCCGGACAGGTCGTAGACGTTGATACCGCGTTTTTTTTGCGCGCCGATAATAACGCTGAGTTCAGGATTCCGAGGATGAACCCAAATGACCGGGTCGTCGGCGGCGTCACCATAGCTCATGACGGGTTCTGTCTCGACCGCTGCCGACACAGTGATCGCAGCGCTTGAGGCAGGCTGCCCTGGATTGGCAACGACACCCTGTTGCAGGTCGAGCGCATCGGCGATTGCCGACCAATCGACGATCTTGTAGTTAGTCGCTTCATCACCGTTGTCATCATCGGTGACTACCAGCATCCCGCCGCGGTCGGACACGCCTGCAGCGGTTGCAGCAATCCCTTCGGATTCCTCGACGCCCTGTATCGTCACGGTGCCGGCATGCTGCAGTGAAATCAGGTCGTATATCTGCAGTCGATTAGCGTCCGCATCCGAAACAAGCAGGTATCCCCCATCGTCATGCTCGTAAATTGTGACGCCTTTGACATCGCCCGCATAGCTGCCGAATGGTTTTGCAAAATCGACGGGGTGCAACACGGCCTCGGATTCGGGTTCCGCATTCAGTTTGAAAACGCCGATCGTCTCGTGCGAAAAGTAGATCGCTGAACCGTTGTCGTGCCCGACACAATGGGCCGCGCCATAGCCGACCGGTATCGTCCGCACTTGCCGTGCCGACAGTTCGCCCGCCTTGTCGAAGAGTTCCCACTGCTGGATCAGTCCGTCGCCAACGGAGAATACGTAAGTCTTTCCGGAGAGCGGGCTTTGGTACAAGCAAAGCCCCTCGAGTTCGGCTTCCATCGCGATCAAAGCGCCTGACAATTCTGCCAAAGACCGTTCTTCTGCATTCACTGAGTAAGCGAGTATTTTTGAATCAGCAACGTCGTACGCGACCACCAGGCCGATTGTCTCACCCGCCAGCGCAAAACTACTGCGTACATCGACCAGCGTAATCGCGCCGCCTTCAACCTGCCCGATACGACTCCCATCGAGGTCGTACACTTCCAATCCGCCAGCGCCACCACTGCCGAGGATCAGGCTATTCGCCGGATTATTTGCATCTATCCATATTGCAGGATCACTGGCGCCATCCGCGATCGTGGGCGTGGTTTGGGCACTTGGCTCCACTGACTCGATCCGGCTATGCTCGGTGGTCAGTGCAACTTCCGGTCTCGAATCCGGCTGGCACGCCGTCATTGCCATAAACAGGGAAACCGCTAAGATCTTGTAATACATGGAGAAAAGGTCCGTCAGGTTCGTGAACAGGCAATCAAACACGAATTTGAGTATTATCGCAGAGTTTGAAAAAAAAATTCTACTTTTGTTTATAATAGGAACATATTTTCTAAATGCTGAATCAAGACACCATATCATGACCGATCCAGGCACCTCACGCCTGCTCTGCCTGGCCTGCTCACTGACGCTGATGCTCTCCGCATGCTCCAGGGGGCCCTCCCCGAATGTCATGGAGCCAGACAGCGTGGGCATCCTTATTTTCGGCGACAGCGGCTATCATCTCGACTATCCCGATCAGGATGACTATGACGAATTGTTTACTGGCGAAGGTTTCGATCAGTACGAGTGGGATGATTGGCTCGACGACAAACGTCCACCTGACGAATTTGAAGCACGCCCCCGCGCGATTTCTCCGGTGACCAAGCGCACGGTCGAAGCGAGCGGCATGCATCAGATATCAATCGCAATGAAAAATTATTGCAGCGAAACTGTGACCTGCGATTTCGGCATCATGCTTGGCGACAATATCTACCCAAGTGGCGCGACGCTTGGAGCGGATGGTTTTGACGATGCGAAGCGTTTCCAGGACATGCTGTCGGACCCGTTTGGCAATATCGTCAGCGAGCCCGAGTCATACCTGACTTACGCAACACTTGGAAACCATGACTGGGAAGCGTCGCGCGAAGGCGGCTTTGCACAGATCCGGTACCTCGAGAACGCGGATGGATTTTACATCGATGGGCCGTATTACACGGTCAAGCCGCCGGCCGGGAACGGTGAAATTGAACTGTTTGTCATAGATACAAGCATGATTCTGGCAACAATGACGGTTTATCAAGACAGTTTGAACGATGACGGTTCGGAGGTTCTACATGACGTTGTGGAACCGGCCGACTACAACGTCGAACCGATGACGGCAGGCGAGCGCTCCCAGCCACAGTGGCTTGAATCAGCGTTGCAAGCATCGACGGCGAAATGGAAACTGGTGATCGCGCACCATCCGATCTGGTCGTCAGGCGGCAGCAAGTTCTACGAGGCGAAAGTGCTGCGCGAACAGTTGCTGCCCGCAATGTGTCGCTACGCCGATGCGTATATCGTCGGCCACGACCACACGTTGGAAATTCATACTGATAGCTGCGAATCCGCATTGGGAGAAGCAACCACATCTCCGTTGGTGCAAATTGTTTCCGGTGCAGCGGCAAAACAGCGGCCGACTCATACAACATTCATGCAGCACCAGGATCGCAAGTATCCTGAACACAAAACAATCATGGCTGAGGGACTTCTGTGGGGATTCGCGCACCTGACATTAACAGGCGATGTCGCCGAGTTAACGATGTTGAAAGTGCCGGACGATGGCAGCGCGGAAATATCGACCAGCCACGTCTACAAATTTCAACGTCGCTCGCATCTGAATTAATCCCCTGATGACCGCGGTATTTTCGTTCGTCGCGTTTACCGCAAACGTCGCCGCAATTTCCTGGCGGCTTACGCGCAAGGACCGCATGGATTCTTCCGAAGCGTATTTCCTCGCCGGAAGAAGCCTGACCGCCTGGGTAATTGCCGGATTGTTGATTTGCACCGAAATTTGAGCCAAAGATGACCATTTCTTGCATCGAAAACTGACCCGTCTGCTGCTCCCTGGACCTTTGAAGAAATTGCTTTTCGCTTTACTTGAGACGGGTCATTTCCAAGTCGCAAGAGTAGGGTCAATCCAGCAGGCAAATCGACAGCTACCCTCAAGGAAGTCTTCGCCCCGCAAGCCATCCAGTACAATACGTGTTTTCTCCTCCGCACTGTATTGCTTACGCGTCTTGCGTCTAATGTCGCGAATGATCTGTTCTGCCGATGGCTGAACGTGAGCAGAGGCTTGTGGTAGCTAAACACTTCGGACAGTGGAAGCTACCTTCAGAACTCAAGGACGCTCGCGGCATCGTATTTGACCCTGCGCCCGTGTCGCCTCAGGTCACAAGTAAACCTTGGGCAGTGGCGCAGGAGTACCTCAGAGCAACCACAACTATCTGAAAAGGCTATTCCCCGGTTAGAAAACCGGGGTGCTCGGGATCTTCCGCTTTTTGCTTGTCGAACAGCCCGAACCCGTCCTGTAAGCAGTCAATCAACTCTAATGCCCGAGTCCCGGGCAAAGAGTTGGGAACTTTCGACACGTGTGTCGCAACGCCCAGCATTACCACTTCATCGGTTCGGCCATCATCGTTCAGTTTGGTGCCAAATATTGGCGAACCGCTTAGCCCTTGGGTTGCTTCTTCTCGATCAGTGATATCGGGATTAGCGACATATCCAATCACGTCTGACAGCGAGATCTCTATAGGCTTTCTACCGGGATGAATCGAAAAGGAATCGCAGAAAAACCCGAAAATCTTCGAGGTAATCGTCTTCGACAAGTAGTCAACAGCAGATAGTCTTGTCGGGTAGCCTACGCAGAAGACCTGATAATCTTCGAGTGCCTCGGGCGCGGCAAGAAATTCAAGAGGCATGACCTCGAAGTCCTCGGAATCGATCAAGTCCGTTGGGTCAGAGACTTCAAAAATCACAAGATCTGAGTCTGAATAGACAATGCCCTTCCCCGTTCTTACGCTGATACCCTTCTCTTCGTCTCCGCACGGCACAAAGATATTTTCGTTTTCTGTGACAAGGTCGTACTGATGCTTAGTCATTACAAAGACACGGTTTCCGTCCCACTTGATGAAGAAGCCTGAGCCAATAAAGTAGTATTCGTAGTCTTCGACGGAAGTCGTGCAGCAGACAGGAAAAACATAGCGAGCGAAGAGCTTCACCATATTGGATCGGATGGTGTCATCTGCCTTCGGAGGGCAGTCCTCTATCCAGCTGAGCTACGGGCGCCATGTCTCGCAAGGGCCCGGTATTCTACGCGTAAGGTACCTGACTGACTGCACTCCTCAATCATGCACTTGATATATAATCCTTTACCGATGATCGGAGCAAAATTGTGAGTCGGGACAAAAAGTTTTTCGATACGTATTCGCTCGTAATTGGCGCCCTGCTTGTCACTGCAGTGGGGATCCTCGTGGTGGCGATTAGTACGTCGGGCCCCTCACAGGACACCGATACCCAGGATGGCGACGAGTATCAGGCCGCTGTCGCCGCGCGCATTCGTCCTTTGGGCCAGGTATACCTGCCCGGCGACGAACTGCAAGCGCCAACTGTGGAGACAGCCATAGAACCGGAGCCGGTTGTAACAGCGATGTCCGGGCCGCAGGTGTACAACACCGCCTGCCTGGCTTGTCATGGCCCTGGTATTGGTGGCGCACCCATTCTGGGTGACGCCACAGCCTGGGGGCCGCGCGTCGCTCAGGGTATCGCCGTGCTGAAAAATCGTGCCATAAACGGCTATACGGGCTCCATGGGCTACATGCCACCGAAGGGCGGTCGAATTGATTTGTCGGACGTGGAGATTCACGACGCCGTCGATTACATGATTAGCGAGGCCACCTAGGCCCCGGCGACAGTTTATCGCCGGTCCAATTGACGCATTGCCAGCGCCTCCGCAATTTGTGGGGGCGTTATCGTATGTACTTCCGCAAGGTCGGCGATCGTTCGCGCCACTCGCCGTATGCGCTGGTAACTTCGCGCCGAAAGATTAAATTGATCCACTGCATTCTCTAACAGCGTCAGGCACTCCCCGGACAACTTGCAATGCGCCTCGAGCGCTGCACCGTCAAGGCGCGCATTGCACACGCCACTGCGCATCAGTTGCCTTGACCTGCTACGGCTGACTCGGCGAGCAACGGTTGCACTCATCTCAGCGCTGGTCTCGTTCGAGCGCAATGCTTCTTTTGACGGTCGCCCGACCATGACATGCAGGTCGATGCGATCGAGAAGTGGCCCCGAAATCTTGCTGCGGTAGTTCGCGACACGCTCGGCACTGCAACCGCATTCTCCCGAACGGTCGCCCAGGTAACCGCAGGGGCATGGGTTCATCGCGGCGACAAGTTGAAAATTGGCCGGAAAGTCGGCGTGTCGCTCGGCCCGTGCGATCGTTATGACGCCCGCTTCGAGCGGCTCACGGAGCACCTCGAGGACATTGCGATTAAATTCAGGTAACTCGTCGAGAAACAACACGCCGTTGTGAGCCCGAGACACTTCACCCGGATGTGGGCCAGAACCGCCACCCACGAGTGCCGGCGCCGACGCGGTATGGTGCGGCGAACGGAACGGGCGTCTGCGCCAATGCGCGATGTCCAGCGGTCGCCCCAATACTGAATCGACGGCTGCGGTTTCCAGCGCTTCTGCCTCCGACATCGGCGGGAGAATACCGGGCAAGCGCCGCGCCAACATGCTCTTGCCCGTTCCGGGTGGCCCAATGAACAGAATGTTGTGGCCACCGGCTGCCGCAATCTCGAGCGCGCGCTTTGCATGATTCTGCCCTCTTACTTCGGACAGATCGGGCTCGTACACCTTCGCAATATCGAGGTGCACTTGCGCCAGCGGTTGCAGCGTCGGGCCATCCGCGAGATGCGCTGTAACTTCAAGCAGGGTTGTGGCCACCCGCGTTTCGGCTTTTGCCAGCGCTGCCTCAGCGCCGTTGGCCTCCGCCACCAAGACTGAATGACCGGCAGCAGCCGCTTTGAGTGCAGCGGGTAAAATTCCAGGCACCGGACGAATTTCGCCATTCAGTGCCAGCTCACCAAAAAATTCGACGTCGCTGACCGTCTCCACTGAAATCTGCTCACCAGCGGCAAGAATTCCCAGCGCAATAGCCAGATCGAATCGACCACCCGTCTTGCGCATGTCGGCTGGACCAAGATTGACTATTATTCGTTCCTGCGGGAATTTGAAACCGGAGCTGAGTATCGCGCCGCGCACCCGGTCCTTGCTTTCACGAACCGCTTTTTCAGGCATACCGACGATCGAAAACACCGGCAATCCGCCGGACAGGAATACTTCAATCGTAACTGGTGGCGCATCGGTACCGAGCTGCGCACGGCTCATTAATATGGCGAGGCTCACAGCCGGCCCTCCGTGGCTTGCGGTCGTCAGTTCAGATCAGTCTTCAGGATTGTTTCTTTTCGTATTCCTTCAGTCGCTCTTCAAGTGCTTCAAGTTTTTCCCGGGTCCGTGCGAGCACCGCTTCCTGGACCTCGAATTCCTCGCGCGTCACAAGATCCAGCTTGCCAAGTCCTGTCTGCAAGACCGAGCGAAAGTTTTCCTCAAGGTCTTTGCGCATCGAACGCAATCCCTCCGGAACGGCTTCAGCCAGCTTTCTGACGAGATCTTCAAAGGAATTGTCACTCATGACCCTTTGATACCGCAGTGCAAATGAAAAAACCAGCGCCAATTTGGGGCAGATGCTCTGATTCAGCGCACCAACACAGTGCGGGCGGGATAGCCTGAATTCTCTAAGCGATTGTTTCTATGCCGCTTGCTCAAGTTGGCACGAATGCTGCTTTGGGAAAGGTGACCGTAATTCACCCGTTTACCCGGAGCATTGAAAATGAAGACCTTCGTTACAACAGTCCTGGTTTGCGCACTAGTCCCTTTGAGTAGCGCCGCGCAAGCCGACTGGTCCGCCAACCTCGGCTTCGCGAGCGAGTACTACTACCGCGGCATCTTGCAGGAAAGCACCTCCGCGAGCGCAGGCCTCGCCTTCGAGAATAGCGGCTTCTATGCCGGCACCTGGGCCGCCGATGTTGGCGATGGACTCGAGATCGACGGCTATTTCGGTTACGGCGCCGATGTCGGTGAGATCCACTTTAGCATTGGCTACACCGGCTACTTCTACACCGGCGACTTTGACGACACTTACCAGGAGATAAACCTGGGCGCCAGCATGGGCATGATTTCTCTCGATGTCGCTATCGGCAAATACAACAATTTTGTGGGTCCGACGCTGGACTACACCTACTACTCTCTGACCGTCGAGAAAAGCGGCTTCCATGGCAAGTTTGCGGGCTTTTCTCAGGACTTTGAAGGCGCATATTTCGAGGCGGGTTATGCGACCAGGGTAGCTGATATCGACATCGGGCTAACACTGATTTTCTCCAACGAAGATCTCATGGGCAATGTCGACGAAGCAATAGTTCTTACGCTCGGCAAGTCATTTGACTTTTAACACAGGGGACTCGCCATGAAACTGATCACCGCGATTATCAAGCCGTTCAAACTCGACGACGTTCGCCAGTCTGTCGCCGACATCGGCATCCAGGGAATCACGGTCACCGAGGTCAAGGGTTTCGGCCGTCAACGCGGCCATACCGAGCTCTATCGCGGCGCCGAGTACGTCGTGGACTTTCTGCCGAAGTCCAAGATTGAGCTCGCGGTCGCAGACGACATCGCTGACCAGGTCATCGAAGCCATTTCCAACAGCGCACGCACCGGGAAGATCGGCGACGGCAAGATCTTCGTCACTGAACTCGTCGAAACTATTCGTATTCGTACCGGTGAGACCGGTGCTGAAGCCGTTTAAGAACAGACACATTAGCGGAGGGGCTTCATATGGATGAGGTAACGCAGATTTCGGCGCAGATCACTGAACTGGCTTATGCCCTGGACACATTTTACTTTCTCGTCATGGGCGCACTGGTCATGTGGATGGCGGCCGGGTTCACGATGCTGGAAGCGGGGCTCGTCCGCGCCAAAAACACGGCCGAAATTCTGACCAAAAACGTCGGCCTTTATTCAATTGCCTGCGTCATGTACATGCTCTGTGGTTACGCAATCATGTACCCGGGCGCTTATGCGGGCGGCGTTTTCCAGAGCCTGCTGACCTTCGGCAGCGGCATGCTGTCCTCAAGTGACCATGCCGCAGCTGATGTGATTGCCAGTGGCGGAGAAACCTATTACTCCGGGCTATCTGACTTTTTCTTTCAGGTCGTTTTCGTCGCCACGGCGATGTCGATCGTATCCGGCGCTGTCGCAGAGCGGATGAAGCTCTGGTCGTTTTTCCTGTTCGCCGTACTCCTGACGGGCTTTATTTATCCTGTGCAGGGGTTCTGGAAGTGGGGCGGCGGCTTCCTCGAGGTCAGCGGGTTCCTGGACTTCGCAGGCTCAGGGGTAGTGCATCTCTGTGGTGGCGCTGCGGCCCTGGCTGGCGTGTTGTTGCTCGGAGCCCGAAAGGGCAAATACGGGCCCAGCGGTCAGATCAACGCAATACCAGGCTGTAACCTGCCTCTCGCCGCGCTTGGCACATTGATACTCTGGTTCGGCTGGTTCGGATTCAACGGTGGCTCGGTACTCAAGGTGTCCGACGTAGGAGAAGCCAACGCCGTCGCGCTTGTATTCGTCAACACCAACATGGCCGCGGCGGGCGGGCTCGTATTTGCGCTTATCCTGTCACGCTTCTGGTTTGGCAAGGCCGACCTGACGATGGCGCTCAACGGGGCGCTCGCAGGACTCGTCGCAATTACGGCCGAACCACTGACACCTGAGCCGATACAAGCAACGATGATCGGCGCCGTTGGCGGCCTGCTCGTCGTTAGCTCCATCGTGCTGCTGGACAAGATCAGAATCGACGATCCCGTCGGTGCTATTTCTGTTCATGGTGTCGTCGGCATGTGGGGCCTGCTAGCGGTCTGCTTCACCAACGATGAGGCCACAATCGGGGCACAGCTTCTCGGACTCGTATCGATTTTCTGCTGGGTATTCGCAACCAGCTTCATCTTCTGGTTCCTGATCAAAAAGACGGTCGGCATCCGTGTTTCCGAACAGGAAGAGTATGAAGGCGTCGATATCTCAGAATGCGGCCTCGAAGCTTATCCTGAGTTTTCGGCTGTCGAGTGAGTACCGGACACTCGCCTGAAAATTTGACATAGGCCGGCCCGAGCCAGAGTCGGTGGCAGGGATAATTTTACTCTGGCGCAATGACTTAGCGGGCCATTGGGCCCGTTTTTCTTGTGTCATAATGGCGGTACTAGCGCTCAGTTTTGCCTGTGATCATATTCACATCAATGCTGAATTTCGCATGCTCTAATGCTGTCAAGTTCATTTCCTTTTACAGGATGGTGCCCAATGTCACGTATAGCACTCACGCTTATCGCAGCGGCTGCCCTCACGGCAAGTAGCGGCTCTATCGCTGGTGAGATATACAAGTGGACCGACGAAAACGGCAATTTGCATTACGTGGACCGTCCGTCCGGACAGCCCTCCGAACAGCGACTTGCTTTCGTCTCCGCTGCGACAAATAACGCCACGGTACAAGACCGCGTTCAGGCACGCCACGAACGCGACGCCGCGCGCCAGGAATCCAGGGCCGCAGTCGCGGAGCGGAAGAAGAGCGAAGCTGAAACGCTGGCCCAAAACCAAAGACGTCAGGAACAATGCCAGACGTACCGAAGTCGCCTGCAGAATTTCCTGCGCTCGCGACGCCTGTATCAAGAAGACGATGCTGGTGAACGCACTTACCTGGATGACGATCAAATCCTCGAAGCACGCGAGAAAGTTCAGGACATGATTACCGAAACCTGCAGCTAAAAAACCGGGGACAGAAAACCAATAAGTAAACTGTCACCGGTATACGGTCAGGTTACAATGGCGCTTCCGATCTCCAGGAGCGCCCGGCTTGGCCGCAAAACCGGATTCCGAGAATAGCGAGACTCAGGCGTATCTGCCTGATTTCTGTGCCGCCGGCACTGTGTTTATCGTGGTCTTGATCGCAGAACTTGTGGCAATCCTGCTCACTCTGGCCGCGCACGACACGCCCGGTATGTTCATGACCGAGCTTGCCAAGACATCAATGCTTATCCTCTGGATCGCAATTCTCGGGGCGGTGATCATGTGCCTGGCCCGCGACAAGCTGCAAAGCGCCGGCAAGACCCGCGCCTTTGTTATCAGCTTCATAATGCTTGAACTGCTGTGCCTGGCACTCGCCGAAATCGCGTACCAGATTACGCGAATATTCGCCCAACTGGCCATCATTGACGACACACACTCCGGATACCTACTGCGAACGGTCGCCATCAGCTCAATCGTAATCGCCCTCGCAATGCGATACCTGTATGTCTCCAGCGAATGGCGTCGCAGTATCGAACTCGAGGCGCAAGCTCGCATCAGCGCACTGCAGGCGCTGATTCGGCCGCATTTCCTGTTTAACAGCATGAACACGATTGCATCGTTGACGCGCACCAACCCCCGTCAGGCCGAGGAAGCAGTGGAGGATCTGTCTGACTTGTTGCGAGCGAATCTCGGCGGCTCGGGTGATCGTACTTCGCTCAAAGAAGAGCTCGAGGTCGCGGCGATTTATCAGCGCATCGAAAAACTTCGGCTTGGCGATCGGCTCAATGTCCGCTGGGACATTGCCGACCTGCCCATGCGCGCATTGATACCGAGTCTTACCATTCAGCCCCTGCTCGAAAACGCGATCTATCATGGTATCGAGTTGTTGCCTGACGGAGGTGAGGTAACCGTCACCGGAATTCGTGACGGCGAGTTCATCGTCATCACAATCTCAAATCCGGTCGCGCCCGGCATACAACGTTCCAAAGACGGCAACAAGATGGCGATGTCGAATATTCGGCAGCGCTTCGAATTGGCCTATGACAATCGCGCCACCGTCGATGTTGCAGACACTGACACGAAATTCACAGTCACCCTGAGGTTTCCGTACGACGAGACAAGAGCGTGAAAGTCCTGATCGTCGACGATGAAAAACCTGCGCGTGACCGACTGCGGCAGCTCATCGACGATTTCGGCACATACGAGGTGGTCGGCGAAGCAAGCAACGGTGCGCAGGCCATTGCATTGGCGACAACGCTGCGTCCCGACATCGTGCTACTGGACATTCGTATGCCCGGTGTCGATGGCATAGAGACAGCTCACCACCTGAATGCGATGGACGCACCACCCGCCGTCGTCTTTACGACGGCCTATGACGAGTACGCGATCGACGCGTTCGAGGCCCGAGCCATTGGTTACGTGCTGAAACCGGTACGCCGTGAGCGACTCGAGCGCGCGCTTGAACACGCCGGCCAACTATCGGGCAAGATGCTCAGTCAGCTCACTACGGCAAGTCATCTCAAGAGTCGACGCAAACATGTGTGCGCGCTGGTCCACGGCGAATTGCGGCTAATTCCCATCAACGATGTCGATTACTTTAATGCCGACCAAAAATATGTGGGCGTGCACCACGCGCACGGCCTGGACTTGATCGATGATTCCCTGAAGTCGCTCGAGAAAGAGTTCGCAGACGAATTCGTTCGCATTCATCGAGGTGCACTCGTTGCCGTCGACAAGATCGACAAACTGGAAAAGACAGCCGATGGTAAGACCCGTGCAATCCTGAGACGCGCCTCTGCGGACGAGAACGACGATTTAGTGATCAGCCGGCGGCATCTCGCCGATGTCCGCCGCCGCCTGAAGGGAGGGTAAGCCAGCGTTGAATATTCGCATCGCAACGCGCAAGAGTGCGCTTGCACTTTGGCAGGCCAATCATGTTGCCGAAGCGCTTGTAGCATTACCCGAGGTCGATGCCGTCGAACTCATACCATTGTCGACACTCGGCGACGAAATGCTCGACCGCAGCCTGCAGAAGATTGGTGGCAAGGGATTGTTCATCAAGGAACTCGAAGTCGCGATGCAGGCCGGCGATGCCGATATTGCCGTGCACTCGATGAAGGATGTCCCGGCGGAAATGCCTGACGGTTTTTGTATCGCCGCCGTTCTTGCGCGCGCGAACTGTGCCGATGTGCTGGTCGGACAAACGCTCAATGACCTTGCCCAAGGTGCCTGTGTCGGCAGCTCGAGCCTGCGCCGTGCCGCACAACTTAGAATGTTGCGTCCGGACTTAAGAATCGAGCCGCTGCGTGGCAACATCAACACACGGCTCGCCAAGCTCGAAAACGGCGACTATGACGCGATTATCCTCGCCGCGGCTGGCCTCGAGCGTCTCGGACTGCAGCAACATATCAGCCAGCAGTTTTCTACCGAGGAGATGCTGCCGGCCGCAGCGCAGGGAGTTATTGGTATCGAGTGTCTTGCTGCGAATGAGCGGCTGCGCGAGGTTCTGGCGCAGCTCGATCACGAAACAACGGCCAGGTCGACCGTCGCGGAGCGAGCCATTGCAAAAACCTTGCAAGCGAACTGCCAATCGCCAGTCGCCGCGCACGCGATAATCGCTGACAACCGCATGACCGTCACGGCGCTGGTCGCAATGCCCGACGGTAGTCGCTGCATTCGCCACAGTGTCAATGGTTCGCCCGACGATGCTGAATACCTTGGCGAGCAACTCGCAACACTCCTGCTCGAGCGCGGTGCCCGTGAAATCCTTGCCAGCATAGGTAACGCGAATGACTGAAGCGGCCCTTGCGGGGATCGGCGTACTCGTGACCCGGCCACGACACCAGGCCAGCGGTCTTATATCGGCCATCGAATCGGAGGGGGGCACGGCATTTGCTTTCCCCACGATCGAAATCGTGCCGAGAACTCCTGAGGATGTAAGTACCCAAGTGCGCTTATTGCATCCGCCGGACATCGTAATATTCGTCAGCACTAACGCCGTAGCGCATGGCCTTAATCATGTGGACACCGCCACAATTGCTGCCGTTGGCCCGACGACGACGGCCGCCATTGAGTCTGCCGGGAAGACCGTCGACATTCGTTCGGCAACCGGTTTCGACAGTGAGCACCTGCTCCTGGAGCCTGGTCTTGCGAAAGTTGCCGGCATGACGATTCGAATTATTCGCGGCGGTACCGGTAGAGAGTTACTCGCTGATACACTTGAGGAACGCGGCGCAACCGTGGAATACCTGTCTGTTTATGACCGGGTGGCCCCGGATTATTCGGTAGACGAACTCAAGGAACTCGAAACACAATGGCGTTCCGGCTCGATCAACGTCGTAACGATTATGAGTGTCGAGTCGCTTACGAATCTCATTAACATTTTGCCGCAATGGTGCGGCGATCAACTCTCACAAACGCCGCTGGTGACACCAGCTGTTCGTGTGATAAAAGAAGCGGTGGATCGACTCCATAATGTCCCAACGGCACTGGCAACAGGACCGCAGGCAAGCGAAATGGTCCGCGCGATTACTGCAGTTGGATCGATAGCAGCTGGACAACCCTGATGAGAAAAAAAGACAAGGCCGACCAAGTGTCGCTCCCGGATGATGAAAACGACGGTGTCGAGGACGTGACGCCGGAAACGAAGCCTGCACCAGAACCAAGGACCGAGCCTGAGCCGGCTGCAGCGAAACGAGGCACCAGCACTCCTGTCGCCTGGCTCGCGCTGCTATTGGCATTCCTGGCGCTCGCGACTATCGGCTATAGCGTTATAGACGATTGGCGAGTGCAGCGCAGTGGCGAACAAAGCGCCGCTTCGCTCGCCAGTTCGATCATTGTTCTGCAAGACCGCATCGATGCATCGGTCGAGAAACTCGCAAAACTCGAACCCAGTCTTGCCGATTTTGCAGCGGCCGACAAACGCACTGCTGCCGAGCTTGAGGCATTGCAGTACGATCTCGACAATCGCATTCGTTTACTTGACTCGTTGCCGTCGCGCATGTCGAACCTGGAGCGTTCGATAGCATCATTGCAGGGCATTTCGGCGGGTGCGCGCGATACCTGGTTGCTCGCCGAGGCCCAGAATTACATGCAAATCGCGAATGCACAGTTGCAGCTGGCCGGCAATCCGCACCTCGCGGCACTCGCGTTGGGCATGGCTGATGAACGCATCGTGCAACTTGCAAATCCCGCGTTGATCGACGTTCGGCGCGCGATCTCCGATGAACTTGCAGCGCTCGAGGTCATGGACAAACCGGACATCGAAGGTATTACGCTGACGCTCTCTAGCCTGGCCCGGGTCGTTGACTCGTTACCGCTGCGGGGTGTTAACGCGTCTGCGCCCGAAGCAACACAGCGCACAGACGAAGATCTCAGTGGCGCCGATCGCGCCTGGAATTCATTAAAAGGGGCCGTTTCCGGGATCATCAAGGTGACTCCGCCCGATCAGGCGACTATGCCGCTGATCGCGCCTGAATCCGTGTACTTCCTGCGCACCAATCTTTCCTTGCAATTGCAAATTGCAAGGCTCGCGTTGCTGCGAGGCGAGACAGCGGTGTTTGAGCAAAGCCTCGATGATGCGTCGGCCTGGCTCGAACTGTATTTCGATACGGAGAGCGCTCAGGTATCAGCAGCGCAACAGACGATTAGCGAAATTCGTGACGGTCTGTTCAGTGTAGCGCCACCGGATATTTCAGAATCATTGCGCCTGCTGCGCCAGTTCAAAACAATGTCTGAACCTACCCCGTGAAATTTGCGGCCATCTTCGTCATCATCACGGTGCTAGGTGCGATCGCCGCCAATTTTCTGATCAGCGATCCGGGCTCCGTTTTCATCAGTTTCCGTGGCTACCTTATTGAGATGACGGTACCCGGGCTTATCGTTCTGATCGCCCTGCTCTTCTTTTCGATCTGGCTGATTCGCCGGCTCATTCAATTACCGCGTCGGATCGGTGAATCCGCAGGCCGCTACCGGGCGGGCCGTGCTGGCCAACAATTGACACGCGGCATGATCGAAGTCGCCGAAGGCAACTTCGCTCGCGGCGAAAAATTGCTGGCACGGGCGGCACGCACCAGCGATGCGCCTCTATTTAATTATCTACAGGCAGCACGCGCGGCGCATCTGCAAGGCCAGGACCAGCGCCGTGATGAGTGGCTCAAGCTCGCGTACGAGCATACACCCGAGGCCGCCAATGCGGTTTTACTGACGCAGGCCGAGCTACAGCTCGATCGCGAGCAATACGAGCAGGCGCTCGCAACCTTACGGCGCCTGGATGAAAATTCCCGTGACCACAGTTATGCGCTCGGGCTCCTCGGGCAATTGTATTACCGGCTGCATGACTGGCCCAGTCTCGCCCTGATTTTGCCGCGGCTGCGAAAGCACGGTCGCGTCGAGCAGGGCACCCTCGACAAATGGAGCGTGCGCGTGCACAGCGAGAATCTTGGGCGCGCCACGGACGGTGAAGCGGTGCTCGTCGAGTGGAAGAGCGTCGCAAAGCGCCTCAAATTGGAACCGGCATTGCTGGAGGCTTATTACACGAACCTGATGCGTTGCGACTTGCACGCCACGGCCGAGAAGGATCTCGCGGCAGCGCTCAAGTCCGACTGGCGCGGCCCACTGGTGCGATTGTTTGGTCTCGTCGAAGGCCCGGATCCTTCGAAACAGCTCAAGCGCGTCGAGGGTTGGCTCGCCAGTCACGGTGATGACCCCGACCTGTTACTTGCGGCGGCACGTCTTTGTCTGCGCAACGAGTTGTGGGGCAAAGCGCGCAGTTATCTCGAGACGGTGATCAGTCTCAGGCCGACACCCGAGGCCTTCCATGTGTATGGACGTCTGCTCAATCAACTGGGTGAAGGCGACGCAGCTGCAGATGCCTATCGTTCAGGACTCAGCATGGTTACCAGCGACCCGCTACCTGCGATTCCGCACCTCGCACCAGACCCCGAATAATTCGCTGACCGGGCTAGCAGGGCTATGGCTGGCTTCGTTTGCTGCGCAACCAGGCCGTCAAAGGCTCCCACTCAACCCAGTCCGGCCACGCAAGATACTCCGGCAACTCGAAAATGCCGAGGCCGCGTGTGTAGGCACGTATGTAGTTCTGCGCCTCTCGAAGCGCCGCGATATAGGGCACCCTGACGCGCGTCAGGTATTGATCGAGTTCGTCGAAAATCAGGGTATTGTCCCGCACACGATTGGCGATCACCCCAATCCTGATCTGTTTGCGCTGCACCTTGCCTACGGCTTGCAGTTCCTTCAAGAATGTCGCTGTCGCCTGCATATCGATAGTTGACGGCAACACCGGTATAACAACGGTTTCCGCGTGTCTGACAAGGTCTGTAAGCTCGGGTCCATGAGAGCGCGCTGGGGCATCACTGACGACAATATCGGCACTGCGAGGTACGTGCCGGAGCCCGTCTTCGAAAGCCGCCACGCCGACAATATTCGGCCGGTCGGCTGGACGCCGATCCAGCCAATCGAGGCTGGAACGCTGTGAATCGTAATCTGCCAGAGCGACGCTTGCGCCTTCGCACGCAAAATAGGAGGCGATGTTTGTTGCGAGCGTGCTTTTTCCGCAGCCACCTTTTGCGTTCAAAACCATTATGTGCCGCATGACTTTCCCCACCGGGCTAGACTAGTTTACAACGTATGTAAACTACAGAGGCCAACATCAAAAGTCCATGTAGAACAATGCAGCTTAGGTATTTGAAAATGCAGGGCGCCGGCAATCAGATTGTTGTCGTCGATCAGCGTCATCAGGAAGCGTCGCCGCCTTCGCCGGAGGTGCTCCGCAAGTTGGCCGACAGTGATACCGGCCCCGGTTTTGACCAGCTGTTGTGGCTCGGCCCGTCGCGCGATGCATCGAACGCCGCCGCCTACCGGGTCTTCAACGCCGATGGGTCTGAAGTCGAGCAATGTGGCAACGGTGTTCGCTGTGTCGCTCTGATGTTGGCAAGAGAAAACAATGCCGTGCGGTACTTTGTCCTTGAAAGCCCGGCCGGGCCAATCGAGGCAAGAGTGCTCGACGACGATCGTGTGGCCGTGAACATGGGCGCTCCCCAGTTTGATCCGGCGCGTATTCCGTTTGTCACCGACGTACAGGCGAACCATTACGAGCTCGAAGTCGGAGGTACAACTTTCACTGTTGATATTTTGTCCATGGGCAATCCGCACTGCGTACTCCAGGTTGACGACGTCGCTACCGCCGACGTCGAGCATCTCGGCCCGCTTATCGAACATCATCACCAGTTTCCAGCGCATACCAATGTTGGCTTCATGCATATTCACAACAGCGCTAATATCGATTTGCGAGTACATGAGCGCGGTGTCGGAGAAACTCTGGCATGCGGCACCGGCGCCTGCGCCGCGGTTGTTGCCGGACAACGGCAAAACCGCCTCGACGTCGAAGTTTCGGTGCAGCTTCCCGGGGGTGAACTCGTGGTAAACTGGCATGGTGACACCGAACCAGTGTGGTTGACCGGAAATGCCGAATTGATTAGCGAGGGAATAATCGATCTATGAGCACACAACGCAAACCGGACTTCCTGGAAGAAGAAATTTCAGCACAGGCCGTGCAGGATTACCTGCAAGCAAATCCGGACTTCTTCGAACACCACGGCACCTTGCTCAACTCACTCAGCGTGCCACACGGTAGCGGCGAGGCAGTATCGCTCGTCGAGCGCCAGGTATCGATGCTCCGGCAAAAGGAAATCAAGCTCGAGCGCCGGCTCAAGGACCTCGTTGAGATCGCTCGCGCCAACGACCTCCTCATGGCCAAGATTCACGAGCTGTCGCTGCAGTTGCTCGCCACACGAGGGCTTGCCCCAACCATCGCTGCAATCGAAGAAGCTATGCGCAGCGGCTTCGGTGCGGATGAATTCATCCTCGTCCTGTTTGGCGATCCGGTGCTTTTTGACGATATCGATGCCAGTCGATTTTTTCGCATAATCGCACGTGCCGATGACGATTTAAAACCCTTCGGGACATTTCTCAAGGCTAATGCCCCCCGCTGTGGCCAGGTACGTGACTCGCAGCGCGACTTTCTGTTTCCATCGGACGCCAATGAGATTGGGTCGGTCGCGCTGGTGCCACTCGGCGACAATACTCAAATAGGTTTTCTTGCGATTGGCAGCGCCGACGCAGACCGCTTCCATCCAGGCATGAGCATCGACTATCTTGCACGCATCGGGGATCTCGTTGGGGGAGCCCTCGCTCGTTATTGATTCGCGGGGATTCGACCGGTGGACGGGACTGAGAAGGACTGGATCGACAGGTTTATTGGCCACCTCAAATACGAGCGTCGGCTTTCTGATCTAACCTGCAAGCACTATCGTCGCGACCTCCACGCACTGCTCGCCTATTGCGATGAAGTTGGCATCAGCAAATGGGCGGACATCGACAGCGAGCATATCCGCGCCTACTCCGGCACGATTTTTCGCCGCGGTTTGTCTGCACGCAGCATCCAGCGCCGCCTGTCGGCCACACGCACCTATTACCGGTACCTTACCCGCGAAAAACACCTTACGCGCAATCCGGTTGAGGGGGTCTCGGCGCCGAAAGCGGGCAAGCGCCTGCCGGGCAATCTTGATGCAGACCGCATGGCCCGACTGCTCGATATTCCAGGAGACGGACCGATCGTGGACCGCGACCGGGCGATCCTGGAGCTGTTCTACTCATCCGGACTCCGACTCGCCGAACTCGTCGGTCTGGATTGTGGCGATATTGACGCACAAGACGCGACAGTGAAGGTCACCGGCAAAGGCAGCAAGGAGCGCATTGTTCCAGTCGGCAGAAAAGCGCTCGAGGCACTGAAAAAGTGGTCCAAAACACGATCCCTGTTCGCATCGGCAGACGAAAGTGCATTATTTGTCAGCAATCGCGGCATGCGCCTGAGCCCTCGATCCGTGCAGGCGCGGGTGTCACACTGGGGCCGACACCAGGGCATCGATACCAAGGTGTATCCACACCTGTTTCGTCACTCGTTCGCGTCCCATTTGCTCGAGTCGAGCCATGATCTGCGGGGCGTCCAGGAACTTCTGGGGCACGCGAATATCTCGACGACGCAAATTTATACACACCTTGACTTCCAGCATCTCGCCCAGATATACGACCAGACCCATCCCAGGGCACGAAGAAAAGACTAACCCTGCTTGAGGTACCGCATCATGGAACAGTTTCGAGGGACAACCATTGTCTCCGTCCGTCGCAATGGCAAGGTCGCCATCGCCGGGGACGGCCAGGTCAGCATGGGCAATACCATCATGAAGGGTAACGCACGTAAGGTTCGACGCCTGGCCGACGGCCGCGTGATTGCCGGATTTGCGGGCGGCACCGCGGATGCCTTCACCCTCTTTGAGCTCTTCGAAACCAAACTCGAGCAATTCGGCAATCTCACTCGCGCCGCGATCGAACTCGCCAAGGACTGGCGCATGGATCGGCGTCTCAGACGACTGGAGGCCCTGTTGTGTGTCGCCGACGAGGAGAGTTCATTCATCATCTCGGGAAACGGTGACGTCATCGAACCCGAGCATGATTTGATGGCCATCGGCTCGGGAGGACCATTTGCGCAAGCAGCAGCGCTGGCCTTGTTACAGAACACTGACCTCGATGCGCGGGAAATCGTTGAGAAAGCGCTCAATATTGCCGGCGACATCTGCGTATACACCAACCAGAACATCGTGGTGGAGCAGTTGCCGGCCAAATAAGGAATTCGGAAATCCCTATGTCACAGATGACCCCCAGAGAAATCGTCCAGGAACTCGACAAGCACATCGTCGGCCAGGATGAAGCAAAACGCGCCGTTGCGATCGCGTTGCGTAATCGTTGGCGACGCGTGCAGGTCGATGAGCCGCTGCGCAGCGAAATAACACCGAAGAATATTTTGATGATCGGACCGACCGGCGTTGGCAAGACAGAAATTTCACGCCGCCTCGCCAAGCTGGCCAAAGCGCCTTTTATCAAGGTTGAAGCAACCAAATTTACCGAGGTCGGCTACGTCGGCCGCGAAGTAGACAGTATTATCCGCGATCTCATGGATATCGCTGTCAAGATGGTCCGCGAAAGCGCGATGTCGAAAATTCGCCACCGGGCTGAGGAGGAGGCTGAGGATCGTGTGCTGGACGCGTTGTTGCCGTCGCCGGCACAGGCAGCCGGATTCACGAGTGATGCCGAACCCACGCCCGATAACAGCGACACTCGCCAGAAATTCCGCAAGATGCTGCGCGAGGGCAAGCTCGATGACAAAGATATTGAAATCGAAATCCAGGCCACACCAATTGGCATCGAAATCATGGCGCCGCCAGGTATGGAGGAAATGACCAGCCAGTTACAAGGCATGTTCCAGAACCTTGGCGGTAACCGTCGTACGACACGCAAGCTCAAAGTCAAAGACGCATTGAAGCAGCTGGCTGACGAAGAAGCCGCTAGCATGGTCGATGGAGAAGAGTTGAAAGCGCAGGCGCTTGAGGCCGTCGAGCAGCAGGGCATCGTATTCCTCGATGAGCTCGACAAGGTTGCCCGCCGCACCGAAACACAGGGAGCGGATATTTCCCGCGAAGGCGTACAGCGCGACTTGTTACCGCTCGTTGAAGGATCGACCATCAACACCAAGTATGGAATGGTGCGCACCGATCACATTCTGTTTATCGCGTCTGGCGCCTTTCATGTATGCAAGCCATCCGACCTGATTCCAGAGCTGCAGGGCCGCTTCCCGATTCGAGTCGAGTTGAAGTCGCTGACAACCGATGACTTTGTAAGAATTCTGACCGAGCCGGACGCATCACTGACCTTGCAGTACCAGGCATTACTTAACACTGAGGGCGTCGCAGTCGAATTCACCGAAAGTGGCGTTCGGCGCATCGCCGAGGTCGCGTTTCAGGTTAATGAAAATACCGAGAACATCGGTGCGCGGCGTTTGCACACAGTGATGGAGAGGCTGCTCGAGACCGTCTCGTTCGAGGCTGCAGACAAGAGTGGCAGCCACGTGCAAATCGACGCCGGCTACGTCGACGATCACCTCGCCGAGCTATCAAAGGATGAGGATTTGAGTCGGTATATTTTGTAGGAGCCCGCCTGTAGGAGCCCGCCATGCGCGGCGATACCCCGGTGCTATTCAGATCGAGTGGTAATCGCCCGCATGGCGGGCTCCTACAGGCGGGCTCCAACAGGTACATTATCCTCCTATGACATCAATACCAACAGAAATTAGGCTACGAAAGACGTCCAGGCTGCTCGTCGTGGCATTCGACGATGGCAGCGAGTTTGAGTATTCGTTCGAGTACCTCCGTGTGCACTCGCCGAGCGCAGAGGTCAAAGGACATGGCCCGGGGCAGGAGTTTCTGCAGACCGGTAAGGAAAATGTGGCCATTACAGCGATCGAGCCGATCGGCCACTACGCGGTCCGCCTTGTTTTCGATGACGGCCACGATACCGGCCTGTACACGTGGACCTATCTGCATGAACTCGGCAGCAACATGGAGGCGAACTGGAAGAGCTACCTCGACCGCCTCGCAGTGGCAGGGTATGCTCGCGAAAAGCCCGAATAAAAAACCGTCATGTCCAAATCCGACACATCGACCGAAACGACGAATTTCGGTTACAAGACCGTGCCGGCCAATGAAAAAGCCGATCTTGTAAGAGGCGTGTTCGACTCTGTCGCAACACGCTATGACATCATGAATGACCTGATGTCGGCCGGTCTGCATCGCCTGTGGAAGCGACTCACGATTGATCAGGCCGGCGTGCGTCCGGGTCACAGCGTGCTTGATCTCGCCGGTGGCACGGGCGACCTTGCCCGAATATTTACGCAACGCGTAGGCGCGAGCGGCCACGTAGTCCTCGCCGACATCAATGCGGCAATGCTCGAACGGGGAAGACAAAAACTCGTCGACGCAGGCGTCGCCGGTAATCTGTCTCTTGCACAGGTGGACGCCGAAAACCTGCCATTTTCTGACGTATCGTTTGACTGTGTCGCGATCGCGTTCGGGCTCCGCAACGTTACCGACCAGGACGCTGCACTTCGATCGATGTATCGAGTTCTAAAACCTGCAGGCAGGCTTCTGATTCTCGAATTCTCCAAGCCTGCAGAGTGGATCGGACCAGCCTACGACCTGTATTCGTTCAAGGTACTGCCGCTCATCGGCAAATTAGTGGCCAATGATGAGGAAAGCTACCAGTATCTGGCCGAATCGATCCGCATGCATCCCGACCAGGAAACGTTGCTTACCATGATGCGCGACGCGGGTTTCGAACGCTGTCGCCATCGAAACCTTGCCGGCGGCATCGTTGCGTTGCACTGCGGTTATCGTATTTAGGGAGCCTCTGATGACGAACCCTCTCGATGCCGTCTTGCGCCCTGTTGCGAACCTGCTTAATCGCAATATCGCTGCGACAACACCTGCACGTGAGTTGTGTCTGGAGCTTGATGGCAAGACCATCGCAATCCGGGTTCGTGATACGTCGCTGGCGATGTATTTCGAGTTCAATGACACTGTTGTCACACTTGCGACCGACACGGAGATCGAACCTGACGTAGTGATTACGGGATCGTTGCTGACGCTCGCCAGTATGGCGGGCGCGGGCGGCGAGCGCGCCATTCGTGCCGGCGAACTCGACCTGAGTGGCGACGCCGGGACTGCCAAGGCGTTCCAGGACTTGCTCGCTTACGCGAAGCCTGACATTGAAGAAGAGCTGTCGACGCTAATCGGTGATGTCGCCGCGCACCAGCTTGGCGAGGTGGCACGAGGAATCAGCAACTGGGCTCGTGAGGCACGCTCGACGATGGGCACGAACATTCGTGAGTACCTGCAAGAAGAAAGCCGCGATCTACCCAGCCGTTACGAAGTCGAGCGCTTTGCAAACCAGGTCGACACGCTCCGCGATGACGTCGCGCGTCTCGATGCCCGTCTCGGCCGACTCGAGAAAGACGTCTGACCATGCGCCGCCGGCGAACGATCGCAAGACTGTTCGGCATTCAGCGCGTGCTGATGAGATACGGTCTGGACGATGTCATCAGGAAAACACATTTGCTGCGGCCATTGCGGTTTCTTTTTTTCTTGCTGCCACGACGTCGGGATACATCTGCGCCGCTCGGTGAACGCATTCGGCTTGCCTTGGAGGAACTGGGGCCGATCTTCGTAAAATTCGGCCAGGTTATTTCGACACGGCGTGACCTGCTGCCAGCTGATATCGCCGACGAACTCGCAAAATTGCAGGATGCGGTACCGCCGTTTCCGGCCGCACAGGCGATACAGATTCTCGATGAAGTTTACGGCGAGTCCGTGGACAAGGTATTTAAACGATTTGACGTCGAGCCGTTCGCGGCAGCTTCAATCGCACAGATACATACCGCACAACTACCGAACGGCACCGAGGTCATCGTCAAGTTACTGCGGCCAGGCGTGCGAAGCCTGATCGAACGCGATCTCGAAGTCATGCGCGTGATTGCAGGTCTTGCCGAGAAATATTGGGAACATGGCAGGCGCCTGCGACCGCTGGAACTCGTTGCCGAATACGAACGTACGATTATTGACGAACTCGACCTCATGCGCGAGGCGGCCAACACAGCCCAACTCAGGCGGAACTTTGCCGGCTCCGACAAGCTTTACGTACCCGATATCTACTGGGATTTCTGCCGGCCCGAGGTGCTTGTCCAGGAACGCATCTACGGCATACCGATCAGTGACATGGACGCATTGGTCGAGGCAGGAACGAATATTAAAGTACTCGCCGAAAATGGCGTCGAGATTTTCTTCACGCAGGTATTCCGCCACAACTTTTTTCATGCCGACATGCACCCCGGTAACATATTCGTTCTCGCGGCCGATCCCGAGCGACCAAAATACGCTGCCGTCGATTTTGGCATCATCGGAACGTTGAGCCCTAGCGATCAGCGTTACCTCGCTGAGAATTTTCTCGCCTTCTTCGATCGCGACTACCACCGCATTGCCAAGCTGCACATTGATTCGGGCTGGGTGCCTGAAGGAACGCGCATCGATCAGCTCGAGACTGCAGTCCGCACCGTGTGTGAACCGATATTCAACAAACCGCTCTCTGAAATATCCTTTGCGCAAGTGCTAACGCGCCTGTTCCGTGTAGCGCAGCGTTTCGACGTGGAGATTCAGCCACAGATGATCCTGCTACACAAAACGCTCTTCAATATTGAAGGACTCGGCCGAGATCTGTATCCGCAACTGGATCTGTGGAAGACCGCACATCCGGTGCTGAAACGCTGGATGAACGAGCAGATCGGGCCGCGAGCGATGCTTGATGATCTTCGCGAAAATCTCCCAAAGCTTCGCGAGACCTTGCGCGAACTGCCCGCCGTGCTTGGATACCTCGCCGGTCAGGCCGCGTCCAACGAGCAGCAAAAAGACAAACAGGCAGTGGAGTTGAGAAAAATTCGACATGAGCTCCAATCCCTGCCGCGTTACCGTTTTTGGCTGGTCGCAACTATCGCTGCAGCTTTTGGCGGCTCACTGGTTGCGATTATGATGTTATTGGCAGGGGGCAGTTGAATGTTCCTGCCGTACATTGCCAGGTTCCTCTTGATGCTTGGCGGCTGGACGTTGGTGGGTGGCGTGCCCGATATTCACAAGGCCGTCGTTATCATGGGACCACACACTTCGAACTGGGACGGCTACTGGGGGCTCGTCTACAAGGTCGCCGTCGGACTGGACGTAACGTTCTTTGCCAAGCGATCATTATTCTGGTTTCCATTGAGCCTGCTCCTGAAGGCTCTTGGTGGCATTCCATTGAACCGCGGCAGAGCCAGATCCGCGGTGGATCAGGCCGTTGCTGCATTCAATAATAACGAGCGCTTGCTTTTCGCGCTCGCGCCGGAGGGAACGCGCCGCAAGACACGAGGTTGGAAGACCGGTTTCTACCGCATTGCAGAAGCCGCGGGCGTTCCCGTGGTTTGCGGTTTTTTCGACTATGCGAACAAGCGTGTTGGCCTGGGCCCGATACTGACGCTCACAGGCGACAGGCAGGCTGACCTCAAAATATTCCGCGCGTTCTATGCAACGATGGAAGGCCGGTGGCCCGAGAAGACGAGCCCGGTGGCCTTCGCATCAGCCAGACAACACAAGTAACACCCAAAGAAAAAGGCCGCTTCATCGAAGCGGCCTTTTTGCGTTGCAAAATACTTAGCGCTTAGCTCATCAGAAATTGAAGCTGACCTGCAACGTAGTCGTTCGACCCTCACTGTAAAATGCGTAGTTTGACTTTGCACCGAACGTACCGCCCGCTAATGGCGTATCGCCGCCGAACTGCAACACTTTCTCATCCGTCAGGTTCCTTACAAGCAGTGCGACTTCCCATTGCCCGTCAACCGGTCCGATTCCGAGCCGCGCGTTAAACTTCGTGTAGCCGGGTTGAACGAGGGCAGGATCGAATGTCGCAGAGGCTTCCGCTTCGCTCGTGTAGAACGCGTCAAGGAGCCCTCTTAACAGGTAATCCGCCCCGATCTCGCGGTCATAGTGAAACGACAAATGCCCCTGGCGCTCGGAAACGAGTTGATTGGAGTTGCCTGTGTAGTCACACAATTCGAACGACCCGTCACCGTCGATGTCGACGTCTGGCGTCTGTCCAAAATAGCATTGGCCATTTTCGAAATCGGTAAATTCGAAATCGGTAAGTGCGAAGCCACCCGTGATCATCAGATGATCCGTTGCAGCCCAACGACCGTCCACCTCGATGCCATTGACCTCCGCCGACGCTGCGTTGCCAACATTAAATCCGATACCGCCGTCAAAAATCGAAATCTGCAGATTATCGAATTTCGTAAAAAACACCGTCGAATTGAGCTCAATCGCGCCATCCGCAAGTGACCACTTGCCACCAAATTCGAGATTGCTGACTTCTTCATCATCGAATTCGAACGACGTTTCCATATCTGGATAAAAATTGCGATTGTTGGCGCGAAAATCGAAACTGCCCGACTTGAATCCTTGCGCCCAGGTCGCAAACAGCATCGAGTCATCGTTCGCGCTCCAGATCCACTTGATCTCGGGTGAGAACTTGCTGGTATCGCGGCTTCCGGACACTGGCAACGATCCCAGCTGCGCAACAAAAAATTGGGACGTTGGATCCCCCAAATCCGCCAACGCCACGAGATTTGTCGAGGTCAGACCGAATGCGTTCGCATAAACGACTGCTGCGGCAGTTTGCGGAACGGGTAATGCGCCGCCGCCTTCACCCTGTATCGAGAGAGTCCGGTTACCGTCACGTTTATCATTGGTAAAGCGACCGCCGATCTGGACCGTAACATTGTCGCTTACGTGCCAGTTCAACTGCGCGAAAACCGAAATCACGTCGTTATCGACGTCCGCGAGGCGGGCCGCCTGGGTACCCGCAACAAGATCGCCCGAACCTGGCGACGCGCCATTGATCGCCGGCACCAGGACAGAGTTGACCGGAACAATGATCTGATCCGCGTAGTCGTGGTCGCTTGTGTGGTAATACAGGCCGACGATGTAATCGTAGTTGTCGTTAAGCGGTGACGAGAGGCGAATTTCCTGACTCAGCTGCTCATAGGACTCTTGTAACGCCGCGCCGAAAACAGTGGCGCCTGTAAAGTCGCAGTCGCAAAACTCATCGTATTCGAAATTTGAAAACGCCGTTATGGACTTGAGCTGATAGTCCCCAATATCCCAGTCCAATGTCAGTGCGAAGACTTGCGACTCATTAAAACTGAAATCGCCGTTCGAAGAGCGCGCGCCGTCTTTGGTCACATTGCTGACGCTCGGGTCCTGGCCAAAAACCAATCCGAGAATCTGGCTGTACAGCAGTCCAGTGAACGGTCCGGCAGCCGCGGGTTTTTCGCCGACGATTTCGATGTGCCTGCCAGTGACATCGTATTCGCCGACCTCTGCTTTCACTGTGGCCGTAAGAGAATCGGATAGATCAATTTCCAGAGTGCCGCGAACCGTCCAGTCCTCACGAATCGGCTCGTCTCGAGCCAATGTAAGGTTGTCAATATACCCATCATGATTGCGCGAGCGTGCGGCCAGCCTTCCGCGCATATTGTCGGACAGTGAACCAGATAAAAATCCTTCGACAATCGACTCACCGTTCTCGAACTCGTACGCGGCGCGAACGTTGCCTTGGAACTCGTCGGTTGGTTTTGCCGTGGTTATGTTTAGCGCGCCCGCGACCGCGTTCTTGCCAAATAAAATAGACTGTGGGCCACGCAGCACCTCAACACGCTCAAGATCAAGAAATGGCGAACGGAACTGCTGCCCGCGCGCGTAATAGACACCGTCGATGTATGTAGCGACTGACTGCTCGAACGCCTGATTAATGCCCGAGCCGATGCCGCGAATAAATACATTGGTCGATATGCCGGTTTCATTGATCGTCAGGTTGGGCACCAGAAACTGGATGTCCTCGGCCTTCTGCAGGCCAGTCTCAACCAAGGTCTCGCCGGAAACCGCGGAAATGGAGACAGGAACATCCTGCAGGCCCTGCTCACGATACGCCGCGGTGACGATGATTTCCTCGAGGACTCGTTGTGCTTCCTGTCCCTGCGCAGAATTCGGTAGCGA
>JADFNV010000015.1:0-646 GCA_022563195.1 Pseudomonadota bacterium
TAATCTCACGGCTCACAGTAGACGGCGCACGTCTCAGTAACATTGCAATGGAACGGATCGATTGACCTGACACAAAGCCGCGAGAGATCTCTTCTCGTTCCGACAACCTAAGCGCCAGTCTTGATCGACTTCGTTGCCGTGGACGTATGCCGCCTGTCCTCGAGAGAATGCCCTGAATCGCCGAATGATGACGACCAAAAAGGCGTGCGATTGAGTGAAGAGACTCGCCTTGCTGCCAGCGATCCCACATCAACGCTTTATCTGTTTCGGTGTAATAAATCCTCGGTCGCTGCTTCATTTTCAACACCCCCTCTCTATAGTGAGAGTCTAAGTGTTGCGTCGACCGATTGAGACCGCAGGCGTATAGCGGACATCGAACGACCGACTGGCGGGCACAAAAAAACCCGGCGCATGGCCGGGTTTTCGGTTTTCTTGGTAGCGGGGGCAGGATGGCCTTCGCGGCTACGCCGCTCAGTTGGTCTCGGCGCTTTTATCCGATGCTACGCATCGGGGCGCCTCGGCTTGAACCTGCTTCCTCGCAGGTTCAAATCGGCCGCACTATGCAAATAAAAAGGCCAGCCCCTCTTGGGCTGGCCTTATTTATTTGGTAGCGGGGGCTCGCTTCGTACGTTAGCAACGGTCCCGG
>JADFNV010000015.1:656-66407 GCA_022563195.1 Pseudomonadota bacterium
CTACGCATCGGGGCGCCTCGGCTTGAACTTGCTTAATGCAGGATTGACCGCTCGCTGACGCTCGCGTTGTCTCGCGCCGAATTCGCGACGCGATGCGTCGCCGCCGCTCGGCTGAACCTGCTTCTCACGCAGAACCAGATCCTGCCTCGATAGCGAAAATGAAAAAGCCGGCCCCGATGGAGCCGGCTCTTTTCATTTTTGGTAGCGGGGGCAGGATTTGAACCTGCGACCTTCGGGTTATGAGCCCGACGAGCTGCCAGACTGCTCCACCCCGCATCGGCAGGGGCGCGATAATACTTGCAAGACCCTGTACTGACAAGGGTTTCGGCGATTTTTTTTAAAAATAGCCTGTTCGGCGTCAGTTTGGGCCGGAATCAGCCCAGAATGGCCGTACACAGCTCCCAGAGCCAGCCAGGCACGATGCCTAGTGCGAGCACTGCGACTCCGTTCAGGCTCAGCACGAGGCGCGTGTCAGCGCTTGCCTGCAGCACCGCGCGCTCGTCCGTGCCTTCAAAGTACATGTACCAGACAACGCGCAGGTAGTAGAAGGCGCCCACAACCGATGCCAGCACCATGAGAACGGCTAGCCCGGTGAATCCCGAGCTCAACACTGCATCGATGACGTTCAGCTTGCCGAAGAATCCAATAAACGGCGGTATTCCGGTCAGGCTTAACATGATGAACATCATCATCAAGGCAAACCAGGGACTACGCGCATTGAGCCCCTTGAAGTCGGACAGGTTTTCGGCCTCGTAACCTCGGCGGCTCAACAGTATTACGATGCCGAATGCACCGGCTGCAGCGACCACGTAGGTCAGAGTATAAAAGAGTGCTGCGGCGTAGCCCTTGCCGGTGCCACAAAAGACCGCGATCAGGATAAATCCGATGTGGGCGATCGTCGAATAGCCGAGCATGCGTTTGATGTTGCTCTGTGCGATCGCGACGATGTTGCCGACCAGCAGAGATAACACCGCGACGACCATGACCATGTCGGCCCAGACATCATGCAAGTCGCCAAGAGCGTCGACGAGTATGCGCAACGTCAGTGCCAGTGCCGCAAATTTTGGTGCTGAAGCAATATACAAAGTGACCGGGGTCCGAGCGCCCTCGTACACATCGGGCAACCACATGTGAAACGGCACGGCACCGAACTTGAATGCGATGCCCACAATCAGGAAGGCTATCCCAAACCACAATGGCAAACTGTTGAGGCCTGGATCGGACGCAATCGCCAATGCGATTTCATCGAATTTGAGTGCTCCCGTAACGCCGTATACCCACGAAATTCCGTAGAGAAGTGCCCCGGACGCGATAGCCCCGAGGACAAAATATTTCATTGCGGACTCAGCCGCCACCGGATTCTTACGGTCCAGCGCAACCAGGGCGTATTGCGACAGAGCCAGTGTTTCGAGGCCCAGATACATCGTCAACATGCTGTTGGCCGAGATCATGATCATCATGCCGAGCAGGCCCAGCAGACCGAGAATGTAATATTCGCCTTTGTGCAGATCATTCGCCCGCAAGTAATCGCGTGCGTACAGGAACGCTATCGCGACAAAGCCAACGGCGGCTACTTTGAGTATTTGCGACAGTGGATCGCTGACGTAGCTGCCATCAAATATTACAATTCGACCTAATGGCGCGGTTGCAAGAAGCACCCACATCGTGATCAGCAAGCTGACGATCGTCATCCAGAAGGTCAGCATGCGGTGCTCGTCATCGACAAACAGGTCCGCTAGCAGCACCACGCAGATCAAACCCAATAAGGTCATCTCCGGAGCCGCTGTTAAAAAGTCAGTCAGGTTCATCGCATAGACCGTTACAGCTTCGACTGCCCGATCTGCTGGATCAGTTGTTCAACCGTTGTGTTCATCATGTCAACGAGTGGTGCTGGCCACAAACCGAGCAGCAATACGGCCGCTGCGAGAACAGCCAGTACGACGAACTCGCGACTATTCAGGTCCTCAAGCGCGGCGACATTGTCATTCGCAACCTCGCCGTAAATCACTCGTTTGACCATCCAGAGTGTGTAGGCAGCACCGAGTATCAACGTTGAAGCAGCCAGAAACGCGTACCAGAAACTGGCTTTGAAGCTCGCGACGATGACCATGAACTCGCCGACAAATCCGGACGTGCCCGGAAGTCCTGCGTTCGCCATGGCAAACAGCACCATGAAGGCTGCAAATTTCGGCATCGTGTTGGCGACGCCACCGTAGTCGGCGATCTGGCGGCTGTGCATGCGATCGTAAAGCACGCCCACACACAGGAACATCGCGCCAGAGATCAGGCCGTGCGAGACCATTTGCACCATGCCGCCCGTCATACCCAGGCCAGCGCCCATGCCGGCCGATATTTTCCAGACGAGAAAGATTCCCAGCGTTGCGAATCCCATGTGCGCGATCGACGAATAGGCGATCAACTTCTTCATGTCCGTCTGCATCAGTGCCACGAAGCCGATGTAGACGATCGCGATCAATGACAGGGCGATCATCATGCCGGAAAAATAGTCACTGCCGTCAGGAACGATGGGCAGTGACAGACGCAGAAAACCGTAACCACCCATCTTCAACATGATCGCAGCCAGGATGACCGAGCCGCCTGTCGGTGCTTCGACATGCGCGTCAGGCAACCACGTATGCACCGGCCACATCGGCACTTTAACCGCGAATGCGAGTAGAAACGCGATGAAAATCAACTTTTGCGCTTGCAGCGGCAATGATGCGTTCATGAAACCGAACAGATCGAAGCTTCCCGTCACCCCGTACAGGTAGATGAATGCGACGAGCATCAACACTGAACCCAGAAACGTGTACAGGAAAAACTTGAGCGTCGCGTAAACGCGTCGTTCGCCTCCCCAGACGCCGATGATCAGGAACATCGGTACCAGCATCGCCTCCCAGAACGCGTAGAAAAGCAGGCCGTCCAGGGCGCAGAAGACACCGATCATCAATCCCTCGAGGAACAGGAAAGCCGCGAAATACTGTGCCGGCCGCACTTTGATCGTGTCCCATGCCGAAATCACAACCAGTGGAGTGATAAACGTCGTCAGCAAGATCAGCGGTGCCGATATACCGTCGACACCCAGGTAGTAGTGAGCGTCCAGTGCAGCAACCCAGGAGATGCGCTCAACGAATTGCATGGCTGCTGCTTCAT
This sequence comes from Pseudomonadota bacterium, assembly GCA_022563195.1. Classification (GTDB taxonomy): domain Bacteria; phylum Pseudomonadota; class Gammaproteobacteria; order Steroidobacterales; family Woeseiaceae; genus UBA1847. The sequence goes on from JADFNV010000015.1 coordinate 3,810, forward strand.
TATCGAACGCGATATACAGCACAACGCTGAGGGAAAATGTGAGGATCGTCAACCAAAAGGCCGTGGCGCGCATCATCGCGGCTCTCGCCGACCGAACATCACCGCCGTCACCCATGGCCAGCAGCAGGCCGCCACCCACTATGGGAAGCCAGATCAGTGTGCTCAGTAAATACGGCGATAAATTCATTTTGTCCCTGGCCTACTTGAACCAAAGAAGCCAGCTGAGCAACATGGTCAGCCCGATGATCATTGAGAATGCATAGGTATACAGATACCCGGTTTGCAATTGCCGCATGACGCCAGCGAGCCTGCTGACCGTGTTGGCTGTACCATTGACGAGCAGGCCGTCGATCAACAGCTCATCTCCTTTTTGCCAGAGGAAACTGCCTACAGAACGTCCACCTGCAGCGAATCCCTTGATGTACAGGTCGTCCATGTAGTACTTGCGATCGAGCAAGGTGTAGAGCCCGGAGACCTTGTTCCTGATCGTTGCCGGAATGTCCGGCCGCTTGAGGTACAGGAACCATGCCGTGAACGCTCCGGCTGCTGCGAGCCAGAATACGGGCGTTTGCACCGAGTGCAACACCAGCGCCAGGCTGCCATGAAAACTCTCGCCGATGTGTGCGAGTACATCATGACTCGACCTGACAACAATGGAGTCTCCGAAGTAATCGTCGAATAAAACGTCCTGCACCGTAAACCAGCCGATGACCGCGGCAGGAATCGCGAGAAGAATCAACGGCACCGTCACCACCCACGGTGATTCGTGTATGTGGGACCTTGTCTCGGCATCCATACGTTCTTCGCCGTGGAATACGAGAAAGAACAGTCGAAATGTGTACAAGGCTGTGACGAACACGCCGAGCAACACACTCAGGTAGGCGATCCAGTAGACCCATGGCTCACTGTGCCAATGCGAGTTCCGGATCGCTTCGATCAAGAGATCTTTGGAGAAAAATCCGCTGCTACCCGGGAATCCAATGAGAGCGAGTGAGCCCACCAGTGCCGTCCAATACGTAATCGGCATGTATTTACGCAAACCACCCATCTTGCGGATGTCCTGCTCGTGATGCAGAGCAATGATCACAGAACCCGCCGCGAGGAATAGCAGTGCTTTGAAAAACGCGTGGGTCATCAGGTGGAACATCGCCGCACTGTAAGCCGACGCGCCCAGCGCCACAGTCATGTAGCCCAGTTGTGACAACGTCGAATAGGCAATGACCCGCTTGATATCGTTTTGCACAATACCGATCAAACCCATGAAAAATGCCGTGATCGCACCTATGACTATGACGACTGCCAATGCTGTTTCAGAAAATTCGAATAGCGGCGACATGCGCGCGACCATGAAAATACCTGCGGTCACCATCGTTGCAGCGTGGATCAATGCAGATATTGGCGTCGGACCCTCCATCGAGTCGGGCAGCCAGACATGCAGAGGAGCCTGTGCCGATTTGCCCATCGCGCCGATGAACAAGAGAATGCAGATAACCGTCATCGCATTCCACGGCGAGCCCGGGATAACCTCGATATTCTGCGTGGCGATGCTCTCGGCGCTCGCGAATACGGTGGCATAGTCCAGTGTCCCGCTGATCATCACCACGCCGGCGATGCCGAGTATGAATCCGAAGTCGCCGACTCGATTCACCAGGAATGCCTTGAGATTCGCAAATATCGCCGATTCGCGCTTGAACCAGAAGCCGATCAGCAGGTACGACACAAGGCCAACGGCTTCCCAACCGAAAAATAGCTGCAAGAAGTTATTTGACATCACCAGCATCAGCATCGAAAACGTAAACAGCGAGATGTAGCTGAAGAAGCGCTGATAACCCGAATCGTCATGCATGTAGCCAATCGTGTAGATATGCACCATCAGCGAAACGAATGTAACCACGACCATCATCAGGGCCGTCAGGCGATCGACCAGGAATCCGACTTCCATTCGCAAACCGTCGGTCACTGCCCAGGTATAAACACTGATGTTCTCGGCCGTACCGCCATCGAAGAAAAGATGTTTGAACACCGCGATGGACAGCAGGCACGAAAGGCCAACGGCCAGATTCGTGAGCCAGTGGGCGCCGGCGCGGCCTATCTGCTTGCCAAACAGGCCAGTAATGATCGCGGCAGCCAGCGGCGCCAACACAATGGTCAGGTAATAGTTTCGCATCCCCCCCTAGCCCTTCAAGGTGTTCAGTTCTTGAACATTGATGGAGCTTCGATTGCGAAACAGCACCACGAGAATCGCGAGCCCGATTGCGGCCTCTGCCGCGGCAACAGTCAGGATGAAGAATACGAACACCTGGCCCGTGTCGTCACCGAGATAACGCGAAAACGCGATGAAATTGAAATTTACAGCGAGCAGCATCAACTCGATGCACATGAGCATGAAAATCAGGTTACGCCGGTTAATAACGATGCCCGCAATACTCAATACAAACAGCATCGCCGATATGGTCAAATAATGTTGCAGGCCGATCACAACTTCTTTTCCGACTTCATCTTGATCACGCGGAGCCGGTCCTCACTGCGCACCGCGACCTGCTCTGCAATGTTTTGAACCTTGACTCCGGGGCGCTTGCGCATCGTCAAGGTAATCGCAGCCACGATTGCCAGCAACAAGATCACCGCTGCAATTTCAAACGCGTACACGTGTTCGGTATACAACACCGAACCCAGTGCCTTGGTGTTGCTGTAGCCTTCCGGATAGCTGCGAAACAGGAGCGGGCCGTCGTCAAGCTGGCTTCGCAACCAGATCAACTGCACCATTTCGAAAGCCATCAATAGCGAAACCGCGATTCCCAGCGGGGCATATCGGGTCAGGCCTTTGCGAACTACCTCGACATTGATATCGAGCATCATGACGACAAACAAAAACAGGACCATGACGGCGCCCACATACACCAACACGAGCACGATGCCTAAAAATTCAGCTTCAGCCATTATCCACAGGACGGCGCTCTGGAAAAATGCCAGAACCAGAAACATGGCGGCATGCACGGGATTTCGCGAAACGATGACACCGATCGACGCGACGATCAGCAGGCCCGAGAAAAAGTAAAACATAATGGCGTGAAATAACATCTGAATTACTTTACCGGTACGCCGCGTCTGCCGCCTTGTCCGCCGAAATCATCGCCTCATATTTATCGCCAATCGCCATTAACTTATCTTTGGTCAATATGTTCTCACCGGGCGCTTCCATGTGATATTCATGAATGCGCGTTTCGACGATCGCGTCGACGGGGCAGGCCTCTTCACAAAAACCGCAATAAATACATTTGAATAAATCGATGTCGTAGCGAGTTGTGCGCCGGGTGCCATCTTTACCGACTTCCGACTCAATCGTGATGGCCAGCGCCGGACATACGGCTTCACAGAGCTTGCAGGCGATACAACGCTCCTCACCGTTCGGATAACGTCGCAACGCGTGTAGCCCGCGAAATCGCGGCGACTGTGGCGTCTTTTCGTCGGGATACTCCAGCGTAATGCTCTTCTTGAAAAAATTTCGCTGCGTAACCGCCAGCCCCTTGAAGAGCTCCCAAAGAGCGAAGGTCTTGATGTAGCTGATTGCTCGATTCATTGCACTTAACCGCCGGTTAAACGATTGCCAGTCCGGCCCAGGGCCCGACCTGCATCCACGCCATCACGCCTTCAACGGCGATCCAGAGAATCGTTATGGGAATGAACACCTTCCAACCCAGGCGCATGATCTGATCATAGCGATAGCGCGGGAATGTCGCGCGAAGCCAGAAGAACGTATACATGAAGAAGCATATTTTGCCAGCCAGCCAGAAAAAGCTGCCTTCTCGCAACCAGGCCAGCCCTGCGATATTGTCGAGGAACAGCCAGCCCTCAAACGGCGATGCCCACCCTCCCAGGAAGAAAATTGCCGTCAGGGCCGAGACCAGTATCATGTTCGCGTATTCGGCGAGGAAGAACAGGGCAAAAGCGACGCCCGAATACTCGACATGAAAGCCCGCAACGATCTCAGACTCCCCTTCGGCGACATCGAACGGTGCACGGTGGGTTTCTGCCACACCGGATATCCAGAAGACGAAGAACAATGGCAGTAGCGGAATCAGGAACCAATGGCTGAAACCACCCGCCTGAGCCCTGACAATATCGCCGAGATTCAGGCTGCCAGCGGCCATCAGGACTCCCACTAATGCAAAACCCATCGCTATTTCATACGAAACGATCTGCGCACCAATGCGCATGGCACCGAGAAATGCATAGCTTGAATTCGTCGCCCAACCTGCGAGGACCACGCCGTAGACTCCAACTGATGTCAGAGCCAGCACATAGAGCAATCCTGCATTGATATCGGCGATGACGTACCAGTCATTGAGGGGAATGACGGCCCATGCCGCCAGCGCGGGAGTCAATGTCAACAATGGCGCAATCACGAACAGGAACTTGCTCGACCGCGACGGAACGATCACTTCCTTGATCAGCAGCTTGAGCACATCGGCGAACGGCTGACCCAGGCCGAGCGGGCCGACCCGATTCGGCCCAATGCGCGCCTGCATGCTGCCGATCACCTTGCGCTCGAAATAAGTCGAGAAAGCGACGGTCAGCATCACGACGATCACCACGAAGAGAATCTTCCAGGTAACTATCGTCACGTACTGCACGAGCGGTGGTAGGGAATTCCACATTCCCAATGCGTAGTCGACGATGCCGCTCATGATCTAGAACCCGTATCGGCGGCGCGTCGTGCTTCATCGGTCATTTGCAGTGCGTTCGCCCGTCTTACCAGGCCATCGACCGAATACAACGGCGTATCGATTTCGGCTTCCCGCGCGTCCCTACCTTTCGGTGCAGCAATCTTCTTGCGACCCGGGTAATCGTTATCGGGCGAGACGTGGCCAAGCTGACCAGCGATTTCACTTTTGACATCTTCGCTGGTCACATAATCGAAATCGGGTGCTTCGAGCAAATTGCCGATGACGCGCAGAACTTTCCAGGCCGGTCGCGATTCGCCGACCGGATTCGCGATGCCCGAAAAACTCTGCCAGGTTCCGGCCACATTGACGAAGGTGCCCGATGTCTCGGCGAATGTACCAATCGGCAGCAACAAATCGGTCGACTCCAACAACGCGTCCGAGACAAACGGCGTTAATGCCACAACAAAGGTTTGCTGCGCCAATTTAGCGACTGCGTCGGCGCAAGCAAACAAATCTGCATCCGGTTCCACATGGACAAGCACGACCGCATCGAGTGCTTTGTCGAGCATTGCTCCAGCATCCAGTCCGGCCTTGCCACGCTTCACGCCGCCTGCCAGACGATGCGGCAGAACTCCCGCCAGATGAGCACCTGCGGCGTTAGATCCCGCGGACAGGTAGCCAAGTCTGGCGCCCGTCATTTTGGCAATGCAGGCCGCCAGGGCCCTGACTGCGCTGTAGGCCTGATCTCGCACGGCGATATTGCCGAGCAGTACCAGTCCCTGATCTGCGTCATTGAGTGACGCAGCCAGTCGTTTCTGCTCCGCACTGGCTTTAATTCCATTACACAGACCCGTGACCGACACCGGTAGCTTTGTTCGACCTGCGGCAGCAACGGCTACACCTGACAGCGATTCAACGAGGCCGGCATCGCATAGATAATTGGCGACCTGAAAATGGTAGTCATGCCTGACACTACTGACGAAACTGACTTGCGCACCTGCCAGTGATGCTTTGCGTAAACGATGCGCGATAATGGGTGCTTCGCGGCGCACGTTCGAGCCCACAACGAGTACCGCATTCTGTTTCTCGATGTCCGCGATATCGCAGCCAAGCCACGGATAGACAGGATCATTGTCCTGATCCGAAAAATCGCGGCGACCAAGACGACAATCTATGTTGGCCGTATCGAGATGATCGGCAAGTCGTGCCAGAAGATGCGCTTCTTCGAGCGTCACACTTGGCGATGCGAGAATACCCACCTTATTCGGCTGCGCACCATTGAGTGCATCGGCGGCACGTGACAGTGCTTCTTCCCAGTCGAGCTCGCGCCACTCGCCACTCTCTTTGATGCGCGGCAGCGCCAGGCGATCGCCGCTGTATATCGCCTCGTAGCTGAATCGATCGCGATCGGCCAACCAGGTCTCGTTAATACTTTCGTTAGCTTTGGGGACGACGCGCTTTATGGTGCCACGAAGAACGTGTGCATACATGTTGGAGCCAACACAGTCGTGCGGCGAAATCGTTGCCCGTTGCTCCATCTCCCAAGCGCGGGCGCTGTATCGATACGGCTTGTTATTGAGTGCACCAACAGGACACAGATCAATGATATTGCCTGATAGCTCATGGTCGACACTCATTTCGACGTAAGTTTCGATCTTCAGGTCCTCGCCCCGCCCGGTCGTGCCAAGCAGCGGCATGCCCGTAATCTCTTCGCCGAATCGCACACACCGGGTGCAATGAATGCATCGCGTCATGTCGGTTGAGACGAGCGGGCCGATGTCCTTGTCTTGAACGACGCGCTTGCCAGAGTTGTAACGCGAAACATCGCGGCCGTAACCCATCGCGAGGTCCTGCAACTCACATTCTCCGCCCTGATCACAGATCGGGCAATCGAGCGGATGATTGATTAAAAGAAATTCCATGGTCGCTTTTTGCGCCGCAATCGCCTTCGCCGAGCGCGTAAAAACCTTCATGCCCTCCGCCACCGGCGTAGCACAGGCAGGCATCGGCTTGGGCGCGTTTTCGATTTCGACCAGGCACATACGGCAATTCGCGACCACGCTCAGTTTTTCGTGATAGCAAAAGCGCGGTATGTACGCACCGATCGCATCGGTCACCGCCATGACCATCTGGCCCATGCGAGCCTCGACCGGCTTGCCGTCAACTTCGATATTTACGATGTCATCACTCATGCCAGTTACGCGGCGGCGGCCGTGGGATCATCGATGATGCTGCGGCCGTGATTACGAACCATATAGTCGAACTCTTCATAGAAGTGTTTCAGGAAACTCTGCACGGGCCAGGCCGCCGCATCGCCAAGCGCACAAATCGTGTGTCCTTCAATCTTGTTGGCCACATCCAGCAATTTGGCAAGATCATCATCCTGACCTTGGCCGTCGACGATACGAGTCAACATCCGATACAACCAGCCTGTGCCTTCGCGGCAGGGTGTGCACTGGCCACAGGATTCGGCCATGTAAAATCTGGCTATGCGACGCAGCATGTTCACCATACAGGTCGTCTCGTCCATGACCACGACCGCACCCGTGCCGAATGACGATCCAGCGTCCTTTAGTGAGTTGTAATCCATTGTGCAGTTCATGATGATTTCGCCAGGCAACACCGGTACTGACGATCCGCCAGGAATTACGGCCTTCAGTTTGCGACCGTTCAGCATGCCGCCACTGATTTCGAGCAACTCGGTGAACGGAATGCCCATTGGCAGTTCGAAGTTGCCGGGTTTTTGCACATGTCCGGATACCGAAAACAGTGCGGTACCACCGGATCCGTCCGGACCCAGACCGGAGAACCAGGCTGCGCCGTTGCGGATGATCGCGGGAACACTGGCAAGGCTCTGCGTGTTGTTGATTGTGGTGGGTTTGCCGTACAGACCATAATGTGCCGGAAAGGGTGGCTTGAACCGCGGCATGCCTTGCCGGCCTTCCAGCGATTCGAGCAATGCCGTTTCCTCGCCACAAATGTAGGCCCCGGCGCCGACAAAGGTATGCAAGTCGAAATCGATACCCGATCCCTGAATGTTTTTGCCGAGCAGTCCGGCTGCGCAGGCATCCTGCACCGCTGCCTCAAAACGTGGCACCGGTTCGTCTATGAACTCCCCGCGAATGTAATTGTAGGCTACCGTGGCACCCATCGCATACGCGGCTATGGCCATGCCTTCGACGAGTGCATGCGGGTTATAACGCAGCACTTCCCGGTCATGACAGGTACCCGGTTCGCTCTCGTCAGAATTACAGACCAGGTATTTTTGTCCAGGTGCCGTGCGCGGCATGAAGCTCCATTTTAGTCCGGTCGGAAAGCCCGCACCGCCACGTCCACGCAGCCCCGACGCCTTAACCTCTTCGATGATCTGATCCGGCGTCAGCTCACCTGCCAGCACTTTGCGCCAGGCCTTGTAGCCATCGTGATTTTCGTAGGTCGCCAGCGTCCACGAGTCCTCCGAATCCATCGTATTGAAACAAACCAGATTTTGTTCCCAGGCCATCAGTCGAGACCGTCCAGAATGTGATCAATGCGATCGTTGGTCAGGTTTTCGTGGTATTTGTGATCGACCATCATCATGGGCGCACCACAGCAGGCAGCCAGGCATTCCTCTTCGCGCTTGAGGTATATGCGGCCGTCAGGCGTGCTTTCGCCCAACTTGATGCCGAGCTTCTTCTCCACATGCGCGACGACGTCGTCGGCGCCTCGAAGCATGCACGAGATATTGGTACAAATTGCCACGTTGTGCCGACCAACCGGGCGCGTCTGAAACATCGAATAAAATGTCCCGACTTCGTAGACCTGGATCGGCGGCAGTTCGAGGTACTCCGCGACCGCGTTCATCAGTTCCGCTGTCAGGAACCCGTCATTTTCATGCTGCACAGCAACCAAGGCACCGATAACGGCCGAACGCTGTTTTCCTTCTGGAAAGCGTGCCTTCAGGAGATCGATTTCTTGCGTCACATGATCGGACAGCGGAATGGAAGCGCTCATCGATCTATCTCACCAAATACGATGTCCTGCGTGCCGATGACGGCGACAACATCGGCCAGCATATGCCCTTCGACCATTTCCGACATCGCCGCAAGATGTGCGAATCCGGCTGCCCGGATCTTGACGCGAAAGGGCTTGTTGGCGCCGTCTGAAATGATATAGACGCCAAACTCGCCCTTGGGATGCTCGATCGCCGCATAGGATTCGCCCTCGGGCACGCAGTAGCCTTCAGTAAACAGTTTGAAATGATGAATAAGCGACTCCATATCGTCTTTCATCTCAATGCGCTTGGGTGCGACGACCTTGTAATCATCGAGCATTACCGGCCCCGAGTTAGTGCGCAGCCAGTCGATGCATTGCCGGACAATTCGGTTGGACTGTCGCATCTCCTCGACGCGAACAAGGTAACGGTCGTAGCAGTCGCCATTCGTGCCAATCGGAATATCGAAGTCCATCTGATCGTAGACTTCGTAGGGCTGTTTCTTGCGTAAATCCCATTCGACGCCTGAACCGCGCAACATCGGTCCCGAGAAACCCAGTTGCATCGCCCTCTCCGGGGTGACGACTGCAATGTTGACCGTACGCTGTTTCCAGATTCGGTTGTCGGTAAGGAGCGTTTCGTATTCGTCCACGCAGGCTGGAAATTTGTCGGTGAACGCCTCGATGAAATCCAGCAGTGATCCAGCGCGATTCGCGTTCATGCGGTCGATTTCTTTCTTGCTGCGAAACTTCGACTGCTGATACTTCGGCATCGAATCAGGAAGATCTCGATACACGCCACCGGGCCGGTAGTATGTCGCGTGCATGCGCGTACCGGACACCGCCTCGTAGCAATCCATGAGGTCCTCGCGCTCACGAAAGCAATACAGGAAAATCGTCATCGCACCGATGTCGAGCCCGTGTGCGCCGAGCCACATCAGGTGATTCAGGATTCGCGTAATTTCATCAAACATCACACGTATATATTGGGCTCGGATCGGCACCGTGATGCCCAGCAGTTTTTCTATGGCCAGGACGTAGCCGTGCTCGTTACACATCATCGAAACGTAGTCGAGCCGATCCATGTAGCCGATGCTCTGATTGTAAGGCTTGGATTCTGCGAGCTTCTCTGTCGCACGATGCAGCAAACCGATGTGCGGGTCCGCCCTGTGGATGACCTCTCCGTCGAGCTCAAGAATCAATCTGAGCACGCCATGTGCGGCCGGATGTTGCGGCCCGAAGTTCATGGTGTAGGTCTGGATCTCAGTCATCGCCGGATCTCTTAAGATCTGCCGTGTAGCGGTTGTCGTCACGTATGACCTTCGGCACCAGTGTGCGGGGTTCGATGCTGACTGGCTGATACACAACGCGGCCTTTCTCCGCGTCATAAATTACTTCGACGTTGCCAATCAGTGGGAAATCTTTGCGGAACGGATGACCGATAAAACCGTAGTCGGTCAATATTCTTCGCAGGTCCGGATGCCCTTCGAACAAAATACCATAGAGGTCAAACGCCTCGCGCTCGAACCAGTTGGCCGAATTCCAGATATCGACAACCGATCTGATGATCGGTGGATTTTCCGGTCCGGTATATACACGCATGCGCAGACGAATATTATGCTGCAACGACAACAGGTGATACACAACGGCAAAACGGCGCGGGTCAAACTCATCAGCTTCGTCGAGTATCACTGCTTCGCGTTCGACGCCACGACTGAAGCCGGTCTCGGTTGCGCTTGACCCCGTCCACTCGCTACTGCCATAGCTCAAGTAGTCGACGCCACAAACGTCCATCAGCATTTCAAAGCCGAATGCGGCCTCGTTTCTCAATGCTGTGGCGACTGCGAGCAGATTTTCCTTGTCGACCTCTATCGTCAGCTCACCACAAATCGACGGGACAAATTCCAGTTGTTCGCCGAAGCGCTCATCCAACCGAGCCGCCAATGTCTCGTATGCATCGCTCATATTCGGTCTTATCTGGCAATCGTGCTGGTACGACGAATTTTGTTTTGCAGCTGCATCAGTCCGTAGATCAGGGCTTCGGCCGTCGGCGGACAACCTGGCACATACACATCGACCGGAACGATACGGTCACAACCCCGTACCACGGCGTATGAGTAATGATAGTAACCTCCTCCATTCGCGCATGATCCCATGGATACGACCCAACGGGGCTCAGGCATTTGGTCATAGACTTTTCTGAGCGCCGGAGCCATTTTGTTTGTCAGTGTGCCGGCGACAATCATGCAATCTGACTGGCGCGGGCTCGGTCGGAAAATGATACCGAATCGGTCCAGGTCATAACGTGATGCGCCGGCCTGCATCATTTCCACGGCACAGCAGGCCAATCCAAAAGTCATCGGCCACAACGAACCCGTTCTTGCCCAGTTCATTACGGCATCGATGCTGGTGACAACAAATCCCTTCTCTTGCAGGCTTTGGTCGGCGTCGTCTGCGGCATCGCTCGTTGCGGGTGCCCCGGCATCAGCACTATTTGCTAGTCCCACTCGAGAGCTCCTTTCTTCCATTCATAAATGAAACCGACCACAAGGATGGCAAGAAACAGAGCCATTGATATCAGCCCGAAACGGCCAACGGTGTCGAGCGAGATCGCCCAGGGAAACAGGAAGGCAATCTCGAGGTCGAAAATGATGAAGAGAATGGCGACAAGGTAATACCGCACATCAAATTTCGTGCGTGAGTCATCAAACGGTTCGAAGCCGCATTCGTAAGGCGACAGCTTTTCGTCGTCCTTCGTGCCTGTACCAAAAAGGAAGCCCAGCGCGAGCAACGCCACACCGATGCCTCCTGCAACGCCGAGGAAAACCAATATTGGAAAGTACTCTTGCAGCATTGACGAATACGACTCTCGAATCAGCGAGCGTATTGTATCAGTGTGGTGCGTCCGGAATACACCCGTCTATGGGAAGTATTGAAACTTGGTGCTCTGGGCGAGACTCGAACTCGCACGGCTTTCGCCACTGCCCCCTCAAGACAGCGTGTCTACCAATTCCACCACCAGAGCATAACTAGTACTCCGTCAAGGTGATATTGACGGAGTACTTGCCTGTAGGATTGAAAGCAGGATCACTGGCTTTCGTCGTCGGACGCCGGCTCTTCCTCGAGCGCCGGCCAATCCCCTGTGTCTTCTACTGGGTCCAGCGATGGCATGTCCGAATCCGGTGCTTCATCGACACTGGCAGGTGCCTCGCCGGTATCGGTTTCGACCACCGTCGCGTCCTCGAGCAAACTCTCAGGAGATGTCGAGCGCTGGCTACTAAGGTAAGCGAGCGTCAGGCTGCTTGCGAAAAACGCTGTTGCCAGCACCGCGGTTGCGCGCGAGAAAAAACTCGATGCGCCGCGAGAGCCAAAAACCGTGCCCGACGCACCGGCGCCAAACGCGGCACCCGCATCGGCACCCTTGCCCCGCTGCAGCAAAACCAGGGCGATAATGCTGAGGGCAATTACCGTATGCGTAATTAGTACAAATTTCTGAATTGTTTCCATCTGATCCTCAAATCCCTGCGGCCGCTTGGGCGATCGCCAGGAAATCATCTGCCTTAAGCGACGCGCCTCCGATCAGCCCGCCGTCAATGTCCGGCATCGAAAATAAACCCGCCGCATTGTCGCCTTTCACGCTGCCGCCGTACAAGATCTGCGTGGCTGCCCCGATGTCCGGGTCATGGCCCGCCATCACTGCCCTGATGTGACGATGCACGTCCTGTGCCTGTTCAGGGCTGGCCGTCTTGCCGGTCCCGATCGCCCAGACCGGTTCGTAGGCCACGACTGCCGTGGCAAAACCGCCGATACCCACAGTGTCAACCACGGCGGCGAGTTGCTCATCGATAACCGACTCCGTATTACCCGATTCGCGTTGTTCCAGTGTTTCACCGACACATAAAATCGGCTTCAATCCGGCACCGATTGCAGCCTTGAACTTCGCGGCCACTGCGGCGCTTGACTCGCCATACGATGCCCGGCGTTCGGAATGTCCGACGATAACGTATTCACAACCGGCATCGACGAGCATGGCCGGCGCGATTTCGCCTGTATACGCTCCCGCCTCGTACTCGGCCACGGTTTGCGCACCGAGCGATACGGTACTCCCTTTAATCTGCGCCGCAACGGCTGCAAGATAAGGAAACGGGGGGCAGATCACCAATCTGACCCTGTTGGATGCCGGCGCTCCCGCCAGAATCCCTGAAACGAGTTCATCATTGCTCGCTGTGTCGCCGTTCATTTTCCAATTTCCGGCGACCAGAAAATCTCGCATAAAGTGTAACCCCCAAGCACAAAAGGCGCGCAAGGATACCGAGGCTAAACCGGCAAATCAATGCGCTGGCTGTCCTCATATCGAACAAATGTAACGGATTACTAGGCTGCGGCCTCGGCGACGACCGCCGCGAGCCTCTCAGCCAGCGCGGCGACCTGATCACGGTCCTCACCTTCGACCATGACCCGGATCACGGATTCTGTGCCCGAGGCCCTCAGGACCACACGTCCGGTGTCTGCAAGCTCATCCTCAGCTGCAGCGACCGCCTCACGAATCAACTCGGACGCGTCCGGATCAAGCCGTTTGTCAGTGCGAACATTGACCATTGTCTGCGGATACTTCGGCATTCCTGCCGCGAGCGCCGACAGTGACTCGCCTGTCTCCTTCATGATGGCAAGTATTTGCAGAGCGCACACGAGGCCATCGCCGGTCGTCGTCTGGTCGAGCATAATCATGTGTCCCGAGGTCTCGCCGCCGATGTTCCCGCCTGTTTTCTTCAGCGTTTCGAGGACATAACGATCGCCGACCTGGGCGCGGCAAAATTCTATCTGGGCCTTTCCAAGTGCGTGCTCCAGGCCGAGGTTACTCATCACAGTACCCACCACCGGGCCCGTAAGTCGGCCATCGCGATGCCGCGCAGTCGCCAGGATGTAGAGAAGCTGGTCGCCATCGATGAGGTTGCCTTCCGCATCGACCATGATGACGCGATCGCCGTCACCGTCGAGTGCGACGCCGACGTCGGCCCGCACGGCCGGAACAGTCAGTTGCAGCAGCTCCGGATTCGTCGTTCCGCAGCCATCATTGATATTGCGGCCGTTTGGGGAGCAGCTAATCGGGATCATTTCGGCCCCGAGATTGGCCAGTGTTCTCGGACCGACTTTATATCCTGCACCGTTCGCGCCGTCAAAAACGATTTTGACGCCCTCCAGGCTCAGTTCCTCGGGAAAAGTCGAAACACAAAAATCCTGGTAGCGCTGCAAAGCCGTATCTATTCTCTTGGCTTTGCCGAGCGCACCCGATTCCCGCGTGATTGCACGCTGTTCGAGGTGCGATTCGATTTCGAGTTCAACCTCGTCGCTAAGCTTGGAGCCGTTGCCATCAAAAAACTTGATGCCATTATCTTCGTAGCCGTTATGTGAGGCACTGATGACGACTCCGAGGTCCGCTTTTAATTGCCGCGTCAACTGGGCAATGCCGGGCGTGGGCAAGGGCCCGAGCAACAGGACGTCAGCGCCGGCAGCTACAAAACCAGCCTCTAAAGCCGACTCAAACATGTAACCGGACAGTCGCGTGTCTTTGCCTATCAGTACGGTGCCGCCGCTGGGTACGAGTACCCGAGCCGCTGCACTGGCAAGTCGCATGGCAAAATCAGCCGTCATTGGATCTGTACCGACCTTGCCGCGCACTCCATCTGTACCGAATACTTTCTTGCTCATTGATTGTTTCCTGAATCGATAATGGCCTGGGTGACCTTCAATGCGTCGACCGTCTCAGCGACATCGTGGGCGCGAATAATTTGTGCGCCCTGCTGCACGGCCATTACGGCCGCGGCAATACTCGCCGGCAGACGATCGCTGACCTCCCGGCCGGTAATGAAACCCAGTGTCGACTTGCGTGAAACACCGATCAACACAGGGCAGCCAATATCCTGCAATTGTCGCAGATTGCCGAGTAACTCCAAATTGTGCTCCGTCGTCTTGCCAAAACCAAATCCCGGGTCAACCACGATCAGGTCTTGACCCAGTCCCGCGTCCCGGCATTGTGCCACGCGTTCCCGCAGGAACTGTGTGACTTCGGCCACAACATCGTCGTAGCGCGGATCCTCCTGCATCGTCCGTGGCTGCCCCTGCATGTGCATCAGGCAGACCGGCTGTTGCAGCTCCACTGCAGTCGCGAGCGCGCCATCCGCTTGCAGGGCCAACACATCATTAATCATGCATGCCCCGGCTGCAACGGCGGCACGCATCACGGCAGGCTTGCTGGTATCGATCGACACGGGCACATCGAGCCGGTCGCAGATAAGTTCTATGATCGGGCCAATACGATCAATTTCTTCCTGCGCATTGACAGCAATCGCCCCTGGGCGTGTCGATTCGCCGCCCACATCAATGATCGCGGCGCCCTCGTTCGCCATGGCTTCGGCCTGCCGTAACGCGGATTCGAGCCCGGTGAATCTGCCACCATCCGAAAACGAATCCGGTGCCACGTTCAGGATACCCATAACGGCCGGGCAATCGATTTCGAGCCGACCGAGCCGTAGCATGCTGAGAGTGGTGCTGGCCGTTTGGTCCCGGCGTAGCTGCCTAGTGTTCGCTGGCCGGCCCACCAATCGATCCCGTCGATTCGGCCCGCGGCTTGGACGAGTCTTCATCGGGCTTGGATTCTGGCAAATCATCCCAGTCCGCGGGCGGCTGCGGTTCCCTGCCCTCCATGATGTCTTTGATCTGCGTCGCGTCGATCGTCTCGTATTTGACGAGCGCCGCCGACATCGCGTGCAGCTTGTCGACATTCTCCTTCAGTATTTTCTCGGCTTTCGCATAGTTCTGATCGATGATACGACGAACTTCTTCATCGATCGCGTGCGCCGTTTCGTCGGACACCTGTTTGTGCTTGGTCACAGAATGGCCAAGAAAAATTTCACCCTCATCTTCGCTATAGGTCAGTGGACCAAGTCGCTCCGATAAGCCCCATTTGGTCACCATGTTGCGCGCTAATTCAGTCGCCCGTTCGATGTCGTTGGAGGCACCTGTCGTGACGCCGCCCGGCCCGAGGATCATTTCTTCGGCTATGCGACCGCCAAACAAGCTCGAAATCATACTCTCCACACGTTGCTTGGACATGCTGTAGCGATCTTCTTCGGGCAGGTACATCGTAATGCCGAGTGCCCGTCCTCGTGGAATGATCGACACTTTATAGACCGGGTCATGCTCCGGCATGAGGTAACCCACGATCGTATGGCCGGCTTCGTGGAAAGACGTATTGAGCTTTTCCTGCTCGCTCATGACCATCGAGCGACGCTCGGCACCCATCATGATCTTATCTTTGGCCTGGTCGAACTGCTGCATTTTGACAACACGCCCATTCATTCGTGCTGCAATCAGGGCGG
The DNA here is from genome assembly GCA_022563195.1 of Pseudomonadota bacterium. GTDB lineage: Bacteria > Pseudomonadota > Gammaproteobacteria > Steroidobacterales > Woeseiaceae > UBA1847. The sequence continues at coordinate 19,828 of JADFNV010000015.1, forward strand.
CCTCGTTGACAAGATTTGCCAAATCGGCTCCCGAGAAGCCCGGCGTGCCCCTGGCAATCACGCTCGGAATGACGTCATCATCGAGCGGAACCTTGCGCATGTGCACTTTCAGGATCATTTCCCGGCCCCTGATGTCTGGCAAGGGCACGACAACCTGGCGGTCGAAACGCCCCGGTCGCAATAAGGCCGGATCGAGAACGTCGGGCCGGTTCGTTGCAGCGATGACAATAACGCCCTCACTGCCTTCGAATCCGTCCATCTCGACGAGCAACTGATTTAGCGTTTGTTCACGCTCATCGTGGCCGCCGCCGAGTCCGGCGCCCCGGTGTCGCCCAACGGCATCGAGTTCATCGATAAAGATAATGCAGGGAGCCTGTTTCTTCGCCTGCTCAAACATATCGCGAACGCGCGATGCTCCCACACCGACGAACATCTCGACGAAATCGGATCCCGAAATCGTGAAGAACGGTACATTTGCCTCGCCGGCAATTGCCCTGGCGAGCAAGGTCTTGCCGGTGCCCGGCGGACCAACCATGAGTAAGCCCTTGGGTATCTTGCCACCCAGGCGTTGAAACTTGCTCGGGTCTTTGAGAAATTCGACTATCTCGGCGACTTCGTCCTTCGCCTCATCCACCCCGGCGACATCTGCGAATTTAATGCTGACCTGGTCCTCGCCAAGCAATCGCGCCTTGCTCTTGCCAAACGACATTGCGCCGCGGCCACCGGCGCCGCCTTGCATCTGGCGCATGAAATAAATCCACACACCGATGAGCAAAAGAATAGGAAAAGAACTGATCAGCAGCTGGCCGATCAGACTCTGTGATTTTGGTTCTGCCGCACCGAATTGAACGTCATTCTGGTCGAGAAGGCCGATCAAGGTATTGTTATCGGTCTCCGGACTGATTGTGTAGTACGCCAGCGGCTCCCGAACGCCAAATCGAATTTTTTGGCCGTCAATCTCGGCTATCGCCACCTGTCCTGAACGAACTTGCTGGAGAAAATCCGAATAGTCCTTGGATTGTGGCTGGCCACCGCTGACGCCCGAAAGTCCCTGTACGACAGACAGGAGAACGACGATGATGACGATGAAGACAAGGATATTTTTGGTCAGATCATTCAATTTCGGTTTCCGCGGCGGAATGCGCCAGAAATTAGTAAGTTAGCTGCTACTAAGCGTTTAGACACTACTACAAATGATAGTTTCTCGCTACCAAGTAAACCTCACGGTTGGCCGCCCTGGAGGCCTTGGGTTTCTTGACTTTCAGGCGTCCAAAAGATTGCCGCGCATCAACCACAAACTGATCAAATCCTTCACCCTGAAACAGCTTGCAGATAAAGTCTCCCCGCGGCCCCAATACCTGCCGGGCAAAAGCCAGTGCAAGCTCGGCAAGGTGCATGGCGAGCGGCTGATCAACCGACCGAGTCCCGCTGATATTGGGAGCCATGTCACTCATTACAAGGTCGACACGCGTATCGGCCAGTAAATCCTGCAATGACCTGAGAACCTGGTCATTTGTAAAGTCGCCTTGTATGAATTCAACCGCTGGCAGCTCGTCCATCGGCAACAAGTCGATAGCCACGATGCGCACGCGCCCCTTCAGTTTCACAGTGACATACTGACTCCAGCTGCCGGGGGCCGCACCGAGATCAACGCATACCATGTCGGGCCGCAAAATTCGTTCCTTGCGGTCAATCTGTTCCAGCTTGTAGACGGCTCGTGAGCGCCAGCCATCCCGTCGCGCCTGTTGCACGTATGGATCGCTGGCCTGGCGTTCAAGCCAACGGCCGCTGCTGCGCCGGGGCTTACTCATGGGATAGCAGCCAATGCGCAAGGATTGGATCGTGACTCGCTGGTACACATGACGCCCATGCCCATAAGTGAATCACAAAAATAAAGACTGATGCCCAACAAGTAATCAGACGTAGCGCACCTGCGTTACTTCGAACTGTTTCTCGCCGCCCGGAGCCAGGAACGATATTTCGTCACCCTCGTTCTTGCCCATCATCGCCCGCGCAATGGGCGACGTAAATGATATCAGTCCTTGCTTGATGTCCGCTTCATCCTCGCCGACGATCTTGTAGACAATTTCTTTGCCCGTGCCTTCGTCGAGCAAGTCAACCGTCGAACCAAACACAATTCGACCTCTCGCGTCGATCGCGGTGACATCTATGACCTGTAAGTTCGACAGCTTGCCCTCAAGCTCCTTGATGCGGCCTTCAATAAATCCTTGCTGATCTTTCGCGGCATGATATTCGGCGTTTTCCTTCAAGTCGCCGTGCGCACGTGCTTCGGCGATCGCTTTAATGACTGCGGGACGGTCGCCGCTCTTCAGCTTCTTGAGTTCATCTCGCAACAGTTCGTGACCTCGCACCGTCATCGGTACCTTGTTCATGCCGCTACCTCTTTGTGCAAATCCTGCAACCGGTTTACGTCGCTGTTATCCAAGTGTTCTATGGCCTTGCACGTTGCGATCGCAGCACCGAGCGTCGTGTAATACGTGACGTTTCTGCGCACAGCCTCGGCTCGAATCGAATGTGATTCATTGATCGCTTGCTTGCCTTCTGTCGTATTGACGATTAAATCAATTTCGGCGTTTTTGATCATGTCCACAATATGTGGCCTGCCTTCACGAACCTTGTTAACACGACGACATGATACCCCAGCGGTGGCGAGTTTTTGCGCGGTACCGTGGGTGGCAACCAGGTCAAAACCCTGCCCCACGAGAATTTTTGCGAGTTCCACTGCGGCATCCTTGTCTCGATCACGAATACTGAGGAGGGCCGTGCCCTGCCGGGGCAGCACGACACCTGACGCAAGTTGTGCTTTGGCGTAAGCCTCTCCAAAAGAACGCCCGACCCCCATAACCTCCCCGGTTGACTTCATTTCGGGTCCCAATATCGGATCGGCTCCCGGGAACTTGATAAATGGAAACACAGCCTCTTTTACCGAAAAATACTCGGGTATGCGTTGGTTGACGAAGCCTTGCTTTGCCAAGGACTCACCCACCATGACTTTTGCTGCGATCTTGGCCAGCGGAATACCCGTCGCTTTGGACACGAAGGGAACGGTTCGCGATGCACGTGGATTGACCTCAAGCAAATAGACGACATCATTCTGTATCGCGAACTGCGTATTCATCAGGCCGATGACGTTTAGCCCCTTACACAGTTTAATCGCTTGTGCCGCCAGTTCTTTTTGGATTTCAGGCGACAAACTGAACGGCGGTAATGAGCATCCCGAATCACCGGAGTGCACTCCCGCCTGTTCGATATGTTCCATGATCCCACCTATGAGTACATGTTCGCCATCACTGATACAGTCGACATCAACCTCGGTCGCCAAGTCGAGAAAACGATCAAGCAGGACCGGGCTGTCGTTGGAAACGTCGATGGCGGCTTCCATATATGTCGCAAGGTCTTCCTCGCCGTGAACAACTTCCATCGCGCGCCCACCCAGCACATACGACGGCCGGACAATAAGTGGGAAGCCCACATCACCGCTGAGCCGCAGCGCCTCTTCCTTGTTGCGTGCCGTGCAGTTCGGGGGTTGCTTTAGTTGCAGCGACTCGACGAGCTGTTGAAACCGCTCACGGTCTTCAGCGAGGTCGATCGAATCCGGAGTCGTCCCGATAATAGGCGCCCCCGCAGCCTCCAGTTCGCGTGCCAGTTTCAAAGGCGTCTGGCCACCGTACTGGACGATGACGCCATTCGGTTTTTCCTTGTCGATAATTTCCAGGACATCTTCTAAAGTCAGCGACTCAAAATACAGGCGATCCGAGATATCGTAGTCCGTCGACACGGTCTCCGGATTGCAATTTACCATGATCGTTTCGTAGCCGATCTCTTTGAGTGCGATCGCGGCGTGCACGCAGCAATAGTCGAATTCGATGCCCTGGCCGATTCGATTTGGACCGCCACCGAGAATCATGATCTTGGGCGCTTGCGTAGGATCAGCCTCGCATTCCTCCTCGTAAGTCGAATAAAGATACGCCGTTGTCGTCGCGAACTCGGCAGCACAGGTGTCCACGCGTTTGAATACGGGGCGAACTTTGTGGCGCAGACGTCGTTTGCGTACGGCCGCCTCGGCAACCCCGAGGAGCTCAGAGATACGTGCGTCGGAAAACCCCTTGCGCTTGATCGATCGCATCGTGGCCGCATTGAGCTTGGCCAGGCTGGTGTCGCGTATGGCCTGTTCGGTCTCGAGCAGATCGGCAATTTGTGCCAGGAACCAGGGATCGATGCCGGTAATCTTGGCCACGTCGTCAATCGTATAACCGTGGCGCATCGCGTCTGCAACATACAAGAGGCGTTCCGCCCCTGGAATCCTCAGCTCGCGACGCAGCTGATCTCTCTCAGCGTCGGTCGCCAGTGATAGTGCCCGTTCATTGAGACCGGTGACACCCGTCTCGAGCCCTCGTAGGGCCTTTTGCAGCGATTCTTGGAACGTTCGGCCAATCGCCATGACTTCGCCCACCGACTTCATCTGTATTGTCAGTCGGTCGTTGGCGCCCGGAAATTTCTCGAATGTGAAGCGCGGAATTTTGGTAACCACGTAGTCGATACTGGGTTCAAACGAAGCCGGAGTGGCGCCACCGGTAATGTCATTTCTCAGCTCATCGAGTGTGAAACCCACCGCAAGTTTGGCCGCAACCTTCGCGATCGGAAATCCCGTCGCCTTGGACGCCAGCGCCGATGAACGAGACACTCGTGGATTCATCTCAATGACAAGGACGCGACCGTCCGCAGGATTCACGGCAAACTGTACGTTGGAACCACCCGTTTCGACGCCGATCTTGCGCAATACGTCGATCGACGCGTTGCGCAGACGCTGATATTCCTTGTCGGTCAGAGTCTGTGCCGGTGCAACGGTAATGGAGTCACCCGTGTGTACCCCCATTGGATCCAGATTCTCGATGGCGCAGACAATGATGCAATTGTCGTTGCGATCGCGAACGACCTCCATCTCGAATTCTTTCCAGCCCAGCAACGACTCATCCAGCAGCACTTCGGTCGTCGGCGACATTTCGAGACCGTGCGTGACGATGCGTTTAAATTCCTCCAGGTTGTATGCGATGCCGCCACCTGTGCCACCTAAAGTGAACGACGGTCGAATAATCGTCGGAAAACCAATGCTCTCTTGTTTGGAGACTGCCTCCTCGAGTGTGCGAGCAATCTCGGCCCTGGGTACTTCGAGTCCGATTTCGGTCATCGCCCGTCGAAACAAATCACGATCCTCGGCCATGTCAATCGCTTCGCGCGATGCTCCGATCATCTCGACCTTGTATTTCTCAAGGACGCCCTCTCGCACCAGGTCCAGTGCGCAATTCAGTCCGGTCTGCCCACCCATGGTGGGTAGCAATGCGTCAGGTCTTTCTTTCTCGATGATTCTTTGTACTGCTGTCCATTGCACAGGCTCGATGTATACCGCGTCAGCAGTCTCCGGATCCGTCATGATCGTTGCCGGGTTCGAATTGACGAGAATGACCCGGTAACCCTCTTCTTTTAAGGCCTTGCACGCCTGTGCACCTGAATAATCGAACTCGCAGGCCTGACCGATGATGATCGGCCCTGCGCCGATCACCAGAACGCTCTCGATGTCACTTCGTCCGGGCATGATTTTTCTCAAGAATTCGCATTAAATGTAAATCATAAATCATTGTTTTTAAAAGTTAAATTAGCTCGTTACTGTGGATCTTGCGCCGGTGAGTCTCCTGAAATCCATAATCTGGATAAAGCGCTCAAACAATGGCAGCAAATCATGTGGTCCCGGACTGGCCTCGGGGTGCCCCTGGAAGCTGAAGGCCAGTTCGTCTTTGAGCGTAATGCCCTGCAGCGTCCCATCGAATAAGGAACGGTGGGTTGCCTCGACATTGTCGGGCAAGCTCTCCTCCTCGACGGTAAAACCATGATTCTGGCTGGTAATCAGGACCCGGCCGCTTGCAAGGTCCTGCACCGGGTGATTTGCGCCATGATGCCCAAATTTCATCTTCACCGTTTTCGCACCCGCTGCGAGCGCCAGTAATTGGTGGCCCAGACAGATGCCAAATACCGGCACGCCAACACTTATGAATTCTTTAATTGCGGCAATCGCGTAGTCGCACGGCTCAGGATCTCCGGGCCCATTGGACAGAAAAATGCCATTCGGACGCAATGCCAGCGTTTCTTCGGCACTGGTCTTCGCGGGTACTACCGTCATGCGGCAGTCGAGATCAGACAGCAGGCGCAGGATATTGCGCTTGATGCCGAAGTCGTAGGCAACGACGTGATAATGGGCGACGCGCCGGCTCAGGATGCGTGCCTTACGACCGAAGCTGCTGCCATGACACCACTGATACGCGATATCCGTAGTGACGAACTTGGCCAGATCCATGCCAGCGATGCCCGGAAACTTGCATGCGTGCTCGATGGCGATCTTGGGATCCACGTCACCGGTCATGATGCAACCCGACTGCACGCCTTTCTCCCGAATGATTCTCGTGAGCTTGCGGGTATCGATGTCAGCGATCGCGACCGTGTTTCCCTGCAGCAGAAACTCACTGAAGGAGCGCTCTGAACGCCAATTACTGTTTACCAGGGAACTGTCACGGATGATCAGTCCCGACGCATGAATACGCGAGGATTCCATATCGTCGCTGTTGGTGCCGGTGTTGCCGATATGAGGACAAGTCAGTGTGACGATCTGGCGGCAGTACGACGGATCCGTCAGAATTTCCTGGTAACCCGTCATTGCAGTGTTGAAGACTACTTCGCCAATGGTCTTGCCCTCGGCCCCTACCGAGGTTCCGCGGAATATGGTTCCGTCTTGTAGTGCCAGAACAGCAGGCGTACTCAAAAGCGACCCTTTTCAGATACACAAAAGCGGAAGGACAGTGCCTCCCGCTTGTTATTTCGCCGATCGCCAAGCGATCCGGCATAGTCTACTGAAGCAATACTGGTCGCGCCAGACTGCGCGAGCGAAATCTTCTAAAATTACGGTTTATCGAGTAGCACTTCGCGCATTCGATAACGCCCCGGACTTTGGCGGACCACCCACCTGGCAGCGCGCAGCGCACCATCGGCAAACACCTGTCGTGATGTCACGCTATGTCGAAACGTTAGGCTTTCAGCCGATGATGAAAGTATTACCGAGTGGTCGCCGGGCACCTCGCCGCGTCGTTCAACCTCGAAGCGGATGTCACCGGCGGCTGGTTCACGGCTTTTGGCGTCAGGTTCGTACCAGGAGACATCGGCGAAATTCTGCCGTCTCGCCGCCGCAATAGCTTCGCCCAGCTTCAACGCAGTACCAGAAGGAGCATCGATTTTGTGCACATGGTGGATTTCGTGCACTTCAGCTTCGAAATCGAAACCAAGCAATGCCGCTGCTTGTCCGACCAGGCTTTCCAGCACCGCAATGCCAATACTCATGTTGCGGTCATAGACGACGGGAACTATTGCTGACGCACTATCCAGACGGAGCTGTTGCTCAGCACTCAGGCCGCTGACACCGCAAACCAATGGTGTACCTTGTGCAACGATGGCCTGGAGGACTGTGTCCGTTGCTTCGGGCAAGCTGAAATCAATAAGCACATCGGCGGCGCCAACGACTCGATTGATGTCATCGCTAAGCAACAGATCGGATGATTGCCTGAGATCCGAACATTGCTCCTCGTCGCGCACCCACAGACTCACCAGTTGACAATCCTCGGCTGCGTTGATCGCCTGTATGAGCGCCCGACCCATGCGGCCAGCACCTGCGATACCAATAGAGACGGAATTGATGGCCGCTTCCTTTTCAGAGATCCAGATCGAAGATTACGGCACGGGCATTGCCGCCGCCAGTCGCCGGGCTAGCCGATGCGTTCAAAAAAACGTTTCACCGAATCCAGCCAACCACCGGCGCGCGGACTGTGTTTTTCGCCTCCGTCGCGGATCGAACTCTCAAACCGAGCCAGCAATTCCTTTTGCTCGGCCGTCAGATTAACAGGCGTCTCTACAGAAACTTTCGCAAACAAATCGCCTTTACGGGGGTCTCGCGCAGTCGTAACGCCTTTACCGCGCAATCGAAATATCTTGCCCGATTGCGTTCCGACCGGCACCTTCAGGGAAACATTGCCGTCCAGCGTCGGCAATTCAACGTCACCCCCAAGGGTGGCGGTCGCCATGCTGATAGGAATCTCGCAAGCCAGATCGGCGCCATCACGGGTAAAGAGTTTGTGCGCGTTTACACGTATCTCGACGTATAGATCGCCGGGCGGACCGCCATTCCTGCCTGCTTCGCCCTCGCCCGAAAGACGAATCCGGTCGCCATCGTCAACACCTGCCGGAACCTTGACCGCCAGTGTCTTGGTTTTTCGTATTCGTCCGCGACCCTGGCAGGCACCGCAAGGATCCGAAATCACTGTGCCGGCGCCCTTGCAGGCTGGACAGGATTGCTGAATCGAGAAAAACCCCTGCTGCATGCGAACCTGGCCCACGCCACCACAAGTTGAACATTTGACGGGCTGGGTGCCCTTTTTCGCGCCACTGCCCTCACAGCTCGAGCACGTCACTTGGGTTGGCACCTCAATGGCGACAGATTCACCGCTAACGGCCTTTTCCAGGTCAAGGCGCAGATCGTAGCCAAGGTCTGCACCGCGAAATACCTGGCTGCGACGTTGTCTTCCACCGCCAAAGATGTCACCGAATACATCGCCGAAAATATCGCCGAATCCTTCCCCACCAAAGCCTCCTGCGCCGCCGGTTCTGGCGCTGAGTCCATCGTGACCAAATCGATCGTAAGTTGCCCGTTTATCCGTATCGTTCAGGACCTCGTACGCTTCCTTGGATTCCTTGAATTTTGCCTCGGCGTTTTTGTCGTTTTTGTTCCGATCCGGGTGATGCTTCATAGCCATGCGACGATAGGCTTTCTTGATCTCCGCGGCTGCGGCCGTTTTCGGGACTCCAAGGACCTCGTAATAATCGCGTTTGGCCATAGCTTCTTAACAATGGGCGCCAGAAGAGGCGCCCGTGCCCGATTTATTGATGCTTACCTTAGCCAGACTTCGACTTATCGTCGTCCACTTCCTCAAATTCGGCATCCACCACATCATCATCTGTGGCATCCGATGTGGTTTGTCCAGACTCCTCTTCGACCTGCTCGGCGTAAAGCCTCTGTGCGAGGCCGCCCGACGCTTCGGCCAGCGCCGCGGTCTTGGCCTCGATGGCTTCCCTGTCGTCATTCTCCAGAGCCTTCTTTACATCCGAGATTGCCGATTCGACGCTGAGTCGTTCCTCGCCGCTGGCCTTGTCACCCAGCTCGCTGAGCGTTTTCTCCGCCGCATGAATCAGGCCGTCAGCCTGATTTCGTGCATCGACGAGTTCGCGAAACTTGCGATCCTCTTCGGCATGACGTTCCGCATCGCCAACCATTTCTTCGATTTCTTCGTCTGAAAGCCCGCTCGATGCCTTGATCACGATGGTTTGACTCTTGCCCGTTGCCTTGTCCTTGGCCGACACGTTCAATATGCCGTTCGCATCGATGTCAAAGGTCACCTCAATCTGCGGTAAGCCGCGAGGTGCCGGCGGAATATTTGCCAGATCGAATCGTCCCAGTGATTTGTTGTCGATTGAACGCTCCCTCTCGCCCTGCAGCACATGAATGGTCACGGCGGACTGATTGTCGTCCGCCGTCGAGAACACTTGTTCGGCGTTCGCCGGGATCGTTGTATTCTTTTCGATCAGCTTGGTCATCACGCCACCGAGCGTCTCGATACCGAGCGACAGAGGTGTAACGTCGAGCAACAGAACGTCCTTGACGTCTCCGGCAAGCACGCCGCCCTGAATCGCGGCACCCAATGCGACAGCTTCGTCTGCGTTTACGTCTTTGCGCGGCTCCTGCCCGAAGAAGTTCTGAACCTCTTCTTGCACCTTGGGCATGCGCGTCTGCCCGCCGACGAGGATTACGTCATCAATCTCGTTTACCTTCAGCCCGGCGTCGTTGAGCGCGACCTTGCACGGGGCGATCGTGGCCGCAATCAGTTCCTCGACCAGTGACTCGAGTTTGGCTCTCGTAAGCTTGATATTGAGGTGTTTGGGACCACTCGCATCCGCCGTGATATACGGCAGGTTGACCTCGGTCTGCTGTTGGGTCGAGAGTTCGATCTTCGCCGTCTCGGACGCTTCCTTGAGGCGCTGCATTGCGAGCGGGTCCTTGGTGATGTCGACACCGCTTTCGCGCTCGAATTCGGACGCCAGGTACGTGATTACGCGCATGTCGAAGTCTTCACCGCCAAGGAACGTGTCGCCATTCGTGGCCAGAACCTCGAACTGATGCTCACCGTCGACCTCCGCGATCTCGATGATTGAGACATCGAAGGTACCGCCACCCAGGTCGAACACAGCGATCTTCGCGTCGCCGCGTTTCTTGTCCATGCCATAGGCCAGTGCCGCGGCAGTTGGCTCATTGATGATGCGCTTGACGTCGAGGCCAGCGATCTTGCCCGCATCCTTAGTCGCCTGGCGTTGCGAGTCGTTGAAGTACGCCGGCACGGTTACAACGGCTTCCGTGACGGCTTCACCAAGATAATCCTCGGCGGTCTTTTTCATTTTCATCAATACACGAGCGGAAATTTCGGGCGGCGCCATCTTCTTGCCGTTTGCCTCAACCCAGGCGTCGCCATTGTCGGCCTTCGCGATCGTATAGGACACCATGTCGATATCACGCTGTACGACGTCATCGTCAAATCGGCGTCCAATCAGACGTTTGACCGCGAACAAGGTGTTGGTCGGGTTCGTCACTGCCTGGCGCTTGGCGGATTGCCCCACCAACACCTGGTCGTCCTTGCTAAACGCCACAATCGACGGCGTGGTGCGATCGCCCTCGCTGTTTTCAATAACCCTTGGCGCATCGCCCTCCATCACCGCTACGCAGGAGTTCGTGGTACCCAAGTCGATACCAATAATTTTTCCCATGTCTATACTCCGAAATCTTCAGGAATTCTTCCAAACTGGCTGATACGTGGGGCCACAAACGCTTGTTTCAAGCCACATCCGGCCTTTTTTGCTCAGTCGCCGGTGGTCTCTTCAGGCACTTCCATGGCGACGATCACCCTGGCCGGCCGCAGCAGGCGACCATTCAACGCATAGCCTTTCTGAATCACGGTCACGATCGAACCGGGTTCGAGGTCGGCTGATGGCTGCATGCTTATGGCTTCGTGCCGTTCAGGGTCGAACGGCTCGCCTTCCGGATCAACTTCCTCGACGCCAAATCGCGCCAAAGCACCGGTCAGTAATTTGAGGGTGGCTTCGGCGCCCGCGCGCAGGCTGTCAGCATCCGCCGAATCCGTCGCTTCAAGGCCCAATTCCAGGCTGTCTTTGACGGCCAGCAGCTCCTTGCCAAATCCTTCCAGCGCAAAATTGCGTGCGTGTTCGACATCGCGACTCGCGCGCTTGCGTACATTTTCGACCTCGGCGGACGCCCGCAGGTACAGATCCCAATTTTCGTCGGCCTTTGCCTGTATCGCGGCCATTACTGACTCGACATCATCGTCCGCTGCGGCCGGCGTATCGTCGGTTACTTCGGTTTCTGTACTCTCGTCGCCGGACTTGGGCACCGGGCGATCTGGCTGACCACTCATTGCTGGTTAATTCCCATTACGATTCGCAGGCTGTCACCGCAGCTTCGAAGTGTGGGGTTCTGCCGGCAAATATCAAGAGCGCTACGACGTTTTTTACCCTGGCGCCTATTGGGTTAGCGCTTTTCTTAATAATCGGGCTGTAATGTCGACAACCGGCACTACCCGGTCATACGCCATGCGCGTCGGACCAATGACACCCAGCACTCCTATCGTGTCGTCGTCGAAATGATAGGGTGCGGTTACGACGCTGCAATTATCCAGAATCTTGTATCCCGATTCTTCACCGATAAAAATCTGTACGCCGTCCGCATTGATACTGCGATCGAGCAAATCGAGCATCATGCGTTTGTGAGAAAATGCCTCGAACAAGCGCCGCAACGTGTCGACATCAGATAGCTCGGCAAAATCCATTAGATTGGTTTCGCCCGCGAGTACGAAATCGGCGGTGGAACTCGTGGCTCCCTCCATCGCAGATTGCGCGACCGAGATAATCTCGCGCATCGCTTGATTCATTGAATGGCGTGTTTTGTCGAGATCTTCAATAATGCGAGCTCGAACATGCACCATCTCGATGCCGGCGTAGTGATCATTAATGAAATTTGCAGCCTGCTGCAATTCAGAGGAGGAATAATCACGATCCGTGTGCAGGATTTTGTTTTGCACCTCGCGATCATTGATTACGAGGATGGTGAGAATGCGATTTTCTGACAGCGGCAGAAACTCTATTTGCCGTAATGCTGTGTGCTGGCCCCTTGGAACGGTCACAACACCTGCCAGGCTCGTAATTTCCGACAGCATGCTCGACACAGACGCCACTAACGCACCGGCATCATCCGCTTTGCGGCGAATTTGTGTTCGCAACATGTCGATATCGCCGTCATTTGGCTGGCGGAAACGGACCAGCGTATCAACGAATAAGCGATAACCCTTGGCTGTGGGTATGCGCCCGGCTGATGTATGAGGTGCCGAGACCAGCCCCATATCTTCGAGGTCCGACATGACATTGCGGATCGTGGCCGGGCTCAGATCCAGACCCGGATCTTTGGACAGCGTTCGCGAACCGACGGGCTGCCCATCGCTGATATAGCGCTGGATCAAGACGCGCAACAGGTGTTGTGCGCGATCATTAGGTAAAGAACTGATTGCTTCTGCAGACATTCGCAAGAAATACCAAAAATTCGCAAGCGGCTCGCTATGTTAGTGTATCTGTCGACACGCTAGCAATGGCTTGGCGATCGGTCAAGGGTTTGTGACCATAGACCCCCAGCGTGCAACCAGAGCAACAAATTCCAGAGCGAGCAGGCAGTCCATGGGCAGTGACTTTCAGAAGGTGGCGGTACTAGGACGCCACGATGATCCGCGCGTCGCGGAACCGATGACATTGCTTGTCCGCCATTTAACTAAAGCTGGGATCGAAGTGTTCGCAGCGGACGATATGACTATCGATCTGCCCGTTAAACGTATCGCCGAGTCGGAATTGGCCGTCAATGCTGACCTGATGATCGCAATCGGCGGTGACGGCACGATGCTTTATGCAGCTAAGCTCTCTCGTCGCGGTGATATTCCGCTGCTAGGCGTCAACCGTGGTCGACTTGGATTTCTTGCCGACGTCTCTCCCGACGAGATGCTTACGAGCGTCGATCACATCCTGGGTGGCAACTACACCTGCGAGTCACGTCTCTTGCTGAATGCACACCTGACCAGGGCCGATGGAAGCACCGTGGCAGCTACCGCGTTCAACGATGTCGTATTGCAGCGTCGTGAGACCGGTCGAATGATTGATCTGGTGACCAGCATCGCCGGCAAATACGTCAATACTCACTCGGGCGATGGCCTGATTGTCGCAACGCCGACCGGATCCACTGCCTACGCACTCAGTTGCGGCGGGCCGATTATCGAACCCCAGCTCGACGCTGTCGTCGTCGTGCCAATTTGCCCGCATACGCTAACGGATCGACCCATCGTTGTCGCAGCAAGCCAAACGATCGAGATCAGGCTGCTGCGACGCGAAGATACCGGCGCCGAGGTAGCGATCGACGGTAACACCATCGGTGCGATCGAGCCCGACGACGTCATTACCGTCAGCGCGGCTGACAATCGTATTCAGCTGATACATCCTCCCGGCCACGACTTCTTCGGCATATTGCGCTCGAAATTGTATTGGGGACGTGACAGTCGCCAGCGTGACGAGCGGACGGACTAGGCAATGCTTACACGCCTTCAGGTACGGGACTTCGCCATTATCGACCGCATTGCTGTCGAATTCGGTGCAGGCATGACGGTACTCACGGGCGAAACCGGCGCTGGAAAATCTATCCTTGTCGACGCCCTGGGTCTCGTGCTCGGTGAACGGGGCAGCAGCCAGCTTGTCAGAAGTGGCGCAAAGCGCGCCGAGTTCTGTGCGGAATTTGATGTATCGGGCATGGCGGATGTACGCAGCTGGCTCGAAGAACACGCGCTCGACCAGGATAGTGAATGCCTGTTGCGACGGGTCGTCAATGCAGATGGACGATCGCGCGCCTTCATCAATGGCAACGCCGTGACGCTGCAGCAGCTAAAACTGCTGGGCGAATTGCTGCTTGATATTCACGGGCAACAATTTCATCAATCTCTCGGCCGGCGACCCGTGCAACGGGACCTGCTGGATCATTTCGGCAAATTATTGGAACCGCGGAGAGAGACAGAATTAGCGTACGCACGGTGGCGATCATTATCGGACAGCTTGCAACAACTTCAGGCGGCCGAGGCCGATCGCGCGTCGCGGCTCGACTTGCTCGAATTCCAACTCTCGGAGTTGGACGTACTTGGCGTTACCGCAGCGGAACTCGCCGAACTAGGGTCAGACAGGCAAAGGCTCAGGCATAGTGGCCGCCTGGCAGAAGGCGTGACTGCGGCTCTCAACAAGCTGTCAGACGACGAAACCGGCAACGCGAATACCTTGCTAGCCGACGCTGCTCGAAGTGTAGCGGCGCTAACTGAGTTCGACAGCGAACTCGAACCCGTGCTCGAGTTGCTGGCAGGCGCCGGGATTCAGATCGCGGAGGCAAGCGATACGCTGCATCGCTACGGTGAGTCCATTGACATGGATCCGAATCAATTGAATTGGGTAGAGGAACGCCTCGACTCGATTCAATCGATTGCCCGAAAACACCGCGTTTCGGGCGACGAGCTACCGGCGCTTTGTGACAGGCTAAGAGTCGAACACGATGCAATCAGTCACGCTGAAGAGCGTGGCAGAGCGCTGCAGGAAGAAGTTACATCGGCAAAATCCGCCTACCGTGACCTGGCCGAAAGTCTCTCCGAAAACCGCAAAAATGCAGCCAAGAGGTTTTCTGCCGCCGTGACCGCAGCGATGGATGGATTGGGTATGCACGGTGGTGTTTTCAGAGTCGCCATCAGCAGCCTGCCTGCCGAAGAGGCGCGCCCATGGGGAATTGATGACATTGAGTTCCTCATCAGCGCCAATCCCGGGCATCCGCCAATGCCACTGTCACGCGTGGCATCTGGCGGCGAGCTCTCGCGTATGAGCCTTGCTATCCAGGTTATCGCCAGCGACGGCAGCGCTATCCCGACGATGGTGTTTGACGAGATCGACAGCGGCGTGGGCGGCAGTGTTGCCGAGATGGTCGGCCGGCGATTGCGGGAGCTCGGAGCGCAACGTCAGGTTTTGTGTGTCACTCATCTCGCGCAGGTTGCGAGCCTCGCTGACCACCACTTTCGCATCAGCAAAGTCACCGACGGCAAGGCTACACGCACTGGTGTCAATGCGCTGGGCAACGACGAACGCATTGAAGAGGTAGCCCGCATGCTCGGCGGCGTGGACATTACACAAAAAACCATTGCACACGCGGCGGAGATGCTGGCCGAGGCCACGAGAAAGCAGGCTTAGTCCTTAATTGGCTTTACGTACAGCACGAGGCTGTGATCCAACAATTCGTAGCCGTGGCTTTTTGCCATTTCTCTCTGCAGTCGCTCAATCTCTTCATTGACGAATTCGACGATATCGCCTGTTTCGATGCACACCATATGATCGTGATGTTGACCGCTGTCGAGTTCAAAAACCGAGTGCCTGCCCTCGAAATTATGGCGCGAAACAAGCCCTGCGGACTCGAACTGTGTCAGCACCCGATACACAGTCGCCAGACCGATATCCTCGCCTGCCGCGAGCAATTCCTTGTACAGGTCCTCGGCACTGAGATGCCGCTGAGCCGAATCCTCGAAAACCGCCAGAATCTTGAGGCGAGGCAGGGTGACTTTCAGCCCTGCTTTACGTAATTCCTGGCGTTGTTCCATGAATGGAGTCTCTGCAGAAATGAATGCCGAATCAATTCAGCTTTTGCACCGTTTGGCAAGAAGGTATGATGCGCGGCTATTATGCCGCAGTTAGCAGTTCGCCTCTACCGCTGAACTACCCTAACGCGACGAAACCTGAGCGGACACTGGTTGTCCAACCCAAATTGGCTATGTTTAAAATTCTACTCATGTCCCTGATCGTTTCTGCATTGGCCCTGTCCGGCGGCTGCGTTTATCGAGCGAATATCTCGCAAGGCAACCTGATCGAACAGGACGACCTGGACCAGGCTGAGGTCGGCATGACGCGCGTCCAGATACGATTTCTCCTGGGTACACCTATGATCGACGATCCCTTCCACAAGGATCGTTGGGATTATATCTACTATCTCAAGATCGGCCGCGATGACGCGACCTTCAAGCGCTGGGTCTCAATTCTGTTTGAGAATGATATTGTCATCGAAATTCGCCAGGACCAGGAACTCGCTCCCGGTCTATAGACTTAATCGCTAGCATTACTCATCGTGCGGCCTGCCAGCGCCAGTTGACGCCGCGCCTCGCGCGGGTCGATTTTCAGTTGCCGATAGACCTCGACCCGGTCGCCGTCTCTGAGGCGATAGCTGCGGTCCACGATGCTTCCCCAGACTCCGACCGGACAGTCCTGCTGGTGTGCGTCGGATGCTTGATCAAAAATGCCCGATTGTGCAATCGCATCGGCAACGGTTGCCCCTGCTTCCAGTGACACCGTCAGCAGCGGCTGCGAATCCTGCAGCGCGAATATAAGCTCTACCGTGATTTTATTACTCAATTCCGCCCCTCGACTCGCCGAAAGTCACGTCGGCCCTGCGTGTAAATGCATCTATGAGGGTGTTGCATATTTCCTCGAAAAAAGATCCAAACATCAAGTCGACGACGCGATTGGCGAATTCGAACTCGAGTTCCAGCGCGACTTTGCAACCCGCATCACCGAGTTGCGTGAATTTCCACCCGCCGGACAGGTGTCGAAACGGGCCGCCGACCAATTCGATGTCAATTTCCTGACCGGCACGAGATGTGTTTCGCGTTCGAAAATGTTTGCTAACAGAGCCACGATGTAATTCGAGAGTGGCTTCGACCACATTTTCCTGTCGAAAGTGAACGACGGCGTCGCGACACCAGGGCAGAAACTCGGGGTAGGCCTCGATATCATCGACCAGTGAGAACATCTCGCCGACAGAGTATGCGACCAGGGCGCTTCGGCTTACCTTTCGCATGAGCGCTGCGGCACCGGAAACCTGACTCGCTCAAGTCAGCTCGGGCAACAGCCCTACAGCCTTGAGGAACACAAATATGATGCCTACCGGTGCAACGAAGCGCACCAGTACTCGCCAGAGCTTGTATGTCGAACCGGCGCCGCCAAGCTCTTCTGCCGTTGAGTTGCGACACATGACCCAACCTGCGAACACCGTGATAAATACACCGCCGAGCGGCAACATGATGTTGCTGGTCAGGTAATCAACGTTGTCAAATATTGTGCCCCTGTAAAAAGTGAAGTTCGAGAGCACATTGAAAGACAAGACGGAACCGATGCCCAGCGCCCAAATCAGCACTCCGATTACGACGGCCGCCTCGGCACGAGTCCGATTTAAGTGTTCAACATACCAGGCGACAGCGGGCTCCATCAGACCGATCGCCGAAGTCCATGCCGCGAATGCGAGTAACAAAAAGAATATGGTCGAGAAAAATGCACCGCCGGTCATTTGGCCGAAGGCTACCGGCAGTGTGCCGAAGACGAGACCCGGACCGTCTGCCGGGTCAAGGCCAAACTTGAAGACGATAGGGAATATCACCAGCGCGGCAAGGATCGCGATCAAAGTATCAGCCGTTACCACCGCAACGGATGTTCCATTAATCGATGTATCGTCGGGCAGGTAGGCTCCATAGGCCATGACTGCGCCCATGCCGATCGACAAGGTAAAAAATGCGTGGCCCAGAGCGATGAGCACACTGTCCCAGGTCAGCTTGCTGAAGTCGGGCGTAAACAGGAATGCGACTCCTTCACCAAAATGACCAGACGTAACTGAGTAACCCAGCAGCACCAGCATCAGTACGATCAGTGCCGGAACCATGATACGCACAGCCTTTTCCAACCCCCGCTCGACACCGCGAGCCACGACGAATATCGTCAGGCCCATAAACAGCGTGTGACTGAATCCAACCAGTTTCCAGTTGCCGACGAATGCGCCGAAATGGTCGCCTATCTCACTCGCACTCGCGCCCGAGAAAATGCCCGATGCGCTCTTAAAGACATAGGCCAGCGTCCAGCCCGCAATCACACTGTAGTACGAAAGAATCAGGATTCCGGCAATCACACCCATACCGCCGACCCATTGCCAATTGCGTGAACCGCCCTCTTCCTGGCCCAGTAAAGCCATCGTCGCGACTGGATTGCGCCGACCGCGTCGACCGATCAGGATCTCCGACATCATCACGGGCATGCCGATCAACACGACACAGAACAGGTATACAAAGACAAATGCACCGCCACCGTTTTCCCCGGCGATGTACGGAAACTTCCAGATATTGCCCAGACCAACGGCCGAACCTGTCACCGCAAGGATGAATGCCGTCCTCGACGACCAGAAACCATGCAGCGAGGTGCGTTTTGGTGAATCGGTAGCCTGACTATTCGGCATTATTATTCTCTCAGGGCAGACGAAGCCTGAGATTCTCATACAAAACCAGTACACAGACAACAGGGTAGTCAATGGCATGTCGATGGAAATGAGCTTATGTGCACCAAGAAGACCGTATAATCGCGGGCCCGCATTCGAGCCGTGACACGAATCAATGAGTGCCAACAAGTCGAACAAGCCCCAAAGCAAAGTTATCGCCGTCAACAGGAAGGCGCGGCATAACTATTTCATTGAAGATACGATTGAGGCCGGCCTCGTGCTCGAGGGTTGGGAGGCCAAGAGTTTGCGCGCGGGCCGCGCGCAACTGACCGAAAGTTACGTCACCATTCGAAATGGAGAAGCCTGGCTCATCGGCGCGCACCTCTCGCCGCTCCATACCGCGTCTTCCCACGTCAAGGCCGACCCAAGCCGTTCGCGCAAACTGCTGTTGCACCGCTTGCAGTTGGATCGCCTGATAGGCGCGGTCGAACGCAAAGGCTACACGCTTGTGCCGCTCGATCTGCACTGGCACAAGGGACGCGCCAAGCTTGAGTTCGGTCTCGCCAAGGGCAAGAAACAACACGACAAACGAGCGGCAAGCAAGGACAGGGATTGGCAGCGCCAAAAGGCAAGAATTCTAAAACAATAGTAGTTTATTCAATCATTTATTAGATATTTTTAATCTAATTCATTACCTTTGTGACGAATGCCTGGCACCAAGTTTGTGCGCCCGATGTGCGCTGTGCGCATTGTTTTTCGACGAGAAGGTCATAAACTATGGCCAACACGGGGGGTGACATGGCTTCGACGTGGGTCGCGACACTCTGAGTGCATGCCGAGGAACAGACTACCTCGTTAATCCAGCTGTAAAACCTATAGTTGCCAACGACGACAACTACGCACTAGCTGCTTAAAAACCAGTTTAGCGCCCTCTGACCAAATGTGCCTGTGCGTTCGGGGTTCAGGGGTCACCGACACGGGACCGCGGCAAGGGTGTGTTCAGGGCCCAAACCGTTAAATCCTTCCTGAGCTGGCTATGAGTCTTCCCTGCCCGTCGGGTAGCCCATAGTGAGATTAAAGACG
Source organism: Pseudomonadota bacterium (assembly GCA_022563195.1). Classification (GTDB taxonomy): domain Bacteria; phylum Pseudomonadota; class Gammaproteobacteria; order Steroidobacterales; family Woeseiaceae; genus UBA1847. Next base: position 39,449 of record JADFNV010000015.1, read on the forward strand.
GAATAAGCATGTAGATCTTGGGGCAGAGGGCTTGCGGACGTGGGTTCGATTCCCACCACCTCCACCAATTGTTGTGGTTTTTCAGTAACTTACAGATGAGTTACTGAGAGACCCCACAACCAACCCTCCAATCGCTCTGCTTGTGCGATCTTCTTCTATGCGGGCGGCAAACCAAGCGCATTGCGCAAACTCTCGTCGAATGTCGAAAATGCTTCAAAGGCTTCGGAAAGGTATTCTTGACCTACGTGCGATTGGAACTTCAGTGACCTGCGCTGCTGCACGAGCCGACAACGCTTGGTTGACGCACGGGCCAACTATGCATTCTTCGATCGAAGGAAGATGGAAAAGCACATGAGGAAACACAGAGATGCGCCCTGGTCTGAACTTGATGCAAGGGTCTCCATCAATTATTCGGGGCGATACCAATCGCCATTCTTGCTCGTGAGCGTATGCGGAGTGTTTCAATACCGGCGTTAGTGTATCCATCGCTTGCTCCAGATCGGCTCGGAGCCCAGTCAGTGATGATGGCTCGTCGGAAATCTCCCCGCGCAAGAATCTCCCGATCTCATCGTCATTTAGACTGTTCATGTATCGGAATCCTTCGATACTGTTCCTGATTACTTCGTCAACAAGCCTAAATTGCTCTTCACCCTCGTACTCACATTTCACCAACCTCAACGGAGCCTTTATTAGGCTGACTTCCTCTTTGGCCGCTTCACGAAGATCGGTAGGTGAGAAGCCAATGCTATACCCGCCATCCTTTGGGCAATATCCCTGCCACTGACTCAGTACGTCCCCGACAGCCGAAAATGACACGACGTAGTAATCACCTTGATGCTCATGAAGGTCCTTAGGAGATTTCTGCAGATACCTAAGGTAGAGCGACTCATTCTCGTCGTCCGCATCAACGGCGAATTGCTCCTGCCTTCCAATAAACAACTCTTGAGCGTAAATGTACTCAGATGCGTCGTTGAGATACCTGATATTCGTCGCGAACTTGCGCGATAATACTTATGCGGGTCAGTGCCGTCGTCGATAGTGCATCACCAGGGCGATTGACGCCTGCAAGATCAAGCATGTAGGCAACGACAGCAAGATATTCATCGTCCGACAACGAACCCGGCGACTCGCCTGGCATCGTCTGTTTCGTCGTAGAAAATAAATCAGCCGCCGTTCGACCCAACCAGTCACCCAACATTCGGCGTTTTATTTCGATGGGCGCATGGCAGCGTGCGCAATGGGCGCCAAACGTCTGTTCGCCTTCCGCCGCGGCGAAACCTGACACCAGTGATGCGCACAGCGCAATCAGCAATACCCGCATATTTTGCCCCCCCGGCGGACGATAGTATCATCCGTCTCCTCAGCCGACCGACACTTGAGGAAATCTGATGACTAATAAGCTGGTTCTGTTTTTGATTGCTTTGTTGATTGTTGCTTGCAGCGCCGAATCAACGGAGGAGCCTGCTCCGGTCGTCGACGAACCTGAAGCTGAGGCAATTCACGAGGAAACAGACACTCCCGTCGTGCCGCTAACCGGACTTAAGGCGGAAGCGGCGGAGAAAGTCGATGGCATGCAGAAACTCACACAGGAAATCATCGACAGCCTGTTTTCATTCTCGGAGCTTGGGTTCCAGGAATTCGAGACTCAGCGCTATCTGACGCAAATTCTTGAAGAGAATGGCTTCACCGTAGAACTTGGCGTATCGGGCATTCCCAGCGCGTGGTGGGCAACCTGGGGCAGCGGCAAACCGGTTATCGCCTTGGGCTCGGATGTCGACGGTATACCGAAGTCATCTCAGATGCCGGGTGTTGCGTATCGCCAACCCATGATCGAAGGCGCGCCCGGGCACGGCGAGGGCCACAATTCAGGCCAGGCGTTAAACATCACTGCAGCGATTGCGGTGAAAGAAATCATGGAACGGGAAGGCCTTGCCGGGACTATCGTCCTGTGGCCGGGAATTGCTGAAGAACTTGTGGCGACAAAAGCGTGGTTTGCACGTGACGGTCGCTACGACGACGTCGATGCCGTTTTGTTCACGCATGTATCCAACAACCTGCGCGTCGGTTGGGGTCGTCCCCGGGGGACCGGCCTCATATCCGTTGAATACAGTTTTGATGGAGTAGCGGCGCACGGGGCCAGCGATCCATGGCGCGGACGCAGCGCGTTGGACGCTGTTGAGTTAATGAATGTCGCGTGGAATTTTCGACGCGAGCACCTGCACCCGCTACAACGGTCACATTACGTCATCGTCGATGGTGGCGACCAACCGAATGTTGTGCCGTCGAAGGCGACCGTCTGGTACTTCATTCGGGAAATCACCGCGGAGAAGATTCGCGAGAACTTCGCCACCTTACAGCGCATCGCCGAGGGTGCGGCCATGATGACCGACACGAGTGTCTCCCGGCGTATTGTTGGCGCCGCTTACCCACGCCATTTCAACAAGCCGGTTGCGCTGGCTATGGATGAAAACATCAAGGCCGTGGGTCTGCCGGAATGGACCGAAGACGATCAGACCTTCGCTCGAGCGCTACAGGAATTGATGGGGGCAGAGGAAATCAAGGGATTGGCAACAGAGTTAGAGGGCATCGAGGAAGCGGAAGAAGATCCGGTTTCCGGTGGCTCAGACGACATCGGCGATGTTTCCTGGAATACACCGACCGTCACATTGCGTTTCCCCGCCAACGTTGACGATTTGCAATTTCATCACTGGTCCAGTGCCATGGCCATGGCGACACCGATTGCGCACAAGGGTACGACAGCCGGCGCCAAAGTCATTGCAGCAACGATGCTGGATTTGATTCAGGATCCTGCACTGGTGGAGGATGCGTGGCGTTACTTCCGCGAGGAGCAGACAGCCGACGTTCAATACGAATCGTTTGTCGGGGCGGATGATGAACCGGCGATCGAGAAGAACGCAGCGATAATGGCCCAGTTCAAGGATCAGCTGGCGGCCTTCTATTACGATCCGACTAAATACGATACCTACCTCGAGCAACTGGGCATCGATTATCCCCAGCTCGAGAGACCCGGGTCGGAAGAAGAAGCGGCCGAAACACCGTAATCGCAGTACGAAACAGTCGCTTTGCTGCGCAGTGGCCCTCAGGAATGAGGGCAGTCCGCGCATGCTAATATCGACCAACAGCGGGTTTTTACGGGGGAAATTGAAATGCGCGGTTTAATCAAATCCGTTCTACTAATTGTCTCACTGCAATTAGCCACTACTGCGTATTCCGCGGTTAAAGTCGACATTATCAAGAACCCCTACGGCGGCTCACGAAATGTGCCCGAGCTATCGACCAACCCGGACTACAGTCACGCGGCCGGGCTTGAGCGTCTCATCGAAGAATGGAGCGGAGAACTCATTCGACCGGTTCAGGACATTCGCCTGACCGAAGATCAGGAAAAACAATACGGGCCGTGGAATCGCATGGCACTTGTCAATTCGAATTTCGCGGACGTCGTTCGGGAGGGATTGCAGGACGGCCTGCTGACGATCGGACTGGAGGCCAACTGCAATGATCTTCTCGGCATGCTGGCGGGACTTAAATACGATTCAGATGGCAATGCACGGCGTGTCGGTCTTGTTTTCATCGATTCGCACGGTGACTTTAATGTTCCCGAAACAACGCTGTCCGGAATGCTGGGCGGCATGCCTGTTGCGGTGGCCGCCGGTCACGCACTGCACAATCTGCGGCGCACGACGGGATTGAACGAACCATTGCCCATGAGTCATATCGTGTGGGGCGGTGTCCGGGATCTCGACCCGCTGGAGGCCGACCGATTCCGCAGCTGCCGCGCGAATTAGATTGCGCATGCGGTCTTCCATTGCCTTAACTTCGTCGGCCGATTTGCCTCGGGTGTGCTTCCAAAACGGGACGGGGTCCCATTCGTCGACCATCCACTGAAGATATCCGCTCGGAATTTCGCTCAGCTCTTTTCCCTCGTGCGTTCCGAACCATATTTTTTCCGCAGTCACGTAGCCCTCCCTAAGGCGCCCAAGTATAGGGAACATAGTTCCGGTCGTGTTACCTGGTCGCAGCTGCGAGTAACTTTTTTTTGATTTCGGCCATTGGGACTCAGTCTCAACGGGAAAGGACGCAAACTCATGCGACATCCAGACTATTTTTTTGAAAATCGTCAGGGCGATTCCCACCACATTGAGTCGACTTCGCAATCCAGCCCCTCCCCCTCCGTAAAAGGTACCCCCCATCGAGTTTCTCTCGCTTCACCGGTCAGCCAGTAGTGTGGACAATCACAATTAGCTTCATGTGAAACTTGAGACTTAGTCTCACGAGCGGCCCAGAAGTCCGGCGGCCTATGGTCCTGTTGGTGGGACTAAGTCCCAAAAGCTCGAAACAACATAAACTGATGTAACTTAGATACATCTGCTCAACTATTGACAACACTTTGTTGGTCGTTTTGTGGGGTCCAATCGAATGATTAGCCGAGATGACATTAAGACAGTCGACACATTGTGGAGGAAGTCTCCCCCACTCATGTTCAGTAGGCTGCGAGACGCTCCCTGACCACGGGCTCCAGGCCAGTCAATCCGGCTGACCTGCCGTAGCTGAGGGCCTCCTCGTCATCCGCGCCGCTCAATCTGTGGCGCAGAGCGAGGATTGCGCCAACTCGATTGCCGCTACCGCAATGCACGAGGACCGGTCCCTCGTAGCTGGCAAGCATCTCGTCGAGTTTTCTGGCGTTGTCGACATTGATCGCGTCGAGCCCGCTGATGGGTAGCTCCACGTAGTCGAGTCCAAGTTCTTCGACGAGAGTTTTTTCATCGAAACTCCGCTGCGTTCAATCCTGTAATCTGACACTGCTGTTCATCACGATTCCCTTGTCGGTGAATCGTATATCGACGGACATTCGATCGTAGATATCGGCGACGGCGAGCATGACGTCCTGCATTGCCGCCTGGAATTCCGGCGGCATCGGATTATCGTCATCCTGGTCCACTGCGGCCATCGCTTCGCCGATGAATGCGTAATAGCGACCTGCATCCATGCTGAAACTAAGGAAAGTACCGTTCTCTTCTGCGTCGGCGGAGAGCATGTCCGCAAGCTCTGCCTCGACACCCTCGCCGATGGATATCGCGAGCGCATCGTCTGTCAATGCGAGATACATATTGTCCATCATCGCGCCCATTTGCGTCAATTCGAACCGCACCGGTTCGCCATTGGGTTCTATATTCAGGCCCATCAGTTCAGGGCTCATCATGGCACCCAGCGATACGAGAGCCGCCGCATTATTCATGGCAAGCAGGAATCGCGCATCGATCGAAGTAGGCGGCATCTGTTTGACCATATCCAGCCCTTCTATATTATTTACGACTCCGACGAAGCCCTTGAAATCATAAGCCATCGGTAGCATCGGCTGGTTCAGCGCCATTCGACCGGATGCGACGCTGTGCTGCAGATCCGCAAACATTTCGCACTCGAACGGCTCAGCCTCTAACGCATCGAGGCGCGCCGCGACGAAGTTGCGCAACGCCTTTACGTTGATACTCATGCCGAATGACATCAGACCGCCCTGGTCTTCGCCAAGGCCGGGAACGGCGCTCGGTAGTGTTGCCAGGCCGCTGGCGATGTCATCTCGCATTTCAATGACGAGCTGCGAGCTCAATCTCTCTGCCGAAATATCCGTGTAACCCATCACCATGCGCGGTGCGATACCGGCAAGCGATCGGATTTCCGATCGGCAAATGTCCGACAGCTCCGAGTTATCGTGCTCCATCAACGCGATCAGATCGGCATCGAGGCCGGTCGCATCACTGATGAAGGTGTCGACAATGCGGGCGAAATCGACGTAGCCGACAAAGTAGCTGATATAAGCATATTCGTCTGCAATACTTGTTAAGGCACCAGAATCCGCGATGCTTGAATCCGGCAGCGTCAGGCCAAGCAGCGTGCTCAGCTGCCCGTCGTCGAAATTCGACGGAGCCACTGTGATTACGACCTGGTCGCCCAGCACGGCGACGATGACTTTCACGTCATTATGCTCAAAGTAGCGAAATGAACTGTTGCCAATCGTGGCCACCGGCATTTTTTGTCCGGCCTTCGTTTCGATACGCGCCAAAGCGGCGTCAAACAGCGCACCATCAGAAACGTGCATGCGCAATACCGGCAACAAGCCATGGCCATAAAAGACGGCTGTAGACTCCCGTCCGAATCCCGCCCCTCTCAAGCCCTCGATCGACATCAGCGACGACAATTCGGTAACCACGGCAGATGCTGTCTCAAAATCCCCGGCATCGCCCTCCCCCTCGGCAACCTTCGAAGTTGCCATTGCCATCACTTGGCGCAGTAGTCCCTCGTACGACGCCAATATCCGGTCGAATTTAGGCTCCAGCTTGTCGAGAATGTCATCCGGCAACGGTTCGACACTTGCAAAAACGTATGGCGAATCGGCCGGCACGTATCGCAGAATTGAATCGTTGGATGCGAGCAGAGACGATCCGCCGGCGGAATCATCAGACTGATCGCATGCAACCAATGACAGTGCGCCGACAAGAATAAGGATAATTAATCGCTTGCTATCAAACTTGAACATGAGCGTGGCATCCCTCGATGTAGTACCAATTCAACGAAACCAAAAATCACGATACGTCGTGATTTCCGAAATACAGGCGAGTAAAGCAGTATGCCGACGGTCTGATTGTTGTGCATCGGTCGGTGCCGATCGCCGTCGTAGGCGGAGTATACGCAATGCGTGCCTCCAATGGCGAGACGCGCATGAGGATAGTTGGACATTCCTGCGCATCGAAGTTCCGTTTTTGTGACACGATCCCGCTTTGCGTGAGCTCGGTGGCCAACCTAAACTGAATCCATGGAAATTGAAATCTCCCGGGTACTGTCATCTGACCTGGTCGCTATTCTAAGCTTGAACGAATCGGAAGTTCCCGGTTTGGGTTCCGCTGACCTGGATCTGATGCAGTGGTTTGCCGACAATGCCGCTTATTTTGGAGTGGCAAGACACGAACAACGGCTCGCCGCATTTCTGATCGGATTGCGAGCGGGAACCGATTATGCAAGCCCCAACTACCGTTGGTTTTGTGATCGCTATGACGATTTCGCCTACGTGGACAGAGTAGCCGTTGCAAAGGGCTACCGCCGGCATCGACTCGCATCACGCCTGTACGAGGATTTTGCGGAATCGGTTCCGAAATCGATCGAATTCATGACCTGCGAAGTCAACACGAAGCCGCCGAATGAAGGGTCGATGCGTTTTCATGCAAAGCTGGGATTTGAGCAAGTTGGTTCGCTCGCCAGCGAAAACAGAAGCAAGCAAGTGGCCATGCTAGTGAGGAAACTCTGACTGTTCGTAATCGCCTTGTGTTGAAGGCCCACGGCGGATTGTAAGCGTCTCGGCACAATCATGCGTGTGAAATCAGAGATTGAATGTTGCCTCGATTGCAAGCGACCCGCAAGATGCGTCCAATGACAGTCCATAGGTGTCACATTCAGTGACTTACGCATGAAAAATACGGGTGACGCTGCTACCCTGGCGTACTCGCAGCTGCAACCGGAGCATATCTTCCACGCTCTTGAGAGCCTCTCATTTCGCTGCGATGGGCGGTTTCTGGCGCTAAACAGTTATGAGAACCGGGTCTACCAGGTGGGTATTGAAGACGATTCGCCGATCGTCGCAAAATTTTATCGGCCAGGGCGATGGAGTGACAATGCCATTCTTGAGGAACATCATTTTACGATCCAGCTAGCGGCAGCCGACCTACCCGTGGTTGCGCCGCTGGAAATCTCCGGAACAACCTTGCACATGTCGGGGCCATTCCGGGTCGCTGTCTACCCCTGCTGCGGTGGCCGATCGCCCGACCTCGATAACTACGAGTTGCTGCGGCAACTGGGTCGCTTCGTTGCACGGATCCATTTGATCGGGGAACTCAGCGACTTCGACGACCGGCCAACGATCGACATCGACAGTTATGGCACAGCGTCCTGCGAATACCTGCTCGAACACGATTTTATACCTGCTGAATTGCGCCTGGCGTACGAAGGCGTTGCGGAAATGGTCCTGGACGGCGTCGAGGCGAGCTACGTTCGAGCCGGATCAAGCGCTTATCTGCGCATACACGCTGATTTTCATCCAGGCAATGTTCTCGTCACCGAGGACCAGATCCATATTGTCGACCTCGACGACACGAGACATGGGCCAGCGATACAGGATCTTTGGATGTTTTTGTCCGGTGACCAGACCGAGCAATCGCCGCAACTTGCCGCTCTCCTCGGTGGTTATGAAGAGTTTCGCCGCTTCGACGCGCGTGAATTGCATCTCGTCGAGGCTTTGCGGAGCTTGCGGATCATGCATTACGCCGCCTGGATCGCGCGACGCTGGGAGGATCCAGCCTTCAAGATCGCTTTCCCGTGGTTCGATTCACAACGTTATTGGGACGATCACGTCCTTGCACTTCGCGAACAGATTGCGCTGATGCAGGAACCACCACTCGTGTGGCTGGGAAACTAGGCGCGAGCGCATATTGCGTCACACAGGTGATCGAGACCTACTTAAGAACTTGGAGTAAGTTGTTGAAACCTTAAAACTTTATATCCGTTAATTGCAGCGTCAATCTACTATCCATATCGATGCAAACGGTGGTCCTGATAGGCCCGCTGAGATGCGTCGTGAAGTAGTAGATCGAATTGATCTGTAAGCTCTGCCACACTACAGCGGCTAGTGATTCAATTCGTTTATGAATTGCGGAACTCTGCTGCACGCCGCGGCTCTGATTATTTAGGGTCTTGAGAACGAGAGACATCGCCGGATATGCCATCTTGATATCTACGACACGCAAAGCGCTGACGGGGCTACTATTGGTCGCGCTGATCGCCGGCTGCGGCTCAAACGTCACTCTGCAGTTTCCGACGATCCCAAAGCCTTTGATCGACAAAATTCCTGTTTCCGTTGGCCTGCGGATGCCTGCAAATTTCGAGAATTACGTGCACAGAGAACAGGTATACGGTCGCGAGGATTGGTCGATTAACCTGGGTAATTCGAATGTTGCGCTGTTCACTCAATTATTCGGCTTCATGTTCGAAAAGTTGACGATTCTTCAGGCTGGCGACGATCCGAAATTACTCGATATCGACGCACTCATCGAACCCAGCATCGATGCATTTGAATTTTCGGTGCCCAATCAGAGCAAGACAGACTCCTTTGCCGTCTGGATTCGGTACCGAATAAAGATTTACGATCGCGAAGGTGCACTGGTCTCGAACTGGCCCGTTAGTGCCTACGGCAAGAGCCAGACCAAATCGATCAGTAATTCGGAGGCCCTGGAAAGAGCAGCCATACTCGCCATGAGGGATGCCGCCGCATTGATAATCATGAAGCTCGACGCGACAACTCTTATCAGCTCGCTCGCAGGACCATCAACGCCTGTCGCCACGCCAACCCAAGCGCCGAAAACGGCCGGTTCCGACGAAGAAGAGGCACTAGCCACCGCTGTAGCAGGAGAAGACGATGAGGCCGGGTGATCATTCGATAAAACTTGCAGTCTTTACAATGGTGACGCTGCTAAGCAGCGGATGCATAACATCCAGGGTCGAAGACGCCCGTGAAGGACTCACGGGAATCAATTCAGATGAGGCTGTCGTCATCATGGCGAAGAGCTATCACCTTGGCAATGAGACAGAAGAAAAGTACATCCGCTGCATCGAGAAGGCACTTGCCAGGGGCTCCAATGGATTAAATGTCATTCCGCACCGGGAATTCGTTGATTCACTGTTCCCGTGGTTCGAACCCCGTACCGCCCCTGCGGAGACGAAGAACTTGCCCAAGCTGATGGAACGTCCTGGCGTCGCGGAGAAAATCGCCGAGCAAGATATTCGTTACATTATCTGGCTTGACGGTGAAACCGAGCGCGTCGCAGGTGGTGGCAGCTTGTCATGCGCCGCCGGTCCCGGCGGCGCCGGTTGTTTTGGATTCGCCTGGTGGCAAAATGATTCGGACTACAACGCAGCGGTCTGGGATCTGGTCGGCCTGGAGTCGGCCGGTATCGTGTCCGCAGACGTCACCGGTACCTCGTTCTTGCCAGCCATCATTATTCCAATTCCGCTCATTGCACGGACGCAGTCCAGGGCCTGCAAAAGCCTTGCCAGTCATTTGCGTGCGTTTATAGTCAACGACGAAACTTCCTGAGCGAGTGTCCTTGGCTATCTCGGGCGGCCAGCCCGAATGAGTGCTTTTTTGTAGTAATCCGATCGTAAACTGCCTATTGATACGACCTTACCTGTCGACGGCGCATGTACGAATCGATCATTGCCGACATACAGGCCGACATGCGACATTTTGCCGGCGATTCTGAAGAACAGAATATCTCCGACACGCATGTCGTGGCGGCCCACCGGTTTAGCGTCATCCCAAAGCGCCGTTGTTGTTCTCGGCACGGATTTTCCCGCGCGCGCGTACGAGTAATGAACGAGCCCACTGCAGTCGAATCCGCCTGGCGCACTGCCGCCGTAACGATAAGGAACGCCGAGTTGCTCCAGAGCAGTGGCCGCGGCTCGCTCGCCAACCCGCCTGTCGCCACCATTGGTAGTCGCTGTAACAATTCGCCCACCCTCTTTGTGCATTGACGCCGGCATAGTTTGCTGCGTGGAACACGCCGATGCCATCGACGCAATCAGCACGAGCAGCATCAGTCTGTAAAAATATCCGGCTGTCTGCGATATCATGGGGATAAGAACTCTTGGACACAGAATAATAAGCGTACGCGATGGAGCCTTGATATCGTATGAACTGCATCTCAGGTTCAAAAACTCGACAGCAAGCATGTATCGGAACCGGGGCAAAGTGCAAAGGACTGCTGCTGCTGTGTCTCGCATTGTGTACCGCCTGCGGTGCACCCGCATCGGAATCCTCGCATCGAGATAATCCATTGGGTTATCAGATCGCCTATACGATCAAACCCAATCCTGTGGACCAGACACTTGATGTCACGCTCAAGCTACGCCAATCCAGATCACTGCTGCGAGAAATGACAATGCGGCCCGATTCTCGCGTGTCCGAAATCAGGGCCAACGGCGAGCTGGAGATCAATGCAGGCACCGTGCGTTGGCGTCCACCTGTACACGGTGGAACCATCAGCTGGCGTGTCAAAGTTGAGCACGAGCGAAATAATAACGGTTACGACGCCTGGCTCGGTCCGGACTGGGGATTATTTCGTGCCGAAGACATCATTCCTCGGGTGGCGACGCGCACACGAAAAGGTGCTCATAGCGATACCCGGTTACTGTTCGAGCTACCGGACCAGTGGTCGGTAGTAACGCAGTACTATGGTAACAATCATCAATTTCACGCCAGGAACCCCGAACGGCGATTCGATCAGCCAAGCGGTTGGATCGTTATGGGGAAAATCGGTGTTCGTCGCGAGACCATCGCCGGCACTCGTGTCGCTGTCGCCGGGCCTGTGGCCAACTCGGTTCGACGGATGGATATGCTGGCGCTACTCAACTGGACACTGCCCGAACTCGGACGCATTCTGCCCGCTCTGCCCTCACGAATAACCATCGTCAGTGCAGGCGAGCCGATGTGGCGCGGCGGATTATCAGCTCCGCAATCGATGTTCGTTCACGCGGATCGGCCTCTGATCAGCGAGAATGCCACCAGCACGGTGCTGCATGAGGTCATGCACCTGGCACTCGCCATCAAGGCCGCGGAGAATTTCGACTGGATCGTTGAAGGCCTGGCCGAGTATTACTCACTCGAATTATTGCTGCGCAGTAGTACGATATCGCCAACTCGTTACCGGACCGCAAAATCAGATCAGGCCACGTGGGCACAGTCAGTAAAGGCACTGTGCCGCAGCACATCGACCGGTGCGACAACGGCGTTTGCGGTCACGGTTCTCACAAGCCTCGACCAGGAGATTCGCGACAGCAGCGACGGTACCGCCAATTTGGATGACGTAGTACGAAAACTCTGGCAATCGAGCGCACCCGTCGAACTTGTGACACTGATTGAAATCGTCGAGCAACTGACAGGCTCCAGACCCGCCGCACTGCGCATCGACAATTTGCCGGGCTGTCATAATATTGTTTCGGATAATTCGGATTAGAGCATTCGATGGGCGCACGCCACGATCTCGAAGTCATATTGCGCTCGCGCACCCCGATCATCGTCATAGAGACTCGGGACGAGGCGCGCATGTTAACAATGCTCCAGTCAATCGCGATTTCAAGTGCAGGCGAGAATTACTTGCCCCTGTTTCGATGGAGCGTCACCGACGGTCTGCAGCGTCTCGACATCGAACTCCAACCACAGGCATTGAATTCGGACCCGACAACCGTTCTGAAGCACATTCGTGCCGTCACGAAACCCGGCATATATGTGCTACTGGATTTTCATCCATTTCTCGATGATCCGGTGCATATCCGTCTGATGAAGGACATCTGCATCCGCTACGGTAAAATTGCACGACAGATCGTGCTGATGAGTCATAAAGTCAAGTTACCCAGCGAGCTCGAGTCTTTCAGCGCCCGTTTTAAGATGGCACTGCCCGGGGAAGACGAACGACGCAAGATCATCAGACGCGTCGCTGACGAGTGGGTAAAAGAACATCCTGGCTCACGTGTAAAAGCAGATCGAAAAGCGCATGAGCTGCTGGTTCGAAATTTGGCCGGGTTGACCTATGGCGATACCGAGCAGTTAGCACGCAACGCCATTTATATTGATGGCGCTATTACCAAGAGCGACCTGCCTGGTGTCATGCAGGCCAAATACGAGCTTTTGAACCGTGGCGGCGCACTTCATTTTGAATATGACACAACACGATTCCACGATGTTGGTGGTATGAAACGATTGAAGACGTGGCTGATGCAGCGAAAGTCCGTGTTTCGCGGCGACGATAGTGCAGCGCATCTCGATTCACCGAAGGGCATCATTCTCATCGGCATTCAGGGTTGTGGCAAGAGTCTTGCGGCGAAAGCAACGGCGGGAATATTCGGTGTGCCTTTGCTGCGGCTCGATTTCGGTACGATTTATGACAAGTACCATGGTGAGACTGAACGAAAATTAAGGGAATCACTCAACACTGCAGATGTCATGTCACCCTGCGTGCTTTGGATCGACGAAATAGAAAAAGGCATTGCCGGTCGAGGAGGCGAGACCGGCACCACGCAGCGCGTACTTGGTACATTCCTGACATGGATGGCCGAGAAACAAAGCCAGGTCTTCGTCGTTGCAACCGCCAATGACATCAGCGCGTTGCCGCCGGAACTGGTTCGCAAGGGTCGATTTGACGAAATATTTTTCGTTGATCTGCCCGACGCCTCTATCCGTGCCTCCATTTTGGCTATTCACCTGAGCAATCGAGACCAGAAATTGCAAGGCTTTGATATTGACGCCATAGCAAATGCCATGGATGGATTTTCAGGTGCTGAAATCGAGCAAGCTGTTGTCGCGGCACTGTATGCGGCGCATTCTCAACGACAGACCCTGGAGACTGAGCACATATTAAACGAAGTGCAACAAACGAAACCATTGTCTGTCGTGATGCAGGAGCGGGTGCTTGCACTGCGCGCATGGGCCGAGGGCCGCACTGTTCCCTGCGACTAACATCACGACGTCAGCAAAGACCTCCTGTTCCTCGAGATTGTGAGCACGGTCACGGACATATCCGGCCGGTCGATTTAGTCTGTCGCACGATCTGCATGGAGCGCAAATCTCAAATGATGTTCAGCGACGTTACAGCGGCACGAGCCGCCCTGACCGAAATCCAACAAGCCTCCCAAAGTCCCGGTTCAATTCTGTCCCGCAAGATATGGCTTCCCAAAGTATTTTACGACGCCCTACCCTGTTTCTACATCGTCGCCGGATTTGCAGCATTACTTGCGACACTTTATGTCAGTGACTGGTATTGGGTACTACCGCATTCCCTCTTGTTTGCGGCTGCCTGCCTGCACATGGGAGTGCTTATTTCCAGAAGGCGCGATCGGGACCACTGAAAAGCATATTTTCTGACGATCGCCCCAACTTTGCCGCTCGCGCATCGAGCTTGATCTTTATTGACCGGTAGGCAACGATATTGTTTCCGCATAGTCGAGACAACAATTGTGAACATTGCAGGCAGTCCAGTGAAAAAAATTGCGATCAGGGAAACAGCACTGTTTCTTGGTCTGCTTTTCTTTGGCCTTGTCCTGATGCCAATCGCGATCTACCTGGTTGGCCAGAATATATTCGGCGCATATGGCGGCCATGGATACGGTGACTTTTTTGGAAACTTGAGCGCGAAGATTCGGGCAGGTGAACTCGTTGCCTGGTTTCTGGTTCTCGCGCCCTATCTTGCATGGCAAACCCTGCGAGTTACGATTCTCAGCTGGCGATACGTGAGGAAGCCAGGACGCTGACCAGTACTGCGAGACCCTCCACGCCGGCCATTTTTGTGAACCGCGTCTCACTTTATCCTGCTGCAACAGCTCGCTTGGCGCGTTTATCCGGAACATATGTCAATACTGGCACCTGTTGCCCCCGGCTGGATTTATAGTTGGCGTAGCCCTGTCCAGACAGTAACCATTGCATGCGAACCGCGAAGATGAAGCGATTCTTAAACTGGCTGGCGGATAAAATTTCTCCGCCAAAATTATCACCGCGTGCGAATCCGAGCCAAACGGGTACACACATGCACCAGACTGGTAGCCAGACCAGGCGCAGGCATACCTCTCCCGAACAGGCCGTACCCCAACGTCAACCCGAATATGTCAATCTTGACCCACAACTCGAATGCCAAATTGAGGACAGCGGGCCGGGCAAGAACGTCCTGATTCGCAATAAATACATCCGCGAAGATACCGGTACTCACGAGACCTTGACGATCCTGGATGACTCCCTTGTTGATAGCGAAGAAGAAACAGGACTCGACCCCTACAACACCGGTGAGTTCGACCGCGCCAAGAACTGGGACAAGCGGTTCGGTAAATAGGGCGGCCGATACTCTTCCCACTCCAACGCAAAGCGATTGACGGCTGTTTTCACCGTGCCGTACTCCGTCAAGGTAGTATTGACGGGTTCAGCACACCAGGGGATCCAGAATGAGTCTGCGGGTATCGTTTGAGCTCGATGACAACGATTTAAAGCATTTTCGTCTGATTATGCGTGAAGCGCGCAAAGCCGCGGCAAGAATGGCGCCTGAGGATATCGTGGCGGCCGCCAGCGATTTATTACAGCAAATCGACGATGACAGCGCACCTGGCTTCATCGTTGAGCGTCTACGAAGCTTAAAAATGATGATGCGCATGATTTGCGATCTCGACTGGCGACTGCCACACGATGACGCATCGCGTGTTTTGAACGCCCTGGCCTATTTCGCTGAGCCTGACGACCTGATTCCCGATCATATTCCCGGACTTGGCTTTCTCGACGATGCAATCATGGTTGAACTCGTCGTACGCGAACTTAAACACGAACTCGAGGCCTATCAGGATTTTTGTGACTACCGCGACAGGGAACGCCGCAATCGGGGCAAGAAAACCGCAGTCAGCCGGGAAGGATGGCTTGACAGTCGCCGCCAGGAGCTGCAATTACGTATGAAAAGACGCCGCAAACGCAGCCTGCTGCAAAAACAGGGCTCATCGCACCTGCGATTACTGGACTGAATGTGGCCAGTAGTAGCAGATGGTCATGCCGCATGCGGTCTTAAGGGCATGGCACAAGATTTATACATTGCAGGCAGAAACTCACGGCTGATACGGTGGTCATAAGCAATGAGACAGGCACGCGATGGGACTCGCGCGAAGAATTCTTTCCAGGTCGGAATATTTAGTGCGCGGGCTTTGGGCAGTAATGGCGAACAAGTCCTTGATCAAACTGAGCCGGACATCTAGCCTAGCCCAATCGCTTTTGCCATCAAACAATTTTACGTTTTATTGTTGGAGAAAGATTTGAATGTACTAGAGACGCGTCGTTGCCGCTGGATTGCAGGGCTGCTACTTGGATTGCTGGCTATGCCAACCTTCGCAAGCCAGCAGACGGTTGCGGCCGACGCGCCTCTGAAACCGGATTCTCGACACGAGCAAATCGGCGAATTGGTCGCACGATTCATTCAAAAATCACATTATCTTCATATTGCGGTCAATGATGATCTGTCGTCACGTGTATTGGATAGCTACATGGCAGAGCTCGATCGCAATCGAATGTACCTGCTGGCCAGCGACATTGAATTTTTTGAGCAGTATCGATACGAGCTTGACGATATCGTCAGAAGCAAGCCGCTTGATCCGGTATTCGACATGTATTCGATTTATCGCACTCGCGTTCGTGAGCGCTTTCATTTCGCGATCGCTCAGCTTGATGTCGAGCCCGACCTGTCAGTGGATGAGGAATACCAGTTTGACCGTTCCGAGGCACCCTGGGTGGATTCGTCTGCAGAACTCGACGAACTCTGGCGGCTTCGTGTGAAAAACGACGTTTTGAACCTGGCGCTGACAGAAAAGCCCTGGGAAGACGCCAGAGAGGTTCTCATTAAGCGCTACCGTCGTTATTTGAAACGCATGGATCAGATGAAGAACGACGACGTGTTTGAAACGTTCATGAATGTATTTGCGCACACCCTGGATCCACACTCCAGTTATCTGTCGCCGAGAAACTCCGAGGAGTATCGAATCCAGATGAGCCTGTCGTATTTCGGCATTGGCGCATCACTGCAAACTGAGGACGACTATGTCCAGATCGTTAGCATTATTCCCGGGGGGCCAGCAGCTATTGACGGTTCTCTCGGTCCGAAAGACCGCATAACCGGCGTCGCACAAGGTGTAGAGGGAGACATGCTCGACGTCATTGGCTGGCGTCTGGACGATGTCGTTGATCTCATTCGCGGTCCGGCGGATACTGTCGTCCGCCTGCAAATCATTCCTGCAGGTGCACTCCCTGGTAACGGCGACATAATCATAAGCCTGACACGCGGCCAGGTGCGGCTCGAAGATCAGGCTGCGAAAAGCGACATTATTACTGTCCCACGTGATGGCCGCGAGTGGTCAATCGGGGTCATTGCAATCCCAAGTTTTTATCGGGATTACCGGGCATTGAGCAACGGCGACAAGAACTTCACGAGCACGACCAAAGACGTAAAGCGATTGATTGCAGAGCTCGAAGAGCAAGGCATTGATGGTCTCATTGTCGACTTGCGCAATAATGGCGGCGGTCATCTCACCGAGGCGACGGCGCTGTCAGGTCTGTTTATCGATAACGGCCCGGTTGTGCAGATGCGCAATGATATCGGTCGCATTATCCGGCTTGACGACCCTGATCCAGTCGCACGAGTGGCCTATAACGGACCGCTAGCGGTACTGACAAATCGCTTCAGCGCATCCGCATCGGAAATTTTTGCGGCGGCCATCCAGGACTACGCACGTGGCGTCATTATTGGTCAAAAGACCTTTGGCAAGGGCACTGTGCAGAACCTCTATTCTCTGGATCAATACGTGAATCCCGAGGATGACACCGATTTCGGACAGCTGACCTTAACCGTCGGAAAATACTATCGAATTACGGGTGAAACCACCCAGCTCCGTGGCGTCGACCCCGATATCATCCTGCCCTCACCGATTGATGCAGAACGTATTGGCGAGAGCACCCGCGACGCCGCATTGTCCGACGATACGGTTCAGACGACACGTTTTCGAGCTGGCGAACCGCTGGATAGCACCATCGACTCACTCATCGCCAGTCACTCGGAACGCGCAAAAGACGACCCGAATTTTCAATATCTGATGCAATACATCGAGGATGATCGTCAAACGCGCTCCCGCAAGTCCGTATCCCTGAATCTGGATACCCGACGTGAGCAACGTGAAGCCAACATGGAGCGGGCCTTGCAGCGCGAGAATGAACGGCGATTGGCACTCGGTCTTGAGGCCATAGCCAGCCTGGAGGACCTCGACGACGAAGATCGCCCCGACGTACAGCTTGACCAGGCGGCGGCCATTGTTACAGACTTGGCGTTACTGCGCGAAGTCGAGGGTCTGCCGGCGCAAACCGCACAAGTAAGGCCCTGAACCACAAGACTTGCGCGTTGGTATATTGGTGTTATACTTCACTATAACACCTAGCCAGGCATAGTCTGCTGGAGGCCTTTTGAAAGCACGATCGACACCAACGAAGTTTGCTCTGATAAGCGGTACCAGCATCGTACTGCTGTTCGGGGCCTGGGGTGCGCCTGTCCAGGCGTCAAGCGGTGTCAAGCTTGAATGTCGTGAGCCCGCAGAGGAACTTTCTGTAACAGAACTCCCGGCTCCACCAATGGCGCTCGACGCCGCCGAGCATGGCGTTTCGAGTGCCACTACCCGCGAAGTCGATTGCATCGAAACGCCGGTACCACCGACAACGACAGCTTTACCCAAACTGTCTCCTACTGCAGATACCATTCGAAGAATCTTCGGTGAAGACGACGAGACCATCGTGGTGGCACCCGCTACGACCAATACAATCGTCGTCACCTCGCCCGCACTGGCTGACGCCAAGAGGACTGCCGAAACAATAAACGCAGAAGGTAGTAACAGCACTGACGATTCAGGTGCACCACGAAATGAAACTGAACAGACGCCAGCGGCTGCTCCTGCCGATTCAGAATTGGACCAGCCGCGCTTTCGACGCCGGATGTACAGGACCGACATCTAGTATTCCGTCAAGGTGATATTGACGGGTTCGGAGCCTCCTCCACCGCGATCAGAATCTAGCGGCTCAGGATATTGGATATATTCCAGTAATTCTCGCCGAGCAAGTGCGCGTCACTTTTCTTGACCGCACCACTTGCCTCGATCGCATATATCGTACCGACACTGGCAGCGACCGGCACAGCATCGTCGTCGGTGCGGAACTGCGCCTCCTCTGCTATTAGCTTGGCCCTCAGTTGCAGGACTTCTGCAATGTCTGTAGCGCTGTCAAGTGCCTCGATGCGTTTCTGGACGCTCGCAACGATTTCGTCACACGACGCCTTACCGCCGTAGTTAATGGTACCTGCACTTTTTTCACCCGCCTCTTTCGCCATGTTGGCGACATTGTCTTTCTCGAAGTGCAGATATATTTGTTGCGCGAATGCAAGAATAATGAAATTGATCATGCGTTTTGTCGCGATATTCAGGCCTTGTGTATCCGGAGGCTCGTGATTTTGAACTTCATCGTAGCGCTGCAACAGATCACTCTCATTTTGCTGCTCCAGTTCGAGCGTTACCTCCAGGCTATTGAGTATTGCCGTCGCGGAATGACGCCGAAATATTTTGAGAAATCCGCTCATGGTCGTATATCTGTGTCGTTCCACCTGTAATTGATCTTCGAGAATCTGTACCTGCATTCGCTGCTCGCCGATCTCACTTTCAAGACCCAAGGCCTCCTGTCTGCGTAGCTCATTCCAATCGGCCAGCAACTGGCTGTGCTGCTTCTTTTCGCGTTGTTGCTTAAGCTGTTCCGCAAACTTCGCGAGCTTGACCTCGCAACGAAAATTCAGTCCACGTAGCTGGTAGTAGGTGACGATGTTGTTGACCCATTCCGGATCGAAGAGCAGATTTTCGAGGTGGTCAAATTTCTGTTGCAAGCGAGCCATCACGCCCTCTTGTTCATTGATAAATTCTTTCAGCCGGTATTGCTCATCGCCCAGGTCGGCGAATTCTTTCTTGAGTTCCTGGCGACTCTTATAAAGGTTCAGGAGCTTATCGCTCTCACTGTCCTCAGCCTCAGCGGGCGTATTTCCGAAAATAGTGTCCAAAGCTGTCACCGTCGGCACCTCTTAACATAACGCCGCAGCCTGAACCTCAGCGACGACCATGCATGACATCCGGATAATGACAATTGAACGTGCAGGAAACTCTGACTGAATCGACAGTTTTGCAATCTGACGGCGACCGGTTGACGCTATCGCAAGAGGCAGTGTGCCTTAGCGATCGAGGACGAGATGCCCCTGGTCTGTCAGGTATTCGAGCCACTTGTTCAGGACCACGTTTCGCTGCCAGCGAACATGGAGCTCGGGTCTGCTACCTTGCAGCTGCCGGTGCAGACCCCCTTGCCGCTGATGGTCATACAGACTCATGGATTCCGCCAGCTGCCCGTCGAGGTAAGCCCTGACCGTCAAGTCAGGATCTGCTACGTCTTTACCGGCTGAGACAAATAAATACGTCATCGACAGAGTAACCGTGTAACGACAGCGTTCAAGTATCTCAACATACAGGTCACATTCACCCGCAACCCGTGAGCGGTAACAACCGTCGAGTCGTTCCAGTTCGGGAATCAGATACAGCAATCGCAGGTAGTTACTTTCATACAATGCCATCAAGCCGGCAAAGCTTTTGGGCTTGATAATTGTCTGCGGAACAATTTGGCAATCGAGTAACATGCAGCCAATATAGCACAGCGTTATCGTTACAAAATGCGTGCAAATATCGTTCCAAGACAGGGACTGACAGGTTAAAAATCAGGGTCGCACTCGTCGCTCAACACCGGTACTATCGAGAATTCTGCTCGCGATTTCTTCAATCGAAAATTTCGTCGTATCCACGCTCGGTATTGCATATCGTTTGAAGATTTTCCCCGATTCACGCAATTCATAACGTACCTGCTGCGCCGAAGAATATTTGCCCAGCGATCGCCGTTCCTTGCGAATCTGTCTTAGACGATCAGGCGCGATCGTCAGTCCGAAAAGTTTTTGTTTTTGCTGAACCAGAAATCCAGGCAGTTCGCCCGTCTCGAAATCCTCCTCAGTCAGCGGGAAATTGGCTGCGTATACACCGTATTGCAGGGCCAGATAAAGGCAGGTCGGCGTTTTTCCGGATCGTGATACACCAATCAGTATGACGTCAGCCATATCGTAGTTGCGACTGATACCACCGTCGTCATTCGCGAGCGCAAAATTGGTTGCCTCAATGCGTTTCATATAGGCGTTGATATCGGTCATGCCGTGGGCACGGCCGGGCTCGTAGGTCGGCTTCTGCTGGAATTCTTTTTCGAGCGGTTCAAGGAATTCATCGAATATATCAAGGTGCAAGCCATTTGCCTTACTGACAATTGATCGAAATTCATTCTGCACCAATGTCGAGAAAACGACCGGTCGCTTTGTATCTGCGCTGCCCGCCTTATTGATTTTCCGCACCGCCTCATGCGCCTTGTCTTCGGTATCTATAAATGGCAAAGTCACTTGCCGAAAATTCTGGCCATCAAACTGCGTGAGAAGGCTGTGACCCAGCGTTTCTGCAGTCACGCCGGTCTGGTCCGAAAGGAAAAATACGGTGCGTTCGTACATAGGTAGAAGTCCTGGATTGCCACCATGACGAATATCGCCGTTGTGGGTAAGTGCGATATCGATTGTCCATTTCCTGCAGGGGAACACAAGGGAGCAGACGTTGGAGCCATATGTCATCAAGCTCGCTGAGCTTGGGATGCAGGATATTGAGGTTGTTGGCGGAAAGAACGCCTCGCTGGGGGAGATGATCGGCAAACTAGCCAGCCTTGGCATCAGAGTTCCCGGCGGCTTCGCTACATCGGCAGCAGCATACCGTGACTTTTTGACCCGCAATGCGCTCGACCAACACATCTCGAAACTCCTTGATAATCTCGATGTCGATGATCTCGATGCGCTAACTACCGCCGGCCAGGATATTCGCGACGCAATTCTGGCTACACCCCTCCCCGAGCGCCTGATCGCCGACATCGACGGGGCATGGCAAGAAATGTCCAATGGCCGTGATATTGCCGTCGCCGTGCGCTCATCTGCGACAGCCGAGGACCTGCCCGACGCATCTTTTGCAGGACAGCAAGAGACTTTCCTCAACGTGCGAGGTCTCGACAATCTGATCGGGGCAATGCATCAGGTCTATGCGTCGCTTTTCACTGATCGTGCCATCGCCTACCGGGTCCATCAGGGTTTCGATCACAATCAGGTTGCACTTTCGGTCGGCGTGCAAACGATGGTGCGCAGCGATATCGGGTCAGCGGGCGTCATGTTTACTCTCGATACCGAGTCGGGAT
The DNA here is from genome assembly GCA_022563195.1 of Pseudomonadota bacterium. Lineage (GTDB taxonomy): Bacteria > Pseudomonadota > Gammaproteobacteria > Steroidobacterales > Woeseiaceae > UBA1847. The sequence continues at coordinate 61,413 of JADFNV010000015.1, forward strand.
TCCGTGATGTCGTGTTCATTACAGCATCTTACGGCCTTGGCGAGACCGTCGTGCAGGGCTCCGTCAACCCCGACGAATTCTATGTTTACAAACCAGCACTCGAGCAAAACAAGCACCCTATCCTGAGAAAAAACCTTGGCAGCAAGTTGCTCAAGATGATCTACAGCAAGCACTCGACGCTGGGCAAAACGGTCGACACTGTCGACGTGGATGAAGCTGAAAGCCAGGTGTTTTCCCTGACTGACGACGCCATCATCGAACTCTCGCGGATGGCCGTAACGATTGAGAAACATTACGGACGGCCCATGGACATCGAATGGGGTCTTGATGGCACTGACGGCAAGCTCTATATCCTGCAGGCGCGGCCAGAGACGGTGCAGAGTCGCAGTGGCCGTTCGATTCAGAGATTTACTCTCAAGGGTCGCTCCAGTGTAGTGACCACCGGGCGCAGCATTGGCAACAAGATTGGCTCTGGCACGGCCAAAATCATTCGCAGCGTCAAGGAGATGGGTCGCATTCAACCAGGTGACATACTCGTGTCGGACATGACAGATCCCGACTGGGAACCGGTCATGAAACGTGCGGCCGCGATCGTTACGAATCGTGGCGGCCGAACCTGTCATGCCGCAATCATCGCCCGGGAATTGGGTATTCCCGCTGTAGTCGGTTGTGGAGATGCCACCGAGACGATCAAGGACGGCCAGGAGGTTACGGTGAGTTGTGCGGAGGGTGACGAAGGAATCGTGTACGACGGTCAGCTCGATTTTGAGCAGAAGCAGATCGAGCTTGATTCACTCCCCGATATTCCGGTCAAGATAATGATGAACGTCGGCAATCCCGATCGCGCGTTTGACTTCGCGAATATTCCGAATCACGGTGTCGGACTGGCGCGCCTCGAATTTATAATCAATCGCATGATCGGCGTGCATCCGCAGGCTTTGCTTGAATACGACAAGCTTGACGATTCGACTCGCGAGGCTGTCGACGAGCAAATGGCGGGATATAACGACCCGGTGCAGTTTTATATCGACAAGTTGGCCGAGGGCATCAGTACGATCGCGGCGGCGTTCGCACCTGAACCCGTCATTGTTCGTCTGTCCGACTTCAAATCCAACGAATATGCCAACCTGATAGGCGGCGAACGATACGAGCCGAAGGAGGAAAATCCAATGCTTGGATTCCGCGGCGCGGCACGTTACGTGTCAGAAAGTTTTCGACCTTGCTTTGAGCTCGAGTGTGCCGCAATCCGCAAGGTTCGAAATGAAATGGGATTGAGAAACGTCCAGCTGATGATTCCATTCGTTCGTACCGTTCAACAGGCGAAAGATGTCATCGATCTGCTGATTGCTAATGGTCTCGAGCGTGGCAAGGACGAACTGAAGATCATCATGATGTCCGAATTACCGACCAATGCGCTGCTGGCGGATCGCTACCTTGAACATTTTGATGGCATGTCAATCGGCTCGAACGACATGACGCAGCTTACGCTGGGACTGGATCGCGATTCAGCTTTGATCGCTGATCTGTTTGATGAACGCGACGATGCGGTCAAGGCAATGCTGGCGATGACCATTGCCGCATGCAAAAAGCAGGGAAAATATATTGGAATTTGCGGCCAGGGACCGTCTGATCACCCGGACCTTGCGCGCTGGCTCCTCGAGCAAGGTATTGAAAGCATGTCGTTGAACCCCGATACCCTGGTCGAGACCTGGCTGTTCCTTGCCGGCGAGTCGGTATAGAAAACCACCTGTAGCCGCCCGCCCCCGTCAAGCGGAGACATGCGGACGATCCCACCGCAGCGGCACGGCAGCGGGTATTTGCTCGATGTCTGAACGGCGGATGGGAGGTTCCTCGCAAAACTCGGCAGGGGCGCGGTATCGGTGTGTTTGCTCGCGCGTCGTCCGCAGCGCTGCGACGCAGGACGCCCAAGCAAGCGCAGGCCGATGCGAGCCGAGGCAGGACGCCGAGCGAGGTTCAGCGCGAGCAAATACCCGGTATCGCGCCCTTTCGCAGTTTAGAAGCGGTCGTATCGGGAGCGCCGCTGCAAGCGCATACGCGGTACCCAGATACCCAGCAGAATACCAATCATCAGTACCAGCGCGCCGGCCATGAACCAGTAGCGCGTCGTCTGGCCGGTCAGCTCACGGTTCTGTTGTTCGACAGTCGCAAGTTTGATCTCCAACGTGGCCAATTGCTCGCGCAGGCTTATGTTCTGGCTGTTTACCCCAAGTACATTGGCCGCGGCACGTTTGATCTCGGTCAATTCCTGCGCGAGCTGGCGTTTTTCGCGCTCAAGCGTGGCGATGCGGTCGGTCGCAGTGTTGTACTCGCCTTTGACAGCATTGAGCTGTGACGTCAGCGAACTGCCCTGCGCGCTGGCATCGGTCAACTGACCCTTTAGCTGCACGAGTTGCACGCGCGCGCTCGGTTCACTCATCAAATAACGGATGAGTATCCAACCTTCGGTGCCGGCATTCGTACGCACTCGCGCATATCCTGCAGCGTCATCACGCTCAAGCACCTCTAGTGCCGTGCCGCTGGGCAACATCCGTTCTATGGCATTGGCCGTGCTGGGCCCAGTCCGCAACATGACTTCGAACTGATCACTCACCCACGCCGGCTCGGCCGCGACCTGCAGTCCAGTCATCAGCAACAAGAGGCCAAAAACCTTAATATTCGTCGTCATCATCATTTCACAGCGCGCCAATCCCGTGTGCCGCAACTATAAGACATGGTCACGGCCTACGCCAGTTAAAGATTAGTTAAATCAGTCGCTTATCGGAGACAGTTTAGACACATTCTGCTCCCATTGTTGGCCATCAAATGGATTCACCGTCACAGATTCGATCGTTTCCGGATCGATGCAATTGACGTTAACGCTGTAGCCAGTCGGGTGAGATCGCGGCACATAGAACGATTTGACGCCACAGTTACGACAAAAATAGTGCTGAGCGACGCCGGTATTGAATGTATATGTCTCGACATCATCTGCTCCGCTGAGCAAGCGGAATGCGTGTTTTGGAACGATCATGTGCAGATATCCCGACATGCGGCAGATGCTGCAATTGCACTGATCCGCCTTGATATTGGCTGCCGCGTCAACCTCGAAGCGCACCCGACCACAATGGCAACCACCTTTATGTGTTGTCATGACTATCCCATGGCCGCATTTTCTTCCATACCGCAAGGAAATTATTCGCGGGCATGGCATAGAGCCGCAAGCGCTGCATATTGCCAATCGCTGCGAATCGATCCAGGTCCTCCAGGTGTCGAATGCCCATGTCTGGATCACTGCTTTGCAATAAGCGATGAAACTCCGCATTGCTGGTCGTGTTGAATTCGCCGTTTTCGCGAAAGGGGCCGTAGAGACAGAATACGCCATCCTTGTCGAGAACCAAGGCAACCAGAGAGAACATTTTTTCGACTGCCGCGAAACTCATGATATGCGCTGTGTTTGCAGAAAAAACCGCATCGTAGGATTTCCCAGGCAACTCGGCTGTCAACACATCGATCGATAACGGTTCACGTACATTCGACAACTCAGCATCGGCAAGCCACGCATGAATGTCGTCATGATTCTCTTCAAGGTCACTCGTCTGCCAGATCAAATGACCGAGCTCGGCAGCAAAAACAACGGCATGTTGTCCCGTCCCAGAGCCTATCTCGAGCACCGATTTTGCGTCTTGCAACTCATGTTGTATCACGTCAAGAATAGGTTGACTGTTGCGCTCGGTCGCCGGGGAAAATGGCTTATCTTGCATGACGCCGTGATTCTGCTATTACGGATTGATCCAGAAGCTTATCGCGATACCACGTAAGCTCGGCAATTGAATCACGTATATCTGACAACACCAGGTGCGCCGAATCCTTCTTGAATCCGGCCGCAACATCGGGCGCCCACCGCTGTGCGACTACCTTCAGCGTGCTTACGTCGAGATGCCGATAATGAAAATAGCCTTCGAGCTGCGGCATTTCACGCGCGAGAAAGCGTCGATCCTGGCAGATACTGTTGCCGCACATCGGCGAGAGCCCGGTACCTACCCATTTCTCGAGAAATTCAATAGTTACTCGCTCGGCCGCGGCCAAACTGACCTTACTTGCCAGGACTCTCTCAGTCAGACCCGACTTCGCATGCTGTCGGGTATTCCAGTCGTCCATGCTGTCCATCGTCTCTTTTGACTGCCCTATCGCCAACACAGGCCCCTCGGCCAATTCATTGAGGTCGCAGTCCGTGATGATCGTCGCGATTTCAATGATTGTGTCACTCGTAGTGTCGAGGCCGGTCATTTCCAGATCAATCCAGATCAGATTGCCGGACGGATCATCATCGTTGTCAGTGCTGTGCATATGCGTCTCATCGCAGTTTCAAGCTCAAGTACCAATAGTTTACCTGTCCTTGAAGTGCAAGGCTCCACGCATCGCGGCATACTCAACATCACATTCCTCCAGATCTCTTAGTTCATGCAAAAAATCCTGCCTGTTGTAATTGCTACTTATAGCCGCCGCATGCGGCTGCGATTGCCCGATGGCAAACAGGTCATAGCACGCATCAAGGGCAAGCGTATCAAGCCTGTTTGCGCTGACCGTGTCGAAGCCGAACGCATAGCCAATGAGAAAGATTGGCTCATCACGAAAATCGACGCACGCGACAATGAACTTCGCCGTCCAAATCTCCGTGGCCAGATTGAAGTCCTTGCAGCCAATATCGAATTGCTCGTGGTGGTCACCGCAGGCTCGCCCAAACCCGATTGGTTCATTACGGATCGTTACTTATGTGCCGCCGAAGACATGCGGGTGGCCGCGGCCGTCGTTTACAACAAGACAGACCTGGAGCCGAATCGCGCGTCTGCACAGGCCGAAATGGCCCAGTTCAGCGCCATTGGATATCCGACTGTGATGTGCAGCGCTGAGACCGGCGACAATATGGACGAACTGAAAACCCTGCTGGCCGGCCGGATCGCGATCATCGTCGGGCAATCAGGAGTCGGAAAATCG